>JBNKHV010000025.1:0-6516 GCA_050290545.1 Polyangiaceae bacterium | reverse complement strand
GCGTCGAGGGCGAAACGTTCACCCCCGATGCGTCCCACGACGTTGCGAACCCGGCGCCACGGTTGCTCGGCGATTTGAGGCTGGGCTGGAACGTCGGCAACAGCCTCGACGTGCCCGACGGCGAGACCAAGTGGGGCAACCCGACGATCACGCCCGAGTTGATGGTCGCGGTCAAGCAAGCCGGCTTCGATCTGGTGCGCATCCCCATCACCTGGACGAAACGCACGGGACCGGGGCCCGACTTCACGATCGATCCGGCGTTTCTCGGGCGGGTCGACGAGGTCGTCGGCTACGCGCGCGCCGCCGGCCTGACCGCGGTCATCAACCTGCATCACGACGGCGCGGACGGCTTCGAAGAAGTCGAGTGGCTCACGCTCAACGACAAGAACGGCCAGACGACACCCGAAAACGACGCGCAGGTCAAAGCGCGCTTCGTCGCCGTGTGGGCGCAGATCGCGCGCCACTTCGCGAACCACGACGAGGGGCTCATCTTCGAGTCGATGAACGAGATCCACGACGGCTACGGGCAGCCCGATCCGCGACACTTCACGTTCATCAACCAGCTCAACCAAGCCTTCGTCACCCTCGTGCGCGACAGCGGCGGCAACAACGCCAGCCGCTACCTCGTCGTGCCGGGCTACAACACGAACATCGAGCACACGCTCACCGGTTTCGAGCTGCCGAAAGACACGGCCGACAAGCGCCTCATCCTGTCCGTGCACTACTACGACCCCTACCTCTTCGCGCTCGTGGCCAAGACGCACACCTGGGGCAAGGCCTCCCCGGGCCACGACGATTGGGGCCAAGAGGACTTCGTCGTCGAGCAATTCGACAAGCTGCGGAAGAAGTACATCGAGCAGGGCGTGCCCGTGCTGATGGGGGAGTACGGCGCGACCCACCAGGATGGCTACGAGGACTACCGCCGCTACTACATGGAGTACGTCACCAAGGCCGCCGTGGACCGCGGTATCGTGCCAGTGTACTGGGACAACGGTGGCCGGGGCAGCGGCGGAGAGAATTTCGCGCTGATGGACCGACAGAACAACGGCGTATTCCGCCCCAAGATCCTCGAAGCCATGATGCGCGCCGCCAAGAGCCCTTACAAGCTCAGCGAAGTCGCCCCACCCCAACCCTCCAAGTGAGTATCGTCGGTTTACGTCGTGTCATCCGAAGCCAGCATGCGCGGTCTCCCTAGAGCAGCAAGCAACTTGATCGCTGCGACAAATCAAACATCTGGAGCACTGAACAGCGAGCAGACGACAGTCGAGGTCGCCCCGAAAAGCACCCTCACCTCGCTTGGGGTGCTTTTCGGGGTGACTTTCTCACACAGGCAAGCTGTTCGGTACTCTAGCTCGATTCGACAATCGGACGCAGAGCCATGAGCACGAGTCGAAGACAATTCATCGTTGGCGCGGGCGCGAGTATCGCCAGCTTGGGTGCACTGCGATGTTCGGGTGGCTGCAGTGCCGCCAAGCGCCCGGGCGGCAGCTTCACCAACGCCGCAGAGAGCGCGGCCCTCGTGCCCGCCTACGAACCCATCGAGCTCTTGAAGCCCGACTTTCCTGCCGAGGGCCCGCTGCCCGCAGGTTTCTTGAAGTACCCGCAGCAGGAGTTCGTGCAGGTGATCCACGACAAGCCCGGGCGCGGCGGGCCCGAGATCACCAGCATGACGGCTCACTGGGGTCCGACCCCTCCCGGTCTCGGGCGCAACGCCTTCGTAGCAGCGGTCAACGACGCGTTGGGCGTCACCGTCAACCCGAGTTGTCAGGACGGCATGACCTTCGGCAACAAGCTGAGCGCCATTCTCGGCGCCCGCGACGTGCCGGAATTGCTCTCCGTGCCCAGTTGGGAGGTCGACAACATCCCGCGCTTCTCGCAAGCGGTCAAAGCACTGTTCGCCGATCTCTCACCGCACCTGCAAGGCGATGCCGTCAAGAACTACCCCATGCTCGCCACTCTGCCGACGAGTGCTTGGCGCAACTGCGTGTGGGGTGAACGCTTGGCGGCGGTTCCCTTCCCCACCAACGGACCGTTCCCCTGGGCCCTGTTCTACCGCAAGGACTTGCTCGACAAGCAGGACGTCGAGCTGCCGAAGAACATCGAAGAGCTCTACCGTCTCGGCAAAGAGTTGACCCGCCCCGAGAAGGGAGTCTGGGCATTTTCGGACATCTCCGACATGGTCGAGATGTACTTCCGCTGCCCGCACGCCCAGGGCGGTTGGCGCAAGAAGCCCGGCGGCGGACTCGAATTCAAGTACGAAACGGAAGAGTACCGAGAAGCCGTCGCCTTCAGCGCTCGCCTGTTCAAAGACGGCCTCGTGCACCCGGACTTGGTCGCCAGCAAGGGTGGAGACTCGAAGCAACTCTTCATGTCGGGGCGCGTGTTGATGCTGCAAGACGGCATGGGCGCTTGGCAACCGATGCAGAGCGAGCAGCAGAAGGTGACGGAGGGCTTCAACATGCAGCCGCTGCCCGTGTTCGCAGCAGACGGCGGCACGCCGCTCACCTGGGGTGGCGGCACGACCCCCATCTTCTACACCTTCGTCAAGGATGGGCTCAGCAAGGAGCGCACCGAAGAGCTCTTGCGCGTGCTCAACTGGTGCGCTGCCCCCTTCGGCAGCAAAGAAAACCTGTTGGCGGAAAACGGCGTCGAGGGCAAACACTTCACGCGCGGCGCTGACAACGCCCCGATGCGAACGGAGCTCGGGCGCGAGGAGATCGCAACGCAGTTCGCCCTGCTCGGCGGCCGAGCCCCGGTCAGCGTCGGCGGCGGCGACACGCCGAACTACCTGCCCGATCTGCTCGCCTACTCCCGAGATGCGGTGAAGTACTTGGGGGAAAACCCCTTCGAGGGCATCAAGCTCGAGCTACCGCCCACGTATTCGAGAACCATCACGACCACGCAAGACAAGATCCGCGACTTGATCCGGGGTCGCCGTCCGATCTCCGATCTGAACGAGATCGTCGAAGAGTGGCGCCGCATGGGCGGCGACGCCGGGCGTGATTTCTTGGAGAAGGCCTTGGCCGCCAACGGAAGATGAGTACGCCCATCGCCAAGAGCGCGAACACCGCGCAGACCGCGGTCAAGACCGCCGCCCCACCCGTGACCGGTTCGTTCAAGGCGCGCCTGCGACGCGATTGGCCGTTGTTGGCGATGACCGCGCCCGCGGTCTTGCTGCTGCTCGTCTTCCACTACGTGCCGACCCTCGGCAACGTGATGGCCTTCCAAGACTACAACCCGTTCATGGGCAAGAACGCCTTCGAGGCGTTCGCCAAGAGCGAGTGGATCGGCATCGGCAACTTCCTGATGCTGTTCGAAGATCCGGCGTTTTGGGACGCGTTCCGCAACACGCTGACGATCACGATGTTCCAGCTGGTCTTCTTCTTCCCGTTGCCCATCTTGCTCGCCATCTTGCTCAATGGCGTCGCTTCGGCCAAGCTCCGGAGCTTCATCCAGAGCGTGGTGTACCTGCCGCACTTCTTCAGCTGGGTGCTCGTGATCACCTTCTTCGTGCAGATGCTCGGAGGAGCGGGGCTACTTGCGCAAGAGCTACGGGGCCACGGACTCGAGCCGTGGGACATCATGAGCAACCCCGATGCGTTCATCGTGCTCGTCACTGCGGAGGCCGTGTGGAAAGACGTCGGCTGGGGTTCGATCGTGTTCTTGGCCGCTCTGGCCGCGATCGATCCCACGCTGTACGAGGCGGCCGCGGTCGATGGCGCGACACGCTGGCGGCGCTTGTGGCACATCACGCTGCCGGGCATTCGCCCCGTGATCTTGCTGCTGCTGATCCTGCGGCTGGGCGATGCCTTGAGCGTCGGCTTCGAGCAGTACTTGCTGCAGCGTGAAGCCGTCGGGCGCCAAGCGGCGGAGGTGTTGGACACCTACGTCTACTACCAAGCCATCTTGCCGCAACAGTGGGGCTTGGGTGCTGCCGCGGGCCTGTTCAAGGCCATCGTCGGCTTGATCTTGATCCTCTCTGCCAATCGACTCGCCCACGCGATGGGTGAGCAAGGTGTCTACTCGTCGAAGTCATGAGCGCATCAACAGCCACTCGCGGTTCCCAGGGACGCCCCGCCTGGGAAGAGAAGATGGGCCCCGGTCTGGTGCTGAGCAAAGGCACCGTGCTGACGCTGGTCGTATTTGCGGTCTTGTTTCCGATGTGGTCGGTGCTGGTGACCAGCCTGGCCTCGCGCGAGACGATCGACGCCGCGGGCGGCATGGTCGTCATCCCGCGAGAGCTCGATCTGTCCGCCTACGTGACGATCTTCTCCGGGGGCCAGGTGACGCGCGCGGTGTTGGTCAGCTTGGCCATCACCGCCTTGGGCACGACGGTCAGCTTGGTGTTGACGGTGCTGGCGGCCTACGGGCTTTCCCGACCGGACTCCTTGTTCCATCGCCCCCTGCTCTTCTTCTTCCTGATCACCTTTCTGATCTACCCGGGCTTGGTCCCGAGTTACCTGGTGGTGACGGGGCTCGGCTTGAAGAACACGCTGTGGGCGCTGATCTTGCCGACGGCCGTCAGTGTTTTCAACCTGGTCGTGGTGCGCTCCTTCTTCATGGGGATCCCGAAGGAGTTGTTCGACAGCGCGCGCATCGACGGCGCCAGCGAGTGGGTCGTTCTGTGGCGCATCGTCTTGCCACTGTCCAAGGCGGTGATCGCCGTCGTGGGCCTGTTCTACGCGGTCGGCTATTGGAACGCGTACTTCAACGCGGTGCTCTACATCGACGATGTCGACTTGTGGCCGATCCAGCTCGTCTTGCAGAGCTACATCTTGGCGGGCCAATCACCGAACGTCACGGGCGCGAGCATCGCCATCCCGGGCATCACGGCCTACCCCCCGACCCTCGCCGTCAAGATGGCGGTGGTGATGGTCACGGTGATCCCCGCGCTCATCATCTACCCCTTCGTGCAACGTCACTTCACCAAGGGCGTCATCGTCGGCGCCGTCAAAGGCTGATCCGCGACATCGATCACGCGAACGGCGCGAATCGCAGCTCTCAGCTCGCTTCGCCGTCGGGCTACGCTGTCCCGACTGTGCACCGTCTGCACTGCGCACCGTGTTCGACGAGCTACTTCGGCGGCGTGAAGCCCAAGCCCTGGGGCCAGCGGTCGTGCGCCTCGAAACCCAGGAGTCGTCGCGCCGGCTCGGGGTCGTAGGTGCTCGCGCCCTCGGGGCCGATGGCGTAGACGACCTCGAAGCCGTCGAAGTCCGCCTCCACCGCGAGAGCGAAGCAGCGCCCCACATCACCCCGACTCAAGTACAGCTCGAACACCCGATGCTCGACCAGGTAACGTGCTTCGCGCTCGTCGCGGACCATGAACGCGACCCGCAGCGCGAGCACGCTCAGTCCGTAGCAGCGGGCGTACATCTGCCCCATGTCTTCCGCCCACACCTTCGTCAGGGCGTAGTGATTGTCGGGTTTTTGGGTGTTCGTCGAGAGCGGCCCTTCGCCGTCGCGGTAACGTCGCGGCGCGACCTGGATCGAACTCGCCAACACGACGCGTCGAACGCCGGCGCTCCTCGCCGCGTCCATCACGTTGAACAGCCCCCTGACGTTGGGCCCGAGCAACTCCTCGAAGGGTGCGTCGTCGACCCGCGCCGCCAGATGCACGACAGCATCGCAGCCCTGGGTCGCACGCTGCACCACGGCAGCGTCTTCGATATCGCCGTCGAGCACCGTCAATCGCGACCGGGACGCTTCCCCCGAAGGACTCACGGAGCAACGCGCCGAGGCTCCCACCCCACTCGCAGACGCCCGCGACTCGGACGCTGCCCCCAACTCACTCGCAGACGCCCGCGACTCGGACGCTGCCCCCACGGGACTCGCAGAAGCATTCACCGACGAACGCGCCCAGGATCCCAACTCACTCGCAGACGCCCGCAGATCCAACGCGAGGACCTCGTGCCCACGGCGCAGCAACTCCTCACACACGGGCAACCCGATCGCCCCAGCAGCACCCGTCACCAACACCTTTGCCACCCATCAGACATAGGCCAAGTTGCGGCCATCGACTGCCCAAAAGCAGGCACTCAGCGAAAGAATCGTCGTCCGCAGCGCGAGCTGGCTTTTCGGACAGCAACGCACCGCCGACGCATCAGCCCGAACTGCGCCGGGCCGGCGGGAAAGTGCACCGGCCGCACGCTGAGAGGGACCCCGGGCCAGCACCAAACGTACACCGAACCAACTCACCGAGGCGCACCGCGCCGACTCTCCGACGCGCACCGCGCCCGCACCGAACGGGCATTGGCGGAAACTCGCGCTCAGAACGAACTCGACGTGCGAGGCGCCGCGAACGACGGACTCACACGCCAAGCGCCGGATGCCTCGCGATTCGAATTTGGATCAGCAATCCGCGCCGCGGAGTCCAATTTTCCCCGAGATAGAACGGTCAGTCGCAACCGCGGGTGGCGCGCGATTGACTTGCCGCAAGCGCCGGGGCTTACTCGCGCCGGGCGGCAGGTGATCGCTCCCCGCGCACCTGCAAGCTCCCTTTGGACGGCGCGAGTCACG
>JBNKHV010000024.1:0-148227 GCA_050290545.1 Polyangiaceae bacterium | reverse complement strand
GCGATGAAGCAGGCATTGTCGGGCTTGTTCAGGCCGCTTTCGAAGTGCGGCCCCGTCGACAACGTGCTCGCGGCGCTGGTGGTCGCGCTGTTGGGTTTCGGTGTGGTGATGGTGTTCAGCGCCAGCACCATCGAGGCCACGGTGGCGTTCTCCGATCCCTATCACTACCTGCGTCGACAGGCGGTGTTTGCCGCGTTGGGTCTCGCGCTGATGTACGTGGTCTCGCGCATCGACTACCGCGCGCTGCGGCCCTTGACCTACCCGGTGTTGGCGGGCGTCACGGTGCTGCTCGTCGCCAGCGTGGTTGGTTTGGGGCACTCTGGCGGTGGCGCAGCGCGCTGGCTCCGCTTTGGTCCCGTGCACGTTCAACCCTCGGAGATGGCGAAGGTATCGCTGATCCTGTGGCTGGGCTATTCGCTCGCGAAGAAGCAGGAGCGCGTCAAGAGCTTCAGCATCGGCATGCTGCCGCATCTGTTGATGGCTGGTGTGCTCATGCTGCTGTGCTTGAAGCAGCCGGACTTCGGTGGCGCGGTCGTGTTGTTGTTCCTCACCTTCACGCTCTTGTTCGTGGCCGGCGCCCGCATCGGCTACCTGTTGCTCGTCGCGATGATGGGCTTCAGTGCCGCGGCCTGGTTGGTACGCACCGAGAACTACCGTTGGGAGCGCATGCTGGCGTGGTTGAACATGGCAGAGCATCGCCAAGACCTCGCGTACCAGCCCTTCCAATCCGTCATGAGTTTCGGCTCTGGGGAGCTGTCCGGGCTCGGGCTCGGCAAGGGCTTGCAGGTGCTCTACTTGCCGGAGGCTCACACCGATTTCATCGCTGCCATCGTCGGTGAAGAGCTCGGCTTCATCGGCATCACCTTGCTGTGTTCGGCCTACGTCGTGCTCGTCGCACGCGGGGTTCGCGCGGCGCTCCACGCCCACGACGAGTACGGTTCCTACGTCGCCTTCGGCATCAGCGCCTTGTTCGGAGTGCAGGCGCTGATCAATCTGGCGGTCGCGATGGCCATGCTTCCGACCAAGGGGCTGACCTTGCCATTCGTGAGCTACGGCGGTTCGTCCCTGCTCGTCAACGCCGCAGCAATGGGGATCCTTCTCAACATTTCCAGACCCAGGGCCGAAGCGAGAAATGTCCGGGTGGCCACTCCCGGGGAGTCGGAAGCGAGCGTCCTGGTTGCGAGCGGTACCAGCTTCGGGGCACAACTCGGCTCTTCATGAAGAACCACGACGACGGCAGCGAAACGATCCTCCTGGTCGGTGGCGGCACGGGAGGACACGTCTTTCCGATGATCGCCGTGGCCGACGAGCTGTCGCGCATCGCGCCGGAGGTGCGGCTGTGCTTCGTAGGTACGGAGCGAGGCATCGAGAGTCAGGTGGTGGTCGAACGGGGCTACACGCTGGAGCTGATGCGGGTGGAGCCGATCCGGGGCCGCGGTTTTTTCGGGGGGCTTGCCGGGGTCAAGCGGGCTGCTGCTTCGATCCCCGAGGCTCGCACTCTGCTGCAGTGCTTTCGGCCCAAAGTCGTCTTCTCCATCGGAGGCTACGCCGCCGGTCCCGTATCGCTCGCGGCCCGCACGATGAGCATCCCACTGGCATTGATGGAGCCCAACAGCGTCATCGGGCTGGCAAACCGCTTGATGGCGCCCTGGGTGCAGCGCGCGTACACCTGCTTTCCCGAAGTGGAGAAGTACTTTCCGAGCGGCTCGGTGATGCGCACCGGCGTCGCGATTCGTCAGGGCTTCAGTCCCCGTGACTACGGCTACGATGGGCAAGTGCTGCGGGTGCTGGTGCTCGGGGGCAGCCAAGGCGCCAAATCGCTGAACGAGACGCTGCCGAAGGCGCTCGCTGGTTGCAGCGTGGCGCTGCGGGTCGTGCACCAAGCGGGCAAGGGCAACGATGCTCAAGTGCGTCAGCTCTACACCTCCGTTGGTGCCGATCCGGGCTCCGTCGAAGTGGTGCCGTTCATCAACGACATGCCGACGGCTCTGGCCGAGGCCGATCTCGTCGTGGGCCGTTCCGGCGCCGGGGCAGTCTCCGAGATCTGTGCGGTCGGTCGCCCCTCGTTGCTCGTACCGTACCCCTACGCCTCTGGCGACCACCAGTTCAAGAACGCGCAAAGTCTCGTCGAGCGCGGTGCAGCCGTGTGTGTGCGCTCCGACGAGGCCACGGTGGAGACCCTATCGCGTATGATCGACGAACTGGTTGCCGATCCCAAACGGTTGCCAGAGATGGCGCGAGTCGCCAGCGAGCTCGGCAAACCGGAAGCGGCTGAGGTCGTTGCTCGGGACTTGCTGGCACTGGGAAACGTGCAGTTTCGCGATAGCGCCGTCGACTCCGACGCTTTCGACGTCAATCCCGGCGACTGCTCGCCGGCTCCCTCGGAGGTGCACTGATGTTTCGAGGACGCGTGCGAAAGGTTCACTTCATCGGCGTCGGCGGCATCGGCATGAGCGGCCTCGCCGAGATCCTGCGCAGTCTCGATTTCGACGTTTCCGGATCGGACATGCGGCAGGGGGAGAACACCCGCCGTCTGGCGCGACTCGGCGTGACGATCTGCGAGGGGCACCAAGCAGAGAACGTGGAGGGTGCCGACGTCGTCGTCTACTCCAGCGCGATTCGACAAGAAAACCCCGAGATCCAAGCCGCCACCCAGCACGGCATTCCCGTCATCTCGCGCGCCGAGATGCTGGCCGAGCTGATGCGGGTCAAGTACGGCGTGGCGCTCGCCGGCTCGCACGGAAAGACGACGACGACCTCGTTGGCCGCCACGGTGCTGCGCGCTGCCGGATTGGATCCCACGGTCGTCGTGGGTGGGCGCATGGCGGCTCTCGGCAGCAACGCTCGTCTCGGCGGCGGGGACTTGCTGGTCGCCGAAGCCGACGAGAGTGACGGCTCGTTCTTGCGCTTGAGCCCGACCATCGCCGCCATCACGAACATCGACCCCGAGCATCTGGACTTCTACGGCACCTACGACGCGCTGATCGACGCGTTCGTCGACTTCGCGCAGAAGGTGCCCTTTTACGGCCTGGCCGTGCTGTGCCTCGACCACCCGACGGTGCAAGAGATCTTGCCGCGCATCACGCGTCGGCACGTCACCTACGGCATCAATCCGCAGGCGGACTACTCGGCGCGAAACGTCTCTCAGCACGGCATGCACACGACCTTCGACGTCTTCCACAAGGGCAGACCACTGGGGGAGTTCGTCTTGCGCATGCCCGGCCATCACAACGTGCTCAACGCGCTTGCCGTCGTCGCCATCGCGGACGAGTTGGAGGTGCCGCTCGACGTGATGAAGGAAGCCTTGTCGACCTTTGGCGGCGTGGCGCGTCGCTTCACCATCGTCGGCACGCCGAGACAGGTGACGCTGGTCGACGACTACGGTCACCACCCAGCGGAAATTCTGGCCACGTTGGACGCCGCCCGAAACGCCTACAACAAGCGCATCATCGCGGCCTTCCAACCCCACCGTTACTCACGCACCGAGCACCTCTTCGACGACTTCACACGCGCGTTCAACAACGCCGACGTCCTGTACGTCACCGACATCTACGCTGCCGGCGAGGCCCCCATCGAGGGCATCACGTCGGAGCGGCTGGTCGAGGCCATTCGCGGGCATGGCCATCAGTCCGTGCACTACATCTCCGACCGTCAGGAGTTGGCGAGCGCGATGGCTCGCGAGGCCGAAGCGGGGGACGTCGTGCTCTCGCTCGGCGCGGGCGACATCAACAAGGTGCTGGCGCTGGTCGAGCAAGAGCTCGAGAAGTGAGGGCTGGTCTGCGCAGCGGCGTCGCAGAGGACCGCCAGCGTGCGTTCGACTAAGCCCGGATCGCGACACTCGCCTACCGATCACGCGCTGAACGGCTACACTGCGCCAGCACCGACGACTTCGATATCGTCGCAAGCACCCAAGACAGCGTCCCAGCTGTTCAAGGGTGAGCACGCAGGTAACGGTACTCCTGAAGCGCGGAATGGCCGAATAGCGTGCTCAGCAACTTGGCACCACTCCGGACCCGAAAAAGATCTGCGGGCTCGGGCGGGAGGGAACGCAACGACGCCGCAGTCGGCGACAGAGGCAGGGCGCGCAGGTCATCAAGGCGCTCGAGAGTGAGGAGTATCAGGAGTCAGGCGCCTACTTGCAGCGAATAGCCATACCGGTGGCGTGATCGGCCATCTGGTTCTTGGAGTGATCGAGCACGATGACGTCGGAGGCGCCCATCGCGGCGGCCTCGCGCTGCAACTTGGCGACGCTAGAGGAGTAGGTTCCCATTTCAGTGGCAGTGCCGCTTGTGACTTCGACCATACCGAGTTCGTCGTAGTCACACTCGGGCTTGTCATTGTTGTGGTGGACATTGACGGCGCGCTCTTTGGAAGTGAGGTCCCTCGGGCTGAGATTTCCCGGCCCCATCGTGCAACCGGCGACAACCGAACAGACTTGAAGGACGGCTGTGAGTTGAAATGTCGAAGGTCTATGCACGGGAACCCCACCGAGTCGAGGCAGCAAAGAAGTAGCGTCGCTGGCATAGCGCGAGCTCGCGACCTGGCGCAAGTCGTACGCGTGAGATGCGACCATGACCGTTGTTCCATGGGCCACGTGCACCCAACTCCCCCGGCATCTGCCCAACTGCGTGCCACTAACCCGTTGACGTCGGAGGCGTATCGAGCACTGAGGGCCAACAAGGAAGCGAAGGTCGGGGTGCAGCAGCTGGAAGCGCAGGCCTGGTACGAATCAAAGGTCAAGCGAGACGGAGGAGGCAAGGCACGCGCGGTGGTGGGGCTGATGCGCAAGCTCGTCAAGGCGCTCTACCACGTGGCTCGCGGCGAACCCTTCGACTCGCGGAAACTCTTCGATGTGCGGCGCCTGAAGTTGGCTCAATCGTGATGTCTTCCGAAGGCTGTCAGGAGCAGAGGAGGGGAACGATGATCCCATCGTCGTGAGGCACCCCGAGGGATTCGGCGGGAAGCAAATGCCCAATGCGATGGCTGATTTGGCACCCACCGGCGGATGCCCCACCTGACTGGCTTGTCCACGAGTGTGCAATGGCCTGTCAGGCGGCTTCGAGTTAACTCTTGTAGGTCCAGCCACCGCCGAGTTGGCGTTCTCGAAACTGCTCTCGCAACTCGCTGCGGGCATTGCCGGCGAGAAGCTCGCAGGGGTCGAACCAGTGCTCTGTGATGCGGCGGTCCAGAAAGGTGGGGAGAGCACCAACGAACTCGGCGTTGTCGGGGCAGCGTAGACGCCAAAGGCCGTAGCGTTCAGGCGGCTCGCCGAGGCAGATCACTTCTTTCACACCACCGTTGCAGTTCGTGGCTACGACGAGGATTGGTCCGGGAAGGTCGCCTCGAGGCACGCGTATGACGATGTCGTGGTGGAATTCGCCCTGCTGCCAGTGGTCCAGAAGCTCGTACGACCCAAGCTCAGCCTTCAAGATATCAAGCAGCGCGCTCAACACCATCGAGTCAGCAAGTCTTTGGATCAGCATGGGCATGGCGGCTAGTCCTGATTCTCAGGATCGTCAGTCTGCCAGTGGTTTGGGAGGCAATTCGACGAGCCGTTGCGCATGTTCGGCTTGTCGAGCTTGGAGGTCTGCGACGATGGCGTCCGGATCATAGCCAAGTGACTGGGCATATGCGTCGCGGAGGGCTTCGAGCTGGGATTCAGTCAGAGCAACGTTCAGGTTCATGGGGTCATGGTAGCGCGGGTCGGTCGGAGGTGCGAGCGTGAGGGAAAGGGCGGCCCTCAGGCAAAGCGTTTCGCATAGGGAAAGTAGCGAGAAACGCCAAAGCCCGGTTGTGGAGGCCCGGAGGGGCTGTAGCCATGGCGCTCGTAGAACGGACAGGCGCCAACAGTGCTGCCGAGGGCAACTTCGGTGAGGCACCAGTGCTCAGCCTGGCGCTCGAGTGCGGCAAGGAGGGAGGCGCCGATGCCAACACGCTGGCAGTCAGGATGCACGTAGAGCAGGCGGATTTGACCGTTCCTGTCGATGGCACCAACCCCGAGCAGACGGGGCTGTCGTTCCGCAACGAGGATGTGCACGTCGGGGTCATGCAGCCAGCGCTGGAAGCCTGGCTCCGTCGTGTTGTGCAACCAGCGGCGCAGCGTTTCGGGGTCGTTGAGGTGGTCATCGACGCACAGACGAGTGACCGAAGCACGGTGGACCTCGACTGCGCCAACGGCGTCCTCGGGAGTTGCTTTGCGGATCAGAAAATCGGACATGCGTAGTCGGTCTAGTCAAGACGGACCGTCGAGACGCGCTGAAGCCGGCGGAGTACTACCGGGCGGGGATGTTGACGATGGTGTGGGTTCTGGATGCGCGGCACGAGGCGCTTCGGGATGTAGTTCGAGCGCGAGGCAGTTCGGGCACGGATTCGGCGCCGCCTGTAGGCGAGTGGAGCCCCAGTCTCGAACGGACACGTGCTTGGATACCTTTGCATCAGCAACACATGCCAGTCCTGCCTGTCGGACAGCGAGTGCTATGCCGATCCACCGTACTGCAACGAGCGGAATCCGTTCGCGCCACTGGGACGCGTTTGTGCGCCGCGACCGCAAAGCGAATACGTGGATGAGGGCGCGCCGATGCCATCGGCGTGCCCTTTCTGGCTGGAAGGGGTTGCTCCAACTGGTGGTCGCTGGACGGTTCAGTCTGTCGATGCGGTCGTGCTAGGTATCCACATGGGCGGGCCGCTTCTGGTGCTCTCACGCGAGGTCTTTCGTCATGAGGAGGATGTCCTCGTCTACGTCCCGAAACTTCGTGAGTGGCTGAAAGCCGAGCCGAGCATAAAGACCGCCATCGAGGCGCTCGGTTTGAAGGTGCAAGCGTGGAATGGCTAGGTCACGGGCTGCCTGTTCAACGCGCCGGCAGAGGGCGGTAGCGATGCCCGAACCCCGCGCCTGGGCGGGCACGAAGACACTGCCGAGCCAGAAGCGGTAGTCCGGGAAGAGATGTCGGACCTCGTGCGGCTTGAGGATAGCGATACCGACCGGTTCAACGTCTCGCAGCGCAACAAGCTGGACCGGCGGCGTGTCGCGGCTGAGCTTGGAGCTGATATCGTCGATTACCTGTTGGCGAGTGAGACCTGGGCGGCGGTAACCCCACTCATCGAACAACCACCCCGCAACCGTCGGAACATCAGCGGGATGGTCGGCAAGATAGGCGATGTGCACAGTCACTCGGCGGAATGTACCACCGCGGCGTCATCAAGTGGCAGGAGATAGATCCGACGCCCGCTGTTCGAGCCAGACGGCATGTGCGCGATACATGAGGGCGTGTTGGTGCAGTGCAGGGTTTTCGGAATGGAGGCTGTGGCGCTCGGTCCAGTCTGCAAGAGCCAGGAGCTTGTCGGCGGCGGTGAGTAGGCAGCTCAGAGTCGAGAAGTGGAAGGCAGTGCCACCTTCGTCATACGCGTGAAGAAAGAGCGCGATGCGGTCCAGTGCGACGTTCCAAGAGAATGGCGAAGCCTCGGCGCACGCGGCTGGGTCGCCGCGAGGCGGTAGTAGCGGAACGAATCTATAGAGCGCGTAGGCAACGTCCCATATCCTGGGTCCGGGAGCGCAGGCATCGAAGTCGATGAGAGCGATGAGCTGTTGGTCTCGAAAGACGCAATTGTACGGCGCGAAGTCATTGTGGCAGACGACCTCGTCGGGAACGCGCGGCTCGAGTCCCCAATCAGGATTGGGCGGACGGAAATCTTCAGTAGCGTCATGCCAACGGCGCAGCATACGAGCAGAATCTTGGAGAACGGAATTAGCCCAAAGCCAGGGCGGAAGGTCGTGCGGAACATGCCCGTCGACGAAGCTGAGGCTCTGTCGGCCCTGTGTATCGAATCCGAGCGGTTCAGGAACGCAGGCCAGGCCTCGGCCACGAACATGTCGGAGCAGACTGTTGATGTTGGCGGTCCACGGATTGGCGCGGCGACGGACGGTCCGTCCAACGCGACAGACGGTGGCGACGTTTCCACCGCGGAGCGGCTCTTCCGTATCAGTCATCGCTTTCTCGCTCAATACCGCAACAGGGCTCCAGCCCGCCTAGCGACTTGCCATTAACCCGAGGCGGTCTGGGGAAGCAGCTCAGGCAGCGAGACTATCATGAGAAAGCGGCGGCGATCAGCCGCCACCTGCCGGGGCGCGTCAGCAAGGCGAGGCAGTGCAGGTCCGCCATCCGCAATGGCCTGTTTGCCTGCTGGTGGTGTATCCCGAGACGTAGCCTGTGGAGAGCGTCGTTGGACGCGGGCGAAGGTGGGTTCTGCTGTCGCGAATGACAGCGCGTTCTCGACTACAAGACGCGAGGTCCAGCGACGCCAACGAGCTGGGTTGGCGCCAGCCGACAGGTTATCAGACGAGACTCATTCAAGGTGCCCGGTTGCGGCGGTGGCGAACAAAGACCGATACTGGCACGGCATGCGGGCCAAGTGCTGCGCGGTCACGCGCAGCGGGGGGATCTCACCAAAGTTCTCCGCGTCGCGGAACCACGGGCGGCTGTAGACGATGTAGAGAATGGGTCGTGGGACAAGCCCAACGTTGGCAGTTCCACCGTGACAAACGCGGTAGTCGATCATTCCGACATCACCAAGTGCGAGTGGCAACACGGTCGAGCCAGGCAAGTTGCCGTTCCAAAGGTCAGGAGTTGCCATGTCGGGTCCACGGGGCCAGACTTCGGTACTTCCTGTCGAGCCGTCGAGGTCCAAGAGAGGTATGATGGCGGTCAACGCGTAGGGAGGAGCGTTCATGCTGGCGGGCACGTCACTCGGAAACAACATGCGGTGGTCTACGTGTGGCTTCTGAGCGTGAGCACCCGGAAGCGCGATGACGACGGTAAGACTATTGATGATCACGTCGACGCCAAGGGTTGCCCGTGCAATGGCGAGCAAAGGAGGACTGGCGAAAAGCGCGGGCCGGTCGAATGGAGGATTCAAGGCGAGGGTGACCATGTAGCGCGCATCACCGACACGAACACCGTGACGCTTGGCATTGAAGGCGTCCAGACGGCAAAGATCTTCGGCGACCGCGTTTCCTGCGTCCGAGAGTGCAGTTCGTTCAACAGCGTGCCGAAGAATCAAAGTACCGGGACCAGTTAGGGCGTCCTTGGCTTGGGCGACGAGCGCCGCACCAGGCGGAATCAGGTCGACCTGAAGGGTCGTGATGGGCATCTGGGGGCGTGCTAGCTGAAATGCGCTCGCAAGACGAACGTTCCGACGAGTGTCGAGCCGCGGGCGAATTGGTCAAAGCATCCGAGCCAACGCGACGTTCCGCGAATTCAGGTGAAAACGCCCAGAACATCATTGCTCATCGAGCAAAGCACACATCCGCTCGCGGGCCGCCATCCAACGACCGAGGCGTACCCAGCGTCAGACGTGGCGGCGTCGATATGGGACCCGCAGACGCGCTGGGTATGACGGGTGCAGCGTGCTCCGCGTTGACGGGTCGTTCCATATCAACGACCCGCCATTCCCCCGCGAGCAGGTACCGGACGGCAGTTCAGCAGGCAATACTACCAACGAACCGTGCCGGCGGCTAGCAGGTACCTGTCAGGCAGCCAGTGCTGATGGCTCTGTTGGCCTCATCGAGCAGCGGTTGAAGTTCGGAAAGGTGGCGAACGGTGGTGACCTGTGGGGGCATCTCGGGATGCGCTCCGAATGGCTGGTATGCGAAGACTGTCATGCCGGCGGCGAGGGCGGCGCGAACGCCGAGGATGCTGTCCTCAACGACGCAGCAGTTTTCCGGCTCAACGCGCATGGACCGAGCGGCGTGAAGGAACAAGTCAGGATCAGGCTTCCAGGACTGGATCTCGTAGCTGCTGAAGATGCGGCCGTGGAAGAAGTGCAGCAGGCCAGTTGACTCCAAGCAGAGGCGGATCTTGTCGACGGGCCCGCTGGATGCGGCGCAGATTGGGCCGGCGATGCCTTGGAGGCGCTCAGCAGCGCCGTCGATGGGTTGCAGACTTGTGCGAAAGGCTGCCGCCATGCGGCGTCGGAATTCTGGAACGAATGTGTCGGGTAATCTGTGACCGAGGCGGTCTTCGACCAGAGCGATGCAGTTCGCCATCTTCATGCCGCGAAAAAGTTGTAGGGCTTGGTCGGCGGTGATGTGCAGGCCATGCTCGGCGACGAACTCCGCCAGCACGGCATTGGAAAGAGTTTCGCTGTCGACGAGGGTGCCGTCGCAGTCGAAGATGGTGGCCACACGGTGTCTCACAGGAATTGCGGTGACCGAGAGTAGCACGGGCGGGTACGACGGACGCAAAGGCAATCGCAGGACGAGATCCTCGCCGCTAGCGAGACAGTTGGGCAGCGATCATACCTGCAAGCTCCTCAGGCGACGCATCATCAGCGGTGACGACGGACCCGGAGCACTGCAAGTACGGTATGGCGGCGCAGAACGATTCATGGATCTGGCGCAGGAACGCCGCCTCTCTGGAAGCTCCGCGAGATGGGTCGCCAGTAACCCGTCGAAGGACGACAGGATAGGTCGCGTCGAGCGTGAACAACTGGAACGGAGGCAATTCGGGGGAATGTGTCGTCAAGGCGTCGAGATGATCTTTGGAGAAGTACTCGCGCTCGAGAACGACGCAGCCAAACCCGTCACTCAACAGCGCAGAGATTAATGCTGCGCTGGTGCGGCGTGCACGAGCCCAAGTTTCCGGCTCGTCAAAGCCTTTCCGCTGGCGAAGCATGCAGTAGATGACGTCCAAGTCGACGACGGCGACACGCGTACGATGCCGCCGTCTGATGAGGTCGGCGAGGCTCTGGGCGACGGTACTCTTGCCTGCACCGACGGGGCCGGTGATCACGACAACGTGCTGTTTATCGGAAGGGCGCACCATTGGGGTCTGCCTAGCGACCTGCCATTCTGCTGTACAGGGGCAAGCGGAACAACAGCTCAGTAGGCAAGACTACCAACAATCGTGGCGGCGACCAGCCGCCACCTTTGAGCGGCGTCACCAGCAAGGTGAGGCATTTCTGGCCCCTGTGGGTGCGAGTTAGCCAGCCGACGGCAGAGGCTGTTCTCAATCGAGAAGCAACGCAACGTGCTCAACGGTGCGAAGGGCGTGTCGTCAGGGCACAGTTTCGTCGGTTGTGGTTGTTGTTACTGCTCGGAACGTTGGTCGCTGTGAGGACTCCAAACACTTGTGAACACAAGTTGCCCGGCGAGAGCGAGCCCGGGTGAGGGCGGGTCGGGAGGACGCCCGTCGTATCCCTCTTCGGTGCAGGTCTTGCCGAATTGGAGGGTCTGCGCGCCGAATGACAGGCCCAGTCGCGTCCAGGAGGAGAGGGTGGTGTCGAGTCCGGCGGAGAGTTGGAGTCCGATAGGGAGTGCAAAGGAGCAGCTTGGATGTTGGGGGGAGGTGGCGTAGCGGGCGTAGCCGATAGCGGTTTGGAGGTAGAGCTCGGAATAGGCGATCTGTGCGAAGTACCAACGGAGGTTCGGGGCGATGAGGGTGGCCTGCAGACTGCCGTCATCATCAGGGAACAAGGAGCCGGGCCTGGAGAACCCGGGAGCGCCCTGTGCGTTCCATGGGAGGTACACGTTCTGGACAAGGCCGCCAAGGGCAAGGCTGTCGTTGATGCGGGCGTTGGCGGTGGCGCCAGCGACGAAGGCGAAAGAAGCCAGAGACCCATCATTTTCGGACGGGATGGCGGGACCGGCGTGGATGGCCAGCTCCAACGTCTGCGCTGTTGAGGGGCTCGGCAGGGCAGAGATGGCGAGACCGAGCGCGAGGGACAGAAGAAGACGGGACACGAGCGCGATGGATCGCAGCTCGGAAGTGGCAGGTCAAGAAGGCGGGGATGTTTTGGGCGCGGCGAACAAAGCTGGAAAGCGGTGCAACAGGTTCGGCAGCGCCAGTGACGACGTTGCGACAATGCTCCAGTCTGCGTGCGTGCGGTGCCGGTCACGCAGGGTCTGTCCAACGACTCGCCATCAACCTGCGGGCGCCCTCAAGACAACCCATCTGGATGGGAGACGGTCAAACAACCGTGGCGGCGATCAGCCGCCCCCAGCAGGGGCGTGTCAGCAAGGCGAGGCGCATCCAGGCGCCCGTCAGGTTCAGTGCCTTGTTGGGCAGCCGAACCACAGCGCCGGAATCGGAGCGTGGAGCACCGAAGCCAACGGTCGTGACCGCCTTTGAAGCGCAGTGATGTAGCAACGCCCCGGTCTGTACCGCGTGAGGCGTCGAGCAAGGCCAGGCAAGGTCCGGTCGCGACCGCGAGTATCGCTCACGGAAACCAGATCGGAGGCGGGCGCGGCCGGCGTGTGCGCCCGGCGAACCGGATTGAGGCCGGTCGCGAGCGGCCCGACGGGCAAGGGAAACCAGGTCAGGGTCGGCCGCGACCGCGTGTTTTGCCGCCGAAACCGAGCCTTGGCCGGTCGCGACCGTGTATTCCGGCGGTTCAGAGAGCTCGGGGGCCGGTCGGGACCGGGGCGCAAGGCGGATTGGGCCCCCGGGGCGATGGGCAGTGGCGAGTAGCGGGCCCACCGATGGGGTGCTCCGGCCGGCGCATGGGAGATTCTGCGGGGTTGACTCCCACGAGCGCTGCGCTGGGCGGAAATTTTGCTACGCACTTCGCAAGGCAGTCGCAGTGGTTCGGCTGGGGGATGCAGTGCAGCAGGGAAACGTGGATTGTACGCCTGCGCTAGTGCGTAGAAGGAAGAACCAGAGGAGGGCAGATGGCGCTCAAGAACCTAACAGTGGAAGAGATGGTGGCCGTGTCGGCTGCGTGGACAGATGCGAGCAATCAAGGGCACAGGGCACTGAAGGAGCAACCGCGGCTCGCAGCGTTCCAGGGGGACCTGCAATCGGTACATCAGGATATAGTGGCGGTTGCGCCGCAGCCGGACAAACCGAGGGAGGCGGAAATCATCGAGCTGGCGGCGCAGGAAGATGCGCTGCACGACACGCTCGCGCGCGGGATCCACGGGATGCTGACGCATCTGGCACTGCTGCAAGACAACGGCTCGGTGTACATCGAGCTGCGTGATGAGCTGATGCCGTCTGGACTGGGCAAGACAATCCAGGCGACGTATCGGGGACAAGCCGGCTGGACGAGCTTGCTGCGAAAGCGGCTGACGGGAGAGTCACGCAAGACCCTGGAAGGGATCCCCTTGCCGGATGGGCGCAACCTGTTTGCGACGGTGGACGCATGGCTGGACGCAGGAGATCGTCTCGGCAAGCTCGAGGAGGAGCGCGCGCGTCTAGTAGAGGGCAAGTCACTGGGCGCGCAAGTAGTGAGTGCTCGGAACCAGTGGATCCGACTGGTGAACACATTGTTGAGCCTGGCGGAATGGTCGGAGTTGGACGCGGATGCGGAGCGACTGATCTTCGGCCCGCTACGCGACGCGGAAGCCACGGCCGATCAACGAGCAGCGCGCCGCTCGAGCGAAGCGGTGGCACCAGAGCCTATAGCCCGCGATTGAGACCAAGGCGCGGTCTGCCCAACCACCATTCCCCTGCACAGTGCGCGGTCTCGTCTACGGGAAGAAGCACTGGTAACACACTGGGCAGTCGCCAGAAGAAGCTGACTTACCGACGCCCACTGCCCCCCTCGAGTCCCCGCTGGACGAAGCTTTGCTGCAGCTTCTGGTGCCAGCGGGTCTTCTTCTCCGCAAGCCTCATCGTGTCGACGTAAGGTCTCGTTGGCGACCTGTACCGTCGCCCCTTGCGGCACAGGTACCGATGGAGCTGATCCGTCGACAGTGGCAGTCATGGCGCGGACCACGTGGTCTTCGTGGCCCGCGTCCTCGCGAGTAACTTGTGCGGTCGCGTGTCGTCGGGGATGGCGAGCTTCTTCATCAGCATGCGGCCAGGCTTCGTAACGGGCCACTCCGCCATCGTCTGGGGCTCGCAGGGTGACGTAGGTGCGAACTTTCGCCGAAGGCGAGCTCGAGCTCCAGCCGCCACAGCTGGATCGGCGCCTCCCCGACGTCGATCGCGCGTGGCCCGAAGTCGTCACTGCTTTCCGCGACATCGCTCGGCGTCTCGGTGACATCGATCGGCACTGCGCCGACGTCGATCGCGCGTGGCCCCACGTCGTCACTTCTTTCGGCCCCGTCGATGCTCGACGCAGCGACGTCGATCGCGCGCGGGCCTCAGGTCGTCGCTGATCTGCACGCCGGCGATGGGCGCCAGCGCGACATCAGCTGCACCCTGGCTGAGAGCGTCTGCTCGTTGGACGAGATGGTCCGCGCGCTGGAGGAGATCGTCCGAGACTCCAGCGACCTCGTGCGCCCTCTGCGGAACGTCGTTGCTCGGCTCAGCGAGCTCGTTCCGCCGCTGGCGGCAACTCGCGTCGCCTCCGTCAGGGAGGCCCGCCGCCCGCGCCACCGCTGCCGCAGGGCGTCGCCGCGACGCCGAATGCCGCGGCATCGATGCAGCCCAGGCCCATCGTGTTGTCGGAGAAACCACAGAAGCCGTCCGTGCGACAGCAACCCTGCAGTTCGTTCCCGAAATAGGGGGGGCCGGGTGGGAAGAGCGAATTGCACTCCGTGTCGACGTTGCCCGGCGCTGATAGCGGTTGGCAGCCCGGGGCGCCGTCGAACAAGTACTGCGTCTTCAGGCCACACTCTTCGGAACTCGAGCCCCTGCAGCAGGCGGGGGCGACGGGGGACGCAGCATCGTAGACGTAGGCGTCACAGGTGAGCACGCCGCAAGTGATGGACTCCTCCAGCTTCGAACGGTAGCAAGGGCAGCCGCTCTCGACGCGGCACAGCTGCACGCTTTCCGCGATCTGCATCGAGGGTGAAGAGAGGCCGCCCATGGCGTCGATCTCGGTTTGGCACAGCGCTGGCTGGTAGCAGTCTCGGATGTTCGTGCACTCGAACTGGGACATGCAGGTCAGGAGCTGCCGGCAGCCCGAGGTTTCGTCACAGATGCGGTATTCGGTGGTGCACGAATCGCAGGCGCACTCCTCGCAGTAGTCCAAGCTCAGGTCTTTGCACGTCATCATGCCGGTGCAATCATCGAGGCAGATCTGCGGATCGCCGCCTTCACACTCGCACCGCGCTTGGCAGCTTTGACAGCTGGTGCAGTCGGTGGCTGTACAGCCCGAGACCTCGCAGGTTTGAATGCAGCCCGCGAAGGCACCGGTATCCGCGCACGCGCAGCTGCCGGCGCAGGTGAAGCAGCCCTGGCACGCGTCGTAGTTCGCGCAGTCCGGGAACGGACCCGTCGCACACTGCGTTTCACACGTGATCGCATCGCCGCCGTTGCACTCGCATTCTGCCTGGCAGTCGCCGCAAATGCAGCCCTCTGTCGGGGTGCAGGTCTGGGCCACACAGTAGTCGTTGCAGTAGTTGGCGTCGCCCCCGTTGCAGATGCACGTGTCGTAGCAAGTGTCGCACACGCAGCCATCGCCTGTGTTGCAGGTGCTCGGGTTACAAGTGCTGTCGCAGTAGGTCGTGCCGTTGCCGTTGCACAGGCAGTCGGAGGTGCAGTCGCCACAGTTGCAGCCTCCCGCCGGGCTACAGGCAGGAGGATAGCAGGTGTCGTTGCAGTAGCTGGCGCCGTAGCCGTTGCACAGGCAGTCGTCGTAGCAGGTGCCGCAGTCGCAGCCTCCTGCGACGCTACAAGGAGCCGGGTAGCACAAGTCGTTGCAGTAGATCGTGTCGTTGCCGTTGCACAGGCAGCCGTCGTAGCAGGTATCGCAGGTACAGCCGTTGGCGGGTGAGCAGGGCGGTGGGTAGCACAGGTCGTTGCAGTAGCCGGGGCCGTTACCCTGGCAGAGGCAGTCGTCGTAGCAAGTGCCGCAGTTGCAACCCCCCTGGGGGCTGCAGGCGTCCGCGCATTGGTCGTTGCAAGACGCTGGGCCAAAGCCCATGCAAGCGCACTCGGAATAGCAGTCTGGGCAGTCGCAGCCGCCGTTGGGACTGCAGGGGCTGGTATCACAGCGTGCGTCGCAGGTGTCGGCGTCGTTACCCTCACAGTAGCACTCGGAATAGCAGTCGCCTCCGCAGTCGCAGCCACCCGACGGCGAGCACGGGTCGCACCACTGTCGGCACTGGCTCAGCGACTCTCCGGTGCAGGTGCAGTCGCTGATGCAGTCGCCGCAGAAGCAGCCCCGTTCCTGGCTGCAGCTGTCGCCAGGGCGGCACAGTTCCGTGCAGTAGAAGAGGTCCCACTGGCCTTTGCACAGGCAATCGTCGACACAATCGTTGCAGCTTGCACACGTGCCGTCGCTGCCGCAGTTCGGATCACTGCAGCGGTCGATGCACTCGCTGTCCGGGCGTCCTTCACACAGGCAGCTCTCCCAGCAGTCGTCACACTTGCAGCCCGCCTCCGGCCAACACTCCGACGGCTGCTCCCCGCACGGGCAGGCGTTGACGATGTTGCAGTCCAAGGCGAGTCGAAATAGGGCGTGTCCTTCACCGTCGATCCCGCCGCTGGTATCGATCAGCGGGCCGCAGTATTCCGGCCGGTAGCAGGATTCGGGCCCCACGACGGGGAACGGGTCGCAATCGTACTGGCCGATGCAATCGAAGATCGCGCGACAGTCCTCGTTGTCTTCACAGTCGGAGAGCTCGTCGCTGCAGTTGTCGCAGAAGCACGCCATGCATGCGTCGCCCCCGCCTCCTCCGAAACACACGCCGGGCAGCGGGGCAACCGTGTCCGTGCCATCGGTGACGTCTGTTGCCGGCTCGTCCGTTGCTCCGTCGGTGGCCACGTCGTCGGTGGCTAGCTCGTCGCTGCCGCCCCCGTCGGACGTCTCGGCCTCGTAGCGTTCGAAGGCTTCTTCGGCTTGGGCGATGACTTCATCACGAATCGCCGCTGGCGCGTGATCGCGTGCGCACTCGAGGCGCAGCTCGGCTTCGGGCATGCTTTGCCAGCCTTCGCAGATGCACTCGTGCCACTTGCTGGTGCACGCGTCACACAAGCGTCGGGCAGGTTCACACCCGCGGTAGCCTTGTTCGCTGAGCTCTGCCGTATCGAGCGTTCTGTCCTCGATACCCAACAGGCCCTGACAGCCGCTCAGGAAGAAGACGCTCAGTAGCAGCAACCCCATGCTCATCGACCAGCGCTGCTGAGCGACGACTCGTCCCGTGTGTGCCCATCTCCTCAAGACCAGAGTAGTCTAGCGCCCTTGGCGGCGCGTGCCGATAGAATGCCGGACCGCGGGCCATGGTCGCGCGGGTGGGGTGCCGCGATGTGTGAGCACCCACGTGGTGTAGGTCCCCGGGACCCGCAAGGAACTTGTCCAACTCGCCGTGGGTTCGAAAGAAGGGGCAGCATGTCTGAGGTGAGCGCTCCGAAGCCGGCGGGTCGAAAACGTCGTCGCCGCAAGGTGGTGGAGGCACCCCCCGAAGAGCGCACTCAGGACGAGGAGCCGCAGAGTCGCTTCGCCTGGCTCGTTTCCGCGTTCAAGCTCGTTGCTTTCGTTGGCCTGTTGGTGACGGCCGTCGGGGGATTCGCCTACGGCGCGCGGCAATTTTTCGTCTCGACGTCGCGCTTCTCCATCGAACGGGTGGAAGTCGAAGGCAGCCGTCGCTTCGGCGAACAGCAGCTGCTGGCCCTGGCTGGCATCAAGCGGGGGGATAACCTCTTCGCCTTGGATCTCGAGCAGGCGGAGCGAGAGCTGGCCAGCAACCCCTGGATCTCGAGCGCCCGCATCTCGCGCAAGCTGCCCGACTCGTTGAAGGTGTCCGTCAGCGAATACACGGCGGTCGCCGTGGCTGGCATCGACTCGGCGCTGTACCTGGTCACCCGCGAAGGCATGCCGATCAAGGCCGTCGAAGAGAACGACCACGTCGACTACCCGGTCGTGACCGGAGTCTCGGCGGAGGACTTGCGCATCGACCGCGCGCGCGCCTTGGAGCGTATTGCCGACGGTATCGCGATCGTCGACCGCTACCAGCGCTTGCCCATCGCCAAAGCCTATCCCGCCCAAGAGATCCACATGGCAGAGGCCGGTACGGTGACGTTGGTGGTGGGCGATGGCGGCATCAGCTTCCACTTGGGTAAGGGGCCATTTCGGCAGAAACTCCTGATGGCTGCCCGAGTGATCGGCAAGCTCAGAGCGCGTCAGCAGACCCCCGGGATCATCTTCCTCGACAACGAGGCACATCCCGAGCGGGTCGTCGTGCGCTTGCGCTGACTCGTTTGCCACCGCGGCGCAGGGCTCGAACGCCGAAGTTTCGTGCTGCTTCCGAGTGTTCGGGATCGGCGGGCAGAGAATTTGGCCGCCTTCGAAGTCGCATGGCAGCGTGCGTCAACGAGCCTCCGAGAGTGTCGTTTGGTGGCTCCAAACGCGAGTATCATGACTGATTTTAGCGCATCTGAGATTGTCGTTGGACTGGACGTCGGTAGCACCAAGGTATCCGCTGTCGTTGGCGAAGTGGATGACGAGGGCATCACCATTCTCGGGGTCGGCAACGTGCCGTGTCGAGGACTGCGCAAGGGCGTCGTCAGCAACATCGAGTGGACCGTTCGCGCGATCCGAGAGGCCGTCGAGGCGGCCCAGACGATGGCGGGCGTCGAGATCGGTACCGTATTCTTGGGTATCGGTGGCAGCCACGTCCGCAGTCAGAGTTCGGACGGGGTCGCGGCCATCGCTGGTCGTGAGGTCACCCACGAGGATCTGGAGCGCGTTCTGGAAGGAGCCCGTGCCATCCCCGTCGATGCGGACCGCATGATCGTGCACGCGCTGGCTCGCGAGTACATCGTCGACAATCAGGATGGCGTTCGCGACCCCATCGGCATGAGTGGCGTGCGCTTGCAGGCGCGTGTGCACTTGGTCTCCGCGGCCAAGTCGTGCATCCAGAACGCCGAACGCTGCGTCGAGCGCTGCGACATCGAGGTCGCCGAAGTGGCGTTGGCCTCGCTCGCCAGCGCCGATGCCGTGCTCAGCGACGACGAAAAAGAGATCGGCGTGGCCGTCATCGACATGGGCGGCGGCACGACCGATCTCGTGCAGTTCGTCGAAGGCGGAGTGGCGCACATCAGCGTCATCCCTGCCGGTGGCAACAACGTGACCAACGACGTCGCGACCGGGTTGCGCACGCCCATGGGCGAAGCCGAGCGCTTGAAGCGCAACTACGGCTGCGCTCTGGGGCGCATGGTTGCCGACGACGAAGAGATCGAAGTTCCCGGGGTCGGCGGGCACTCGCCGCGCAAGGTCGCTCGACGTGTCCTGAGCGACATCATCGAGCCCCGCGTCGAGGAGATATTCAGCGAGGTGCGTCGGCGCATGGAGGAGACCGGTTTGGTCGACCACGTGAGCTCCGGTGTCGTCTTGACCGGAGGCGGCGTGCTGATGGAAGGCATGGTCGAAGCCGCGGAGGACGTTCTGGGCATGCCCGTGCGTCTGGGTTTCCCGGTCGGCGTCAAGGGGCTGGTTCAGTTGATCCAAGGGCCTCAGCACGCAGCCGGCGTGGGCCTGGTGCGTTACGGCGCCAGCCGTCTGGAAGAAGTGCACGCTGCCGACGAGTACGTCCCTGCGCCCGAGCGAGTCACCGCCCACGTGCGCGATCCGGGCCGTGGCTTCTGGGGTTGGCTGCGCGACGCCTTCTGAGGGCGCGAGTCGTGTCGACCTGATTGACCCGTGCTGACGTCGGCGCGCACGCCCAGGCGCGACGTCGAGACGCCGCTCGTGCGTTGTTTGGCGAGGCCAGCATCGGGCGGCACGTGCTGCCTGCGCGCGTGCTCGACGAAGCTCCGCAGGGCTTGGAGTAGTGCCTCAGTTGGGCCACGTGGGGGCCTGCACGTGCCGTGCAAGGGTGCTTACTCAAAGAAAAATGCATCCACTTATTTGGCCGCTGCTCGCCAAATCGGCTTCAAGAAGATCAGCCCGAACGGCAGAGGCAATGCCCGACGGGGACCCCGACGACGTAGCGCCCGAGGCGCTGGAGGAAAAACATGAGCTTCTCGATCGAGTTTGCAGATGACGTTCAGCAATATCAGGCCCGCATCAAGGTGATCGGGTGTGGCGGCGCAGGTGGCAATGCCGTCAACACCATGATCCAGTGCGGTCTGGAGGGCGTCGAGTTCGTCGCCATCAACACCGACGCGCAGGCGCTGAACGACAGTCTCGCTCCCGTCAAAATCGCCATCGGCCAGAACGTCACCAAGGGTCTGGGCGCTGGCGCCGATCCCGAGAAGGGTCGAAAGGCTGCTCTGGAGGACGTCAATCGGGTCAAGGATGCCATCTCGGGTGCCGACATGGTGTTCATCACTGGCGGCATGGGTGGTGGCACCGGAACCGGCGCCGCTCCGGTCGTCGCACAGCTCGCTCGTGAAGAGGGCGCGCTCACCGTCGGCGTCGTGACCAAGCCATTCATCTTCGAGGGCCGGACCCGCGCGCGCCGCGCGGAGCAAGGCCTGATGGCCCTGTCCGAGAACGTCGAGACCCTCATTACCATCCCCAATCAGAAACTGCTCACCCTCGATGCGGATCTGTCCTTGATGGACGCCTTCCGCAAGGCGGACGAGGTTCTGTTTCAGGCCGTGCAAGGCATCAGCGACTTGATCACCAAGGCCGGCTACATCAACGTCGACTTCGCCGATGCCCGCCGCATCATGGAAGAGCACCACGGCCGTGCGCTGATGGGCTCGGCTTGCGCCAAGGGCGAAGGCCGCGCCAGGCTCGCCGCCGAGCAGGCCGTCTCCTCGCCGTTGCTCGACAACATCTCGGTGGATGGCGCGACCGGTGTGCTGCTCAACGTCGTCGGTGGCTTGGACGTGAGCCTGCGCGAGATCGAAGAGGCCGCCTCCTACGTTCGTGAACTCGCGCACGAAGACGCGGACATCATCTTCGGCGCCAGCGCCGACGAGACCATGAACGACATGATCAAGGTGACGGTGATCGCCACGGGCTTCGACCACGAGCACGAAGAGTCTGCCCACAGCGCGCAGGGCCAAGCGCGGCGTCAGCCGGAGCAGCACCTGCAGGCCCCCCCGCCCGTGCACAGCGCTCAGCAGAGCTCGATGTCGGCACCGACGCCCCCGAGTCGTCGCCCGACCCACGCTCCGCCGCGCGAGAGCTTCGTGGCCCCCGCGACGGTGCAGTCCGCCCCGGTGCATCAGGCTCCCCAGCACCACCCGGCAGCGGCCAGCTCGCATGGTCCCAGCGTGACCGTGGGACAAACGTCGCTGCCCATTCGTGACGACATCCGCTTCCCCAAGCGCAGCGAAGCCGACTGGGACGTGCCCACGTTCCAGCGCCGCACGCTCGGGTGAACACGTCGCGCCAGGGGCGCGGCAGGTGAAGAGGTCTTCGGCTCGGTTCGTTTGCACCGGGCCGAATGCCATTTCAGGGCCCGCTCGGCGCGGGTGCCGTGGGGGCGGGCTCGGGTGCCGCGGCTAGGCCGCCTTCGCGCGGATCAGCGTAGCCGTAGAAGTCGTGCCCGGAGATGAGCAGGTTGTTGGCGTCGCCGATCGTCAGCCGCGTGCCGTCGAAGTGATGTCCCAATGCCTCCAGCCCCGCGCGTAGCTTCGCGTCGATGGGTCGCAGGCGTTCCGTGCGCAGGGCGTCCGGCACGAAGCCATGATGAATGCGCGGTGCATCGACCGCTGCGTCGAGGGTCATCTGGCCGTCGACGAGATTGCGCAGCACTTGCACCACGGTGTTCGGTATCGTGTCCCCGCCGGGGGAGCCCAAGACGAGCACCGCGTGACCGCGGTCGGAGACGATGGTGGGACTCATCGAACTCGTCATTCTGCGTCCAGGCTCGGGCACGTCATCGCCCACCGTGCCGAAGGCCGCCACGGAGTTGTTCATCACCACGCCGAGTTCCTCGATCAGGTACTTCGCGCCGAAGCTGCCTGAGAGGGTCGTCGTGCAGCTGACGACGTTGCCGTCGGCGTCAGCGACGGAAAAGTGCGTCGTGTGATCGAGTTCCTTTAGCGCCGCGTCGTAATACGGGTGCAGGCTGCTGGCGTCGGTGACTTGGTCTTTGTGGATGGGGAAGGGGCCCAACCACAGCTCCGGCGAGGACCAGCGCTGGCGGCGTTCTCGGTCGTCGTAGTCCACGACGCTGTCCGGATCGACGACGTGGAAGCGGCGCTCGGCGTGGGCCCGCTTGGCCACCTCGGCGAACAGGTGCAAGCCCGTGACGGAGTTGGGAGCGTACTGCTCGGCGTGCAGCGCTTGCAGCATCGTCAGCATCTGCACCACGGCGACGCCGCCCGCCGATGGCGGCGGCATGACCTCCACCGTCAGCCCTCGATAGTTCACCTTCAACGGCTCGCGCTCCTTGGCGCGGTAACCCGCCAAATCCGCTTCCGTGAGCCAGCCGCTGTGTTGGCGCATGTAGTTCGCGAGCTTCGCCGCGCTGGCTCCGCCATAGAAACCTGCGTCTCCGTAGTCCCGGATGCGTTCGAGGGTTTGGGCCAGGGCTGGCTGAATCAAACGCTCGCCGCGCTTCAGGGGCCGACCTGCACGACCGAAGACTTTCTTCGCCGCAGGATCGCGGCTCAGTTGAGGCCACGCCCAGCCCAAGACCGTCGCTTGCCGTCTCCCCAGCGGGTGCCCGTTCTTGGCGAGCTCGATGGCGGGAGTGAGAACGTGCGTTCGCTGCAACTTGCCGAAGCGCTCGAGGGCGAAGTTCAGCCCGGCGACGCTGCCTGGAACGCCACTGGCGCGCGGGTGCAGCGCGCGTGCAAGAATCATTTCGTCGAAGCCCGACTGGGTCAATGCTGCGGGAGCTTGCTCGCGGAAGTCGATGGCGACCGTCTTCTTTCCGGCGAACTTGACGAGCATGAAACCACCCCCGCCGATGTTGCCTGCGCTGGGATGGGTGACGGCCAGGGCGTAGGCAACGGCGACGGCCGCGTCCACGGCGTTGCCCCCCTGCTCCAAGATCGCCACACCTGCCCGCGTCGCGTGTTCTTCGACCGAGGTGACCATGCCGAGCGCACTGTGCACCACGCGCTTGCCGCCCGCGTGGAGCTCGACGGCGGGCGGCGTCGCGGCCGTGGCTGGCGACTCGGGCTCGGCGGCGCTTGACGAGGACGTCGCCGCTGCCTCACCCGCGTTGGCGGAGGATGCTGCAGGCGGCGCTTCCACGGGCTCTGGGCTGGTGCTCGAGGGGTCGGGGGTGCTGCCCGCTGGCGAGCTGCGTTGGCAGTGCACGGCAAGGGTAGCGCTCAGCACGAGCAGAGCGCACGACCCTCGTCCGAGACGGCGCGTCGGCTGTGAGCGTGACCACCTGCGGAGCATTCTGCTTTGCTTATACCCGGTTTCACTCACGAGCGACACCCGGCCGCAGTCGGTTGGCCGCGCTGGCCGAGCTGAGTACACTGCGCCCATGACCCAACGCCAGTTCGAACCGATCAACGTCGCCGTGCTCACGGTGAGTGACACGCGCACGCTGGAAGACGATACGAGTGGTGGAACGATCGTGGAGTTCTTGAACCAGGCGGGGCACAACGTCGTCGAGCGCGAGATCATGCCCGACGACCGCAAGGCCTTGACTCAGCGTTTCGCCAGCTGGGTCGAGGACGACAACGTCTCCGTCGTCATCTCCACCGGGGGTACGGGCATCACTCGCCGAGATGTGACGCCGGAGGCGTTGCTACCGCTGGTGACCAAGTCCATCGACGGTTTTGGCGAACTGTTTCGGCACCTCAGCTACCAGGACATCGGTGCCAGCACGATCCAGTCTCGTGCCATGGGCGCCATCTGCGACAAGACGCTGATCTTCGTTCTGCCAGGCTCGACGCACGCCGTGCGCATGGCGATGGAGAAGATCCTCCTGCCGCAGCTCGATAGCCGCACCTTGCCGTGCAACTTCAAGATGCTCTTCGATCGCCTCTGAAGCAGCCGGCGCCCGGCCACATGCCGTCGCCTTCGAAAGCCGGCCCGTAGCGACTCGCCGTCGCCTTCGAAGCAGCCGGCCCTCACGACCTTCGGTCGTTTCCGTGCTCGTGCGCGGGAGGGGCGACTTCAGTTCGTGTCCTTCTTCTGCCCCCGTCGCTCCTTGGGCTCCCAGATCGCGTTGGGTCGAATGTGGATGCCGGAGCGCATGATGAGCGCCTTTTCGTGTTCGAAAAACTCGGCGTTGTCGATGCGGTAATAGCTCTTGAGCAGTTTGGGCCGAACGTAGGCGCGCGAGTCTCGATCGGTGATGATCGCTGCGAAACGATGCTTGCGCAGTGCGTCGCGAGTCTCACGCTCGAGTTTCTTCTGCGCACCTCGGAAGTCCACTTTGGCGCGGCGGATGTCGTAAAGGGCCATGTCGTGGGCGTGGGACGTCTTGCCAGAGCGCCAGCCGATGTGGCCGTGGTGCGGCAGGTAGACTTCGCCCTCGTAGGCCTGAATTTGATCGACCAACCAGCGCGCCTCCTCGAAGTCCTTCTGCTGCGGCATCCAACGACGGGGACCGTAGTCGAGCAACGCGAATTGGGCCGCGAGCACCCCGATCGTGAAGATGGACGTCAGTCTCGCCGGTTGTGTGCTGGCGTTGGCTGACGGCAGCAAGCGTCCGGCACCGATGCCGCACAGCACGATGACGGCGATGTAGGCGGTGACGTTGTCGTTGTGCCAACTGCCCGTGTGCGCGCGGGCCAAGACGGCGATCCCGACCAGGGTGAAGGCGACCAACGCGTGAAAGACCTTCGCGCGTCGCGCTTCGGCGTCCTGTGCGGGGGCGACGAAATAGACGAAGGCCAGCGGAAACGTCAGGCTCAGCTCGCCGAGGAATTGGTGCTTCCAGCGCAGCAAGTCGTGTTTGCTCGTGTGCGTGGCTGGGATTTCGAAGGCGTAGTACCAGTACCAGCCGTCGGACGCCCACTGCATGACGGCGACCAGCGCGAGTGACGGCAGCAAGCACGCGAGGGCAAACTCCGTGGCGGCCCGAAAGCCACGAGCCCACAGCAGGTACAGACAGAGCGGAGGCACGAGTCCCAAGGCGACCTGCTTCACGCCGAAGGCGAGGAAGAGCGCAAAGCCCGCCAGCAGCCAGCCGCGACGTCCCCGTGCGAAGCGCGCCAGCACGAGGGACAGCATCATCAACGCCAGCAACAGCGAGTCGACACGAGCCAAATCGTGCCAGCCGTCGGTGATGGCATACGTGGCCGCGAGCAAGCCAGCGGTCGCAACGCCCGCGAACCAGGAGCCCGATTCTCGTCGCACCAGCTCCATCGAAAGCGCCATCGTGCCGAGCCAGCCGACGATCGAAACGAAGCGCAGCGCGAAGTAGTCGATGCCGGTGAACCAGCTGACGACGTAACCCACGTAGTAGTAGAGCGGGTTGTAAATGAACGGTGCGAAGTCGAGGGAGGGCTCGATGTAGGGGTGCCCGTGTTCGGCGATGATGCGCACGTGGTCGACCATCGCGCCTTCCATCCACTCGACGTCGAAGGGGTAGCTGGCCCGCACGAACGCGATCCACAAGAAGAGCCCCGTGTAGTAGACGGCGAGCCCGACCAGCAGCCAACCGCCGAAGCGCCCCAAAACCTCCAGCGGGCGCGATAGCCACGCCTGCAGCTTCTGAAAGTATGCCGGCGTGGCGTCATCATCCACGGCTGGGTTTTTCGAGGTCGCGTCAGCCGGCTCCCCATGAGTGGGGGCTACCGGATCGTGCCCTGCCGTCGCCATGTGGGGGTGCTAGCCGTGGTCCAACTCGCTGCCAAGTGCGATTGAGGGTTTGCGTTCGATTTCCGAGGCGGAACCCGAGTTGGACTCAGTTGTCAGCTTCGCAGATGTGCGATCTGGTCAGGTTCGCCGATCGGCAATCAATTCGATGCCGGGGTCCTCGCGAGCCCAGAGCGCGACGTCTCCCACGTTGGAGCTGAGCACGCGGGTGTGGAGCGCTCGGGCTTCGCGCACCACGGTGGGCGCACCTTCGGCGGCGGAGGCGTTGACCAGGACGTCGGCGGCGGCGATCCACTGCAACGTCTCTCGGTGATCCAGGCGCCCCAAGAACTGCGCTTGGGGGTAGCTCCGGGCCAACGTCTGCTGCTCTGGGCCGTCCCCGATCACGACCCATCGAAACGCTTCGTCCCAGGGCCGTTGTTGCAGGGCGAGAGCCACCCGCTTGCTGGGGATGAGTCGAGCGACCACCACGGCGATGCGCTCGCTCGCCCCTAACCCAAGCGCTGCTCGGGCCTGGTCTCGCGTGAGAGCAGGGACGGAGATGGGACAGGGTTTGACCGAAGAGCGTGCTCGAAGCGGCAACCGGGTGGCGGCAAGGAGTTCGTCGCGCAAGGCGCCGGAGACGAAACGCAAGTGCACGTCTCCTCGTAGTGCGCGCCTGAGCAAGCCCTCGCGTACGGGACGAGGCAGACGTTGCAGCAGGCGGGCATCGCTGCCGTGCACGACGATTTCGGCGGATGGCGAGCCGGAGCCCGTGGCGATCGGAAAACCCGCGGGCACGAGCCAGTGGGCGATCACGTGGTCGTAGTGTCCGCGTTGCAGCTGTCGGCGAGCCCGAACGATGAAGCGCGCCAGATCCCAAACGCGCCAGGGGCGCTGCTTCAGTCGGACCACGACGCCGGGCCAACCGAAGGCGTCCCCCTCCGTCACCCACGACACCGTGGCCCCGGGCGGTGTGCTCAGGGGCGGCTTTGCCGAGCGCGGTGCGGGGGCGAGCACCGTCACGTCGTGCCCGAGAGCGAGCAACTCTTCCACCTCCGTGCGCACGAAGTGCCCGGCAGGGTCGTCTGCTGCGGTGGGGTACGAGGTGCTGACGACCGCGATGCGCATCAGCGGCGCGAAAGCTCCGGAACTTGGAGCGGCAGGTCCGCACCGTGCTCATCGTGCAAGTCGCCGAGCAGCCGCAGGTGGGGATAGGCGTAGATCCCGGTGTCGTGTCCGTCTGCCCACGACAGACGCAGGGCGTAGTTGCCGACGCGCCCGATGTCGGAGAGCTCCGTGTCGTGGCCTTCGACGTAGCGCAGCGGCCCCGAATGCCCCTGGCACTTGGCGCACGGACAGTAGCCTCGGAGAATGACGTTGGGTAGGCGCTGCGTCACCCCGTCGCTCCACGCGATCTCGACCCAGGGGGCCCCCAGCGGAGCTTTGATCCCGACGGGTTTGGGCGGGTTTGCGGTCATGGCGCGGTTATACCGGGCGCGCTCGCCGGTCAGCTCGGAATTTGGCAGCGGGCGAGGCTGCCCTGTAGCCTGGCAGCATGTCGAATCGACGTCGCCCCGAACCTGGAACCGAGCCCCATGCGGTGCCCAAAAGCGGTGGAATTCGGCTGCGCCACTTGCTCCTCGTCGCCCTGCTGGGCGGCTTGGTCTGGCAGCTCAGTCCGAGGGCCAAGGCTGCCTGGCAGCTGCGTGAGAAGGCGACGCAATTTGCCGACTACGCGTTGTGCATGATTGGCCCCACCGGGCCGACCCACTTGCGGGACCAGCCGGACACCTTTTGGGAGCTGGTGCGGCGGCGTTTGGTCGTCAGTGATCCGGAAGACATGCCGTTTTCGGCCTGCGCTGACTTGGCGGGTGCGGTTTCGGGCTCCGCTGGGGTGCAAGCCGCTCACCACGCTCGCGCGGAACAATTCGTCGAATTCGGCGGAAGCGCCACAGCGTCCGTGGCGCGTGGTGCGGCGAGCCTCGACGGCGGAACGGTCACCAGCGTCGAGCAGCTGGAGGTCTCGACGCGCGTGTTGGCCGATCTCGCTGCCCGCGCGTGGCCCTTCGAGCGCCGCGGCTACACGCGACTCGTCAAACCATCGAGCCATGCCAAGGAAGCTGCCCACCCGGTCGATCTGCCGCTGGCCACTCAGGGCGTGGGCTTGCCCGCCTGGCGGGCGATCTATCGCACGACCTGGACGCAAGCTGAGCGCTGGTACCTCGCCCAGGGGCACGCGGCGAACCTGTCCCTATTCGAGTCCGTCGATGCAGGCTTTTCTTGGCGCGCCGTCGGTCTCGCGCAGCCGGGCGTTGCCGAGCACGCGGGCCGCTGCATGGAGCAGGGCAGTCGCAACTCCTTTTCCTTCGAGGCCGCCGATGGTGGGTTGTTGGTTCACTCCTGGCTGGGGGACACTCGACGTCACAGCGCTCGGTTGGCCGGCGACTTCGCGTTCCTGGCGGCCTCTTGCGACGAGGAGACCGCGCTGCTGGCCCTCGACGGCAAGGAACGCGGCAAGGTCGTCATGCTCTGTCGGCACTCGGGGGCGTGTGGACAGCTGCCGGTGCCCGCGCGCTGGCTCGAAAACTCCTTCGACATCGCCCGCGTCGCTGGCGTGAGCGTGGTGGCCAGTGTGGACTACGGCATCGTGCGCGTGCGTTCGTCGCGTGACAACGGTCAGCATTGGACCCCAGCCACGGTGGCCTTCGACTGGCAGACCCAGCGCAGCCGGACTCCCGACGGGCCCGTGCCCGACCGCCTCTTGAAGCTCGGCAACCGGTTGTTGCTGCACGGCACGGCTCCAGCTGGCGGTGCCGGGCAGAGCTATCCTCTCGTGTTCTCGGACGACTTCGGAGCGAGCTGGAGCGGGCTCGCAGCCGCCGGCGCGGCAACGGTCGGCGTTGCCGTGCGGGAGTGACGCAGCGGGGCTCGAGGCGTGAAGCGACGGGGCTCGAGGCGCGCTACTCGCGGGCTTTCTTCAGTGCCGAGATGAAGGCCTCCGTGTGCATGTAGCTCAGCAGGTCGCGGCTCTGGGGCGCCATCAGGAAGCTCTCGATGGACCGCCCCTCGCGCACCACGGGCGAGCCTTCTTCCAGCACCTCCAGGGCGACCAACGCGGAGTCGAGGTCGCCGCTGGCGAGCAGTGCGCTGCGATTGACCCAGCGGCACACGGCGTCCGAGAGATCCGGCTCGGCCTCTCGCAGTTGCGTCAGTACCTCGAGCGCCAGCACGGGCAGGTCGTCATCCAGCGTCTTGGGTAGGCGCTGCATCACGCGCCGACGCGTGGTCTCGAACAGCTCGCGATCGGGAGCGGCTTGTCGGACCTCGACGAAGCAGCTGAGGAACGCCAGCAACACCGTGTAGAGCCGGTTCTTGTCGAGCTGGGTGAACAACCCCACGCGTGCCTGATCGGACTTGAGGCAACGCCAAGCGAGGAAATCCAGAGCCCCCTGCGGTGCCTCATCGAGCCAGTACGAGCCCAACACGATGCGCGACGGGTTACCCGTGACCAGGGCCAGCGCGGGTTCGACGCTGGTACCGAAGAGTTCGGGAATGCTCATCCCCATGGCGCGCGCCTTGTGCTCGAAGGCGAGGGTGATGCGATTGCCCACGACCCGCTTCGGAGCCAGCGGGCCCAGGTTGAGCTCCAGGGCTTGGTCGAGGATGCCGCGTGTCTGCACCAGCAGGATGCGCAGCGCACTGGCAACTCCGCTGGGGGCGAGCAGCGCGTCCAAGTGTCGCGACATCGCCGCGCCATGCGCCCCGGGAAACGGCTTGGGCGTACCATCCAGAACGCTGCGCGCGCTGGCGACGATGCCGCCCAGCTCGCGGTCTTCCAGCACGTCGGCCAGGACCTCGGCCAGTTGCATGGGACTGCGGTCGTAGTGCTGGCGATCGGTGTTGTCGCGGATCTGCTTGAGGAGTCGCCCAGCCCAATCGACGACGAACTGTTCGCGATCGGTGTTGACGTAGTAGCGGGCGGAAGCGTCCACGACCTTCGGCGTGAGCGGCCAGCGATTGAGCAGATCGGCGTAGGCCTGTTCCGTCGCGGTCGCGTACTCCGGATCGAGAGCCATCAGATCTGCGGTGCGCAGCGCCACGTCGATCTGGTCTTCCTCGGACTGGGCTTGGCTCTGTCGCTTCTCCAGCAACTCGAGCGCGCGTTCGGTCTGGCCGGCATCGACGTAAACCGAGAGCATGGCATCGAACGCTTCCTCGTCGTGCGGTCGCCTGCGCAGCACCTCCTGGTAACAGCGCAGCGCGCGTTTCGGATTCTGCAGTGCTCCCTGATAGAGCGTTGCCAAACGCAGGTAGACGTCGGCCTGCACCTCCGGATCGGCACTCAAGCGCACCAGTTGTAACAGGGCGTGTTCTGCGCTCAGGGCGTCGCCGTCACGTTCGGCGAGGGCCGCGAGTGAGGTCAGCGCCTCGACGTTCTCCGGGCTGCTGCGGATCACCGCCAGGAGCGCCTCGCGGGCTCCCCGGGTGTCACCAGAGGCCACCAGTGTCTGCGCCTTGACGAGCTGCAAGCTCGCCACTTCTTCGCGATCTCGCGTGGAGTGCAGACGTCTGTCGACCGCGCGTTGCAGTTTCTCGAACTCGCCGGCTTGCTCGTACAGGTGTTGGAGCCTCTCGAAGACGGTGGCTTCCGTGGGGTCGACGTCGTTTGCCCGTTCCAGACACATGCGACCCCGTTCAGCGTCGTTCACCTGATCGAGCCAGAGTTCGGCCGCGATACGCCAGTGGCTCACTTGGTGGGCCGGGAGCTGGCTGCGTCTGGCCAACGTCTCGTGGGCTTCTGCTGCGCGCGCCCATTGTTCGGCATCGGACAGAATTTGGGCGTACAGCTCGAGGGCAGGCAAGTACGAGGCATGCAGCTCGATGGTTCGGCGCAGCGTGTCCAGGGCCTCGGGGCGCCGATCCATGAACAGCGAGAGCTCGGCCGCTCGCATCAGCAAGATCGCTCGATCGAGCGGTTGGGTGGCGCGCCCCACCAGCAGGAGCGTCATTTCTCGCGCAACGGCGTGGTCCCCCAGCGCGCGGGCGTGAGACAACAGCTGACGCGCTACGTAGGAGGACGTTTCTGCGCCGCGCTGAGCGAGCTTGAGGTGTGGGTAGGCCGCGCCCCAGCCGTTCTCGAGCCGCTCCAGGCGGGCTGCCACGACAGCGGGAGCGACGGAATCGGCGGCTGGCAACAGAGAGGCCAGCCGCGTCAACGCCATCAACAAGTGCGACGGGTGGGCGCTCGTCAGCGCCGCGTTTTCCAACTCCGCCACGGCTGGTAGGTGTTCGGGAGCGTTGGCCACCGCCTCGGCGAGGTGCTCGAGGCGGCCTTCGGCGTTCTGTTCCCGTCGCTCGAGATCGGCCAGACGCAGGCACAATTCGGCTCGGTGTTGCGGCAGGGTCGTCGTCGCGAGCTGTTCCCGCAGCTGGCGTTTGACGGCCAATGCTTGGGGATGTCCCGCCGCGGTGCGCTGCAGGCAGTGGGCCGCCAAGGGTTGTCGGGGCGCCGCTTGCTCCGCACAGCGCGCCGCTTGCTCCTTGCCCCCGCACGCTTCGTGCAACCAGGCGGCTTCGAGCAACAGCTGAGCTTGGGTGGAGGAGTCTTTCTCCTGCGCTACGAGCTGTTCGCGCATGAGCGCTCGGGTGTGGGCGTCGTGAGGGCGAGAGTGCTCCAGATACGACGCCAGCGCCGCATCGCGGGGCCAGGCCTTCCAGGCCAGTGCGAGCGACTGCGAGCGCGCTTCAGGCGCCTCCCTGAGGAAACTCTGCCGCAGGTGCGTGATGGCTCGATCCCAGTCGCCGTCACTTTGCTCCAGTTGTCGGCCGAGCCAGGCCGAGGCTTCGCCCGCGTTCTCAGCGGCGCGTTCACCGAGCACCGCGGGCCACGGGGCCTTCGGATCGGCTTCGAGGGCCCGCAGGCAGAGCGCCGACTTCTGCCGGGGAGACTCCGCCAGCAGCGCCGCCTCCAGCAGCAGCAGGGCTTTTCGCTGAGGCTCGGAGCTCGTGTCGCCCAGGGTTTCGAGCAGCTTGCTGGCGCGTTCTCGGGGCAGTCGCGCCAGGAGCGCCCTGGCTGCGGCTTCACCGAAGAACTCGGAGCGCAGAGCCCGCCCATAGTGTTCATCGGCGGCGGCTTCATCGCCGGAGCGTTCACGCAACAGGCCAGCGGCAAATTGTGCTTGGCTCTGACGCTCTGGGGAGTCCGCTGCGATGCCTTCCACCAGCGCCTGCGCCAGTACGGCGCTGTCGCCGCGCTCGAGCGCACCCTCGAGCCGCATCAAGCGCAGCAAGGCGTGGGACGGGATCGATTCCTCCACCGCATCTACTGCTGCTTCGAACTGAGGCAACTGCTTCGGATTGCCCAGCAGGTTTCCGATCCCCAACAGGGCTGCGTCGTCGCTGTCGTTGACCAACACCGTCTTGCGCGCCAGTCGCAGCGCCGAGATGACACCCCAGGCCAAGGGTTTCAGCTCGTCTTGCTTTTCGGCGGTGTCGAGCCACGGCGCCATCAGTTCCTCGGGAGCACCGCACAGCGCACCCACTGCGATGTGGTCGCTTGAGGTGAATGCCAGGTCGGCGTCATCGTCGACTTGATCTTGATCCAAGGACAGCTGGGCCGCGACGTCGTCGCCCAACTCGAGGGCGCGGGCCGCCAACACGCGCCGCAGAGCGGAGTTGGCTTTCTCGCTCAGCAGCTCACTGAGCACGTCGGCCGAACGCTGACGCGTCGCTGGCTCTTGAGCGAGCAGCGAGCTGGCGAGCCAACGAGCGGCGCGCGAGAAGCTGGGCACTTCGGCAAGCTCGAGCAGAGCATCCGCTGCCGGTTCACGTTTGCCGCTGGTCAGCGCCATGCGGGCCCGAACGAAGGCTGAGAGCGGCGTGTCCGAGGTGCCTTCGTTGGAGGCGGCCTGGCCTCGCATTGCTGCCAGAGTCCGCGTAGCCCGTCGCAACGGCTCGAGGCCGTCGTCGTCCGGCGCGCCTGGTTGGGTCTCGCTGCTCTTTGCTTCTTGCCAGCGTAGGCTGGGAGGACGGGCGCTGCCGGCCAGTTGTTTTGCCAGCTTGAGCAGGGTGGGGCGAGGGTCGTCGGGGCTGTTGCGAGAACCTTGCTCGAAGTGTCGCAGCGCTGCGCTCGTGTCTTTGAGCTTCAGCCGCGCCACCTCCGCGCAAGTGAACGCCGCGTGCGCTCTGGCCACCGGCGATGGTGCGGACAGCGCCTCCGTTGCCAGTGCCCCGCAAACCGCCGCGTGATCGTCGAGCTGGGCTGCGAGTTGACGCGCTTGTCGCAGACCGAGTGCGGGGCTCAGTTTGGCCGCGAGCTCCGCGACGGAGCGGGCGTGCTCGAGATTGCCCGCCATGGCCCACAGTTCACTTGCGACCACGAGCGTCCGCGCCTTGCTCTTGTGGTCGACGTCTTTCTGCGCTTGCTGCTCGAACCACTCGGCACGAGCCACCCAATCCGCCGTCAAGTCCGTCTCTTTGAGATGGGCCGAAGCGGGGCGCTCTTCCACCCCCAACAGCGAGATACGTTCGGACTCGTCGTCTTCGATGGCGGCGAAGTCCGTCAGCGGCTGCGTCAGCTCGAGCACCTCCTCCACTTCCCGCTCGCTGCCGCTCGGCTCCTCTTTCGTGGGGCGAGGTGCCGGCGCGTGGCTGGGGCGCGCCTTGGGTTCGAGGTCGTCGCTCATCTCGGAGCCATCCCCAGCTTGGCGCGTAGGCGCATGAAGTCCGTCGACAAGACGAAACGCAGCAGTGACCAGATCCGCTCCTCGGTGGTCGCGTCGAAGTTGCGGTGTTGAGTCTCGCGCTCTTTGCGTCCCAGTATCACCCAGGAGACGTCACCGACGAACAGCGCTGCGGCGCGGTCCAAGCTCGTTCTAGCCGCGCTGGCCCAATCTGCGGGGTCGACACCGGAGGCCGCGACGGCCTCGGCAATAGGAGTGAGCTCCTTGCGCACTCGGCGGGGCAGTTCACGTTCCAGAGCGCGCGAGAACTCTCCGAACATCGAGTAGCTCTGCGTCTTCAGTGGGTGCTTGCCGACGCTGCACGCCGCCGCTGCCAGCGCGGCCACGTCCGTCACGTCGCGCTGCAACAGAACCGTCGTGCCACGCAGCAGTGCGAGGACCTGTTGCGCCAGCGACCAGCGTTGATTCTCCGTCAACGTGGGCTGTACCGCCTGCCCGACGACGAATGCGGGTAGTTTGGGATCGGGCACGGTCGTCAGCGTGTTGGGCTCGTTGCCACCGACGTACAGCTCGAAGTCCCCCAGTCCGAAGGCACCGGTGAAGGCCGCCAACGTCGACCTCAGCTCCGCTCCCATCGGCGGTTTGAGTCGTTGCCGGCGCCCGACACCGAGGGTTTTCAGGGTTGGTCCCAGTACCTCGGGCAGGTGGGCTCCGAGGTGACGGAAGAGCTCCGCGAACGGGCCACTGTCGTCCGGAGCCAGGATCGTTTGGAGCTCCTCGCTGCCGAGTGCGATCTGGGGGTGATGGAGGCTTCGCTCGTCGAGTTCGGCGAGTTCGCGCCGCATGTCCTCGTTGTTCACCCCCAAGGTGACGAGCGCGCCGAGCGCAGCCTGGCGCAAGGACAGGTCGTCGAGTGCTTCGGCGACGCGTGCCGTGCGCGCGACCTGTTCCTCGTCGAGATCCGAAAGCGGCGCTTCGAGCAGGGCATTGCGGATGCGCTGAGTGAGTTGTGCCGTGTCGCTGGCAGACAGTGAACCGTCGAGTACGAAGTCGATGCCTTCGGGGTCCGTCGGAGCCTCCGCCAACAGAGCCTCGCAAGCCTCTCGTGCGCGCCTCGGCGATTCGAGCTTGTCGCGGGCGATCGCCATCAGCAATCGCGCGGCGTCGACGCGACCTTCCGTCGTTTCGCGCTGAGCGATGAGTTTCTCCAGCAGACTCGCCGCGTCTTCCCAGCGTTCGGCCGTGGCCGCAGCGCGCGTGAGGCGCTCGGTCACCGCCAAGGTTTCGAGCCCGGCGTCGGACAGAACCTGCAAGACTTCGAGGGCTCTCGAGAGGTCGTTCAGCTTCGTCTCGAACAGATCGACCGCGGCGACGCCACTCATCAACCGCTGTTCTCTGGGGGCGGCATCCAGGGCTGCGAGTTCGGCGAGCTGTGCCGCCGCTTGTTCGTACTTCTCTTGCCGAATGTAGATTTCGCCGCGAAGGGCGTGGGCCCCGACGTGATCGGCGTCGAGCAGATTGAGATTGTCGAGCTCCTCCAGGGCTGCGTCGAGTTCGTCGAGCGTCCGACGGGCGCGGGCTCGGTCCCAGTAGAGCGCAGTCAACTCGCTGGCGTCGTTGCTGACTTCGATGCGTCTGCCGAGCAGCGTGACGATGGCGCTGGCCTCACCTCGCTCCTTGAGTACGCCGTACCAACGTTTGAATGCGGGGCGGTGGCTGACGTCCAGTTGCACGGCGCGTTCGAGTGCGAGGTTGCCGCGCTCTGGATCCTGCAGGTCGTCCAGCAAGAGGCTGGCGGCCTGCCGTAGGAATCGCGCCGCGACGAGGCGGTCTTCGGTGAGATCTCCGAGGCGGAGGCAGGCTTGGGCTTCGAGCTCGCGCCGCTCCAGTTGTTCGGCAGCCAGTCGCACGCCTTCCCAGCCGGCGATGTCGTCCGGCAGCGCCTTGACGACGGCGCGGAAGCTCGCCAGTGCGGCTTCCGGTTTCTGTGCCAAAAGCTCGTTGTAACCAGCGAGTGCGAGGTGGGTGGCCTCTGCTTCCGGGCTCGCCAATTCGCCGACCGCGCTCAATGCCAGCGCCCGACGTCGGGGGTCGCAACCCGGGGGCGACGTCTCCAGGTTTGCCAGGATGCACTCGGGCGCAGACGACTCCAACAGAGGAGTCGCCAGGCCCTGGGCGATGAAATGGATCAGCGCAGTACCCGCATCCAGTGCGGCGCGGGGGCTGCCCGAGAGGTGGTCCGCCAGTTGCTCGCGTGCGGCGAGTTCCTGCTCGATGTCGCGTTCGTTGATCGCCGCCGCCAACCACTCCAGTTGGCCAGCGACGCTGTTCGTCTCGGCCCAGCCAGCGGACAGCTCCAACAGGCGTTGCGGGTCGGGTTTGAGTAGTTGCCGTTCGTCGAGGAAGCGAAGCCCGCGCGCGATTTCACGCCCCTCGTCCGAATGTGTCTCGAGGTGGCGCAGCGCTGCTGCGTGCTGCGAGCTATCACTCCACAGCGCGCGCGCGAGCTGCACGGCGTCCCCACTTTCCCCCAGTGGTACGTCATCCGCCGCATCCAACCCCTCCGTTGCTGCGTGTCGATGGAGCTCGCCTGGTCCCAGGCTGAGCGCGAAGCGTTCGAGCGCATACACGTCGACGTCACCGTTGTTGTCGAGGGCGACCTCCAACGCTTGGCGTCGCTTCTCCAGCGAGTCCGGGTCCAAAGCGCGTAGCGCCCAATGCAGCAGGCCCGAACTGGCGGCGCTGTTGACGGCGCCAGCAGCTTCGAAATATTCGACTGCGTCGGCGCGGGCTCCGCCGTGCCAGGCGACGATGCCAGCCTCCAGCTTGAGGGCCGCGGCTAGTTCGGGATAGGCCGTCGCGTCGCCGGTCTCCGAAAGCACGTTCGCCGCTTTGGGCCCTTCCCGAGCAGCTAGCAGTGCCTGCGCAAGTTGAGCGCCCACGGTGACGTCGGCCGGGTGCTCGTCGTGCAGACGCGACAGTCGTTCGATGGCCGCCTCCAGCTTTCCTGCGCGGTGCAGTCGGAAGGCCACGATCTGTGCCAGGGCTTGTCCCTCGCGCCGTTCACTCGACCCGGCCAAGCGCTCCAAGGCATCAGCCGCCGCGTCGATGTCTGCCGGCTCCGAGTTGGTGTCGGTAGGCTCGTAGGCGGTGAGCATGGCGGCCAACCACGCCCCTTCAGGGTTGCGCCCCAATTCGCCCAACGCACTACGTGCCGCCGCCATGTCGCCGCGCAAATAGGCAGCGCGAGCCAGCCCGAGCCAGGCACTGTGCCGTTCTTCGACGTCGGCGGTGTGCAGCAGCCGCTCGCTGGCGTCGCGCAACCACTGGCCGTCGCCGCTCGCGCTGGCGCAGAATCGAGCCCAGCGCAGGGCAGTCGTCGTTGGTATCCCTTCGCTGCTCGCTTGCGCCAAAGCGGCGCGCGCGCTCTTGGCGTTGCCCTTGCTCAGACTCCAGAACAGTGCGGCGCGCGCGAAGTTCGTGGCCCGACCGTTGGCGTCCGGTGCCGACGCCGCGCTCGCTTCGAAGGCGTCGGCGAGGGCAGCAGGGTCGTCTTGGCGCAACAGCAGGTGCAGCCGTTGAGCGTGTGCGCTCAACGCACCACGATCGGACTCCAGCGCTCGCCGCAACAGAGCCAAGGCCTCTTGCGTTTGCCCGCGGGACGCCTCGGCCAGCGCTGCACGCGATAGCAACGCAGCACGGCCGTGCCCGCTGACGTCATGCAGCTGTAATAGTCGTTCGGCGGTCTGACTGACGCCCAGCGCGTTGCCTGCGGCCGTGTGCGTCTCCAGCATGCCGGCGAGAATCGCGGGATTGTTGCCGAGTACCTCTTCGGCGCGCGTCAGATGGGCCAGTGCGCGGTCGTGTTCACCCAACTCCACGCATTTCGTGGCTGCCAGCAAGCGCAGCTCGGCAGCCATCGATTTGGTGGCGTGTGCAGGACGCAGCTCGACCACGGCCTCGTCGCCGCCCTCGGACAGTTGTGCTTCGAGGTGGCGGGCTCGAGCTTCGGATATTTCGGCAACGCCCCGCGTGTTCCCGCGCTCGACGGCGTCGAACCAGAGTTGGGTGAGCGCCAGCTCGCGCACCGCCGGCACTTCGTCGGCCAAGCGCTTCAGGCTTTCGATTGCCGCTTCGTGCTCACTGCCGCCGAGGGACGCCTGAGCCAATCGCAATCGCAACAGGGCACCGTAGGCGCGATCGACCGTGGCCTGGGCCCGCTGCTCGAGCACGCGGCGCGCCAACGCTGCGTCGCCGATCTTGTGCGCCAAGAGCTCCAAGCTCAGCCAGGTCACCGTCGACAGGACGCCAGTCTGCTCAGCGATGGTGTACGCCTGGCGCGCGGCCTCGTCGTCGTTGCGCTGGTCGGCGAGGAAGTTGCCGCGCGCGATTTGCGCTCTGGCGACCTCTTCCGGTTCGCTCACCACTCGACCCAGCCGGTCGAGGAGTTTGCCCAAGTTCTGAAAGGACTGGCGACGCTGAACCAGCGCGATCAGATGTTCGAGCGGCTCTCTCAGATTGGTCGCGCTGTTGACGGCTCCCAGCAAGTCCTTGGCGGCAGCGTGGTCGTCACGATGCAGCTCCTCCAGCACCCCGATCTCGTGGAGCAAGACCGCACGTTCGGAGGGGTCGCTCACGACCTCCACCTCGGCTCTCAACCCTTTGACGGCTTCGAATATCTCCGTAGCGCTGGGCGGGATCGAGCTGGGACGAAGGGACAGACGCATGGGGCTGAAGTCAGACCGGAGCGGAACGGGCGCAGCCTATCCTGTTGTGGCAGCTGACCAAATAGGCAGCGTCGGTTTGTGAGGCATTTCCCTCGTCCGAGGTGGACCCTGAATTGGCCAGCGTTGTTCATCGCTCGCGGCCGCGATGTCACGTGCGAGCTCTGTGTGTGGCTCTCCGACAATGGCGCATGCGAATTTCCAGGACCTCGGCTCGATGACCGGCGGTTGCTCATCGTCGAGCCCCCTTCCAAGGCCGCAATAGATGCCTCGAGCGCTGCCTTGGCGATACACTCGTTGCGGCTCCGTTCTCCCGTAGCCTGCGAGGATCATGTTCAAAGTCGAGTGTCCAGAGTGCTCCGCGCCTTACCAAGTGGACGAGCGCCGTGTGCCGAGCGCCGGCGTCAAGATGCGCTGCCCGAAATGTCGGGCGTCGTTCGTCGTGCACAAGCCGGGCGATGAGGCTGGACTACCCGACGCTCGCAACGGGGGCTCGGCCCGAGCCGCGACCCAGGATTCGACCACGATGTTGGGCGTGGCTGCACCGGTCCAAGGCAAGCCGCCACCTCGCAAAGCCCAGCCACGTACTGGCAGCGGCGCAGGACCAGAACCGCGCAGTGCCATTCGGCCGCCGGGCGCGCCTCCACCCCGTCCCCAGCGTGCGGCGGCGAAGTTGAACTTGCGCCCCAAGTTGGGCTCGCAGCCTGACAAGGGAGCGGTACCGGACTCGGAACCCGGCTTGCCGGCGTCGGTGGCCGGGCGGGATCTGCCCGGCATCGCTGCGGATTCTGACCGCAGACCGTCGTTGCCCGGTCTGGCGTTGGACGACACGCCCGGCTTGCCAGACACGCCGGCAAGCGACCGGCCGTCGTTGCCCAGCAAGCCCGACTCGAGTCGTCCCTCGTTGCCCATCAAGACGGACCCGAACCGCCCGTCGCTACCCAGTGCGCTGCAGTCGCGATCGCAGCTGCCGCAGTCCGAGCCGGATGAGGCGAGCAAGGCGACGGGTTTTTCCGACTTCGATTTGTCCTTCGACGCGGACGTCGAGCCCGAAGGGGGATCGAGTCTGCCACCGGCTCTCGGGGGCAGGGCGCGAAGCGCACAACCGAAGAAGCCATCGGTGCCCCATCCAGCCACGTCGAAGCGGTCGTCGGTGCCGCGCCCCGAGAGCTTCGCCGCTGCGTCGAGTGACTCGGGTGAACTCCCCCCTCCGCAGGAGCCCGAGGTCATCGACTCGGTGATTCCGCTCACGGAGTCGGACATCAGCTCCCTGAAACCGGCGGGGGCTCCGACGGGAGAGACGACGACCGAGTTCTCTCTCGATGGCTCACTCGAACTGCCGTCGCCGGCGGCGGACTTCGAAGAGGAACTCGCCAGAGGCATGGAACCCGAGGAGCCGGGAGACTTCGGCATCCCTGCGTCCATCGAGGCTGGCGGCAACGACTCGGGACAGCGATCACCTACCGCCGACATCGAGTCGCTCGCCGCCACTCGCGTCGTGATCGAAGAGGCTCCGTCCTTCGACCCCGATTCGCTGCCGGATCTGCCGGATCTGGATGGCATGCCGTCCAATCGACCTCAGACTGCCGCCACGGTCGTGGACGGACCCAGCAGTGCTGACTTCGGCGACGACATGTTCACTCTCGATTCGTCTCCGCCCAGCAAGGCTGCACCGGGCGCAAGCCAGGCATCGCCGGGTGCGGCGCCGGGAGGCGGTTTGCAGGATGACGATCCCTTCGCTGATGCGCTGACGAACAACTCGATGGCCGACTTCGAGGTGCCGGGGGAGTTTGGCTCGGGTCAGTTCGGGGAGCTCGATTCATCTCCGCCCGCCGCCAGTGCCGATCCGACGGAATACGGCGAAGTCAGCCTGCCGACGGACGACGACAGCGGCGCGGGCCTGGAAATGGGCGACTCCTTCGAAATGGGGGACGACGACGCAGAGTTCGGTGCGATCCCGCAAGAGGAGCCGGGGCCGAATGCGCTCGAAGAACGCGACAGTGCGCTGCCGCCCCGCGCCTCGCAGGCCGAGCCTTCGCCGCCGATCGCGTCTCCGACGGGGACGCAGGCCGAGCCTGCCGGCGCCACCAAGCCGAGGACAGGAAAAGCCAAGTGGGTCTTCGCTGCCGCTTTGTTGCTGGCGATGGGTGGGGGCGCGCTCGCTCTGTTACCCGACGTGGGACCGTTCGGCATTTACCTGATTTCGGATCTGCTGAATCGGGAGGCGCACGAAGCGCTGCTGCGGGACACGGCCAAGGAGGTGGAGGCCCTCGCCGCCAAAGATTCGTTTGCCAGCGTGCCGGAGGTTGTGGCGGTGTGTGAACGGGCTCGTAGCAGCGCTCCGCGTTTCGACGCCTTGGTCGCGTACAAGGCCTTCGCCCAGTACTCGGCAGTTGCCAGGTTTGGCGGACAGCCGGAGCTTCAAGCCAACGCCAAGGTGCTACTCGATACGCTGAGCGCATCCGGCGTCGAGGCGGACCTTCCTCATCTGGTCGCTGCGCAAGCTGCTCAGGCAGTCGTTCTGGGAGACGTTGCGGGCGCGAAGCGCTCGCTGGCGAGTGCCCAACCCAAAGGCACTTCGCTTCTGGCTCTAGAAGGTGAACTGCTCGTGTCGACGGGTCAGTTCGCGCAGGCGGCCGAGGTTTGGAGCAAAGCGGTGGCCGCTTCGGCGAGTGCGTGGACCCACGGTGGGCTTGCCCGAGCGCTCTTGGGAGCGAGCCAACTCGAAGCGGCAGAAGATAACGCGAAGAAGGCGCTGGGGGATAACCCGGAGCACATCGGTGCGCGTCTGGTTCTGGCGAACGTGCGACTGAAGAACGGTGACGAGGAGGGGGCTGTCGGTCTGATCGACGAGGTGCTGGAACGGCGCAACCTCGCGAGTCGTCAAGAAGCCGTCGAAGCGCACACTCTGATGGGCGAGATTCATCTGCACCGAGGCCGACTGAGCAAGGCAGAAGCCGCGTTCACCCTGGCGCTGGAGACCAACCCCAAGGACGTTCGGGCTTCGGTGGGGTTGGCCGACACCCATTACGATGCGGGGCGTTATGCTACTGCACTGGCCCGCTACGAGATCGCCGGTCGGGGCGACGACCCGCCCCTCGCGGCGAGTCTCGGGATCGCGAAGTGCCAGTTGGCGTTGGACCGTCTGCAAAAGGCCAAGGAGGTCCTCGCTCAACTTCAAGAGAAGTACGGCAAAGAGCCAGCCGTTGCGTACTGGACAGGCAAGTGGGCTGCTGCCTCCGGGGGGAGAGAAAAGGCAGAGGCCTCCTATCGTTTGGCCATGGCCGACGGCGCCGACGAAGACATCGCGGTCAACGCCGCCGTCGCCTTGGGACAACTGTTGTCCCAAGGGGGTAAGCCGGACGAAGCGCAGAAAGTGCTCGCAGAAGCGCAAAAGCGGTTCCCCAAGTCCGTGCTGTTGCGCAACAGCATGGGCGAAGTGGCGCTGGCTCAGGGGCGCTACGAGCAGGCGCTGGCGGAGTTCCGTGCTGCCAAAGCCTTGGATGCCGCCGATGTCACCGCCGTGTTCAACGAAGGCTCCGCGCTTCGACGTTTGAAGCGCTTCGAAGAAGCCTGGGGGGTGTTCGAGCAGGTGGCGAAGCTGGACAAGGACTTGCCCGGGTTGCCGCTCGAGCGTGGGCTTCTGCTCGAGCAATCCGGTCGCAGCGAAGAAGCGCTCGAGGAGTACGAACTCGCGCTGTCGAAAGATCCGGACGATCCCGACTTGAAGTTACGGGTTGGTTGTGGACGCGTTGCCGTCGGGGAAGGCAAGGCTGCCGAAGAGATGCTGGCGGAGGTCGTCAAGCATCGCTCGCGGGTCGCCGAAGCGCATCACTGTCTCGGTCGAGCACTGTTCCTCCAGGGGCGCAACGTCGAAGCGCTCAAGCGCTTGCAGGAAGCGACGACGTTGGACTCCAACCGCGCCGAGTATCACATGTACGTCGGTTGGGTCGCCAACGAGGCCGGACAAGTCGAGTTGGCGAAGCGAGAACTGAACACGGCGCTGTCCCTCGATCAGGGCTTGGCCGACGCCTATTGGCAGCGCGGTGTACTCAGCTTGCGCCAAGGCGGAGCAGGGGACGCGATCATCGACATCAAGAAGGCGCTCGCGATTCGGCCTTCGCGCTACGAGGCACACGCCGACTTGGCCCAGGCGTCCTACCAGATGGGCCGCATGCAGGACGCGCTCAATCATTGGCAACAGGCACTCGCTCACGACGACGAGAATCCGACCTGGCAATTTCGCTTCGGCAAGTTGCTGCACAATCAGCACCGTAATGCCGAGGCCGCGACGCACTTGGAGAAGGCGATCGCTCTGGCCGAGAAGGAAGAGAGCCCCCCCGCCTGGTTGTGGGAGGCACATCACTTGGCAGCATCGAGCCTCGGTGCGGGCGCTCGCGCGCTCGAACACTGGAAGAAGTTCCTCGAGCTCGGCCCTCAGGACTCGCCGTATCGGACGGACGCCAAGCGTGCCCTGCGTCAAGCGGGGCAACCCTGGCACGGTCGCTGACGTTTATCTCATGCGCGCCCTGCTGAGATCGCGCAGGCGTCCGAGAATGGCCTCTTCGCCCGCGATGTCGCCGACGCTGCGGGCATCACGTAGCTCTTGCTCCAACTGCAGCTTGATCTGTTTGTAGCCGCGGGTCTCGATCTTCTGCAGATTGCGCAACAGTTCGCGCAGTGCCGTGTCCCGGTCGTCGAATTCTGGGGCGGCGAGGTGTCGGGCGACGACTTGGTCGAGCCCCTCGGGGAACCGCTCGATGCTATCTCCCAAATCCTTCTGGTGTGCGGCGAGCACGGAGATGCACAAGGCGAGCGGCCCGGTGATGTGATCGAGCAGGGCCGTGACGGACGGGTCTCCGAGCAGCTCCGGGTACTCCGTCAAGGCTCCGAGTACTTTGGAGTCGATGGCCGTTTGGTTCCCCGAAGAGCGGGCGCGCTCAGGAGGCGCGGCGCGGTGCGGTGCGGCGTCGGTCTTGGGGCTTCCGGCTTGGCGCACGGCGCGGGATAGTGCGTTCATCGTGCGCACGTCCCGGATGCCGAGGCGGGCAGCGATGGTATCGGCATGGTTCTGAGCCAGCGAGCGTACGGTGGGATCCTCCTCGGCTTTGATCAGTTCCAGTACCTCTTGGATCTTCTTTCCCTGAGTCTGCGGATCTGCCACCGAGAAGCCGCTGTCCAACGCACTTTCGATCAGGTACTCCAGCATGCCCTTGGCGCTCTTGACGCACGCTCGCAGTGCATCGGGTCCTTTCTCCCGTACCAGGTCGTCGGGGTCCGTGCCTTCGGGAAGCGTAGCTACCTTCGGGAGTAGCGCCTCGGCGGCACACGGTTCACGGGCAGCGGCAGTGGCTCTTCTGCCAGCAGCGTCGGCGTCGAACAAGAGCGTGACGTTCTGACAATAGCGTTTGAGCAATGCTGCTTGCTCGCGGGTGAACGCCGTACCGAGGGGGGCGACGACGTTTTCGATGCCACGGGCGTGCAGGCTCATGACGTCGAAGTTGCCTTCGACGACGATGCATTCGTCAGCGCGCCGGACGGCGTCGCGAGCCTGAAACAGGCCGAACACGGTCTCTCGCTTGCGATAGATGGGGCTCTCCGGTGAATTCATGTACTTCGCCGGTTCGTCGCCGCCGCTCCCCATTGCCTTTTGGCCGCTCGCCTGCAGTTCGCTTTCCGTCGGTTCCGGTAGACTTCGCCCAGAAAAGGCCACGACCTTGCCCCGCAGGTCGACCACCGCGAACATCAAGCGATGGCGGAACCGATCGTAGTGTCCTGGGCCGCTGCGGCGCGGCGCCAACAAGCCGACGGTCTCTGCGGCGACGTGGGAGAGGCCAGCCTTGCGCAAGTGCTGACCGAGACTGTCCCAACCGTAAGGGGCGTAGCCCATGCGAAACGACTTCAGAGTCTGGCCCACCTGCTCGTCTTCGGTATCGAGCCCGCGCCGTGAGAGTTCCGCCCAAGCGATATGGCGCAAAGGGTGATCCTGCAGGCAACGTTCGAAATAACGCGCTGCGGCTTCACTGACCGAGATGAGTTCTTCCCGCTGCCGGCGGACTGCTTGGTCCTGGCGACGTTCGTTGTCCGAGCGGGTTTCGGTGATTTCGATGCCGATGCGGCCTGCCAGCTCGCGAATGGCCTCGATGAAGCTCAGGCCTTCCGTCTCTTGGATGAAACGGATGCTGTCGCCGTGGGCGTGGCAGCCGAAGCAATGGTAGAAATTGCGCTCCTCGTTGACGTGGAAGCTGGGCGTCTTTTCCTTGTGGAAGGGGCAGAGGCCTTTGAGGCTGCGTCCCGCCCGTTGCAGTTTGACGCGTTCGCCCACGACTTGGACGATGTTCGAGCGGTCCCGGACCTGCTGGATGGTGTCGTCCGAAAGCACGGCGCACAGCATCTGCCATCTCGCGCTGCAAAGTCGAGAACCGCGATGCGCTGGGATGGACGTCGTGACCCAGGCTGGCGCGCAGCCAGGTGCTTCGCTTGCAGCCGTGAATACGACGCGGGATCCGGTCGACGGGAAGGATGTGCCTGAGGCTGCGTGCCATGACGTCGCATCCCCGATTTTTCCGCTGGTGCTCGCTGCCCAGTTCGCTATACGCGGGGCCAGTCACGTAATCTGCGCGGAGCAACACGAGTCACATGTCCGAACAGTCGAATTCTGCCGCCAATGGCGCGAAAATCCAGGGAAAGATCACCCAGGTCATCGGACCCGTCGTCGATGTGGAGTTTCCTCCCGGCAAGCTGCCGAAGATCCTCAACGCGTTGACGACCACGAACGCTTCGATCGACGCCACGCCCGACAACCTGGTGCTGGAAGTTGCACAGCACCTCGGGCAGTCGGTGGTGCGCACCATCGCCATGGACGCCACGGAGGGTCTGGTTCGCGGTGCAGCGGTGCGGGATACCGGCGCACCCATCACCATGCCGGTGGGGCCAGCGACGTTGGGCCGCATCCTGAACGTCATCGGCAAGCCCGTGGATGACGCGGGCCCCGTGAGCGCGGAAAAAACGCTCTCCATTCATCGTCCGGCGCCCGCCTTCGTGGACCAGAGCACCACGGTGGAAGTGTTCGAGACCGGCATCAAGGTCATCGACCTGCTCGCCCCCTACCGAAAGGGCGGCAAGATTGGCCTGTTCGGCGGTGCAGGCGTGGGCAAGACGGTGCTGATCCAAGAGCTCATCAACAACGTCGCCAAGGCACATGGTGGTGTGAGCTGCTTCGCAGGCGTGGGGGAGCGCACTCGCGAGGGCAACGACTTGTTCCTCGAAATGAAAGAGTCCAAGCTGGAGACGGGCGAGCCCGTTCTCAGCAAGACGGCGCTGGTCTACGGCCAGATGAACGAGCCGCCCGGCGCGCGCGCGCGCGTCGCGCTGAGTGCGCTGACTTGTGCGGAGTACTTCCGCGACGAGGAAGGTCAGGACGTGCTTCTGTTCGTCGATAACATCTTCCGCTTCACCCAGGCGGGCTCCGAGGTGTCGGCACTGCTCGGTCGTATGCCTTCGGCAGTGGGTTACCAGCCGACGTTGGCCACCGAGATGGGCGCGCTGCAGGAGCGCATCACCTCGACCACGAAGGGGTCCATCACGTCGGTGCAGGCCATCTACGTGCCCGCGGACGACTTGACTGACCCTGCGCCCGCGACGACGTTCGCTCACTTGGATGCGACAACGGTGCTTTCTCGCGCTATCTCCGAGCTCGGCATCTACCCCGCCGTGGACCCGCTGGACTCGACCAGTACGATGCTCGACCCGCAGATCGTCGGTGAGGAGCACTACGCGGTTGCCCGTCAGGTGCAGCAGACGCTTCAGCGCTACAAGGACCTGCAAGACATCATCGCCATTCTGGGTATGGACGAGTTGTCCGAAGAAGACCGCTTGGTGGTCGACCGGGCCCGCAAGATCCAGAAGTTCCTCTCCCAGCCCTTCTTCGTGGCGACGGCGTTCACCGGTACCCCGGGTCAATACGTCTCGCTGGCGGACACGATCGCAGGTTTTCAGGAGATCCTCTCTGGCGACCTGGACGACCTGCCCGAGCAGGCTTTCTACATGGTGGGCAACATCGAGGACGCCAAAGCCAAGGCAGAGAAGCTGCGCAAGCAGGCTTCCTGAGCCGAGCGTTGGATCTACCCCGAGGTCGGAAGGAAGTCTGAAACGCGATGGCCGACGACATTGCCCTCGAGATTGTCACCCCGGATGGCGAAAAGCTGCATGAGAGCGTCGCCGAGTTCACCGCGCCCAGCGTGGATGGTGAGTTCGGCGTGCTACCGGGCCACCGTCCTTTGCTGGCTGCGCTGAAGACAGGCGTGGTTCGGTTCAAAGTGGGTGGCAAGGAGGTGCAGGTCGCCGTGGGGCCGGGCTTCGTCGAGGTGTTCGACGATCGTGCGGTGCTGCTGACTCAGGCGTTCTGTCGCAAGGAAGAGGTCGACCCTGTTCGTGTTCGTCTGGAGCTGAAGGAAGCCGACGAAGCGCTCGACAAGTACAGAGGTGATCCCGAAGACACCGAGCACGTCGAGCTGGTCGCCAAGGAATTGTGGGCGGCGGCTCGCCTCGAGCTCTACGGTGACCCGCCACCGCCAACCATCCGCACCATCTACGAGATGGCTGGCGTGAGTGATCTGACGACCGACGACGACGATTGAGTCAGTGATCTGACGACCGACGACGACTGAGACGTCGCTCGCGTCTGGGCAGGGAGCTCCGGAGTCAGAGTTTCAGAGCCCTGCGTCCGGGAGCCGCGCGCTCTTGTTGCTGCGGCGACGAGCTGCGGCGTCGTAGACCAGGAAGGGGCGGTCGATGAGGACTCGCTCCCTCACTACGACGCGGATGTTCCACAAGCCCAGTGGATCGCCGGGCCTGAAATGCAGTGGTTGTTCGAAGCGTGTCTGTCCCGCTGCCAATGTGGCTTTGCCCAACTCGGTGACGCGCCCCTCGGGGCTGGACGGGGTGGCGGCAGGTGATGAACGTCTGGCGGGGCGGCTGATTTCCCAGCTTACTTCTGTGCGTTCTTCGAGCGGCGGGTCGAAGTCGATGCGAAAGCCTTGACGTTGTTTGGCGCGATCGAGCTCGAACGGTAGCTCCCTGCGCTCCTGGATCTGCCCTCCGTAGAAGACGCCAAAGCTCACGTCGCGTGCTCCGGCGGGCGCCGAGGTCGTGGGCTCCGTCGTGCATGCCGTTGCACCGAGCAGCGCTGCAAGGGCGCACGCGCGAGCGCGGCGCCCCGCTGCTGACGAAGGTCGTCGGCGGGCGGCCCGGCGGGGAGGGGTGAGTCGATGCTCTGCTCTCATACCAGCATGTCCTCGATCACTCGACTCATCCGAGCAAAGGCGGTGACGTCCAGCGTTTCGCCCCGGGCGTCGAGATCGATCTGCGCGTTGGTCGCCGCTTGCTGGAGCTGCTCGCGGCTCAAATCGCACACGCCCTTCCAAGCGTTGCGCAAGGTCTTGCGGCGTTCACGAAATGCACCCTGCACGACGGCTCGAAAGGTTTCCGTCTCTTCGGAGTGCGGTTCGGATAGAGGTTTTAGGGTAACGACGGCCGAGTCCACGTTGGGTTGCGGGTAGAACGCTCCGCGCCGCACGATGAACGACCGTTCCACGTCGAAACCGGCTTGGCAAAAGACCGATAGGGCGCCGTACGTCTTGCTCGACGGTGCGGCTGCCAAGCGGTCCGCGACTTCGCGCTGCACCAGGAACACGGCCACGTCGATGGAGCTGCGTGCGCCGACGGCGCGCTGCAACAGGGGCCCGGTGATCTGATAAGGGAGATTGCCCATCAGCACGGAGCGTTTGTCGGCGTCGAATGCGTTGGTCAAGTCGAGGCTCTTGGCGTCGATCTCGAGCACTTCGAGTTGACCGCTGGTGATGGGGGCGGCGAACAGGTCATGCAGCACCGGCACCAGATCGCGGTCGCGCTCGACCGCAGTCACGCGATGCCCCCGTGCGAGCAGGCGTGCTGTGAGTCCCCCGAGTCCGGCACCGATCTCGACGACATGCGCAACGCCTGGGCCCGCCTGGTCCACGATTCTGTCCGCCAAGTGGGGATCGGTGAGGAAGTTCTGCCCGAAGCTCTTCTTGGGGCGTAGACCGAAGCGCTCCAACGTGGACTTGGGAACGACGAACTCGGGGGCTTCGTTCATGCCGCATCCCCCTGGCCATTGACGAGCACGTCGTTTGCTTCAGGCGACGGCTCAGCCGTCGGCGTGGCGGGGGTCGCGCGTCGCGGGCGCCGCGGGGCGCGTTCGAGGCGGATGCCTTGCTGTCTCAGGGCGTGCATTCCGGCGGTCTCGCGGGTCGAGGCGTGCAATTCGAGAGCGAAGCGAACGTCGGGCTCGATGCGTGCTCGTCGCGAATCGAGAGTCGTGGTGAGCGGGATCGGGAGCCAGCGCAGTTCGCAGTGGCGGCGAGGGATACGCCGCAGACCGTCGAGCAGCTGCTGTTGTTGGGTGGGGGAAGGCAGCGGGGAGGCGATGAGTAGGAGGCTCGGTCGCGGCTTCTGCCGTAAGATGTCTGCGAGCGTCTCCAGTAGCGCCGCGTCGGTCCGAGGGCGGTCGGGCTCCAAGCGAGGAGGTGAATCGATGCCAAATGCCGCCAGATACTGACGCAAGACGCTTTCACGGGCACTCCCTCCGACGGGAGGTGCAACGGAAAATGGTGCGCGTGGAAGGATTACGCTGGCTCGGCGCGAGACCTTGTCGAGGTCGTTGCTGCGCACGCCCTCCACCGCATTGGGTTCGAGGGGGCGCAAGTGCTCCAGCACGCGCAGCGCCACGTCTTGTTCGTCGAACTCGCTGCGATCAGCGTCGTGACAGCTCGTAGCGAAGCTCAGCGCTTCCATCACTCGCGCGGCGTGCGCCGAGCCCGCAGCGGGCGGGAGTGTGGCGATGCGGCGGGCCCCCACGATGGCCAAGCCCACTCGGTTGCCGAGCTCCAGGTGGCGCTCCGCGATGGCCGCAACTCGTTCGATGGCGACGTCGAGGGGAGCCTTGCCGGACAACCCTGCCCACAATTCCACCGACGCATCGAGGACCAGCCAGACCACGTCTCTCTCTTCCAAGTCGAACTCGCGGACCATCAGACGTCCGCGGCGAGCGCTGGCCTTCCAGGCGAGACGCTTGAACGGATCGCCTGCCTGGTACTCACGGATCTCGCGCAGGTCGTAGTTGCCGAGTGGACGGTTACCGGCGCGCCCCGCTTCGGCGTGCGAGCGGCTGCGCCCGCCGATGGCGGAGCGCGTGCGCGTCGCATAGGTTTTAGGCATCACTTCGATGCCGAAGGGATTCGAGAAGGTGAGCGGCACTTCGTACAAGCCCGGGCTGCCGACGACTTCCAGGCTGAGGCCATACAGGCCATGGCGGCCCACTCGGTGGCTGCTGACCCGCACGCTGACTGACAGGCGCCCACCAGCGGGCACCTCACCGGAGCGAGGCTCCAACTCGACTTGCAGGTGCGGCGAGTGCAACGAGCGCAGCTGCACGTAGCGAGCCGCACGGTCATCGCGATTGCGAACTTCGGCACTCAGTTCGACGACCTCCCCACAGCCGATGCGCGCGCTGCGTCGACGCTCCTGCCACAGCATCTCGAAGCCCGCGTTGCGCACTCGGGCTACCCCCAGCAGGGTTACGGCGCGGGCCACCATCAGCCCCAATAGCAGCGCTCCGCCCCAGGCAACGATCGCAGCCTTTTCGGCGAAAAGGCCCACCGCCATGACGAGGATCGCCGCAATCGTCAGATCGACCGCGGTACGGGTGGGGTGCAGCTGCACTGACGCACACTACTTTCGGGGGCCTGGCGTGTCTAGCTGGCTATCCCGGGTGGCTCCGTGGATCAGGCGTCGGCGTCCGCGCCCAGTTCCCGTCGGACGCGGGCAAGATCCGCTTCCGTGTCGATCCCGTGGCCTGGCGCCTGGGCGATGGTGCGCACGGCGACACCGATGCCCAGGTGCAGGGCACGGAGTTGCTCCAACGATTCTGCTCGCTCGATGGCCGCACTCGGCGCACTCGAAAGCTCCAGCAAGGTGCCCACACGGTAGCCGTAGAGACCCAGGTGGCGCAGGAACGGAGTGCCCTCGGGGAGGGATTCGAGCTGCTGTGGATCAGCGTCCCGGAACACGTCGCGTTGGTAGGGGATCGGCGCGCGGCTGAAGTAGCAGGCGAGACCAGATTCGGCGACGACCACCTTGACCACGTTGGGGTCGAAGACGTCGCTGACCGAGCTGATGGGGGTCGCTAGTGTGCTGATTCCCGCGTTTGGGTTGTCGGCAAGTTCTTGGGCCACCAGCTGCAACAGCTCCGGGCCGACGAGCGGTTCGTCACCCTGCAAGTTGATGACGATGTGCTGAGGGTCCCAGCCTTTCTCGCGTGCGACCTCGGCGAGTCGGTCGGTGCCGGAAGTGTGCTCTGCGGAGGTCATCATGCACTCGCTGCCGAGCGCCGCGACCGCATCTCGGATGCGCTCGTCGTCCGTGGCGACGATGACGTCGCGGGCCCCTGCCTTTTGCGCATTTTCCAAGACGTGCTGGATCATCGGCTTGCCACCCAAGGGCAGCAGTGGTTTGCCCGGCAAGCGCGAGGAAGCGTAACGCGCGGGGATCACGACGGAGAAGGCCAGCTTGGGCTTCTGGGTTCGGTGCGCGAGATAGTCGTCGACGAAAGCATCGAACGGCTGCTGAGCCGCGATGATCGCTTCCGCCAGCTCACGCACGGCACCGTCGCCCCCACCGCGACTCGTCGTCCATGCAGCCATCCGTTTGAGGCGCTCGTGCGCGTTCTGCACGGCGATCGGAAAACCGACTGCCTCCAGTGCTGGCAGGTCCACCAGATCATCGCCACAGAACGCCGCTTCGGCGAGCGACAGCCCCAAGCGTTCGCAGAGTTCGGCCAGCGTCTGCCGCTTGGTCGAGCAGTTGGGGAAGAAGTGGGTGACGCCCAAGTCTTTCAGGCGTCGCTCCAACGCGGGGGACTGCCTGGCCGTGATGACGGCCACCTGGATACCAGCGTGGGCCAAGAGCTTGATGCCGAGGCCGTCGCGCACGTCGAATCGCTTGAACGTCTCGCCGTCCCCCGTGTAGAGCAGACCGCCGTCGGTCAGGACTCCATCGACGTCGAGTGCCACGAGTTTCACGCGGCGAGCGCGCTCACGGGCCGCCTCGTCGAGTGGAAGAGGTTTCGTGTTCACCAAGATGCCTCACTCGACAGCTTCAGCTGCCCAAGGTGTCCTCGATGTAGGGCTTGCTCTTGGCGACCTGGTCGAGCTGCTGGAGTTGTGTCAGTAGCTCTTGCATGCGGTCCAGGGGCCACATGTTGGGTCCGTCACTCGGAGCGTTGTCCGGGTCGGGATGGGTTTCCATGAACACCCCTGCAACACCGACTGCGACTGCGGCGCGCGCGACGACGGGTACCATCTCGCGTTGACCGCCCGAACTGGTACCCTTGCCCCCAGGCTGCTGCACGGAGTGAGTTGCATCGAACACGACGGGGCAACCCGTCTTGCGCATCACCGCGAGCCCTCGCATGTCGGAAATCAACGTGTTGTAGCCGAACGATACGCCCCGCTCGCAAACCATCACTTGCTCATTGCCCACCGCGCGGCACTTGTCCACGACGGGACCGATGTCCCACGGGGCTTGGAACTGCCCCTTCTTGACGTTCATCGGTTTGCCGGTGCGTGCGACGCGCTGAATGAAGTTCGTCTGTCGCACGAGGAATGCTGGTGTCTGCAGAACGTCGACGACGGACGCGACCTCCTCGATCGGCGTATCCTCGTGGACGTCCGTCAGTACCGGAAGGGCCAGCTCCTTCTTCACCTTCTCGAGGATCTGCAGACCGCGCTCCATTCCCGGACCACGGTAGGAGCCGGATGAGGTGCGATTGGCCTTGTCGAAGCTCGATTTGAAGACGTAGGCGATGCCCAACGCCGCGGTGATTTCCTTCATCTTTCCCGCGATGTCGAGCATGAGCCCCTCGTCTTCGATGACGCAGGGGCCGGCTATGAGAAACAGGGGCTGATCGTTGCCAATGGGCTTTCCGGCGAGTTGCATGAGATCCTCGTAGCGAGTTGCTCCCATGGGCTAGCCGATCGGCAGCTCTCGAACAAGGCAGATCTGTCCAATACGGCGGTGCTCGTCGCACGTGGCACACGCGGCCGTTCAGTCGTCGCTTCGACGCGCCCCGACGAAGTGGCCGCAGGGCGCGCGTGCTGGTGTCGGTCGGGTGCAGCTGGTAGTCTCGCGCGAGGAGCGACGATGAAGGTAGCCCTGATCACCGGCGTCACGGGACAAGACGGCGCCTATCTTTCCGAACTGCTTTTGGCCAAGGGGTACGTCGTTCACGGGGTGAAGCGACGTTCGTCGTCGCTCAACACCCAGCGAGTGGATCACCTGTACCAACCCCCGGAGACTCAGGACCCTCGCTTCGTGTTGCACTACGGCGACATGACGGATGCCACCAACCTGATTCGGATCATCCAAGAGACGCAGCCGACTGAGATATACAACCTGGCGGCGCAAAGCCACGTTCAGGTCAGTTTCGAGACTCCGGAGTACACCGCCAACTCGGACGCCTTGGGTACGCTGCGAGTCTTGGAGGCGATCCGCATCTTGGGGCTCGGACGGCGCACGCGCTTCTACCAGGCGTCCACTTCCGAGCTCTTTGGTGCCGTTCACGAGACCCCACAGACGGAGACGACCCCGTTTCGCCCGAGGAGTCCCTACGGAGTCGCGAAGTTGTACGCGTATTGGATTACCGTCAACTACCGTGAGGCGTATGGCATGCATGCCTCCAACGGCATCCTGTTCAACCACGAAGGCCCGACTCGGGGGGAGACTTTCGTGACACGTAAGATCACCCGAGCGGTCGCAGCCATTTCCCTCGGTCAGCAGGCGAACCTCACGCTGGGGAACCTGGATGCGAAGCGCGACTGGGGTCACGCGCGCGACTACGTCGAGGGCATGTGGCGCATCGTGCAGCAGTCAGAGGCGGGAGACTACGTACTGGCGACTGGGCGAACCCACACCGTTCGAGAGTTCGTAGAACTGGCGTTTCGCTGCGTGGGCACCGAAATTCGTTGGCGCGGGCAGGGCGTCGAAGAACAGGGACTCGACGCCAACGGAAGGGTACTCGTTCAGGTGGCGCCGCGCTATTTCCGTCCAACGGAGGTCGATCTGCTGCTTGGGGACGCGAGTAAGGCGCGCCACGAGCTCGGCTGGGAGCCGAAGGTGACGTTCGAGCAATTGGTCGAAGAGATGGTGCGAGCCGACGTGCAGCTTCTGGAAGCCCGATGAAGCATGAGTCACGAACGACGCCCCAAGTCTTCGAGCGCGACGGTGGAGAGGCGCAGTGAGTGAAGTCCTGTACGAGTTGAAGGGCAAGCGGGTGTGGGTCGCGGGGCACCGCGGCATGGTTGGCTCCGCGCTGCTGCGGCGGCTGGAGCGGGAAGATTGCGAGGTGCTCGTTGCAGCACGTGAGACGCTCGACCTGCGTCGGCAAGATGAGGTGGCGCGCTGGATCGGCGACGCGCGTCCGCACGTCGTGCTACTCGCTGCCGCTCGAGTCGGCGGCATCGGCGCGAACGACACGCACAAGGTAGCGTTCATTCGCGACAACTTGCAGATCCAAACCAATGTCATCAGTGCCGCGGCCGACGCTGGCGTCGAGCGCTTGGTGTTTCTCGGCTCGTCCTGTGTCTACCCCAAGTTCGCTCCGCAACCGATTCGCGAAGAGTCGCTGCTCAGTGGTCCTCTGGAGTCCACGAATCAATGGTATGCCGTCGCCAAGATCGCTGGGCTCAAACTGAGTGAGGCCTACCACGCGGAGCTGGGCTTGCACTTCAGTTCGGTCATGCCCACGAACCTCTACGGGCCAAACGACAACTTCGACTTGGCTTCGAGTCACGTGCTGCCGGCGCTGCTTCGCAAGATCCACGAAGCGAAGTCCGCGGCGCTGCCCTCCGTGAGCGTGTGGGGTAGCGGCAAGCCGCAGCGCGAATTCCTCCACGTCGACGACTGTGCGGACGCGGTGATACACGCCGTCCGACATCAGCCAGGAGGCAGCTTGCTCAACGTCGGGACTGGCAAAGACATTGCCATTGGGGACTTGGCCAAGCTGATCGCCGAGATTGTCGGTTTCGACGGCAGGTTCGAGTTCGACGCGAGCAAGCCCGACGGCACTCCGAGGAAGCTCCTCGACGTTTCGCGCATGACTGAGCTGGGCTGGAAGCCGCGCATCAGCCTGCGGGCGGGCATCGCGGGGACCTATCGCTGGTTTTTGGACAACGCGATCTGAACGAGACGTCTTCGTTCCGCCACGGCCCCAAAGTGGGCGGCCAGGTGCGATCCGATCGAACCCTGGTGGGTTGACTCAAAGCCGTCGTGTCGTGCTGGAGCCCGCGCTCTGGTCTGGCGCAGACGCCTCGTCTTGGGCGCTGGACGGCGTCGTTTCGCTGCCACGGGAAGGGCAACTCGGTTGGTTCTCCGCACCCTCGAAACCCGCGCGTCAGTGCGGGGTGACCGCGTGGCCGACCGCACCCGTTTGGGGCATCGACGTCCCACACGAGGGCGCCCGGACTTGCGGTCGAGGGTGATGCCGGTGCCAGTTACAAACTCCGAAATTTCTGGCAACTTCGACCCCCAAACGGCGCCCACGCGAACTACCGCTCGCTTCTACTTTCAGGTTGGCAGGTGGGAAAAGGTTTACGTTAGGAAAAGCTCAGTAATGGCGTTCTACCGAAAGCTGCGAAAGCTCATTCGCAATCCGAGAGCCTACTTCATCGACTCGAAGGGGTGGCAGTCAGCCGCTCGTGTCGTGCCCTTCATTCCACGGTCCACTGCGCGAAGGCGCAAGGGCCCGACGTCTGCGGCGGCCTCCGAGGCACTGGTCCGTTCGGGCGTGCTCGTTAGCGGTGCGGGTGCGGACTTGGCTGCCCACATCGATGCGTCTGGCCGGCAGAAGACCTTGGCCTACATTCCGTGGATCCCGTCGCACTCGGATGCGCTGATGAAGCTGCTGAGTGCGCAGAAGTCCGATTTGCAGATCGTGCCGCTCCAGTTTCTGCGCAACATGCAGGACGCCAAATCTCGAAGCATGGTCACTGGGTTCGCTCGCAGGCATCCAGACCTCTATCGACGCATCATCCTGCGGGAGCTGCTCCCGCTTCGTGGCAAGATATCGGCGATGCTGTTTACCTTTGACTGGCATCCCGCGATGCGAGTGCCGGCGCAGGTTTGTCGAGAGCTCGGCATCCTGACCGTTCTAGTGCCCCACGAGGGTGTGTTCATGGAGCGGGATGAGTACTACCACGATGCGGAATCCGCCGTCGGCATGCCGACGGCGGATTGGGCTCTGTGCTGGGGCCGAATGCAGCAGGAGATATTTCAAGAGCGAGGTTACCCTACCGAACGAATGACGGTCACGGGGGCTCCGAAGTTCGACGTCACGCGCGGGTACCAGCCCACCACCGATCGAACCACGTTCTTCAAAGTATGGGGGCTCGACGAGCGGCGAAAGACGATTCTCTACGCTGCACAGCCGCTGGACAACCAGGGCGACACGAGAGCGGCGCGTGCTGCACAGGTGCAGGTGGTCGCACATCTCTTGAGCTATGCCAGAGACAACGAGTGCAACGTCATCGTTCGTACCCCTCCGGCGAATACTCCTCTGTTCACTCCGCGCATCCTCGCACGGATCGAAAACAGCCCCCATGCGGCGCTCGACAGCGCAGCCGCGTACGTCTTTCCGCCGTTGGAGATGATGTACCACACGGACGTCACGGTCGCGATCAACAGCACCATGCTGTTCGAGGCCAGCTTGATGGGGCGACCAGCAATCTCTGCCCGATACTTCGACTTCTCCTCGTTCTGGGAGCCCCTCGGACTACCTGCGGCGGTGGACCGGGAGACCTTGGCCGACTGTCTCGACACGACGCTCGGGCAGCAGGGGAGTTCGTTGAGCAAAGACGGATGGTCGTGGGCTGAACAACAGCTGTCCGCAGGCGCGTTCGACGGCAATTCGGCCAAGCGCGTCGTCACAGCTCTGAGCCAGGTGGTCCGCGAGGCCGACCCGCTCGCTCCCTGCAACGAACGTTTTGTCGCGAACGATCCGACTCTGGTTTGGACGGTGGGTTTCCCGCATCTCAACGCCCATACGACGACTCACCTCCATGTGGCCGCCATGCTTGGCGCTCAGGTTCGCGCCATGAAGAACGTGCGCGCAGCGTACGCATGTGACGCCATGGCACATTGGGGGGCGGTCCCAACTCCCCGCAAGCAGCGCGCGCTGGCTTTCGCCCGGCGTCTGGGCAGGCCCATCATCTACGTCGAGGACGGCTTCGTGCGCTCGATAGACATCGGGCTGAGCGGCGAAGCCGGTTTGTCCCTGATGGTCGACGACTTGGGGCCCTACTACGACGCGACGAACGCGAGCCGACTCGAGTTGACGCTGCAGAGTGATGCGAGCGTCCCACCAGAAGGAATATCCCGGGCCCGAGCCGCGATCGACAAGCTCGTGAGCCAGCGTGTCTCGAAGTACAATCACGCGCCCGACGGGCCTTTGCAGCTAGGCACACCGGGGCGGCGCAAGGTTGCCGTACTCGATCAACGTCGGGGCGACGCGTCGGTGTCGTACGGCCTGGCCGACGACGACCGCTTCGAAGTGATGCTACGGCAAGCCTGCGCGGATCACCCCGACAAGGACGTCCTCGTCAAACGCCATCCGGATGCTCTCCGGGGAGGGCAGAGCTCCTACTACGACGAGACGGAGCGCCTGTCCGCGATGCCCAACGTGGTATTGGTAGACGAAGAGAGCAACCCGTACCGGTTCTTGGAGCTCGTGGAAGAAGTGTACACCGTGACTTCGGGCATGGGCTTCGAGGCATTGATGGCGGGGAAGCGAGTGCACTGCTTCGGCATGCCCTTCTACGCCGGTTGGGGGCTGACCGAGGACTTCGTCGCTTGCGAGCGACGCACGCGACGACGCTCCCTGGAGGAAGTCTTCTACTTCGCCTATTTCAAGCACAGCCGCTACTACAGACCAGATTGGGAGCGTGTCTGCGAGCTGGAAGACTTGGTCGACTACATCGTCGAGGCGAAACAGCGGTTGGCGACGGAGGCGACGGAGGGAGCTGTGGATTGAGAGGTGTCTGGGGAGGACTACCGTCGACCGCGGAAGCAACATGAGGCTACTGACGAGGAGGCCCCTGACCACTTCGTCACGACTGGGTCGGCGAGAACTGGCTAGGTACTAGCGCTTCGGCTCCAACAGGAGGTCGTACTTCTTCCAGGTCGTGTCTCCGAAGACTCGCGTGACCTCATAGTTCGGGAGCTGTTCGGCGAAGAAGGCCCGGTACTCCTCATCCTTTCCCTGCAGGACCTCCAGGACGATCACGGGACGATAGCGGTTGAGCGTGCGTGCGGCTCCTTTGAGCACTTTCAGTTCCCAACCCTCCACATCCATCTTGATGAGAGTGATCTTGCCCAGCTCAAACTCGTCCAATGCCCGTGTCGACACGTGTCTTGCTTCCGGCCGGACCAACTGGTTGCCAACCGCCACGCTAGACTGGCCGAATCGGTGGTTCAGGATGTCGCCGTAGAGAAGGATGGTCTCTCCCGCTTCTCCAAGCGCCACGTTGAAGAACTTCGCTTCCGGGACGTTCCGACAGTAATACAAGCCCGCGCCGCGGGCAGCGTCGAAGCCGTATATGTGCTTGACCTCCATGAAGTCGTAGAAGTAGCGCGAATGGTTGCCGATATGGCACCCGATATCGACAATGACCTCGTGTCGCGGGTGCCGGTCGCGCAGGTATTCGAGAATCTCCAGCTCGCCAAACCGTGACATGTTGCGCCGGCGCTCTTCGTTCGCCAGCTCCGGCCAGATGAAGCGGAAGTGCCGATTCTGGTACTGAAACTCCACCACGTCGTCCAACGGAATGAACTCCTTGCGCACGTCTTCGGCGTCCTTGGTGTCAGGGCCCAGCAGTTCCATTGCTTCCTGAGCGCGCAGTCGAGCACCCACCGGGTTTCCCTGAACTTGGTCGCACTTCGCCTTCGTGAGAAGCTGACGCACGTCGTACGTAGTCTTGGAGCCGGCGAGCTTGAATATCTCCTCACAGAGATGTGGCTGGTCCGCTCTAGTTGCGGCGAGCATGAACTGGCACGACAGCGCGTTGTGTCGGGGCACCAGCTGCAAGTTGGCGCGGATAGTCTCCACTGCCTGTTCGTTCCGACCGAGGTAGGAGAGGACTTGCACCAGACCGCTGACGGCGTGTGCGTAGTGCTCCTGCCCAAGTGCCGCTCGGTAGCAACGCGCGGCATCTTCGAGCGTGCCGGCCTTCTTGTGCCAATCGCCCAGCGTTGTGAGGTACTTGCTTGCGAGGCCAGGGCCGACATCGGACACGGGCTTGGAAAGCAGCTCGACAGTCTCCGCCACCTCGTCCCGTTCCGAAGTTGCCAGGGCTGCCTTGAACTCGGCTAGCGGACTACCTTTCGTTGCGCATTGAATCAACGTCATCTGAAATCAACCATCCTTGGACATCACACCTCGCGGCGATACCTACCACGAACATCAGGTGCATGGCGTGGGCAAAAACGCGCCCGGGTAGCGCCTCGCTACGCCTGCCGAGGGCCTGCTTCAGGCGCAGCGAGCGTCAAGAACTCGGATTGAGTGCTTGCAGGCGAGCGTGCAGCCGTTCCGGGGGCGTGCAGTATAGGTCCGTCTCTGTATGGTAGTAGTTGTGGTGCCCCATGTACATCTGATAGCCGGGCACGAGCGCGTCGATCTGCAGAGCAAGCTGCGTTAAGTCATCGCGTCTGTGATATGCGCTTATCTGAAGCTTAGGGCGAAAGCGTTGAATGGTCTGCTGGGCTCCTTCTAGGACGGCGGATTCAGCCCCTTCGACATCCAGCTTGATCAAGTCGACTCGGGGCAATAGATAGGTTGCAACGAGCTCGTCAATAGAAATTGCGGGGACTCGAGAAGGCCCGTCATTGCATATCTTTGCCGATGCTTCAGACCCTCCGAAAGAAAGCAAGGCCGAGGAGTGCCATGCAGCGGCTCCCACTGGAATTACGTTCTTGAGGCCGCTCGCTTGAGTTCGGCCATGTAGCGCCAGAAGATTCGAGGGATCTGGTTCCATCGCGATCACGCGACCGTGGGGGCCGACTTGTTTGGCGAAGACTTCCGTGACATCTCCGGTGTACGCACCGCCGTCGACGACGATGTCGCCTGCTTCCGCGTGAACGAAAGGGTGCATATACTCTGCGTACGGAGCGGGTTGAAAGAAGGCGCAGTCACCTTCGAGCCTCGCTCGCACCACCGCGGCTAGGCAATCTCTCGATGGCTCGTCTGCGAGCCGGTGAAACAGACTCGTCAGTGCATCACCACTTCGTTGCAGGAGTTCGGAGTCGTGCCCCATTCGCACGTGATTGTCGCCGGGTGGGTCCAGCCAGAAGCATTGGGCATGACCTGGTTCACAACTGCTGAACCAGATCTTGGACGGCCGGTGCACGAATACGACAGGCTTACCCGCCATCGGACCTCGGAGATGTTGCTGGACCGGTCGACCTAGGTGCGACGGATCCGCGAACGTCCCAAGGATGTCGTAGTAACCGAAGACGCTGAACCCCTCGTGCTCGAGTCGGCGAGTTCCCGCCGGCCACCTTTTCGAGTCGCCCGCCACCACGACGTCACGGCCCGGCTCGAGGCGGTCCAAGCGATGGCGCAAGGGCCGACGTTGGAATACTCGAGTCTGGAATTCTCGAAATCGCTCATCTTCAGCAACAGAGGCCATCATCGTTGCGCTCACTTCCTTACCTGGGAGGATAAGCGCCCATACCAGCATCATGCAATGGGATAGGTCAGGCGACCCCCCGTGGACGCGGTGGAGCAGCTGAGCCCGGCGCCCGCACGTCAGCCAATCATACTAGAATCACTGGGAAACCAGCCATTTGCGGTGGCAGCAGGCCGTGTTGGTACAATCGGGTTAGCGCTTGTTCGAGGAGCGCTCCAGAAGGCCGGAGAGTTTCTCGACGTGAACGCGCGCCTGCCTCAGCGTGTGGTGAAGGGCGCAGTACTCGATGTATTGGCGGCCAAGTGTCCACGAATGGGCGAGGGCATGTCTCTGGAGTGTGGCTAGCTCGCTCGCGGGCGCACACACAAACGTCGCGCTCTTGAAGAACATGGTGGCAACCCCGTAGTCCAGGCGCCGGAGATGACGGGATAGACTCACGAATCCAGAGTCTGAAACGCATTCGACTACAATCGTCGGTCTGTACCGCCGCAAGATGCGGCTCATTCCCGCGACGACCTGGGATTCCATACCTTCCACGTCGATCTTGACCACGATCGGGCCTTCGTGACCCGCCAGGAACGGTTCGGCGATATCGTCGAGCGCGTGCACGCGCACTTCAAGTTCACCTTCCTGTGCTTTGCGAATGACAACCTCGCATGCCCCGAGGTTGCCCTGTTCGGTAATCACGGATACTCCCGTGGCCTCCTCCGACCCGACGGCTGCGTGAACGCACGTGGCCTGGCTCGTTAGTCCGGAAGCCTCCAGGTTCCGCTGTAGTCGAGCAAACGTTTCATGCCTCGGCTCAATGCACAAGAGTCGGGCCCCCAGCGTGGCTCCCATGAATACGGAGTGGTTCCCGATGTTGGCGCCAACGTCGACGAAGGCAACCTCGCGGCCCCCGAATGCACTCGCCAAGTAGTCGAGCAGAGGACGCTCGTAGAAGTCCTGCGTTTCGTGGATCCGCTTCTGGATGAAGTCGTTCAGGTCGTCCAAGACGATGGTGGCCCTACGGGGCTTTCCGTCAGCGGCGGTGACGTCGAGCTCCACGATGACTGCTTGATGCGAATTGATTGGCCGACTCCTGGTCGCACACCACGTATTGCGCGCGGGATTGTGGTCGAGTGGAACCTGGAGGGCAAGAAGAACCCATCCAGGAGGCAGTTTCTTTTGCTTGTGTTTGGATTGGCGTGCACTACAGTTCAGCGTCTCTATGAAGCTCATTTCCAAGGGGAGGCAGTTGCTGCGCGTTGGAATGGGGCGCGCCGAAATGCCTGCGCCTGAGGTCATTGAACCAAAGAAGAAGAGCCAGGCTGCGACGTCAGTCCTTCGCCCGACGCAGGCGGTGCTGCAAGCCATCAACTCAGAGAACGTCCGCATTGGTGGTTTGACCTTGCGTTCCGGCAAGTCAGTCGGGCCATCGAGGGACCGTCTCTGCGTGCTTCCGACGGGCAATCCGCTGTGGGACGAGGTTGTGGAACGTTCACTGCTCGCTGCAGACTTTGGCGTCGACTATGTCGATCTTGCAGCCTACGCGGGGGCGCGTGGGCTGGACATGGACGGGTTCGAGTTTGCGCTGCGGGAAAAAGTGGGTTTGCTGGGATTCACCCTCAGGAGTGTGGGTGCCGCGCTCATGCAACGAGAGCCCAAAGCGGTGGTACTCCCTTACGATTCCACGCCGCTCACCAGGGGCATCGCGCTGGCGGCGAATCACCTCGGTATCCCTACGGCGTGTGTCCTGTACCCGTCGGCCAGCGTCTTGAACTCCTACGATGACGGGTTGGTCGGGAGCTCGGCTTGCGCTCAGGTTGGCGTCCTCGACGAGAGGCACTTGGGCAACGCTTCGCTGCGTCCACGGGCGAGGGTCCTTCGGTTGCAGCTAGAGACTGGCCTCGGACAGCCTGCACGCGTCGATATGATTCGCTCCTGGCTTGGGGTCGAGCCGACGGATGACATCGTGTGTCTCCTCGGACCAGCGCTGCAGCTGCGCTGGTCTGATCGACGCATGAGAGAGACGGTCGAAGGTGCCGTCGAGGCGGTTCTATCGGATCTGTCCCCCCGCACACACCTCGTGCTCATGTTGCGGTCGCAGAAAAACGGCTTCTTGACGAAGGAGCACTTGGGTCCTCTCGCGAAGGTCTACAAGAAGTCGGTCTTGGTTTTCGGGGAGGACGTTCCTGTTGAGGCGCTGATGCATGCCGCGAGCGCGGTGCACACTTGCGATGCTGCAACCAGTTGGGCCGCGTCGAAGCTCGGCGCCGCTCAGGTGGTCCAGCACGCGTCTCAGGGCGAAGAACAGGGGGCGTCGAGTGTCCGTGGCAAACCTGGGGAGGAGGCCGTCAAGCAGGGCGCCGAGCCATGCTCTTCGGCTTCCTTGAACGAATGGCTTCGCGGTTTGACGCCGCGAGCGGGCGGTGCCTGCCGAAACTTGAATGACAAGGTCGAGTTGGTTCGCTCCGTTTGGGATCCGTCGCGTCCGGCGTGGGATGTCATTGCCGTGCCCGACCCGATCAAGAACAACGCGATCACTGAAGGGCGCCAGAAGTACCTTCTCGAGCTCATGAACGCCGCGCATCGGGTCGACGCCGCTTCGAAGGTTCCGGTTGCGGCGCTCGCGGAAGTCTTCGTTCAATGGGGGGCGGAGCCGAACGAGTCGAAGTCGCGGCCCGATGTCATTCGGACGGCGTTGGGGAGACGGCGCTTGTATCTGGAAGATGGCTTCGTGCGCTCGGTGGGTCTCTGGACGGATCCCAACGAGCCTACGCTGTCGATCCTGATGGATACGGATTCCGTGTACTACGATGCGACCAGGCCCTCGCTGATGGAGCAGATCCTCTGTTCCGATTGGGAGCTGACGCAGACGGAGCGCGAGCGAGCCAAGGCATTGATCGGGCGGATCGTTTCGAGCCAGGTCTCGAAGTACAATTATGCCCCGTCGCTTCAGGTGCTTCCCACTGAGCGAGAGCGACCTCGGATACTGTTGGTGGACCAAAAAGCGAATGACATGTCGATCAAGTACGGGCTCGCGTCTGCGGCGACATTCTCAACGATGCTCAAGGAAGCGTTGGCGCGGCTCGACACTCATGACGTCGTCATAAAGCAGCACCCGTGCGCGATTTCTGGTGGCCCGAAGGAGGCGCACTTCACGTCTCAGTCGCTTGGAGAATACGCTCGACATCCCAATCTCCATTTGGTGGCGTTTGATGTCAATCCGTACTCGTTGATCGAGGCAGTCGACGAGGTGTGGGTCGTGTCTTCCGGCATGGGGTTCGAAGCGCTGATGGCGGGATGCGACGTGACATGCTTTGGCGCCCCCTTCTACTCGGGTTGGGGATTGACCAGAGATCGTCGCAAAGTGAAACGAAGGAACAAGCAACGTTCCTTGGAGGAAGTGTTCTTCGTCAGCTACCTTCTGCTCACGCGCTATGTCGATCCCCTGCGGGGTAGAGCGTGTGAGCTCGAGACGGTCCTGTCATACATCGATTCGTGTCGGCGCAAAGCCAACTGAGGATGGCAACGTCATTGCGCAAGCGTTCGTTTTTGGTCGTGCGCGGAGGCGGTCTTGGCGCCAGCATCGCTCTCCACAAGAGGCTCGGGAACGCATCGGTCCGCCGTCGTGAGTTGTTGACGGAGGACGAGGCGCCGCTCCTCGCTGCGCTTGAATGTGGGACGCCTTGTGACGTCGTTTTCTTGTTCGGAGGAGCATGTCCCCCGACCGACGTCGCGTCTCTAGCTGAAAGGATTGTGGGGTTGGGCGGAACCCTCGAGCTACGGGCGTTGGCAGGGGCGAGCTTGCCCGTGGTGCGCATCGCCATTGTCGCGCGCGAGGCCGGACTGGGCTTGGACAACGAGTTGGCCACCATCGCCCGGCACGCAAAGGGTGGCTTGACGGTGTTTGGACGTTCCGTTCCAAGGACGTGGCCAGTTCCTCTTCAAGCGTGGGTGGTTTGCGCCAATCCGTCTGAGGTTCCTCGCGGGCCTGTAGCAGGCGTGAATCTCGCCAAGCTAACGCATGTCTACGCAAGCGAGGCGTTCCTGGGGACGAAGCCCGTCCTGTCCAAACAGTTTCTGCGACGTATCTTGGTGAACTCCCTGTGCGAGTTTTGGACTGTTACGCGTGAGTTGGGGTTGACCCCCTATGCGCCTCTGGCGTCGAAGAGTTCGAAAGCGCTTTTCGTGTTTCCCGCGAGAATGCTGCCTGCGAACAGGGCCTTTCTCGCGCGCGGGTTCGATCTGATCACGCACTTGAATGTATCTGGTCGACATACGGACGTCCTTGTGTTCGGTCCTGCAAATCGAGATGCCCAGAGGATTCGTGCGGCTCTTGGCGCCATCGCCCCGAAGGCGTTTGAGGCCCCGCTGCAGCGGGGTGCGCCGTCGGGGTTCATGGCTGGGCTTGCTGCGAAGGAAGAAGAACTCCGTGGAATGCTGGGGCTATCAGGGGCGCCCCCTAGCTCGTTTGCGAACCGTGAGCATGCGATCAACGTCGAGGCGAACGTCGAGAAGGTGGTCGAGACTGCGCTCGAGGGAAGATACCGGGTTGTCATCCTGACGGGGGCGTGGTTCTCACAGCCGGTTGCCCGTTTGAGAAGGGCTCTTCCCGGGATCCGGATAATTTGCGACACGCACGACGTGTTCTTTGTCGTGGATCGGGACGTCAATCGCGACTCGCGCAGGGTGTTGCACTCGGCGCAGCGCGAGAAGCAGCGTGAGGTTCGACGGCTGAACAGCTTCGATGCCGTGATCGCGATCTCCGCCGCCGACGCCGAAAACATGAGGGCTGCAGGGGTTCGTGTGCCGGTTCTAACTGCGCCGGGCTCGTTCGAGTACGCGCTTCTCAAGCCGCCGACGGCAAAGAGAGTTGGTCACTTCGGCTACATCGGCACCTCAAACACCCAGAATCGACTTGCGCTGGACCTCCTCGCACGGGAATGGTGGCCCGAGATTCTTAGCGTGATGCCAGACTCGACGCTGCATCTTGCTGGACCGATATGTGACGTGCCCGCGGCATTGCGGTTGCGGGGGAAGTACCAAGCGGCCGTCGTGCTGCACGGGCGTGTCCCTTCACTGAGTGACTTCTACCGGCAAGTACACACGGTGTTGGCTCCGATCGTCGTACAAGGCGGCCTCAACTTCAAGAGCGTCGAGGCGCTCATGGGTGGTCGCAACTTGGTTTGCACGGAACTTGGTGCCCGGTGTCTCGGTTCGGACGCACGTGGCGTGTGGGTGGTGCGGAAACCCGGCGATGTGGCGAAGGCCATCGAGAAAATCGCATCGCCGCAGACACAAACCGAAGCGGGACTGGAGATCCAACGCGCCGCGCATCGTCGATTTGGAGAAACCAGTGGTTACGCCGAACTGGACAGTTGGCTTGATGAGAACAGTTGAGTCGACCTAGTCACGTCGACCCACGCATCGAAATTGCCTGTTCTGCAGCGCATTCCGCCGCCTCGCTGTTGCGGAGCCGCTTTGGCTATGGGTGCGCTGACTCAGCGACTCAGGCAAGACATGGCTGTCGAGCGACTCTGGTTCGGCGACAACTGACTCACCAATCTGGTTGTCCGCTGTTCAGCGTTCTTGTAGCCTTTAGTTTCTTCATCCGGAGGACACCGCCATGCCTATCTGGACCTGTACAGCCGCCGACGCCTATGCGCGTACCAAGGCGAACAAACTAGCGACCTACCCGCACCCCAAGCACTCGAAGGAACGCCTCGTTCCATACGCGCGAGTGGCGCACAGCGCGGGGTTCTCGTTCTCCCGAGACACGCCCATTTACGCCATTGGCTCGTGTTTCGCGAGAAACATCGAGCGGCGTCTCCAGGAGTTGGGCTTTCAAGTGGCGTCTCTTGCCGAGCCTGATTCGGAACTGGCCCAAGTCCTCAACGGGAGAAGTTTCTTCAACAAGTATCCGCCACCAGCCATTGAACAGGAGGTGGCATGGGCGCTCGATCCCGAATGCCCGTTCCCTGCACCCGACGCATTCCTGCAGGTTACCAAGGACCATTACGTCGACCCGCATCTGGGAGGGAAGGTCCGGGGCTCCATCGAGGAGCTCACGAGCCTGAGACGCGCCTACGACGCTCACCTGGCCCGCCTGAAGCAGTGTCCCGTGGTGATCATGACGTTGGGCTTGGTGGAGTGCTGGTTCGACAAACAGCTGGGCGTGTTCCTCAATCTCGCGCCGCCGCCGGGGGCCGTGGAGCGTGCTCCTGAGCGGTTCGAGTTCCAGTTGCTCGGTCACGAGGACGTGTTGCGCAGTCTCGAGCGGACCTACTCCTTGCTGAAACAGCACGGTCATCCTGACTGCAAGCTGTTGCTCACGGTTTCCCCTGTACCGCTAGCACGCACATTTACGGAACAGGACGTCCTTCAAGCCAGTTGCTATTCGAAATCGGTGCTGCGTGCCGCCGCGGAGGCGTTCGCAATAGGAAAACCCGATGTGTCGTATTTCCCGAGCTACGAGATGGTTACGCTCGCGGATAGGGCGACGGCCTGGGATGGTGCGGATTACCGACACGTCAGCGCAGACATGGTCTCCAGAATCATGAGCCATGTGATGAACAGCTACCTCCCGGAGCCGTTGGCGCCGGAGACCGTTGCGGAGGCGCGCCTGCTGTACCGAGCGGGGGAGTACACGGAGGCATTGGCGCTGTTGGAGCCGCTCGTGGGTGACTCGAACGCCGATTTCAAGTTGGTCTGGCTGACGGCGCTTGCGCTCAAGAGGCTGGAACGAACCGAGGAAGCGCTGGAGTACATGGAGCGGGCAGCTTCGCTCGATCGCAGCAAGAAGGATGTGCCCAAACAACGCGCTCAGCTGTTGCGCCAGTTGGGACGCGAGCAGGAGGCGAAGGACGTGCTGGCCGCCGCCGGTATCGTCGAGAAGCGGTCCAGGAAGAAAGTGCCGGCTGAGGCTGTGGTGGTGGAGAAGCCTCTAGAGACCGACGTTCCTGCTGGAGCCGCAGTCGCCGAGAAGCCACTCGAGCCGGACGTTCCAGCCGGAGTCACAGTGGCGAGGCCTCTCGACCAGGACTTGCCCGGTCGGGCCGCAACCGCGGAACGGCCGCTCGAAAAGGAAGTCACGGTGGACGAGGCATCTCAGCAGAGCTGACGAAGCTGTGTTGCCGGTGCCAGGTGCGGACTCTAATAGGGAGACAGCGCCCGCTCCAAGCGGGGAGCGTTGCCGGTTGCCGAGCACGCCTCGGGCTGAACCGACGAGCGCGGTCAGCCCGACCAGACTACTTCTGGTTGAATATCTCGATCACGCCGGTGGGCTTGCCCTTCTTGTCCACCGCTACGAGGGCACTCAGCTTGAGACGCAGCATGCGATCTTCGGCCTCCGCGAGCATCGACTCCTCGTCGATCGTGATCGGATTCCGATTCATGATCGTCTTGACGGGCTTGTCGAGCAATCCGGGGAACTTCTGCATGCCGCGACGCAGATCACCGTCCGTGACGATTCCGATGAGGTCCTTGTTCTCGTCCATCACGAGCACCAAGCCTTTGCGGCCTTCGGTCATCACCAGTAGCGCGTCTCCGATGGACGTTTCGGGGGTCGTCATTGGGGGAGGGGCACTCATCGCGTCCTTGACTCTCGAGATGAGCCGCCGACCCAAAGAACCCCCGGGGTGGAACTTGGCGAAGTCTTTGGGTGCGAAGTCGCGAGCGCGCATCAGGGTTACCGCCATTGCGTCGCCCATCGCCAACGTTGCCAACGTGGAGTTCGTTGGTGCCAAGTTGTGGGGGCAAGCTTCACGCTCTACGGAGACGTCGATGGCTACGTCCGACTGACGCCCGAGTGAGGAGTCCTCCTCGCCCACGAATCCGATGATGGGCACGTCGAGCTTTCGAAGGTGGGGGACGAGCTTCATGATCTCGTCCGTCTCCCCGCTGTAGGAGATCAGGATGACGACGTCGGTCGGAGTTACCATCCCGAGGTCGCCGTGGAGTGCGTCCGCCGGATGGAGAAAGAAGCTAGGTGTACCCGTCGACGCGAACGTTGCCGCCATCTTCTGGGCGATCAGCCCGGACTTCCCCATTCCCGATACGACCACGTGTCCGCGGCTGGATAGGATGAGGTCTATCGCCTTGGAGTAGTTGCCGTTGATTCTGCCGGCAAGTGCAGCAATCGACTCCGACTGCATGCGAAAGATGTCTTGAGCATCGGCAACCAGACTGTAGGTCATGGCAGCTCCTTGGTTAAGTTGGGTGGATGAGTCCACCAAAGGTAAGTACAAAAACAGCTTAGCCAGACCCTATGTCGTGGTCAAACGAACCGGCAACGTCGGTCCAGCTGAACTGCACGCTCTGGCTGGGGGATGATCCATTTGTACGCTATCCGAGCGCTCCAACTTCCCGAAAGCGCCCACCTGCTTGAATAGCCACACCGGTGAAACGCTCACGGAACGCCGTCGGAGTGATTACGTTGCGGCGGCAATCAGGCTCTTGTCTGCGGCAAGGAGGCGGGGACCTGCGCCTGGGAGTTGCGGGACAGTTTCAGCGAAAGCCTGCTGGACCCATGAGCAAACGATTCCAAACCCTGACATGCGTGTCATAGGTCACCGCTTGCATGTCCGCCTCGTGAGTAAAGTTGCGGCTGGCAGGTGACTGGGGAGCGTGAACCGGCAGATCGCGACCGCAAAGGTCCGTGCTCGGCCTTGCGTGCGTTCCCTACGGTGGGGCGCATCTCGGCTGGACGGCATCGGCGTGCGGCCCTGAGGTAGCGGTTCGTATTTGCGTCAGTCCGATTCGCGTCGTGGCGTAGGGAACGTTTTGACCGCCCCGCGGTGCGGTGGCACGACGGGCGGACTACTTATCGCGGGGCCGAGACATCGCTCACCCAGCGGCTTGGAACGCTGCCGTCCCCTGCTGCCGGAGCGCATTGTTGGCGGAACACCCGCCCCTTGTGTTAGGGCAACTTCGGCGCTCCGCGCCAGCTTGCAATATCACATGCAGAAGATGCTGAAATCGCAGAAGTTTTTGTGTCGACCCTGGGTCGCCGTCGCGGTGCTCTGTGCATGTGGATCGCCACAACCTGCCAACGACCCCAACGACATCGACGCTTCGGCGAGACTTGCCCCGACGACCTCGGACGAAAAGCGACTGCTGACCGAGGTCTCCGCCATCAAGGTGGGTCAACCGACTCGCATTGGCGGTCTCATCGTTGCGGCTGGAAAGACGTATTCCGCTGCCAGTGGGCGTCAGTGCAGGAATTTGCGGCTTTCCAGTTCTTCGGGCGCGCCCTCAACGGAGGCGGAACATCGCCTCGTCTGCAGGGATGGGGCACAATGGTTTTTCGTGCCAGCTGTCTTCAATCCCCCTCCAGAGGGCCCGCGGTAGTGACGTCCGCGGCTCGAATCCTCGCCCGTGGGCTCTTGGTCCAACACCAAGTGATCCATGCGTTGGTGCTGCGCGAAACGAGGACACGCTTCGGGTCCCACCAGCTCGGGTACTTCTGGGCGTTGGCGAATCCAGTGATGTTCGTCGGCACTTTCGCCATCATGCTCAACATCACCGGGCGTGGTGCTCCCCTGGGGATGGACGTCATCTCCTTTCTCGCCACTGGCTTCCTGACGTTCTTCTTCTTTCGGGACGTGGCCAATCGCGGTTCGGGCGCGGTCAAGGCGAACAAGGGCTTGCTGTTCTATCCGCAGGTCCATCCTCTGGACTTGATTGCCGCGCGAACACAGCTCGAGATCACGACCCTCGCCGTGGTGTTCGTGTTGGTGATGGGAGGCAACGCGCTCTGGCAGCAGCAGTTCAACATCGACGACCCGCTGTTGGTAGTCGTGGGGCTTGGGCTGGCCGCCGGGATCGGCGCTAGCCTGGGCCTGGTGCTGTGTGCGATTGCAGTGTTCTCGAACTCCGTCGAACGCATTTCGGGGTTTGCCCTGCGTCCGCTGTTCTGGGTCTCTGGTCTGTTCTTCACGGCTAATGATCTGCCTCCCCAGGCCCGCGATGTCCTGCTCTTCAACCCGCTTCTTCACTGCATCGAGCTAGTTCGAACGGGATGGTTCCCGGCCTACGACTCGCGTTACGCAGATTGGACCTACCCCGCCGTCTGGGCCGTCGGGTTGGCGTTCGTGGGGCTCACGCTGGAACGAGTCGCGCGACAGCACGTGGAGGTGACGTGATCGAACTCAGCAACGTGTGCAAGTCATACCGAACCCAGTGGGGTGAGAACGTGATCTTGGACCACGTAAACCTCTGCTTTCCGGCGTTGACGAGTGTCGGCATTCTCGGGCGCAATGGCGCTGGCAAGTCGACGTTGTTGCGCGTCTTGTCGGGTGTGGAGCTGCCGGACTCGGGAGAAGTCAAACGCAATGCCCGGCTGTCCTGGCCGATCGGCTTTGCGGGGGGATTCAACGGTTCGTTGACGGGGGAGGAGAACTGTCGCTTTGTGGCTCGGATTTACGGTGAAGACGTTGACCGGGTGGCTGGGTTCGCGAGGAACTTTGCCGAGCTGGGTGACTACTTCTTCATGCCCGTGCGCACGTATTCGTCTGGAATGAAGGCCCGATTGGCTTTCGGATTGAGCATGGCGATCGATTTTGACTACTACCTGGTCGACGAAGTGACGGCAGTGGGTGATTCGCGCTTTCAGGCGAAGTGCCAGCGCGCCTTTCGAGAGCGTCGAGAGCGCGCCGCCGTCATCATGGTGTCCCACAACATGAAGACGATTCGCGATTACTGCTCGACGTGTGCCATCTTGGACAAAGGATCACTGCGGCTCTTCGATTCAATCGAGGCAGCGACCGAGGAGTATCGGGTGTAGATATGTCCGAGCCAGCCGAAAAACTGAAGGACAAGCGCGGCAGCGAGCAAGTTGACGATGCGCCGGACAACGTTCGGCAGCTCGACGTGAGCTCCCAACCGCTGGCGAGCCCTCCTGAGACGAATGAAGCTCGCCAAAAGGGCTCAGACAAGTCGAAGTCGACCGAAGCAAAGCCCGGAGCGAAGCCGGCGCCAAAGCGCAAAGCCAAGCCCAACGCCGCCGCGCCCAAAGCGACTGGCGCCTCCCAGCCGAAACCGAAAGACGCGTCCGAATCGGCGGTCGAGGACCAGGCGACGTTGCCCGAGCCCGCCAAGGAGCGCCCGCGCCCGCAAGTGGAGGACGAGGCGACGCCGGGACCAGACCAACGAACGGAAGCCCCGCAGCCGGACCCACGTACTGCGATGCGCCAGCTGCGTCGCCGACGTGCCTGGAAGTTGGTTCTCAAGTTTGCCTTGGGCGTGCTGCTGCCGACGTCGCTGGCTGGCACCTACTACTGGGGCTTCGCCAGCGACCTCTACGAGTCGACATCGATGTTCACGATTCAGTCGGCAGATGGCCGCTCGGGTGTGGCGCTCGATTCCTTGCTGGGTGCCATCCCCGCGACATCACCTGCGGCCCGGGATACCCTTGCTGTGCGTGACCACATCTTGTCGCGCGACATGCTTTCCAAGTTGGACGCAGCGTACGGCTTCAGCGAGCACTACCAACAGGAGAACCACGACTGGCTTGCGCGCTTGCCCAAAGACGCGAGCTTCGAAGACGCTTACGACTACTACCTGTCACGACTTGCCGTCGACTACGACTCCACCTCCGGCGTACTCACCGTGAAGGTCAAGGCGTTCTCGCCGGATGCCGCTGTCAAGTTCACGGATGCCGTGCTGCACTACAGCGAGGAGATGGTCAACCAACTGTCCGAGCGCTCGAGACGGGACCAGACTAAGTACGCACTGTCGGAGCTGAAGCAAGCCGAAGAGCGGCTGAGCCAGGCCCGGCAGCGTGTTCTGGCGCTTCAGGGAGAGCGCGCTGAGTTCAACCCGCAGCAGTCAGCGGAAGAGGCGCTGTCCATCCGGGGGCAGCTAAAAGCCGACTTGGCGCGCGTCCGCGCGGAGCTATCCCAAGCACGGGCATACATGGCCCCCAGCGCTCCCAAAGTCATCGCTCTGCAGCAACAGGCGGCGGCGTTGGCGGCGCAGGTGTCGAACGAAAGCCGGCGCCTGGTCAATCCCGGGGGCGAGCGCGGCCTCAACGAGTCCATTGCCAGCTTCGAAGACGCGATGATCGAGAAGGAGTTTGCGCAGAGCGCCTATCAATCCGCGCTCACCTCACTCGAAATCGCGCGCAACGAAGCCGTGCGCCAACATCGTTATCTGGCGCCCATCGCGCAGCCATCGACCCCAGACGAAGCGACCTATCCAAGACGCTTTCTGGGTACGCTGACGGTGCTGATTCTCAGTTTGGCGCTGGTCGGTATCTCGTCGCTGTTGTTGGCCGCCGTCCGCGAGCACGCCAAGATCTGAGGCCTTCATGTCCACGCTCGTTCGACTTTCGACAACCCGGTTTCCGAGACAGCCGTTGGTTGCTGCCTTCTGTTTGGCGCTTCTGTGCTGGCTGCTGTTCTTGCCTCGTGCTCACGCACAGCTGCCCATTCCCAACTTGCCCGGGAGCGCGTCTGCCTCCAAAGGGAGCAACAAGCTTCCGCGGTTCGATGACGACGAGGCTCCCGAGCCGTCGAAGGCTCCCTCGAAGGCCTCTTCGTCGGAAGAACCGGGAGTCGAACCTTTCGGTAGCTCCCTATTCGAAGGCAACTTTCTCCACGCCCGGGAGGATGGTCTCAACGCGAACTACCAGATCATGCCGGGTGACCACGTCGCCGTGTACACCTGGGGGGCGGTCAACATCAACCAGACCTTCGTCGTCGACGGTCAAGGCAACATCTTTCTGCCAGAGATCGGCCCCATTCGGTTGGAGGGCGTTCGCAACGCGGATCTCACGCAGGTGGTGGAGCATGGGATCCGCCGCGTCTACACTCGTTTCTTCAACGTCTATACCAATCTGATAACGGCGAAGCCCGTGGGCGTGTTCGTCACTGGCGGCGTGAAGAGGCCTGGCAGGTACGCAGGCGTTCCCTCGGATTCGGTACTGGTCTTCCTGAACCAGGCAGGTGGTATCGACCCGAAGTTGGGCAGCTACCGTTCCATCGAAGTGCTGCGCGATGGGGCCGTGGTGGACGAAGTCGACCTCTACGACTTCCTGCTTAACGGGCGGCTTGCGGTGACGCAGTTTCAGGAAGGTGACACCGTTCTCGTCAAACAACGTGGTCCAGTCGTGGAGTTGCGGGGCAACGTTGCAAGCCCTGCGTTGCTCGAGTTCAAGCCGGGGGCCATCACGGGTGGGGATGCTTTGGCGGTCGTTCCCGGCTCTGCTCGCGCCACTCAAGTGACGGTCGTCGGTTTGCGGCGGGGAGTGCCGTTCAATCACACACTGGCACTGTCGGACTTCGGTGCTTTTGCGCTCCAAGATGGTGACGCGATCACTCTGCGCGATGACCTGCGTTCACAAACGTTGCTCGTCAACGTGGAAGGCGAGACGGACGGACCAACACTCATGAGCGTCAAGCGTGGAGCGCGCCTGGTGGATGTGTTGAACTACATCCCAGTCAACCCCAAGCTGGCTGACGTGGAGGCCATCCACCTCAAGCGGCCCTCGGTGGCCAAAGCGCAGAAAGACTCGATCGAGGACAGCCTGTTTCGTCTCGAGCGCAGTGCGCTGCTCGCGCTCTCCAGCTCCAATGGTGAGTCGGACATTCGTGTCAAAGAAGCGGAGCTCACCCACAAGTTCGTGGAACGCGCGCGGCTGATCCAGCCGCTGGGGCGTGTGGTGACGAGCGCTGGTGGAACCCAGCAGAACATCGTGCTCGAGGACGGGGACGTCATCGTCATTCCCAGCCGAACGAACGTCGTTCGGGTCTCTGGCGAGGTGCTGATGTCCCAGGCCGTGTTGCATCGCAAGGGCTTGGTCGCAGAGGACTACATTCAGGCCAGCGGTGGTTACACGGACCGGGCGGAGGACGACCGGGTGATCGTCTTGCGCGCCAACGCCGAAGTCGTGATTGGCGACCTGGATACCGAGATCCACCCGGGCGACGAAATCCTGGTGCCGCCCAAGGTGGACACCAAAGAACTGCAGAACATCGCCGACGTGACCCAGATCATCTACCAGGTTGCCGTCGCTGCGGCGGTGGTCGTTGCGCTGTGACGTCGTGACCCACGAAACACGACGCAGCCGTCTCCCAAACGCAGGAGGGCGCTCGTGAACCGACCCTATGACGACCTGCCCCAGGAGTTGCTCAGCGGCGTTGCGGGGGCCTTCAAGAAGGGCATCCTGACGCTTCCTGGATTGCAGACATTCCTCGGAGCTCGCCAGGTCATCGCCCATCCGCGCGCACGCGACGCAAAGCACATCGACTACGTCGTGGGGTGGGGGCACAAGGAGACCACGCGTCAGGCTCGCCGCTACGCAACGCAGCACGGGCTGCCGTTCATACGACTCGAGGATGGCTTCTTGCGTTCCGTGTGGCCAGGCCGGGTCCAAGCGCCGCTCTCTCTGGTGATCGATCCTGAGGGCATCTACTACGATGCTCGTTCGCCCAGTCGCTTGGAACGCTTGATCGAAGCTGGGACCGAAGATGAGGAGCTGCTGCGACGCGCAAGCCAGTTGAAAGCTCGCATCGTGGCCGCACGACTGTCGAAGTACAACCACGCGCCCGAGGCCCCCGCCGAGGTGCTCGACGTGCTGCCCGAGAAGTACGTCCTGGTGGTCGATCAAGTGGGCAGCGATGCCTCGGTCTCCTTCGGCACGGAGGGGCCAGGCGCTTTCTCGTCCATGTTGAAGCAGGCGGTCGAGGACAATCCCGACTTGCCTGTCGTCGTCAAAGGACATCCGGTCGTGCGGGGTCGTCGGCGCGGGGCGTTGCCCGAAGGGGCCGATCCAGCGGGCGTTCTGCGGGTGAATCACGACATCAATCCCCACACCCTGATTGAGCGAGCCGTGAAGGTCTACGTCGGCACGTCGCAAGTGGGCTTCGAAGCCCTCCTGCACGACAAGCCCGTCGTTTGTTTCGGTGCGCCATTCTACTCGGGCTGGGGCTTGACCGACGACCGGACCCCGGTGCCTCGTCGAGGCGTGCACCGAAGCATCGAACAGCTGGTCGCCGCCGCGTTGCTGCTCTATCCGCGCTATGTCAATCCAGTCACGGGTGAGCGCTGCACTGCGGAGGATGCTGCGCGACTTCTGGAGCTCCAGGATCGTTCGCTTCAGGCCAATTCGGGGGCGATCTATTGCTTCGGCTTCTGGTGGTGGAAACGTCGGCACGCCCGGCGCTTCCTCTCCAGCCGCACTGGCGAGCTGTGTTTTTGTTGGAACCCAGACCAAGCGAGGCAACGAGGTTTCGGGCCTGGTGCCCGGGCGCTGGTTTGGGGTCAGAAAGACGATGCGGAGTTGCGCGCGCTGTGCGACGAGCACGGGGTGAACCTTGAGCGCATGGAAGATGGCTTCATTCGCTCGATCGGCTTGGGCTCGGACCTGACCGCGCCGTGGTCCTTGGTCGTCGATTCGCGAGGCTTGTACTACGATCCGCGAACCGAGAGCGATCTCGAGCGGCTGCTGGCAACTCACGAGTTCTCGGCACAAGAGGTGCAACGCGCTGCAGCTCTGCGGCAATTGATCGTCTCCTCCGGGCTCAGCAAGTACAATCCGAGCCTTCCGGCGTCGAGCGTGTGGCCCGGTTCAGCGACGGGTGAGCGCGTCCTGCTCGTCGTGGGGCAGGTGGAATCTGACGCGTCCGTACGCTTGGGCTCTCCCGAAGTGCGCACGAACTTCGAACTGCTTCGCAGGGTGCGACGCGAAAACCCTGGGGCTCTGGTGGTGTTCAAGCCCCATCCCGATGTGTTGGCGGGCAATCGGCCTGGGAACATCGCGCCAGACATTGCTCTCGAATGGTGCGACCACGTAGTCAGTGATATCCCGCTCGCGGAGTGTTTCACTCACTGCAACGAGATCCACACGATGAGCTCTTTGGTCGGCTTCGAGGCTTTGCTGCGAGGGTTGTCGGTCGTGGTCTATGGGCAACCGTTCTACGCCGGGTGGGGGCTGACCCGGGATGCAACCGCGACGCCTCGTCGCACCCGCCGATTGTCCTTGGATGAGCTCGTCTGCGGCACGCTAGTGCTCTATCCGCGCTACGTGGACCCGCAGAGCGGCTATTTCTGCACCGCAGAGGACGCGGTCGAGCGTCTTCTGCGCGAACGCGCTCAGGGTGGCGAGAGCCCGCTGGTGCGGTATCCCTTGGGTCGACCATTGCTCCGGAGTTATCATTTTCTCAAAGGCATGGCGCAGGAGCTGGCACGTGTTTGAGGAGTTCAGTGGTCGCAGGGTGATGCTGCTTCAGGGCCCTGTCGGACCTTTCTTTCGTGAGGTGGCAGAACATCTGCTGGCGCAGGGTGCAAGCGTCGTGAAGGTGAACTTCAACGCGGCTGACGCTTGGTTCTTCAAAGGGGCTCCAACGTTGGACTACACCGGCACGTTCGAGGACTGGCCCGAGTACTTCGAGCGGCAGCTCAGAGCCCACGCGATCGACACGGTGTTCATGTTCGGGGACAGCCGGCGCTACCACATCGCTGCGGCAGAGGTGGCCAAGCGCGCCAGCATCGACGTGCGGGTGTTCGAGGAAGGTTACCTGCGACCCGACTACATCACGTTCGAGCGTGGCGGCACGAACTTCAAGACTACGGTGCCGCGTTCGCTGGATTTCTATCGCAACCTGTCATTGCCGGAGCCACCACGTTCGCGCTCCGTCGGCGTCACTTTCTGGTGGGTAGCCTGGTACGCCATCATGTACTCGGTCGTGCTGACGTACTTCTCGGCGCGGTACCCGCATTATCCCCACCATCGGGACATGCGTGCGGGGCCCCAAGCGCTCGGCTGGAATCTGAGCGCGGTGAGGAAGGTGTATCACATCTTCCTCGACTTCTTCGCCGGACGGCGAATCAAGCGCCATCAGGGAGACTACTTCCTCGTGCCGTTGCAGGTGCATGACGACTTTCAAGTCAAGAACTCACGCTTCGACGACGTGCGGGACTTCATCGAGGAGGTCGTGGCTTCATTCGCGGATGCAGCACCGCAAGACGCGTGGCTCGTCTTCAAACACCACCCTCGTGACCGTGGTTTCCGCGATTACACTCGGCTTCTTCGGGACCTGGCTGAGCGCCACGGGCTGCAGAACCGAATCGTGTACGTACACGACGTGCACTTGCCGACCTTGCTCAGGCGGGCGCGCGGGACGGTCGTCATCAACAGCACCGTTGGGCTCTCTTCGCTCCATCACGGTACGCCCGTCAAATGTCTGGAGCGGGCGGTCTACGACATGTTCGATGCCCCGCAGACGTTGGCGGAGTTTTGGAACGGCCCAGAGCCCGTCGAGCGGGCCTTGGTGATCACCTTCATTCGTTGGCTCAAGCTCAACGTGCTGCTCAATGGGACGTTCTATCGTCCTCGATTCTGGCCGCGGCCGGTGTTGGCACCGGGGAGTCGCAACACGCCTCGCCCTCGGAGTGCCACGCTCGGGAAGTGATGAAGGCGGCGGGGCCTCTCGGGGCGTTGGTGGTGGCGTGCGCCTTCGCGCCCTCCGCGACGGCTGGGCCGTCCTCCCCAGACAGCGTCGCTCGCGTCGATGTCGAACGCGAATCAAACGACAGGCGCGAATGGGCGACGTCGTCGACCGACGACCAGCAACTGCCACCCCTACCCGCGGCTTGGGCATACTCTGGCGATGCTCACCACGGGCGTGCCGCCCTGGAGATGTTTGGCTTCTTGGGTTTGGGTGCTGCCTGGTATTGGCTGGACATCGACCGAAACCTTGCTGATTGGGACCGCCTCAGTATCGAGCAGCGTTTCCGTTGGGAGGCCGTACGGCTCGACAACAACGAGTTCGCAATCAACTACGTCGCTCACCCGTTCGTTGGAAGCGCATACTACGCGTTCGCCCGCAGCAATGGGCTGAACGTGTTGGAGGCCGCCGTCTACACCAAGCTCACGAGCATGGCTTGGGAGTACGGTCTCGAGTTTCAGGAACGGACGAGCTACAACGACTTCTTCGTCACACCGCTGGGAGGCATCGGACTTGGAGAAGCCTTCCACGCGTTGGGTCTGTACGTGAACTCGGGGCGCGGTGCGCTGGCGCAGAACCTGCTGGCGTGGTCGCTCGGCTTGCCCACGGCACTGCATCGAGCGATCGACGGCGTGAGTGCACCTCCGGTGACACGTCGCGACGCCCTGGGTTTCGACGCCGATGTCGCCCACGAGTTCGAAGCGTCGTACGCAGTCGGAGCGCTACGCACCGCGAACACCGACTCCATGAGGCACTCGCTGCGGTTGTCTTCAGAGTTGATGGCGATACCCGGCTACGGCACCGACCGAGCCGTCGAACGCTGGTTCTGCCAAGGACTGTGGACGCGACTCGCCATGGGGACTCACTTCAGCAGCGAGCCAACGGGCCTCGAGTTTTCGGGGCACTCGGTGCTGGCCGGGTTCCACCATCAAGCGGGAGAGCCCCGCCGGGGGCATGCCGCAACGACAGGGTTGGGCTTGGGGTTCGACTACTCGGTCTTTCGAGCAACGGAATTCAAGCAGCAGGCGGGTTTGCTGCACATCGGAGGGCTCTATCACAAAGCGTTGCTTCGGTGGTTCGACCTGCAGTTCGAGTTGCGCGCGCGGGTGTCCCCAGACTTCTCCGCAGCCAATTCGTTGCCCTATGAGCGTTGGTGGTCCGTGCGAGGTGACGCGGAAGAGGTACAAGGCAAGAGCATCCTGCGGAAACAAGGCTACTACTATGGTTGGGGTTGGTCGTCGGAACTGGCCCTCGAGCTACGTTGGAGGGTTCTCGCGCTGGGCGCGGTCGCGAGTTACCAATCCCTCGGTTCGATCTCCGGTTTGGACCGCACGCAGGAGCAGCTCGATCTCGAAGAGCGCGCCCGTGACGATTGGGATGTCGGGCGGATCTACGCGCGCCTGCTGGCCCCGAATGAAGCCCCGCCGCTGGGCACCTTGCGCGGTCGGATGCGTCCTTTTGCGGAGCTGTCCTTCGAGCGGCTACGCCGACGAAGCCAGCTCGAAGACGTCAGCTTGCATCGCACCCTGTCGGAGGCTTCGCTGCGCTTCGGCCTGGAGTTCTGACGGGATCGGGGAGCGCCCGTGCCGGCATGCACGGGCTTTTGCATGCTCAGTCGTCCCGTTCGTGCCAGCGCTCCGCCAAGAGCGCCCGCGCGATGTCACGTCCGCGATCCGGCCATACGGGATGGCGTTCTTCTCCAAGCTCGTCGGCCAAGTGGTTCGCCGCTTGGGTGGGCGTCACGCCCTCGTCGCGGGCGCGAGCCAGTACGCGCTGGGTAACGGCGTGCACCGAGTTTCGCCACATCGGGTCGAAGTGACGGTGGATCGCAGGGTCGTTCGGCAAGCTGCCGTATTGCTCGTTCGCGCACTGCACGATCCCCATACGGTTCGCGACGAAGTCGGGCACGTAGGTGATGTCGCGCTCCGCCAGCAACTTCGCGTCGCGCGTCTCGTCGAGGAGTTGGTTGTTGGCAGCGCCACAGACCAGCTTGCATCGGAGCAGTGGGATGGTTTCGGCGTGCAGCACCCCTCCCAGCGCGCAGGGCGCGAAGACGTCGCAGTCTGCGCCGAAGATGGCTAGGTCGCTCCCGTCACTGCGTCTGGCTTCGAGGCGAGGGTCGTTGGCGCGCCGTGCCAGCCGCTCCAAGGCTCGTTCGGAGATGTCGGTCACCGTCAACCGCTTGACGCCTCGTCGTAGCAGTTCCTCAATCATGAAGCTCGCCACGTTGCCGGCGCCTTGGATGGCGACGTGTTTGCCCTCCACGGACTTCAGGCTCAAGAACTCGAGCGCTGCTCCCATGGCGGAAACGACGCCCTGAGCCGTTGCTCCCGACGGGTTGCCTGAACCGCCCAGGGCTTCGGGGACGCAGGTGACGAAGCGTGTTGCTTCGTAGATCGCGCTCATGTCGGTGGGCGTGGTGCCCACGTCTTCTGCGGTGACGTACAAACCTCGCAGCGACGTGATGAAACGACCGTAGTCGCGATACAACGAGAGACGGTATGCGGGGTCGTCCACCTGGGCGTCGGTTTGTTGCGCGATGATGCCCTTGCCGCCGCCCCACCAGAGTCCGGCCAGGGCGCTCTTTCGCCCCATGCCACGGGCCAACCGCAGGCCGTCCTTCAGCATCGCGTCCACCGTCGCGTACGGCCAATGGCGGACTCCTCCAGCCGCTTGCCCGCGGTGAGTCTTGTGGATGAACGCGCCGAGCAAAGCGCGTGTTTCCTTGCCGAGTTCGAGGTAGACGCCTTCGTGTGCGTCGAAGTCTCTTGCGTTGTGGTTCAACGCTTCGGCGATGCTTTCGAATTCTGGGCGGCTCGGTTCGAGTCTTCCCGACGCGCCCAGCACGAAACTGGCGCGACGTGTGCCCAAATCTTGTAGCGCGTTGGCGAGATCGAAAGGTGAGAGATTGGCCGTGATCGGTACTGGGGTGGTCATCTTGAGTACAGCGGGCGCCACTCCGGCTGTGGGGTGGAGTCTAGTCCTCAGAGTTGCGCCTCATTGAGTGTAGTCCGCTTCCGTCGTTGTGCGAGTCCCAGTGCGAGCCTGCGTTCGCTACGACGTATGGTGTGGTGCCGCGCAGTCTCGGGATGGGAGCCGCGCGCACGGCGCGGTCTGGCTCTCTCACTCCGCTGAACGTGCCGGACGCCGATAGGGGACCCGCTGTACGGCTTCACGGATGACCTCCGCACGCGCCGACAGGTCCCCCTCCAGTTCGGGCACCAGGATCAGTCGATGTGACAGTACGGCCGGGGCGACTGCCCGCAGGTCGTCTGGGGTAGCATAGGGCCTCGCAGCCAACACCGCGTGGCTCTTTGCTGCGCGGATCAGACCCAACGTCGCGCGTGGCGAGCAACCGAGCACTACCTTGGGATGCTGTCGGGTGAAGCGAGAAAGGGCGGTCGCGTACTCGAGCAGGTCCTCCTCGACGTGCACCCGGGCGGCGATTGACTGCAGCTGTAGGCATTGGTCCTCCCCCAAGAGTGCTTTGGGCTGCGGTGCCGTCACGCCGTGGGCGGCCAACATCTGGACTTCGTCGCGTTCACTCGGGTAGCCCAGTTCGATGTGGACCAGAAAGCGATCGATTTGCGCTTCCGGCAAAGGGAAGGTGCCCTCGAGGTCGATGGGGTTCTGTGTCGCCAGAACCAGAAAAGGGGAGGGCAGGCCGAAACGATCACCTTCGATCGTGACCTGCGCTTCCTGCATCGCTTCGAGTAGCGCACTTTGAGTTTTGGCCGGCGCCCGGTTGATTTCGTCGGCCAGAACGACGTTTGCGAAGATCGGCCCCGAGCGCAGGGAGAAAGAGCCCGTCTTGGGATCGAGCACGTAGGTGCCGGTGATGTCCTGTGGCAACAGGTCGGGCGTGAACTGTACCCGGCGCATGCTGCAGCCGAGTACGTCGGCGAAGGCCTTGACCAGCGTCGTCTTGGCGACCCCGGGCACTCCTTCCAAGAGTACGTGGCCGCGGGTGAGCAACGCGATGAGCATCATGTCGACCACCGACGCGTCTCCGATGAACACGCGGCGAACCTCTCTGCGTACCCGAGCGAGCTGTTCTTGCGCTGCCGTGACGTCGTCGAGGTTCAGGGGCTGGTTCAAGTCGATCTCCCGTGGGTGCCGAGGTGGTCGAAGATACGCTGGAGCGTCTGATGCATCTGTTTAATCGATTCTGCGGAAAACCGCGCGCTTTCCGAGGTCAACATGGCTCTTTCTGCGTCCGCCATCTGTCGAAACAAGTCCTTCAATTCGGAGAGCGAGCGGCGGTCGAGGACCGCTTGCTGCTCCACCGCTTCCAAGATTGCCTGTTGCGCGCTCTGCTCTGGCAAGCCGAGTCGCTGCCGCAGCCATTCTTCGGTCGCTGACTTGAGCTCGAGTACTCGCAACGAGCGGTCGGTCGCGCGCGCGGACAGCATGGCAGCTCGTCCACCGAGACCCCCCTGCGCAGCCAGCACCTGACCCTTGGCGTAGCGCGGCACAGGCCGCTCATACACCTTTCCTGACGTGCGCCACACGCCGATGGCTACTGCAGCGCAGGCGACGAGTGCCAGGAGCCAAGCGGCGCGCGCGGGCAGACCGTCACTTTGGGTGTCGTTCAGCCAGCCTGAGATGGTGTCCAACGCGGAGTCCAGCTGCCGCTCGAACTCGCTGCCCCCACCGAAATTGCCGGCCTGCGTGAAGTCGTTGGCCAGCACGTACAGATTGCCCTGGCGTTCGCCCCAAGCGTCATCCTCCAGCAAGTAGCTCAGCAAGCCGTGGGCGAGCTTCTGATTGCCCTCGAATTGCATCATCAGATCGATGAAGACCGAAGGGTCGCCCATGGCGAACAAGCGGCCACAGCGGGCGCGCTCGGTTTTGGGTTCGCCGTCGTCCAAGCCACAGGCAACCGCGTCGCCAATGACCCCGATCACCGCGAAGAGGTGCTGCTCGCCGGAGGTGTCTGCCAGTGTCAGCACCGGGGTGAGTTCCACGTCCGCGGCCGTGTGCAACGCGCTCGGGTGATTCGTCACGACTCGGTCCACGTCATCGACCATCGGGTGCCGGAGTTCCGCGCCGCTCTTGCTCAGAGTCTGCGCGGCTCGCGCCACTTGCAGATGCGGGTTGTTCTGGAGCGTTTCCAGCGGGCGGCTCGGTGCGCTCTTGCGATGTATGTGAAAACGAGTCAGCAGCTGATCGGCTTTGCCGAAATCATCGATCAAAGCCATGCGACCCCCAGCTGACAAGAAGGCGCTGACTTGGGCGAACTGGAGGCGGCTTTGCGGATGCATCACCAACACCGCGTCGCGCGGGGTGACCTGGCTCCAGTCGAGCTCCGCGGTGAGAATCACGCGCCGAGTGCCCAGCTGCTCGCGAGCGAGTTGGAGAAACTTGGTGCTCGAGTCCCACTTCGGCTTTGCAAACTCGAAGCTCGCCCAGCTCGAGCGAGCCCGGACCAGGGCGCAGCCCAGCAGCAGCACGGCGAAAAGCAGGGGTTGCCAACGGTGGGAGTGGGAAATGCGCATTGGAGGCAGCGCGCCTGAGCCCGAAGCGCGGGCACTGGCCCGCGCTTGGCGCAGGCTCAAGAGTGCCACGAAGCGGGGCGCGCCAACGTGTCTACGTTTCATCGGGGCGCAGCATTTGGTCGCACACTCGGGGCGACGCCGGAGGCCGCCACTGGGAACGGGTGGCCGGACCCAAGTGCATTCGCCACTGATTCTCCCATCTTCTCGTCCACGGCACCCTGCTCGGGGGTTCGTGGAGACCCTGCCCGGAGCCTTTCGTCGTCGACCCCACAGCCGTTCACTTTGCGTATCGGGCCGACTGGGAAACTTGACCTCAACTTACCCGAGGCTAGATTACTTACATCAGCTTGGGCAAAGGCTCGAACGGCTGATTACCGACCGGAAAGCCCTATGTTACCTCCCTTCATCATTGAGCAAATCCGACGCCGAGAGGCGGAAGAGCGCAAGCGAAGTGAGGTCACGCAGCCACGTCTCGAGCTACCACTCGAGGAGATGGTTCGACCGGCCCCAGAGGCGGACGATGACGCGGACTCGAGCCGCGGCGTGATTGTCATCGACTTGTGAACCCCAACGACGCCGATTTGAGGCGTCAAGACGGCGTTGATAGCCAGCGTGTGACGCTTGGGCCGCCTAGGTTGCCCCGCTAGAGCTGCGCATCTGATCGCTCCGCCGTGCGAATCGTGAGAGTGCCGTCCGGCGCGTTCGGAAGCGGCTCCGTCGCAGCAGATTAAGCCATTGCAACTCGCGTGGGGGGACACTACTAGGGTTGCCGACTGCCACTGCAGGGGCTGAGATCACCCCATGATTTCGCAGGCTCCGACCGGAAGCAGGAGTCGCAATCGCGGCTCCTGAAGATGCCTGGAAGCAGTGAACGCCCCAAGCGCGCAGTCGGCACCACCTTCCATGCCAGCGACAGAACCCAGCGCTCCCACCTTACTCGCCAGCACGGGCAGAGCTGCTCTGTGCGCAATCCTGGCATTGTCGACCAGTGCTTGTTTTCCTCCGGACGACGGTCTCGATCCGAATCTGGAGCGGATGAACTTTCCGGTTGGCTTGGCGCTCAGCAACGAAGGGCGTCGGCTGTACGTCGTCAACAGCGACTTCGATCTCCGTTACAACGGGGGTATCGTGCAGGTGCTGGATGCGGATGCGATCGCTGAGCACTTGCCCAAGAACTGCCAAGTGGACGGTGACTGCGATGCCGGACTCCACTGTCAGAACCAGCCGGACGAGAACGGCCCAGCCACGTTTCAGTGTGTCGACGAAGCTGGCTCCCCGTGTGGCGAGCTTGGCGTTCAGAGCTACGCCGCGCGCTTCGATCATCCGGGGGTGTGCGAACCTCTGCCTCTCTCGGCGGCGGGGCTTCTGCTAGACAGTGCACGCATCGGGCCTTTCGTCGCGGACGTGAGGTACGTACCGGCGTCTGACGACGGACGGCGGCCGGCGCGATTGCTGATGCCTGTGCGTGGGGATGCGACCCTGCACTGGGCCGACGTCGAGGACGACACGATGGGCACGGGTCCGGTGCTCGAGTGCGGCCAAGGGGCGGACAAGACTTGCGATGCCGATCATCGGCGGGGCGATGAGAGCCGCGAGTCCGCTGCGGACGGCGAGATGTTGCCGACCGAACCATTCGGCATCGCTGTCAGTCCGGGTGGGGAGGCGGTGTTCGTCGGCCATCAGTCCCAGGGCGCCGTGTCCGTCTTCGACAACCGTAGCTCTGGCCCCAAGCTGCAGGCGGTGATCAAAGGGCTGCCTCGAAACCCCATGGGGTTGAGCGCCGTTCCGAAGCCTCGGGTCGTGACTCGCTTCGACTTGCCGTACGAACAGGGGGTACTGGTGAGCTACCGCTTCTCCGGCGGGTCGACCCCTGCCGTGGAGTTGTTGCGTTACTTCGACGTGGATAGCGCGGCGCCAGCAGTGCCGTACTTGCAGCGCGCGGGTAACGCTCCCATCACGACCAACAGCGGCCTCGACTCGCGTGGCTTGGTGCTGAGCGACCAGGCACGCAGCGCTTGCGAAGACGCGTGTGAGACGACTCAGTGCGCGGCCGAAGGTTCGACGACGTCCGAACCCTCAGGCGCCTGCTACGACTGCCTGCTTGCGTGTGCCGCCGTCCCCTTGGACGCCTATCTCGCAAATCGCTCGCCAGATTCGTTGCTCATCGGCCACACGCGTTTGGTGACGGCCGAGTTGCCCCGCGACGACATCCCCGACTTTACGGACACCGAGGCGCTGCGTGGTGGCCCTTCGCGCATCAGTAGCGCCAACGTCATCGATGAGCGCGGTGAGTCCGCGTTGAGAGTCTTCGTGTTATCATTTGACGCGCAGCTCATGTACATCTACGACCCGGTGCGCGGCGAGATCGAGGCTCACGTCGAAACCGGGTCAGGCCCTCAATCCATCGTCGTCGACGAGCGGCGCGGGGTCGGCTACCTCGCTCATTTCACCGAGTCCTATCTCGGCGTCGTCGATCTCGACAAACGTCACGCGACGTACGGCCAGATCGTGCTCGGGGTCGGCGAGCCTCGACCGCCCCGTTCCTCCAAGTGATTGTCTTGGACGCTGAACTCATGCTCAAAGCACTCTCCAAAGTCTTCGTCGTCATACCCGCGGTGCTTGCCTGCACGCAGCCGCCCGAGCCTCAAGCTCTGAGGACGCTGCGAGGAACATCCGACGTGAGTTTCTTGTGCGCAGCGTTTGGCGCGGACGGAAATCTCGTTGGGCGACCTGCGGATGCTTGCCCACGCTACCGCGATCGGTCGGAAGAGCGCGGGTTGTTCGCGTTGGCAGCCCAGCGCGAGACCGGTGAGGTGGCGCTCGTCGACATGTCGCCGTGCGAACAGGGGGGAAGCTGCCTCGGTCGGGTGCGGGACTTGGAGTCCACCCAACCGGGCATCAACTTCATGCCCGTCGGAGCTGAACCGGTTGCCATCGTGTCCACTCCCGGCGGCGTTGCCAGCTTCGTCGCCACCGCGGAATCGGGGCGCGAGGGTATCTACGCGCTGCCGACGAGTTGCATCGGACCGCGTCCATCCAGCGAGGGCTACCGCGATCTTCGGACTTGGCCCGCGTGTCGTTTGCCGGCGGCTCCGGGTAACATCCAAGTCTTGATCGACGAGCGAACGACGGATTGCAGCGGTGATGCTACGGCGCAACCCGAGGGGCGCGAGTGCCCTGCGGATCTGGCGCAAGAGTTCGTCCAGCCTGGTCGTCGCAAGCTTCTCGTGACGCTTCCCTCGCTGGGACAGCTCGTGTTGCTCGACGCCCAGCAGCTGCTCAACGTCGAGCCAGGCAGTTTCGATGCTTGCCCCATCGAACAGTCGTTGTCTTTTGCTGTGGAGCTTCCGGACACGGAAGTCGAACAGGCGGTGCCTGACGACCTGCAGACCGATGATGCGAGCTGCATGCCCCAAGTGTTCCGCTACGCACCCGTAGACGGGGACTTCGTATCCAGACCGTCGGATCTCGCTGTAACCGCTGGGCGATTGTACGTCTCCGATGCGGCAGCCCCGGTCGTCCACGTCGTGGACACGTCCGACGCGTGTGCACTCGACGAGTTACCGCCGCTGCTCCCGCGCAGCTACACTCGACCTGACAGCGTAGTCACGACGCGGCGCCTCGCGGTGAGCCCAATGACGAGCCAAGGCGAGCAATTCGTCTACGCCGTCGACGGTAGCGACACGGGCCTTGCAGGGAGCCTGATGATCTTCGACGTGAGTCCCGGGGTGACACAGCGCACGCCGTTGCTCCGGCGTCGCTCCGACTACGTCAGCCACGAGCCCCCCGATCGCATTCGTTTCGAGCAAGAGATACGCGACATCGAGTTTGCGTCGCAGGACCTGCCCGAGACCGATCCGGAAACGGGCGTGGCGGTGGCGGGCTTGATGTGTGAGCCCGATCCTGCGGCGAGTGGGCCTGGTGCGTTGTACCGTCCCAATAGCGACGGCACGGGAGCAGGGCCCTCCAAATTGCGAGGGGTGTTCGGATTTGCCGCGCTGCACAGTGGCTACGTGACCGTGATTGACGTCGAGGATCTCGACGCGCCTTGTCGGCGTCCACGCTTCGCCAACTCGAGTGATGAGGCGGACATTCGCGGCTGCGCAGGCGACGAGAGCGACAAGGAGTTCCAAAGCAAGGACGGCAGCGTGGTCACGGTGAGCGACGAGCTTTCCTGCAATGTGGTCGAACCGCACCGCGCGCGCTCAGCTACCTTCAATCACGCGAGCACGGGGGGGACAGCGCCCTTCCTGCGCTCTTTCCCGCAGCTCAGAGCGGAAGACGGTTCGTCGTTGGCCGTCGACCGAACCGAACGAGGTCGGATCAATCCGCGTATGCTCGGCGTCAACTTCACCGCTGGGCAAGACGACGCGACGGTGTTCGTCGGAGCCACTGAGTATACAAACCAACCCAATGCCGCTGACCGGCTGACGTTGGATCCCGCGGTATCGGAGCGGAACAGCGCCGTCCTGCCATTCGTCGAGCCCCGAGCATATGGTGGTGCCTCGGGCCTGAATACCGTGACCTACGAAGGCAGGGTCTTCAGCGGTGCTGAAGCGCCCTTCGACTTGGCTGAGGGCGATGAAGTCGGCATTGACGGTTCGGGCAAGCTCTACGGTGTCTTCGAGGGCGGGTTGAACGCAGAATATTGCGGCGCGGGGATCGAGGACGAGCCCACCATGCGCGAGCGTGGGGCGAGGTTGATGCCTGACGCGAGTTCCGATCTGCTGGACGAGTTTGGTGTCGTCTACGGCGACTACGTCGACATTCAGCAGGAGCTGCTGCCGAAGGACGACGACTACTGGGACGCGGACGGTGCGAGCTGTGGTCGGGACTACCAAGAGGAGGGTGGACGTTTGGACGGGCGCAGTATCTGCGAGCTGTTCTTCGGCACCACGGACTTGCCCGACCGCCATCGAGAGCTGCGCGTGGTGCGGGCGTTTGGCGATCGTCTGGTCGTCGAACCACGACGGTTTTCGAGCCGAGGGGAGCGCGAAGCCACCCTCGATTTGGTCAGCTGTTGTTTTCCGGGAGGCGTCGACTTCGACGTGCGAGCGAGTCGGCATTGGGTCCGTCGTGACGGCGGTCTCTTCGCGCATCCGATCCGTACCAACGTCGAGACGCTGGCTTGCGAGCGAGATTGTGGGCCGCTCGCCCGTTTTCGCAACGGGCGCATATTCGAGATTTCGTGCGATGGCGAGGCGTGCGCGGACAATGCCGAGGGCGAAGCGGTAATTGGGCCCAGCAAGTTTGCTGCGGCAAACGAAGCGGACGAGGTCGAGAACGAGCTGTCGCGTGCGCTCGCTTGCATCATCGACGCTCATCCGGAGGGCGGTGTGCAACCGGGAGCTCGCGGCTCCGAATGCATCTTCGACAGCCTCACGGCTCGATTCGTCATCTACCGAGGGTTGGCGCCGAGTGAGCGCGGAATGCAGTTCACTTGGAATACCTTCGGTGGCTTCCTGCCGTTGTCCGTCGACCTCTTCAGTACCGCCCAGTTTCGCTCCAGTACGATGCCGGAACGCCTACACTACGTTCCGCAGATCAATCGGGTGGTGATCGCCGACGGCGGGACTACTGGAGTGTCCTTCATCGGTCTGCGCGGCACGAATGGGCGGCCCGGCCTGCCTTCGGGAGTCGCCTTCTGAGCGCACTGCTCGGAATGATGAGCATTGTCGGTTGAGATTGGCGTGACAGCCGCCTCTGGCTTCTCGAAGGTGGCATTCTCCAACGGTCGTTGCTAGATGCCGAACATGGCTTCGGCGAAGAGCACGCCCGTGATGGAGCAGCACGGGGCTGCCAAACGCGCGTATCCCGACGCGGTGGTTTTCTTCCGGCTGGGTGACTTCTACGAGATGTTCGGCGACGACGCCGTGCTGTGCGCGCGAGTGCTCAATCTCACGCTGACTAGTCGCAACAAAGGCAAGCCCGACGAGATCCCGATGGCGGGCGTGCCTCATCACGCAGCCCATACCTACATCGGCAGAATGTTGGAGGCGGGTTACCAGGTGGCCGTGTGCGAGCAGATGGCCGACCCCAAGATGGTCAAGGGCATCGTCCCCCGCGAAGTCGTGCGTGTCCTCACCCCTGGTCTCGTGACCGCTGACGACCACCTGCGGGCGAGAGAGAACAACTGGCTGGCCGCGATCGAGGTGGGCGCACGGCGCGTCGGCGTGGCGTTGCTCGACATCTCCACGGGGGAACTCAGAGTTGCCGAGCTGCCGGATCTCTCCGCATTGCTGGCTGAGCTCAGCCATGCCGCACCCAAGGAGGTACTGTTGGGCTTAGCCGAAGGCGGCGCGCTCGCAGCGGGGGCATCCTTCGAAGACATCCAAGGCACGCTGCGGAGTGCCCTCGGCATTCCCGCCCTTCGCGGCGACGAGCCCCTGAATGACGAGCAGCTCGTGGCAGCGCTGGGGGAACTCGCGATGGACGCCGAACAGCTGGCAGACGCAGAACGCATGGCCGCGGGGCGGGCGCTGCGCTTTGCCAGAGCCTGCACTCCGGGCGTCACGTTGCCGGTGCGCGCGATCGGTCGCTGGGATCCGTCGAGCGCCATGGTCATCGACCCCAACGCACAGCGACACCTGGAGCTGGTCGAATCGAACGTCGGCGACAAGCAGGCCACCCTGCTCGCCGTTCTGGATCAGACACTGACCGCCCCGGGTGCGCGACTCTTACGTCGTCGCTTGCTGGCTCCACTGACAAGCATCGCCGAGATCCGTCGCCGGCACGACGCCGTGGAGACGTTTGTCGTGCACGCGGCGTTGCGAGCACAAGTGCGAAGCGAGTTGGACGGCTTCTCCGACCTGGAGCGGCTCGTGTCCCGGGTCGTGCTCGGGGAGGCGAGTCCCAAGGATCTGGGGGCCATTCGCGACGCGCTACAAGCGACGGCTCGCGTAGTGGACTTGCTCTCCGGTTTGGATGCGGAGAGCCGCGCGTTGCTCGGCCTGACCCAAGAGCAGGACGTCGGTGCCGACGTCGCAGAAGCGTTGGACGCAGCGCTGGTCGAACGCCCGCCGGGATTGGCCAAAGAGGGCGCGATTTTTCGCCCCGAGTTCGATGCCGAGTTGCACGAGCTGTCCGAGACGAAGCGTCGCGGGTCAGAGCTCATCGTGGAGCTGGAGTCTCGCCTGCGAGAAGAGACGTCGATTCCGACTTTGCGAGCGAAGTTTACACGCGTCTTCGGTTGGTACATCGAGGTCAGCAAGACGCACCTGGAGAAGGTGCCGAAACAGTGGCGCCGTAAACAGACCGTCGCCAGCGGTGAACGCTATACGTTGGAGGCACTCGACGACCTGGCTGCACGCGTTGCGGGGGCGGAAGAGGGACACCGTGCGCGAGAGTTGGAGTTGTTGCGCGAACTCAACGAGACGGTGAGAGCGTCCGCGGAGCGTGTTCGCCACATCTGCTCCGACGTTGCTGCCTGGGATGTCGCCGCGGCGTTGGCAGAGGTCGCTCACAAGAACGACTACGTGCGGCCCGTCGTGGAGGACGGCACCGAGCTCGTGATCGAGGAGGGGAGGCATCCCGTCGTCGAACGGCTGGCAGCCGCCGGGCGATTCGTGCCCAACGACGTGCATCTCGACGCTGAAGGCAAGCGTCTGTGGATCATCACTGGTCCGAACATGGCCGGCAAGAGTACCTTCTTGCGTCAGGTCACGCTGATCGCGATTCTGGCGCAGATGGGTAGCTTCGTGCCTGCCACGAAGGCGCGCATCGGTGTTTGCGACCGCGTGTTGTCTCGGGTCGGCGCCAGCGACAACTTGGCCCAAGGCGAGAGCACCTTCATGGTCGAAATGCGTGAGACCGCGGACATCTTGCGCTACGCGACACCGCGCTCGTTGGTGATTCTCGACGAGATTGGCCGCGGAACGAGCACCTTCGACGGGTTGGCGATTGCCTGGGCGGTGGCCGAGCACCTGGATGAGACGGGTCGCTGTCGTGCGCTGTTCGCGACGCACTATCACGAGTTGACCGCGCTGGCGGAGCAGAGCGAAAACGTCGACAACTACAGTGTCAGCGCGCGCGAGTTAGATGGTGACATCGTGTTTCTCCATCGCCTCGTGCACGGTCCAGCAAGCCAGAGTTACGGCGTTGCGGTGGCCAAGCTGGCTGGTCTGCCGGAGGTCGTGTTGGCGCGGGCGTCGGCGCTGCTCGCCAATTTCGAAGGACAGCAGGAGCAATCCGAACGAGGTCAGCCGCCCAAACCGCGTCGTGGGGGCAATCCGAACCAGCTCGATCTGTTTGCTGCCGCTAACCAGGAGCAGCAATCAAGCACGGCCTGCGACGAAGTGCTGAGCCTGCTACGCGCAGTCAATCTCGACCGATTGGCACCTCTGGAAGCGCTACAGCTGCTGGCGAAGTTGAAGAAGAAACTGTAGCGCGCGAACGCTCTCGGCTTGGTTCGTTCGGACTGGCTCCGAGTGAGCTCAGTGGTTGAGGGTCACTGCGTTGCCGCCGTCATCGCCTGCAACTGGCTATCGAGTTGCGGCGCGCGGACGGTCCAAAAATGGCGTTCGGCGGCGGCGCGAAAACGACCTCTCGCAGGGCGAGTCTGCGATAGCTTTTCGACGCACTGGGCGAGGCCTTCAGTCGTGCCGTCGTAGAAGGCTGACGGATCGGCGATCAGCTCAGGGTACGCCAGAGCTCGCGGCAGCAGGAGCTGACAACCGGCAGCGGCCGCTTCCATCACGGCGATGCCGAAGTACTCGTGCCGCGCCGTCGAAACGAAGACGTCGCTCTGCAACAGGTGGCGTTCATACTCGGAGCGACTGGGGGCGAAGCCGAACGCGTCCAGGTCTTCGCCGAATTCCCTCTGAATTTGGAAGAATGCTTCGGGATGGTTCTTGAAGCGTTCGCCAAGCAAGCTGAGCCGGAAGCGAACTCCTCTCATCTTCAGGAGTCGCAAGGTCGCGAGCAACAGCTCCGGGCCCTTGTCGTGTTCCCATCGAGCCGCCCACGCGAGTCGGATGGGGTCCGGGCTTTCTTCTTCAGAGTGCGTGCTCAGCGTGTCGTTGGCGCCCTCGGCGCCCACCGGGACTGGCGCTTGGGCGTGGCGTGTGGCGTTCGGCACCGGATTGATACCGGGCGGAAGGATCTTGCTTTTGGCCGTCAACCGCGCCGCGTCGAAGATGCCTCGATGGTCCGGCATCTTGCGGAACAACGACCGTAGGCCTTCGAATGAGGTCGCACGGTTGTGTTCACTGTTGAACCAGACTTCGTGTGCGGCCAGCATGCCCGTCCAGTGGGTGAACGCGAAATGCACGTCGCGGGCGTCGGGGTGCTCGGTTGGGTAGTCGAGCTGGTTCTCGTGAAAATAGAGCACGCTTGGGATGTCACCCAAGGTCGCATGGGTCAGTCCGCGGAATGTGGCCAAGTCGAGCATCGAACTACACCACAGGGCGTCCCAAGGGGAGGCTGCGGCAGGTGCCGACCTGCTGGGGGCGTCGGGGGTCGACGAGGCGCGCTCGGTTCCGCCTCGGGCGTTTGTGAGCAGCGCTTCGACGCTTTGTGCGGCGCTGGCCGCCGCGTGGCGCATGCGCCACTTCCAGTGGTGAGGTTCGAACGTCACCAGGTCGAAGTCGTGTCGACTGTGAGCGATCCAGCCGTCGATGAACGCGCGGTGAGAGCCGCCGTAGTAGGGCTCGATGGCTAGTATACGCATGCTGCGGTGGTAGGCGAGACCCCACTCGGACGCAAGAACGACCCTCAGTCGCGGCGCCGCGTCTTGACGGCCTCCTTGACGAGCTTGGCGAAGCGTCGATGCTCTTGGTTCTGAAGACGGCGCGCATACACGTCGTGTCGGGCTTGCTGTCGCAGTGCCTCGCTAGCCAGCTTTCGGTAGCTCGCGAGGCGCTCGGCAGGCAGCGCGCCCTCATCAATGGCGCGGGTGACTGCGCAGCCGGGTTCGGTTTCGTGCGCGCAGTCGCTGAAGCGGCATTCCTTCGCCAGCTGCTCGATGTCTTCGAAGCCCACGCTGCCGGTTTGTGTCGGCAGTGCCAATTCGCGCAGGCCCGGGGTATCTATGACCAGCGTGCCGTCGGGCATTCGCAGCATCTCGCGACGCGTCGTGGTGTGTTTTCCTTTGGTGTCTACCCCGCGCACCTCGCCGACGTTCTGGGTTTCGCTGCCGAGGAGCGCGTTGATCAGCGTGGACTTGCCGACGCCAGACTGGCCTACGAAAGCAACACTCTGTCCGGCACCCAGATAGGGCGCCAGATTGCTCACGCCATCGCCTCGCTCGGCGCTGACACACAAGACGTCGATGGACTTCAGTCGGCGAGCGAGTTCGGCGCGCGCTGCTTCGGCTTCGGAGGCCAGGTCCGATTTGTTCAAGAGGCATACTGGCGTGGCGCCGCCGTCCGTCACTGCTGCGACGTAGCGCTCGATGCGCCGCGGATTGAGTCCGCGTCTCAGCAGTTTTTCCGTTTCGGCGAAAGCGCACACCACGAAGACCACGTCGATGTTGGCGGCGATGAGTTGTTCGTCGCTGCGGTCGAGGGTGGCACCTCGTCGGAGCACCGTCGCGCGTTCGAGGACGCGCGTGATGCGCGGTTCTGGAGTTTCCGAGACCAACACCCAGTCACCCACGGCGACGGGCTCGTGTCCTGGACGCACGTTGCAGGTGACGAAGGGTTCCGGCCACCGCTCAGCTTCGGTTGTCGTGGGGTTGCTGGCGGTGACCGGGACGTCGTCGTCGGGAGCGGCCAAGTGCGCTTCTGACTGAACGGACACCAGTCGACACAGTCCGCGGTCGACGGCGCGAACGCGCCAAGGGTGTGCCTGCTCGTCAGCTGCGAGCCAATCCTGGATCTGGAGGGGTTTGAGGCCCAAGAGCTGAAGAGCTCGGGGGAATGAGGTCATCGTGGTCTTCTTGCGTTCTGTTCTGGGCGCGCGGAGTAACGGGCGCGCCGAATGGTTGGGGCTCGCGGCGAGTGCAGGCCTTGGACATTTCGTCCAAGCGCGCTTCGAGCCGCGTCGTCGGGAGGTACAGAGTGGCTAGAGTCCGACGCTGGACGCGGAGCTCAACAACCCCGTCTGCGGGGACAGCCGTGTCGATCGCCTTGGCCGACGAGCGCCACGGCACCGCCGTGTCGACAGACGTGCCCAGAACCAGTGCTTGCGTTACTGGGTGACTACCGGTTCACGTTGGCAGAAACGCAGCGAATACCGGCCTGGGGCAGCGTGCGGAGAATGGCGGCAAGTGCGGGTGCTTTGGCTAGGGCAATCATGACTCATCCTCCTGGTGGTGCGGTGTTCCGTTCACCCAAGACGGGAGAACTCGCAGAACGATAGCTGTTGCCGAGCCAAACGCAAGCCGTGTGTCACCAGAAGACGACGGTTTTAGGCTGGCTTGCGGCGCCTAGCCCCCGGCGCGGGTGGGGTTGCCGTTCGGCCATCTTCTGGCCAAGCGTGCTTGGCGTAGCGCCGGCGCAGCTCCTTGCGCACTTCGTCGTAGTGGCGTTCCCAGAATCCTCCGAGGTCGGAGGTGACTTGCACCGCGCGTTGATTCGGAGCCAGCAAGTGAAGCGTCAGCGGCACGCGTCCGCCGCACACGCGCGGGCCTTCGCTCATGCCGAAGAAGTCTTGTAGGCGCGAGGCCACCCAGGGTGGTTTTCCAGCCTCGTAGTGCACGACGAGTCTGCGTCCGCCAGGGAGCGTGATGTGCTCCGGGGTCTCTTGGTCCAGCAGGCGTCGTTGTTCGTAGCTCAGATGGCTCAGTAGCATCGCATCCAGGTCAGTGGCCTCGAGTTCGTCGAGAGTGGTCAGTCCCTCGCAGGCCAGTTCCAACAGCGCTTCGTCGGCAAGTTGCTCTGGTGGCGGAAGTGACTCGCACAAGCCCGTTTGTCGCAATAGGCAGACGCGCTCTGCCAAGGTCAGCAGCGTCGAGCTTTTGCCCAGCAGCGCCGTCTTCTGCCCGAGTGCGGCTTCGAACAAGAGCCGGCTCGCTTGCGCTGATGGTGGCGCAGGCATCCGACTCTCCTCCAGGGTGACGGAGTCCAAAGCTAGCCGGCTTATCGACTCCACGCGTCGTTTGACCGGATCGAAGCGCAGCTCGTCATGTGCCTGGATTTGGGATTCGTACGCGTCGAAGAGCCAGTCGGCTTCGATGGACGAGAGCCATTGAACCACTGCCCCGGTCGCTCGACCATCACTGCGCTCTTCTTCCTCCAGCGCCACGACCAAGGGAGCGGTTCGCACGATACTGTGTGGGGAGACCTTGGCCGTCGTGCCGTTCCTCAAGATCAATCGCCGCTGATGAGGTTGGTGCAGCGCTACTCTGTCGCCGAAGCCGTCGAGAAGGCAGCGGCGCAGGCGGACTTCCGCTTCTTCTGCGTCACATGGGGCAGGGGCAGTGTCGCGCGTTTTGCGTTTCAGGCTTCGGTAGGCGCGTTGTACGGCGCGGACACGGGCTGGGTCTAAGCCCATGGCGCGCAACGCGCCGCCTCGAAACTCCGAGGACTCGGCTTCGCGGAAGGCGTCCATGCGGTCCTGAAGATCGGAGGGGCCCGTCGGCAGGTCCCTTTCTTCGCGGGTCGATTGCCGAATGTCGCGCTCGGCCAGCAAGGATACAGCCAGAGATCCGTCATCTGCGATGCCGGCCAACTCCGCGCTGGCCAACACACGCGCCAATCGCGGGGGAAGGCCAAAGCGCAGCATGCGCTGCCCCGTCTCGGTGAGCTTGCCCTCGTGGCTTAGCGCGCCGAGCTGTCGCAGGAGCTGCGTCGCTTTCTCGAGGGTGTTCGTCTTGGGCGATGAAAGCCAGCGCAGCTCGGATGGAGCGACGCCCAATCCCCGCAGCTGGAGCACGAAATCCGTCAAGTCCAAGCGGCTGATTTCGGGCTCGTCGCGCTCTGGCCGGCGTTTGAAATCGGCGGCTTCGTACAGACGCAGCACGAGTCCCGGGGCTGTTCTCCCGGCACGGCCTGCTCTCTGGGTCGCGGAGCTCCTGCTGATCGGCGTCACGGCCAGGGTTGCCCGCCCGCTAAACGGCGAAAAACCAGCCACGCGAGCCAGCCCTGAGTCCACCACCGCCGTGACGCCGTCGATGGTGACCGAAGATTCGGCAACGTTCGTGGCCAGGATGACCTTTCGAGTTTGGCTTGGCGCAACGGCCGCGGCCTGGGCTTGCAGGTTCTGTTCCCCATGCAGGACGTGCAGTTCGAAGGCGTCGTCACGGCGATCCAACACGTCTTTCGCGCGATGGATCTCACGGGCGCCGGGCAAGAAGACGAGCACGTGACCGGAAGGCTGGCTTTGCAGCGCATCTCGCACGCCACTCGCGACGCGCCTTTCCAAAGGGCGGTCGTCGACTCCATCCTGGTGGCGAATGTCCAAAGGGAAGGCGCGTCCCTCACTCTGCAAACGAGGACAGTCATCGAGAAACGCAGAAATCGGCGCAGCGTCCAAGGTCGCGCTCACTACGACGACTCGAAGATCAGCGCGCTTGCGGCACAAGCGGTACAAAAGCGCCAGGAGTGCGTCGCTGGCCAGATGCCGCTCGTGGAACTCGTCCAACACGACGGTGTGGGCGAACGAGAGCTCCGGGTCGCCGAGCATCTGCTGCAGCAACAGACCTTCCGTTGCGTAGCGGATCCGCGTCGTGTTGCTGCTCTTGTCATCGTAGCGGACGGAGTAGCCCACGAGACCCCCGAGACGGGCGCCCATCTCCTGCGCGACGTAAGTTGCCGCCAGGCGCGCCGCCAGTCGACGGGGCTCGGTGACGACGACCTGCCTGTCGTCGTGGGTGCGGCTCTCGAAGATCGCTCGCGGAACTCGCGTCGTCTTTCCTGCGCCGGGAGCGGCTTCGAGCACGAGGAACTGATGCCGGGCCAGACACGACACGACTTCCGGAAGCAGGGGATCGATGGGCAGAGACGGCGCTTGGGGCATCGGGTGAACCGCCTTGGAGCAGCGCTGATCGCTGTAGCTGTTCCGTTCGGCGCCATGCAAGTCACTCTGCGGAAATCCAACGAGCTGTCGGTGGCCTTGCCGTGCCGTTTACGCAGGAGGGGCGGGTCCCCGCTGCCCGTTGGAGGCCGGGTGCTGTCGATCGGTCCCTTCAGGTGGCTGGTTGCATGAAAAATTGTGGAATGGTGGGGCGACTGGTTGGCGGTTTCGTGGTGCGCGCGCGTTGACCGAGGCAGCCCTGGATGGCAGCCTTGTGGGGGATGAAGGTGTTGTCGGAGTTGGCGGGCTGGGGCGGGATCGCCTTTGCGGCCGCTCTGACGATGTCGTCGGCCGATGCGCATCCCGGACTGCAGGAGATCGTCGACCCCTGGGCAGTGGAGACGCCGCGAGCAGATGCGCCGAAGGAGCTCGTGGGGACGAAAGCCGCGTTAGATGAACGCAGCGCGGAATTGGCAGGCAGCGAACCCCCCGCGCATGCACCGAGCTGCGCGCCAGGAGAGCTCTCGACCGATGCTGACGCGCAAGGTGTCGAGGCAGGAGCAGCGGGGACTTCGGACGTCGTCAGCGGCGAGGTGACCAGCGGAGTCGAAATAGAGCCCGCCGAGTCGCCCACGGATGAAGGCTGCTCATGTCCGGAGCCGCCCCCGTGCTTGCAGGATGAGGTCGAAGGCGCGGTGGGCCGTCTGATGACACTGACGGAGGTCGAAAACCCTTGGCGTCGCGTCACGAGTGGGCTCGCTGTGGACCGCACGTGGAGAGACGTGCCGTTGCTCGTCGACCCGTGGGCGAACGCCAGTCGAGTCCCGTTCGACGTCGAGGAACTGGGGCTGATCGTCGACCCGTGGGCTGTGCCGACGGACCGTTAGGCCTTTCGTCATCCGCTGGTTGCTCGCACGCGTCTGAACGTTGGATGACGTCAGGTTTCGCTGGGTGAGCGCGCGGCTCACCGGGTTCGGCGACGCGGGATGACGGCATTCGAGTCGCAGCAGAAGCACGGCAGGGACGGCAGCACTCCGCGCAGAGGAGAAGCGCGGCGGCGGGTATCCCAGGCTTGCAGATGTCGCATTGGGGTTGACTCGGCGCTGTTGGCGGGAGAAGCCTGCGCGGTGGTTTTCGTCAAGCAACAGGTGGAACGCTGGGTGCGGGATGCTGCCGTGGCGGCTTTGGGTCCTGACGGCGATACCGAACCGATGGTGCGGGCAGCCGATCCCAAGTTCGGGGACTATCAGGCCAACCTTGCGATGCGCCTGGGCAAGGTATTGGGGCAGAAGCCTCGCGATCTCGCGGAGCGCATCGCTCAGGCTCTTCAGGCTGGCCCGGCAGCGCGCCACATCGAGGAGGCTTCGGTAGCCGGACCGGGTTTCATCAACCTGCGACTGACCGGCGAGTACGTAGATGCGTCACTGCGCGCGATGTTCGCAGACGAGCGACTCGGTGTTTCTACGACGGACGCCCCGCAGACCGTGGTCGTGGACTACTCCAGTCCGAACCTGGCCAAGGAGATGCACATCGGCCACCTGCGGTCGACCATCATCGGTGACGCCATTTGTCGTGTGCTCGAGTTTCGCGGCGACCGAGTGATACGCCACAACCACCTGGGCGATTGGGGCACGCAGTTTGGCATGCTTCTGGAGTATCTCATCGACACGGGTTGGGATCGCACGGCCGACCACAGCATCGGTGACTTGAACGATCTGTACAAACTTGCGGCCGAGCGCTTCAAGGCGGAGCCCGAGTTCGCTGATCGCGCTCGCCGCCGTGTCGTGCAGTTGCAGGCAGGAGACGAACAGGCGCTCTCCCTGTGGAAGCAGCTGATTGAAGAGTCCGTGCGGCACATGAATTCCGTCTACGCTCTGCTCGGCGTGCAGTTGAGCGATTCTGACATCGTGCCCGAAAGCTTCTACAATCCGAGACTGCCACAGGTAGTGGACGACTTGCGCGCGGCCGGACTCCTGGTACAGAGCCAGGGCGCGGGCGTCGTGTTTCCCGACGGCTTCAAGAACAAGGAGGGCGAACCCCAGCCGCTGATCGTACAGAAGTCCGACGGTGGCTACGGCTACGCGACGACCGATCTCGCTGCCGGACGCTACCGCAGCAAAGAGCTTGGCGCGGAGCGCATCGTCTACGTCGTCGATTCGCGCCAGAGTGAGCACTTTCAGATGGTGTTTTGGACCCTGCGCAAGGCAGGTTGGGTCGAAGAAGCGACGAGTCTGGAACACGTCGCGTTTGGCACCATTCTCGGTAAGGACCGCAAGCCGTTCAAGACGCGCGAGGGCGGTAGCGTGCGGCTGGCAGATGTGTTGGGTGAAGCGGTGTCTCGGGCACGCCAGGTGCTCGAGGAAAAGGACTCACTCAGCGACGAGCAGCGGCGTGAGATCGCCCACGCCGTTGGCGTCGGTGCCGTCAAGTACGCCGACCTCTCCAACGAGCGAATCAAGGACTACACCTTCGACTACGAGCGTATGTTGGCGCTGGAGGGCAACACGTCACCGTACTTGCAGAACGCCTACGTGCGCATCCAGTCGATCTTCCGCAAGGGTGGGGTGAGCGCGGAGGCGCTCGATGCTGAGACCTTGCACGTCACTGAGGTTGCTGAACGACAGCTCGCGTTGCAGCTGTTCCTCTTCCCGAGTGTGCTCGAAGGAGTCGCCTCCAGCCTCGAACCCCACCGCTTGTGCAACTACCTTTACGATCTAGCCGCGGCGTACCATGGCTTCTACGAGCGCTGCCGTGTGTTGAACGCGGAGGATGAGGCCACGAAGAACAGTCGCTTGGCGTTGTGTCAGCTCGTTGCGCGTACCCTGCACCGGGGGCTTTCGCTCTTGGGTATCCAGGTCGTCGCGCAGATGTAGTCACGGGCCGTGCTTCGGGAGTCTTGAGGTGGGGAAGATCGCGCTGTTCGACATGGACAAGACGTTGGTGCGCAAAGACACCGCGGGCTTGTTCATTCGCTACGAGTATGAATTGGGCAAAGTGAGCGCTTGGCGTGTGGCCCGGGTTTTCGGCTGGCGCGTCCGCTACACCCTCGGCCTCCTGCCCGCCGAAGCCGTCGCCCGGCGTGCATTGGGCTGGTATCGCGGTCGTGACATCGAAGACCTGCGACGAGAGACGCGCGAGTGGGCCGAGCAGTGCGTCTTTCCGCACATCGGGGAGCTGGCGAGGGAAACGGTCAAGCGCCATCAGCAGGCGGGGGATTTCGTAGCCATCGTGACGGCTCAGACGCGTTACGCCGCGGAGCCCGTCATGGAAGAGCTCGGTATCGAACACCTGGTAGCGACGGAGCTCGTGGTCGAAGACGGTAAGGTCGGCGCCGAGTTGGTCGAGCCACTCTGCTACGGAGAAGGCAAGCTCGCGCTGGTCAAGGAGATGCTGCGCCGCGAGTTTGGTAGCGACGACTTGTCGTGTGCCACGGCCTACAGCGATTCCATCACCGACGAACCACTGCTCTCCGCGGTTGGCGTTCCGGTGGCGGTCAATCCCGATTTCCGCCTTGCACGGTTGGCCAAGGCGCGTGGTTGGCGGATCGAGACCTGGTGAGCTGACTCGTCTCGAGAGTCGGCGCATCGCCAGCGCTTCCGCGTGCTGCGAGCACGCCTGCGTCGTTCGATGTGCGGCTTAGCGAGGGGCGGGTTCGACCCGCGCCAGTGGCATTCAACCTTTGACGCGGATCGCCCAGGTCAGCTTTGCGACGCTCTTGAGAACGTTGGGCACGCGGCGAAAGAGGTTGATCGAGGGTGGGCGCTTCTCTTTGACCCGCACCGGGATTTCCTTGATCGTCAGCTTGTCGCGATAGGCGCGGATGACCAGTTCGCTGGCGAAAACGTCTTTGTTGACCAGACACGCGTTGACGATGGGGAGCACGCGGTCGCGCCGAAACGCCTTCAGCCCGTGCGTATCCGTGCCTTTGAAGCCCAACAGAACACGCAACAGACTGGTGTAGCCGAGGCTGGCGGCGTGGCGCAGCAGTGGTCGTTCATCTTCGGCACCGGCAATGAGCTTGGAGCCAATCACCATGTCCGCACCGCCCGAGCGCAGGGTTTCGACCGCGCGCTGGTGGAAGTCGGCGTCGCACAGATCGATCTCGTCGCACAGCACGAGCGGCGCGCGAGTGCAGACGATTCCCTCCCGCAGCGCCTTGCCGTAGTCGGGCGCGCCCGCGGAGATGTAGCGAACCTCCGGGTACTTTTCGCTCAACTCGGCGGCAAGCGCCACGGTTCGATCCGTCGAGCCGTTTTCCGCCAAGATGATTTCGTAGTGCCAGCCCAACGGCTTCAGTCGCTCACGCAAGTCCACGACCGCCGAATGGAGGATGCCCTCCTCGTTGTAGACGGGGATGACGATGGCAATCTCGGGAACGCTGTGGCTGTCACTCATGATTCGAAGGGCGAGTTTGCGCCGCGCCAACACGCTTTGCCCGGGCGGTCGCGCGCACGGCGGGATGGTGGCGCCCGGTCTGGATCGAATCGCTCCAGATGTACAGCGCTTTTTGTCGATGTGCCGTCAGTGCGCGGCTTTCCAGTTGGGCCCGGAACCGACCTCCACCAGCAGCGGCACATCCAGGGGGTAGACCTGCTGCATCTCAATGCGGATCCGTTCGCTGGCCTCGGGGACTTCGGCTTTGGGGACCTCGAACACCAGCTCGTCGTGCACGGTCAGCAGCATGCGCGAGCCCGGGGTGACCGGCTCTTGCAGTGCGAGCATCGCCATCTTCATCAGATCGGCTGCTGTGCCTTGGATCGGCGCATTCATCACGATGCGCTCGGCGGCGAGACGGCGCGCTCGGTTGTTACTATGGATGTCGGGCACGAGCCGGCGGCGGCCAAAAAGGGTGCGCACCCGCCCACTGGCGCGAGCTTTCTCCAGCGTTTCGTCCATGAACTTCTGCACGCCCTGGTAGCGCCGAAAATAGGCGGCGATGAACTGACCTGCTTCCATGCGGCTGATCCCGAGGCTCTTGGCCAGGGCGCTATCGCCTTGCCCGTAGATCACGCCGAAGTTGACTGCCTTGGCTTGCCTACGCAACTCGGCGTCGACTTCGTCGGCGTCGACTTCGAATATCTCCATCGCCGTGCGCTGGTGGATGTCCTGTTCGTTGTTGAAGGCATCGATCAGGACGGGGTCTTGGGACAGGTGGGCAAGCACCCGCAGTTCGATCTGGCTGTAGTCGGCGCTGATCAAGTCGTAGCCTTCGGGCGCGACGAAGGCCTCACGAATGCTGCGTCCGAGTTCGGTGCGAATGGGAATGTTCTGCAGGTTGGGATCGCTCGAGCTCAGCCGTCCGGTCGCAGCCACTTCTTGATGCCAGCGGGTGTGTAGCCGTCCGGTGCGCTCGTTGACGAGCTGGGGCAGTGCATCGATGTAGGTGCCCTTCAACTTGGCGAGCTGACGTACCTCCAGGATCACCCGCGGCAGTTCGTGCTCTTGACTCAGGGCTTCGAGTGTCTCGGCGTCGGTCGAGCGTGATGTCTTCGTGCGTTTGATTGGCTTGAGGCCCAGCTCGTCGAAGAGCAACTTCTCGAGTTGCCGCGGGGAATTGACGTTGAAGTCCTTGCCCGCAATCTCGTGTGCCGTCTTCTCCAGAGCTTCGAGTTTGGCCCCCACCTCCAGGCTGAGCTCTTGGAGCGCTTTGGTGTTCAGAAGGATTCCGCGACGCTCCAACTCCGCCAGCAGCGGGGTGAGGGGAAGCTCCAACTCGCGGTACAGCTTGTCGAGTGTCTCCTCTTCCAGGCGCGCCTCCATCGGGCGTCGCAACGCTACGAGTGTCGCCGCGCGACGAGCTGCGAAGTCGCCGGCCTCTTCCACGGTGAGTTCATCCACCGGCGTCGCGCGTTTGCCCTTCTTCTTGAATAGGGCGTCGTAGCCGGCGAGGTCGGCGTCGAGCTGGGCTTTGGCGATGCGTTCGAGGTCCTGGGCGCCGCCGGAATCGAGCAGGTAGTTGGCGAGGAGCACGTCGAAGGCGCAGGCTCGGAGGTCGATCTTTCGCTCCTGCAGCAGCACCATCAAGCTCTTGCTGTCGTAAGCGATCCAGTCGAGCTCCTCCTGCAGCAACGTTCGCAGCCATTCCGACACTCGCTCTTCGCCGAGCTGGCTCGGGGCTCCCATGTAGCGATGGGCCAGGGGGACGTAGGCGGTTTTGCCCTCCGCGGTGCAGACGGCGAGCCCAATCCATGCCGCAGTGAGCGGTAGGTTGCCGTGCAGGAGAGGGTAGAGCGCGACGCGACGCGAGCGTCTTGCCGCCTCGAGCAGAGCTTCGAGCTGTTCTTCTTGCAAGACCACCATCACCTCGGTGCCGTTCGGGTCGAAGCGGGTGGAGGCGGGGGCTTTGCTGGGTGTTCCGCTTGGGCTTGGCTTGGGGGCCTTGCCGTCCGGTTCGCTGCCGCCCGGGAGGTTCGCCAACTGGCGAGTGAATCCGAGGTCGGAGTACAGGGTTCGGAGTTTGCTGGTGTCTTCGCGCTGGAAGGTCAGGTTCTCGCGGTTCACCTCCAAGTCGAGGTCGTCCTTGAGGGTGACGAGCTTCTGGCTCATCAGCGCTTGCTCTCGATTGGACTCGAGGGTTTCCCGAAGCTTCTTGCGCTTGATCTTGTCGAGCGAGGCGTACACCCCGTCGATGTCGCCGTACTCGAGGATTAGATCCTTGGCCGTCTTGGGGCCCACGCTGGGCACGCCGGGGACGTTGTCAGAGCTGTCGCCCATCAAAGCCAAGACATCACGCACCTGCTCGATCGCGACACCGAAGCGCTCCTGAACTTCTTCAGGCCCGAAGACCCGGTCGCGCATCGTGTCCCACAGGATCACGTCGGGTCCGACGAGCTGCATCAAGTCCTTGTCCGCGCTGACGATGACCACGCGCCGCTGCTGCTCTCGACAACGGCGTACGACGCTGGCGATGATGTCGTCGGCCTCTACCCCGTCCTGCTGAAACACGCGGATCGGAAACGCCTCGATCACCTCCCACACGCGTTGCATCTGTTGCTTCAGATCTGGCGGCGGAGGGGGGCGGTTCGCCTTGTACTCGGGGTACATCTGCTTGCGGAAGGTGGGTGTCCGCGAGTCCATCGCCACCGCCATCAGCTTGGGCTTACATTGCCTTACCAGTCGTTCCAGCATGTTGACCGTGCCGAAAACCGCGTGGGTAGGCTCCCCGCTGGGACTGTTGAGAGGTGCGATGGCGTGGTAGGCCCGAAATACGTATCCGCTGAGGTCGACGAGGTAGAGCACGTCGTCGGCTCCCGCATCGAAGAGTCGCGTCGCCATTGGGGGCCTGTAGCAGAAGGCTCGCGGCGCGAACATCCCGGGCTGTCAAACGTGCGGCACGGCCGGGATTTGTCCGGTTGCACACCCCGAAAACGGTTTGTCGGGCCGGTCGCTAGCCGAATGCTCCGCACTGTTTTAGCCTATGCGACGATGGGCGAGCGGACGGAGCCACCTGGGAAAGGCACCCTCGTAGCGAGCAAGTATCGGCTGGAGCGCCTGCTCGGTCGCGGCGGAATGGGTAGCGTTTGGGAAGGCGTTCACACTTCGCTGGGTACCAAGGTTGCCGTCAAGTTCATCGAGACGGAGTTCGCGAATCACGCCGAGATCCGCGACCGCTTCTTCAACGAGGCGTTCGCTGCGGCCCGCCTGCAGAGCAAACACATCGTTCAGGTCTACGACCACGGTGTCGATGATGGTGGCCGGCCTTACATCGTGATGGAGTTCCTCTCCGGGGAGCCGTTGGACGAACGTCTGGTGCGGGAAGGCACGCTGTCGTTGGCCGATGCCGCCAACGTGATTCGGCAAGTCGCCCGAGCAGTGAAGAAGGCCCACGAAAGTGGCATCATTCACCGGGACCTCAAGCCGGAGAACGTCTTCTTGGTGTGGGACGAGGAAGACAAGCGAGACCTCGTCAAGGTGGTCGACTTCGGCATCGCCAAGTTCACCGAAGGCTCGGGCATCTCGTCTGCGACGCGCACCGGCGCGGTGCTGGGTACGCCGCACTTCATGAGCCCCGAGCAGGCCCGAGGGTTGAAGGACATCGACGCGCGTTCAGACGTCTGGTCCATTGGCGTCATCGCGTATCGCGCCGTCACTGGGGCGTTACCTTTCGACGGCGAAGCGGTGGGCGATCTGCTCGTCAAGATCTGCACCGTCGAGCCCGAGCCACCCAGTGAGCACGTGCCCGTGCCCCCGTCGTTCGACGAATGGATGCGCCGCTCGCTGTGCAAGGATGTCGACGAACGCTATTCGAGTGTGGATGAGCAGGCGCGCGCGCTTTTGGAGATCGCCTCCGGTCGCGAGCAGGCAGCCTCGGGCACGGCACTCGAGCCCGCTCTGGCCTCAGCAGACACGGCTCTCGGCGTCGAGCGCAGTGCGCGCGCGAGCAGTCGCAGCCTGTCTCCGATGGCCGTGGCCGGCATCGTCGTCTTGATCGCCATCGTGGGTTCAGTCGGGGCACTTGTCGTGCGCGGCCAGGAGCCTGCGACGGACCTAGCTGCGAAAGGTGAACCGCCTGCCGCGGAGCTCGAGACCTCGAGCGCGACGACCGAGCCCGCCGCGCGCGAGGCCTCCGACGAGCCTTCCGTCGCGCCTGTCGCGACCACTGAAGCGGACCCGGAGCCGCGAGAGGGGACGAACTTGGGCTCTGGTGGGGGCGCTGGGCAAGAGCAGACGACGCGGGCTGCCCAGCGCACGCCTCGCGCGCGGCCGCCGTCGAAGCCACAGCCGAGGCCCCGGTCGGCCCCAAGTCCGATACCCCGACCTCGACCAGGGCCCGCTGACGAACTCGGCTACTAAGGCGCAGTTCGGCACGGTTCATGACGCGATGCGCAATCGAGGGTCTCTGCGGCGGGAGTCGGCGTCGGGCGATGCGCTGGGCGTGGAGCGCGCGGGGCCACCTGGACCCACATCCAGAGCGCCGTGAGCCACCCGTACTGAAATCCTACCGGCGCGCGCCAGGGCTAGATCCGCGTCTCCTATGGACTTTTCATCGAACGCGGCTAGGCTTTGCAGAGTGGAGACCAGGTACAACGGGGGTCGCGAATGACGAAAGCGGATATCGTCCACGCGCTGTACTCGCAGCTCGGCGGTTTTTCGAAGAAGGAAGCTGCTGATCTGGTGGATCTCGTTTTCGAGACCATGAAAGAGACGCTGGGGCGTGGTGAAAAGATAAAGATATCCGGCTTCGGCAACTTCGTTCTGCGCGACAAGCGCGAACGGCAGGGACGCAACCCGCAGACGGGTGAGCCCATCACGATCACGGCGCGACGAGTACTCAACTTCAAGGCGAGTCAGCTGCTCAAGCAGTCGTTGAACGACATGGAGATGCCGAACGGCAGCAACGGCGCGCCCGAGCCGGACGCGGCCCGTCTGGCTGATGGCGGCGCGGAGTCGCACAGCCCGAGCGTGCCTCCCCCGGAACCGAACTGAGTGAGCTCACGCTGCACGGCAGCGTTTGACCGGTGCCCTTGGGCACCGATGATGGAACCTCAATTCCGCTTCAAGAGCGCAGTCGCAGAGACGAATTCGTGAGCAAGCCGACCCAGCAGGACCTGGTCAAGCTCTACTATCGCATCGGTGAAGTGTCTCAAATCGTTGGGGTACAGCCACACGTGCTGCGCTACTGGGAATCGGAGTTTCGAACGATTCGTCCCCAAAAGTCGAGCAAGGGACAAAGGGTCTATTCGCGCAAGGATGTCGAGAAGCTACTTCGGGTCAAAGACCTCCTGAAAAACCAGGGCTTTACGATTGCGGGAGCTCGGAAGCAGCTGAGCCGACGTGGCAGCGACGAGCCGGAGCGCGCAACCGAGCAGGGGAACGCCCAGGTTCGCAATGCAGATGTCGAACTCCGTGCGGAAGGGCGGGCAGTCCAGACCGCGCTCACCGCGGCCCAGCCCGTCATGCGCACGACCTCGAACCCCGCTTCCGTGGGCCCCACACAACGCCACCAAGCGAAAGCATTGCGACGAAGTCTGGTGCAGCTTCGCAACGACATCCTCGGGATGCTGGAAGAACTCGACGCATACGGACGGCCGGAAGTCTCACGACGCAAGTAGGTCAAGTAGGACGAGCAACGTCCGAGCTGGCCGTCCGCGCTTGACTCCCCTAGCGCAGGCGGCGAATCATCGGCCCCTCAACGTCTTGGAGGAATCGATGGCAGACGGCCTAAACAAAGTCATGTTGCTCGGGAATCTGGGCCAGGATCCGGAGCTTCGGATGACCTCCGGCGGGCAGGCAGTGCTCAAGCTGAGGATCGCGACCAGTGAGTCGTACTTGGACCGGAACCGCAACCGCCAGGAGCGGACTGAGTGGCACAGCGTCGTCATCTGGGGAAAGCGGGCGGAGGCACTCAGCAAGATCCTCTCCAAGGGCAGTCGCGTGTTCATCGAAGGCGGACTGCGCACCTCGAGCTACGACGATCGTGACGGTAACAAGCGCTACCGGACGGAAATCGTCGCCAGCAACCTGATCCTCGCCGGTGGTCGCGGTGGCGGCCGTGACGGCTTCGAGTCGGGGGGGGGCGGTGGCTACGATTCAGGGCCGAGCTACGACGATGCGCCGGCGAGCGGCGGCAGTGGTGGTGGCGGCGGCTTTGGTGACGCGCCCGACGACGACGACATCCCATTCTGAGCTCAGGAGTGCGAAGCTCCCTTGGGCGCCAACGTTGGCTGCGCGCCGTGACGACTGGTTGGCGGCGTGCCGTGGTGGTACTGGGACTGCTTCTCTCCAATTCGTGCCGCGAGGAGGCGACGCCCACGCCGGCACAGGGGGCGTTGCCTGTGACCATCGCCGAGCCTGGGTCTCTGGTCATGGCGGGCGTGATCGCCGGGCCGCAGGTTTTCTGGCAGGATGTGCGCGCGGGTCTGGGCGAAGCGGGCAGGCGTCTGCCCAAGCACTTTCCGTTGTTGGTGACCGAGCTGCTCGGCGTCTCTCCAGTGATCACCGGGCGCTTCGAGGTGAACGAGCCGATCCGGGTGGCACTGGGCGTGGGAGATGAGCGGCTCCGTTGGGCTTTGGCGTTGCGGGTTCGAAGCGGAGCGGAGCTCGTGGCGGAGCTCAGCACCGGCGCTACGGCGCCCTACCGTGTAACCCGACACCCACACTTACAAGAACTGGCAAGGCCGGGTGCCGAAGAGGTCGTAGCTCGCGGAGTCAGTTCCAACTGGTTGGTGCTCGCGTCCGACTCGGAGACACTTCGAGCCTATGCTCCGTACCTCGCGTTCACTCGCGTGGAAGACACGACCACGGCGCAGACTGGTCGTTTGGCGCTCACTTCCACGCCAGCGGCAGGCGCCAAACTCGCCGAGTTCTGGAGGGCCTGGTGGACGCGCAGCGGGGAGTCACTGGGCGGCGAGTTGTCGCTCATGGCGGGGGACCTGTCGGCTGAGTTTGCGGCGACGGAGCTTTCGCGCCTCGCAGCCCATGTCGCCCGAGGCGCAGAGACCCTTCTGCGGGGGCTCGTGCGCTCCCGTTTCGAACTCGGGGTCGACGGGACTCACTTCGTGCTGACGGGTCAGCATGAGACCGCGCAGCGATGGCGGCCAGCCGCCGACAACTGCCAGGTCTTGTCGAAGAGTCCGTATTTACCGACGCTAGCGGCGTTCGCCTGGGGCGCGGAAGGGGCCCTCGAATTGCCGCTCACGGACGGCGCGTTGGAGCTGCGAGCCCCGATGTTGTTGGGGGTGGCCGAGCACGAGCACGCGACCGTCGGGTTCGCCGACGTGAGCTCCAATCTCGCGCCGGACGCGGCCGCTCGACGGCTGCACGAGTTGTTCGCTCGAAAGGCGCCCGAGTCGACGAAGACCGACCGTCCCTGGACGGTGAAGAGTCGTGTGACGGCTGGTGCCCGCGAGTGGACGTTCTCCCCAGTCCAGCCGGCGCGAACTGCCACACCAAGTCGAGCGTTGCGTCTGCTGCTGTTGGCGGCAGGTGAAGCGCACGCAGACCGATCTCGATGGTTGATTCTCGCTGATGGCAGCGAGCTTCCCGGGTGGGGGACTCCGGGTGCGGAGCTGCCCTGGTCACGGGCTTGCGAGCGGTTGCTCTTTGGTGCCGCGCTTGGCGCGCCGCCGAATGCTATCGCCGTCTGGGTCGTCTCGACCAAGACGGGGGGCGAACTCCACGGACGTGCGCCGCTGCGCTCGTTCGCAGAGTTGTGACTACAACGCGCAGGCTTGGCGCACGCAGTCCCCTGCGCTCCTGCCGCCGGTGATCGCGCAGCAGCGCCCGCAGGCCTCCGGCTCGAGTTCGGCGCACTCGGGGGCCCACGCTTCCACGCAGCATCCTCCGCGGCACTCCTTGCTGCCGAAGCAGCTCTTGCGAGCGCTGCACTCCATGTCACAGCCGCCTTTTTCGAGCTTGAACGTCGTGCTCAAGGCGCCACCCAGACCGAGCACGATCCCCGTGTTGCTGACTCGACTGCGGGCGCTGCCGCCGTCGATCCGCAATTCCCATTCCGACGGCAGGCGACCCGCTCTGTTGAACAGGCACTCGAGTGACGTCGGCCCCTTGCCGAGCCTCACCGGTCCGCCACTGACGTGCGCCTCTGTGCTTGCTGCATCCAGCGACTGGCCAGGGCAGAGCGCGGAATGCGTAGTGCCGCCGTTCCGCCGCTCGAAGTCGAAATGGACCTGTCCTCCAGAGCCAGACACGGGCGTCAATGTGCAGCGCACCTTCACGTGATTGGCTCCATCGAATCCCCAGGCTCCGGAGTGCGTGTCGGGGTTGTCGCAGGACGCTGCGACGGCGGGTTGGTCGCCTTTGGGGAGCTCGACGAGATAGTCTTCAATTTCGCCCCGTTCGAAGCTGCCGGTACCGTCCCAGTTGGGGGGCACCGTCCTGTCCGTCAAGGCGACGCGCATCCACGCCGCGGTTGGTGGCTTCTCGTCCCCGTAGGCAAACGCGGGCACCTGCACGGAGTGCACCTTCTTGTCGGATTCCTGGAAGTCGATGGCTTGGTTCTGGACGACCCACTCTCTTTCTCCCCCCCAGCGACCGTTCATGTCGAGGTCGACGAGCACGTTCAGCCACATCTCGGCATCGGGGTCTTCACTGCCGACCTGTACGAGCAGGTTTGCACGTGGGCGGTCGTGCAGAAACTCGACGTTCATCTCGAGCACCCCGTCGTCCGTGTCCGGACGTGAGCCGTCGGAGTTGGCGCTTTCGCGATTGCCTGGACGCCCGAGCCAAGCGCGCATCGGGTCGAGGCTGTGCGCCCCTCCGCTGCTGCCTCGAGTGGGGAAGGCACCCGTCCGTTCGCCGCTGGGGTAACCCGTCGGTCGTTCATCTGGCGCGTCACCGTAGTCGGCGCTTCCGGCGCTCGACGCGTCGTTCGGGGCATTGCCCCCCGTGCAAGCCAGACAGAGTGCCAGCCCGGCCGTCACGCCGTGGAGTGATGTGCGAACTTCGAACAAGTGTCGGCGATAGAAGGTTTCCCTCATCGTGGCTGGATTGTTCCGTTCCCCCGCTGGGCTGTCAACTGCGCGCCGCCCCGACCCGGCCCCACACCACGGGCTTGCGCGCGGGGCAGTGCGCGGGCATCTTGTTCTCATGAGATCGGGATGCGCTGTATTGGCGCTGTTTCTGTTCGCCTGTTCGAAGCAGCCGTGGTTCGCTGATTCATCAGCCGCCGAGAGTGCCCGCGTCGGCGAGGTGAACCTGGGGCAGAAAGGCAGCAGCGGGCACGTGGCTGCTGCAAGCGAAGATGGCCTACCTGCGACAGGCACGACCGCTGCTGGTACGGATGCGCGCGCAGATGCCGAAACCGTTGGAGCTCCGATTCTACGGCTGCCTCGCTTCTATGGCGCTCTGTCCAGGCTGGAGGCTGGCGAACGTCAGGCCCCAGTACGTATCGCGTGGTTTGGTGATTCTCACACCGCGGCCGACTTCTTGACGGGTGAGTTGCGAGGGCAACTGCAGGAACGTTTCGGCAACGCCGGACCCGGCTTCGTTCACGTCGGCATCGACGGCACGCGTCACGACGAAGTGCGCAGTTCGGCCAGCGGTGGTTGGCAACGCCTGCCAGCTTCGCCAACGGCGTTCTACGAGCAGGAAGATGCGATGTTTGGTCTCGCGGGCATGCGCGCTCACGTCCTCGAAGGCACCGCCCTGCTCAGGCCACGGGCGGAGCCCGGCCACGTCAATTGGGAGTTCGTCGTGCGACCGACGAGCGCAAAGGCGCGACTCGCCTTGGCTTCACCCGGCGCGAGTTCGACGCGCGTGGACTTCCCATCCAAGGTCACGGGAGACGCTCTCGTTCGCCGGCGGGGGTCTCAATTGTTCGGGGTAACCTACCGGACGGATACTTCTACAGAGCTTCACGTGCAGGCACGTTTCTTGGACGTGTTTGGCGCTTTCGGCGAAGGGGATGCGCCCGGGGTCGTGCTCGACGTGATGGGGATCAACGGCGCGCGGATACGTACGATGCTCGCTTGGCATGAAGGGGTGTGGCTCGGCGAACTCGCGGAGCGCGCGCCCGAACTCGTGGTTCTCGCATACGGCACGAACGAAGCTGGCGACGGCAATCCGATCAGTCGCTACGAGGAAGACTATCGTCGCGTGATGGAGCGGGTTGCGGCCGCGGCGCCCGAGGCAGATTGTCTGCTGGTGGGCCCGACCCCGCGCGGGTCTGGGCAGGAGCGGCAGGCGCGCCGCACGTTGCAGCTCGACGAGCTGCAAGCGCGCGTCGCTCACGAACTCGGGTGCGCCTACTTCAGCTTGTTCGAGGCGATGGGGGGAGTTGGGAGCTACGAGCGATGGGCCAGAACGGAGCCGAGACTCGCCTCCAGTGACGGTGTTCATCTGACGCAAGAGGGTTACCGACGCTTGGGACGCTTGCTGGCAGGGCGGCTGCTCGCTTCACAGCGTGCGCACGCGTGGTGAGTTCGAAGCTCGACGCGCCAAGTGAGACAGTCACGGCTGGGCTGTTGGGGGGGCCGGCACAGGCGGCGGCGGCGCGGCGTCGTGGATGGTATCGTCCGTCTCCGTTCGCAGCGCTTCGTTGTAGCGTTGCATCAAAGCCTGATAGATCCAATTGCCCAGCACCTGGGCTCCGTATCCACTCGGGTGCGTCAAGTCGGCCTGACCCAGACCGCGGCGCACCCACTTGGCCATCGAACCTCGCCCCCCCATGGCCTCGTAGGTGTTGAAGAAGGCGCAGCCCATGGCTTTGGCGGTTGCCTCCTGCTGGCGGACGATGTGGGGGATGATCGGCAGTGTGACCAACACGTCGTTCTCTTTGCGCGCGCGGTCCATCGCCGCGAGTACCAAGCAGCCGGCCTTGGGAAGCGCCTTTTGCCCCTGCGCCAGCACCGCTCGCATGGTGCGATCGTAGTCCTCCATCGAATAGGCGAAGCCGTCACCACTTTCGTTGGCGCCGAATTCATAGACGAGAAGGTCGGAGTTGCGCTGCTTCAGTTGCTCTGCCCAGTGAACGTCGTCCTGCTTGTCCAAGAAGCGAATGCGAGCGCCTTGAATGCCGATCGCGTCGAGCACCACCCCGGGTACCTTGCGCTCCATGATGACGCCGAAGGTGCGTGTCATGCCTGGTCCCGTGACGACCTCCAACAAGTGCTCGCCGTCCGGCACTTCGACGTCGTAGGATGCACCACGCGTCTCCTCGCCTGCCGTTTCCACTTCGGCGTGAGGTTTGCCGTCGAGGTTCAAGCGCAAGCGGCCGCCGTGGGGGCGCTGGAGGTACAAGAGCCGGAACAGCGAAACGTGGCGACCAAAATCACCGTCTTCCGCGGTGCCGAATCGAGCGCGCACGCCCGGAGGGGCTTCGAAGGATACTCCCCCCAGCCCGTACAAGCCGTCGCTGGCATAGGGGCCGACGATGCGACTGACCTTGAATCCCTTCGACGCGAATCGAAACACGTCGTTGTGAAAATAAGAAGGCCAGGCGTCAGCCATCAGCACGAAGCCGTGGCCCGCGTCGCCGAACTGCTTCTGCAACAAGCGTCGCAAGGTGCCCGTGACGTAATCACTCGCTACCAACGAATCACCGAAATACGTGATACGGGTGATCGCCCCCTCACGTTTTGCCGCGGTGTGTTTCAAGGCGCCATAGAAGTGCGACAACGACCCTGCGGGGTCCACGATGGGCAGCGGTGGCTCCTCCGCATCGACCCGAGGGACTTCGAAGTCCTCGTCGCGTCGTGCTGCGATGGGGCCGCGGGCCTGGGGAAGTTCGGCGGTTTCGGGTTGCGCGAGTTCGTGGCGCGTGTGCGTTTCCGTCGACAGTTCGCTCGAACCGACGTGTTGTTGAGCTGGGTCGAGCAGCGCGGCGTCGGCGATGGGCGCATCCAAGTGCCGGTCGAACAGACGATAGCGCTCCGTGCCGGGTACGACCTCGAGCAGCAGAGCGAAGCCCAAGAGGGTCAGAACTGCCAGCAGCGGGCGACTCGTCAGGGGGCGCCGCGGGTCCGTCACCTCGGGCCCCGAGACGGCGATGTGCTCGTCCTCGGATGGCTGCATGATACGAAGCCCTCGCGGGCTCAGGGGTTCGTTTCCACGACCGGTTGAACCGGCGACGGCGCGGGGGGCTCGACTTCGGCCGTCGTCGGCGCAGGCACGGGTGCGTGGGGGACGGGCGGCGATTCGACTGCTTGTTGCGGGGCAGGTTGCGCCGTCTCTGCAGGCGTGGGCTGTGCGGGAGGAACCGCCTGAGCTTGGCGTACCGGCGCCGTCTTTTGGGTTGCCGGTGGTCGGGGAGGGGGTCGGGGCTTCGGGCGCGGGGGAGAGCGCGGTGCGGGCGCGTTTGCGGCCACCTCTTCGATCTCTTCCACGACGGCTCCTGCCGTCTCGGCTTCATCGCCTGCGTCCGACTCGTCTTCGGCCATGGCTTCCGGCAAGTCGGAGGGATTGAGACCCGTGGCGTTGAGCTGTGCGAGCAGGTCGGCAGCGCGGCGCCGTCGGTTCGAATCCACAGTTTCAGAGCGCGCGACGGCATCGAGCAAGCGGCGCTGCAGGTCGATGTCCGACGAGTCTTCTGCCTGCTCCAGTTGGTGATCCGCCCAACTCGCCGCAATCCTGCGAAAAGAGCCCGACTCGCGCAGGTTGCTCTCCGGTTTGATGTGTTGCAGGGCAGCGAATGCTGCGTCCAAGTCGCCCTTCGAGAAGTAGACCTTGGCTGTTTCCAGAGCGCGCGCCGCTTCGTTGCTCTGGGCTCCACGGGCGTCGTCGTGTTGAGTTGGTGCTGCAACCCAGTACAAGGCCGTTCCCAAGACCGCAGCTCCCACGCCCGCTGTCGTCCAGCGCTGAGCGCGTGTCAGTTGCTGCCACAGGCCTCCGCCGGAACCACCCGCGCGCGGGTGATCGGTGCGTGTGAACACCTGTCCGGCGGGGACGAACTGAAGTTCGACGTCACCCAACTCCACGATGTCTCCGGAGTAGAGCGTGGTGCTCTGGACTTCCATCCCGTTGACGCGAACGCCGTTCGAGCTTCCTAGATCACCGATCTTGTAGCGTCCGCTGTCGTCTCGCTCGATGTCGGCGTGCACACGACTGACGGAAGTGTCGTTCAGCGCGATGTCGCACTCTTCGCCTCGCCCGATGAGCAGGCGGCGGTCTCCGAGTGGGTATTCAGCCCCCTCGTGCGGGCCTTCGAGAACTACGAAGCGATCGGGCAGTGCCCCGCCAGGTTCGGAAGGCAGCGGTGCCGGCACCGTCATCGCGTCCCGGTCGGCGATCGACTCTTGCGCATCGTCGTACAGCAGGATGTCGTAATCTCCCACCCGCAGGCGCGTGTCGTGTCCGAGGCTGACTTGACCGGAGATGCGTTGCTCGTCGACGTAGCAACCCGTGTAGCTCTCCAAGTCGGTCAGCAGCCAGCCGTCACTGCTGCGTTCGAGCTTGGCGTGGTGACGGGAGACGTTGCGCTCCGTCAGACGAACGTCGTTGTCTTCCGCGCGACCGACCGTGTACTCCTGTCGCACCAGGTTGACCACTGTGCGGTTGGCCTGGTCGTCCTCGATGCGCAGTTTCCACATGCCCGTCGATCCTGCCGCGAAACCCACCGATAAGCCAAGGCCTGGCCGCGATCACACCCCTGAGAGCGGGCCTTCACTGGCCTGTGGTTCGGAGCAATTCTTCGGTGCTACGAGATGAGAGGCCGAGGCGAGCCAATGCATCGTGCACCTGCGGTCGAGCGGCGCGGATGGCGATGTTGTCTCTGCTCGGACAAACGCGATTGGTCAGCAAGACGACGGCGATGTCGTTGCTGGGGTCGCACCAGAAACTCGTACCCGTATAGCCGAGGTGCCCAAAGGTCTGTGGACCGAGTACATCCCCCGCAGAGGAGCCGGAGTCAGACTTGCCGTCGAACCCTGCGAGGTGACTGCCACCCGGTCGCTGCTGAAATAGGCAATCCAGCGCGTCTCGGGTGAGGACGGCGTGTCGTGCCGCCCTGGCGTCCAGCATCAGCTGTGCGAACCGGACCACGCCGCCGACCCGTCCGAAGAGTCCGGCATGTCCGGAGCAGCCGCTACCAGACAGCGCAAAAGCGTTGTCATCGTGGACCATCGCGCAGATGCGTCCGCCGCGCCAGGCCACCGTCTCGGTGGGAGCAACCTGGCCCGTGTCGTCGAGCCCGAGGCAGCGAATGGAACCGATGCCATCGACGCCCAGGCCGTGCAGCTCTTCTTGGAGCACACGATCGAGTGAGTCACCGCCCGCAGCTTCCAGTACCTTGCCCAGCAGCAGGAAGCCGAGGTCGCTGTAGATCACTTCGAATCCTCCGCCGGGCAGGGGTTGACGTTCATCAGCCAGGCCGTTGGCGGCCTGGCGCAAGGCTTGCTTCGGATCGAAGCGCGCACCATCGCGCAGCGGTGCGAAGAGCTCGATGTGGGCACGCAGCCCTGAACGATGAGCGAGTAGTGACTCGAGCGAGGTGTCACGGACGGCGCAACCCGAGACCCAGGGGAGGTAGTCTCCCAGTGGCCGATCGAGTCGGAGTCTTCCTCGATCAGCGAAGCGTGCCAGGCAAAGCGCTACTACGGGTTTGGTTAACGAAGCCAGATCGAACCAGGTGGCCAGGTTGGTCCGCGTAGGATCGTCGGGTGCCAACTGCCCGCTTTGACCCATCAGAGTCACCCACTCGTCACGCCTTCGGACGCAGACTGCGGCGCACGCACCTGGCGCTACATGTGGTTCGATCACGAGTTCACGCAGTAGGGCGTCGATGCGATGGTCGTGACTGGTCAACATGTGATCGTATTGGGCTTGCCGAGGCTCGCCGAACCCACATCGAATCGCGCGCTCGAGGGGCAGCGACAAGTCCAGAACGTACTCCTTCTACTTCCCGGTGGGATTGTCAAAATTCGATGCTTTTCGAAGGGGTTCTGCTAGTAGAAAGCGAGCTGGCATCGCACTTGCGAGCATCCAAGTATGGCTGAGTTCGTCTGGGAGGCGCGCACACGCGCTGGTGAAGTCAAGAGAGGCGTGATGGACGCCGACGACGAGGATGCCGTCAGCAACCGCTTGCGTCAGCAGAATCTCAATCCGACCAGCGTCAAGAAGAAGAAGCGAGAGTGGAAGAGCATTCAGTTTGGCAGCGGCGTCAAGACGGAGGACCTCGTCACGTTCACCCGTCTGTTCGCAACCATGGTGGACGCTGGTCTGCCACTGGTGCAGTGCCTCGACATCCTCGGTAATCAGCAGAAGAACAAGATTTTCGCGGCGGTGTTGAAGGACGTCAAAGCCTCCGTGGAACAGGGGGGCTCGTTCAGCGACTCTCTTCGACGGCACCCAAAGGTGTTCGATGAGCTGTTCGTGAACCTGGTGCAGGCAGGTGAGGCGGGCGGCATTCTCGACAGCATCATGAACCGCCTCTCCATCTACCTGGAGAAGCGGCAGAAGCTCATTCGGCAGGTGCGTGGTGCACTCTCGTATCCGACGATCGTCATGTTGGTTGGCGTTGGCGTGATGGCAGTGATGCTCACGTTCGTCATTCCTGCCTTCGAGAACATGTTCGCGGAGTTTGGTGGTGGGCCCGAAGCCTTGCCGTGGATCACACGAGTGATGGTCAAGCTCTCTCACAGCTTCGTCTCGTACCTGCCGTTCATCATACTGCTCGTGCTCGCGATGGGCGCCGCGGTGAGCTACGCGTACAAGCAGCCGCGGGGAAAGTACTTCATCCACAAGACGATGTTGCGTCTGCCCATCATTGGGGACGTCCTACGCAAGATATCGGTCGCCAGGTTCACGCGGACACTCGGCACTCTGTTGCAGTCGGGCGTTCCCATCCTCGATTCGCTCGACATTTGCGCCAGGACTGCGGGCAACGTCGTGATCGAGGAGGGTATCGTGCACGTCCGGCGCAGGATCACCGAGGGGGCGAACATCGCCGAGCCACTGACGGAGGCGAAGGTCTTCCCCGACATGGTCGTTCAGATGATCGGCGTAGGTGAGCAGACGGGTGCGCTCGACCAGATGCTCAACAAAGTCGCTGACTTCTACGAAGAAGAAACCGACGTTGCCGTGGCGTCGCTCACCAGCATGCTCGAGCCGATCATGATGGTAGGCATCGGCGGCATGGTCGGTGTGGTGCTGGTCTCGATGTATCTGCCCATCTTCAGTTTGGCCGGCAACATCAAGGCGGACTGATGAGCGGGGACGCGCGTTCGAAGATCGCGGGATACCCGACGGTCTCGTTGCCGCGCCGTTTTGGCTGGGCGGCAGCTGCTCGCCTGGTACTGCTCTCTGCGCTGCTCGTCGCGATTCTGGTCGTCAACGTACGTGGGTCGCTGACGCTCGAGTCGCAGACGGTGCAATTGGCGAGCGCCACCCTGCTGTTGGCTTTTGCTCTCAGCGGCTTCTACGCGTGGTTCCTACGCCAGGGGCGGCACTTGGAGACGTTGGTCAACGTCCAACTGGTGCTCGATCAGGTGATCTGGTCCGTGATGGTCTACCTCACGGGTGGGGCTACCAGTGGCGCTACCAGTCTGTATGGCATCAGCTGTCTGTTCGGCGCCATCCTCTCGGGTTTTCGTGGGGCCGCACTAGCGGCTGGTTCGGCTGCGGTCTTCTACGTCTCCCTGGTCTTTTCGCTGGAAGCGGGCTGGCTCCGTCCTCCTCCGGATCAACCCCTCGGCTCCTATCACGTCGGTACTGACGACATCGTGTACGGGAGCGTCGTCAACTTGCTCGTGCTGGTGGTGGTGGCGCTGCTGGCAGGCAACTTGACCGAGCGGCTGCGGGCCACGGGAGGGCAGTTGGTGCGTGCCGAAGCTCGTGCTGACCAGGCAGAGCGTGAGGCCGCGTTGGGGCGCCTTGCCGCGGGGCTCGCACACGAGATACGAAACCCGTTGGGATCCATCTCCGGCAGCGTTCGCATCCTGGCCACGAATCCCTCGCTGGACGCAGAGGACCGACTGTTGTGCGACATCATCGATGGCGAAGCGAACCGCCTCAACGAGCTCGTGTCGGACATGCTCAATCTGGCCAAGCCTAGGAAAGCAGATCGATCCGTGGTGGACCTCTCCGCCTGCGTCCGAGAAGTCTGTGACCTCGCTTCGCACACTGGGCGCGGCGCAGAGGACGTGAACGTGCGCTGCGATACCGAGCAAGAGCTACGTGTGCTGGCTGATCCAGGCATGCTGCGCCAAATGCTGTGGAATCTGGTGCGCAATGCGGTGCAGGCGAGCACCCCTGGTGAAAGTATCGGCGTCAGAACATTCACCGAAGACGGTGCCGTGCGTGTGGAGGTGGTCGACCATGGCGAGGGCATCGACGACGACTCGAAGGGTCGTCTGTTCGATGCGTTCTTCACGACGCGCTCCAAGGGTACTGGCATTGGGTTAGCAGTTGTGAAGCGCATCGTCGATGAGCACGGGTGGGATATCCGCGTTTCCGACACCGACGGCGGCGGCGCGACCTTCACGGTCGTCTGTGGGGCGCCTGCAGAGGATCCCGTTGGCAGTCCCAAGAAGGATGAGAGCCGGCGGGCTTGGACGCTTTTCCCCGGACCGTCATGATCTCAGGTCGCCAGGGCTCGGCTTTGCGGCCGGAAAAGGCGGCTCGCTGAGGGTGCAGCCCGGCGCGGCAGTGGTGTGCCGCTGCGCCTCGTACGGCTGCTGAACACAGCTTTGTTGCAGCGTGCAGGGGCTGCACTGATACGATCCAGCGGCGTGTCCGTCTCCCGACAATCGGCGTTCAACCCTCAGGCAGAGCCCCATGGCGAGCTGTCGCCAATACCGTTGCGGTTGATCGCCACCCGGGGTGGTGTTGGCATCGAACTGTATCAGCCTCAGGCCTTTGGCCCGCTCTCTCTGGTCGAGTTGTCTTGGTTGTTGCCGGGCCTGTCGTTTCCGCTGGACCTGTCCGGTGGGGTTCGAGAGTTCCGGCACCGGCGCGGCGAGGTCGTGCGCGCGGTCGTGCAGCTGGAGCGTGAGGGGCTCGCTCGCTGGTTGCGCAGCCGCCTGAGTCGCACGCTGGGAGGACTCGAAGCGGAGCCCAGCGTGTGGATGGTGCCGGCAGGGCTGGCGGTAGGGGTGTGCGGCACCGAGGGGGCGGTAGCCTTCGAGTTGTTGTGGGCGCCAGCGGGTGAGCGGGCGCGCTTCGTGATCTCCGAGCCTCGGGTTGCCGGACGCCTCGCGGGGCCGGCGATCGCTCATGCCTTTGCCATCGTCGACAGCGCGCTCGGCAAGCTCGGGGTGCGGCGCGGGCGTATCATCGACTTGGGGCCGGTCTTGGTCACGCTCACTCGGGGCTTCCTGCCCGCGCTTGGCGTCAGAGTTCCCACCGCGACACAAGTATGGTTCTCCCCGCCGGTGGCTGAGGATGCCATCGTCAGTGTCGTGGCTGAACGCAACCCGCAGCGCATGGAGCTCCAACCGGAGGCTTTGCGCGCACTCGAGTTCGCGGAGCTGGTGGTCGGCGGAGACGAGGCACTGGTTTCTGGGGATCCCGACGCGGCGCGAGCGGAGTACATGACCGCTTTGGAAGCCGCGCCGCGGCAGCCGGAGCTGTGCCGCACCATCGCGAGCATCGACAAGGACTTCGAGGAACGCTCGGAAGCTGCCTTGGGGCTACTCGTCGAGGCTTTGCCGGCGACGGCATTCGGTTTGGTGGGGGCCGAGTTGCTCAGTCGAGTGGGCGACGAGCAAGGGGCAGAAGTAGCGATTCGTCAGGCCGCTCAGCGTGAACGCTATGCACCGTTGGCGGCGCTCTTGTGGTGTCGATTGAGTGAGCTTTCTTCCGAGATGCCGCGCAAAGTTGCAGCTCTCGATCACGCACTGGCCGTCAGCCCGGGTTCGAAGCCGGCACGCTGGGCTCGCTTCGAACTACGGCTGACCCAAGGGGACCTGAACGGGGCAGTGGCGGACGCCGAACACCTGGAAGCCGCCACGAAGGGCAGCTCAGGGAAGCATCTCGCCATCATCACGGCGGCGAAGACGATGCAGGCGCAGGGGTATGTTCACCCGGCGCGGCGGCTTTTCGAGCGCGCGCTGAGGTATCTGCCCAAAGACGCCGAGGCAACGCTCGGCTTGGCGCAGTGTTTTCTGGCTGACGGTGGCGAGCGCCGCGCACTATCGCTGCTCCGACGCGCGGCGGAGCTCACGGCGGCAGAGGGGCCCGTGTACTCGCTCATCCAGTTGGAGTTGGGAAAGCTGCTGGCGCGAGGTGGCAAGGACTTGCCCCAGGCTATCGCTCGCGTGCGGCGAGTTTCCGTGCCCGGCCCGTTGCTGGTGGAGGCGCGTGCACTCGAGGGGCGCTGGCGGGCAAGCCTGGGTGACCTTTCTGGTGCGAGCATTGCGTTTGGAAAGCTCGCAGCTGCGGTCGAGATGGCGACGCGCGCCGACGAGCAGTACGCCCCGCTGTTGCTGGAGGCTGCTCAGTTCTCCCGTGAGCAGGGAGATGTCCGAAGCGCGGAGCGCCAACTCTCACTAGCCCTGTCGGTGGCACCGAATCACCCGAAGGTGCTCGCACGTTACCGAGAGGTCGCCGCGCAATTGGCGGCAAAGAAGCAGGACGCAGTAGATGACGAAGCTGTGCCGGCGACTCAGGCGCTCGCGGAGCCCACTGTGTTCGTTTCGGCCGCGGAGCGCGCGCCATTGGCGAAGGCCGAGGTGTCGGAATCGGAGCCCGCACAAGTGGTGGAGGACGAGTTCGAAACTGACGCGCTCGAGCTATCGCAACAGTTGATGGCGGGCGCGCGTCTGACCGATCACGACTTCGGACGTTTGGAGAAAGCGCTTTCGGCGCTTCACCGCGAAGCGGAGCTGCACGCGCTCTTGTGGGCACGATTCGAAGACGCGGACGATACCGTGCGCGGGGAGCTGAGGCCCCGTTTGGTGCGCGTGCTGCGTCGCCTCGCCGAGCAAGCACGCTATGGCGACGCCGCTGGAGATGCCGAACTGTACGAGGCTCAGCTTCGCGAGTTGGAGCCCACTGCCAGCGACAGCAGTCGGCCCCCGGTCAACAGATAGAGGCGTCCTGTCGCCGAGTCGAAGCACATCTGGCTCTCGTCGTCCGGATCGAACGCCTGCTCATCCTCCAAGATCACCGTTCCTCGCCCGGCATCCAACGCGAGTTCGATGATGCGCAGGGGACCGGTCGAGCCTCGCACGGTCAACCACCATCGTTGATTGCCAAAGACTGCGGCCAACAGGGGTTCTTCCAGCGTGGCGTGTACGACCGGCGAGCCCGCCCCCGCGTGGGCTACGAACTCGCCGCTCACGTCGTATGCGAAGAGCGCGGTGTCCGAAGCGAACAAGCGCAGTTCGCTCGCTCGGTTGCTCTTGGGTGCATCGAGGAAGACACCGGTCGTTTCGTCCCTGACCAGATACCGACCTTCCCACTGCACGACGGCATAGCGGTCGCTTCCTTCGGCGATGTCGAGCGCGTGACGATGGGAAGGCAGTGGCACGAGCTTCCTGCTGCGAGTGTCGAAGCGAAAACACCCGAGGCCCCTCGAAAACAACTCCAAGCTCTCGTTGCTCGTCCACACCCGGGGAAGCCCGGACAGCGGGTAGTCGCTGGTGTCGAGCGTCTCCTGCGTCGACACCTCAGCGGCGCCTTGCTGGTTCGCTTCGGCACGGACGTGGAGGCACGTCAGGCTACCCGTGCGTGACGCCGCTAGCAGTAGCGTGGCGTCCGTCGTCGATGACGACGGAACTGCCGCGAGCGCACCGGCGCGTCGCGGCAACGTGGCCCGCAACTGGGGACCACGGGGTGTTAGCAAAGCCAAGGCGTTACCCGCAAGCCACAGCTGCCCATCGGTGAGAGTCATGCACTCCCAGTCACCTTCGGCGAGCAGCGTCGCTGTCACCGAAGGCTCAGCCCGCGACATCGTGAGGGGGACGATGGTCATCCTACCCAGAGCGAGGTGGGCATCCTGAACGTTTGCGGCCTCGTCGTCGTCGTTGTCCAAGGCTGGCAGCTCCTCGTCGAGCAGCAGTAGCTCGTCGGGACCCTCAGCTCGGTCGTCGAGCGGCGTCGTTTCGTCTTCGCGTGGCACGAAGCCGATGTCCACTTCGCTACCCGGGTCGTGTGCCCCTTCCTCGCCGCTGGACGGCGCTTCGCGTGGCGTCAGATCGAAGGTGAGGGTGAGGTCTGCTTCTGTCGCCTCCGCATCGCCCGTCAGCTCCGCCGCATCGTCTCCGTGGCGCGCGGGCAACAGGTCGTCGAGCCCGACCGTTCCGGCGGCAGGTTCGAAGCCTTCGGCGTCGTCCCAAGCCTCGACAGCGTCGAGTAGCTCTGATGGGTCGAGGTCTGCTGGACCCAGCGCCTCGTCGTCACTCGATGAGGAGGGTGACGGCTTCGGTGATGGCTGCTGTGACCGGTCGTCAGAGGGGCTTGGCATGTTTCGTGGGGCTCGGGCTTGAGCGGCGTGTTGCGCCAGTGAATCGAGTGGAAGAAATGCCGGTACGGTGGCTGCATTTTCTCCCGAGGAGGGCTAGGGAGGGGGTCCCATGCCCGCGGTATTACCACTGCTCGATGATTCGATGGAAGTCAGGCGGGTGCTGATCCCCAAAGCCGATGTCGTGTTCGTACGGGGCGTGTTCGAGGCCAGCGATGGGGTGGGGTTCGTCTTCTCCGTCAAAGGCGGGGCGCTGACGATCGTGTGCTCCCCGTGTCGCGCGCGAGAATTGGACGCGCTGTTGGCCGACCTGCGGGCGGAGATCGGGTCTGCTTGGTTGGACCTACCCGCCGATGCGACCCACGAGTAATCCCCAGCTTGGTTGTGGATCAATTGAGGATCCGTCCGCTTGCCCCTACATCTCCGCCGGTGGGTCCACATGCCCCCTGTGGATGGGCCGTCGATGGAGGACACTGGGATCTGGCGATGCACTCGCCACGGAACACATTCGAGCGACTCTCGGTTGCTGCGGCTCGCACCATTCAGTATCTTCGCGCCTTCGAACCGGGGTCACCGAAGTGAAGGGCGAAGGCAAGGTCGAACAGATGTCGGACGACGCGGGCTCGGAAGAGGCACCGATAACCCCGAGGAACTACAGCGTGCTCGCCGCGGAGCCGGCTTGCGTCGCGACCGCGGTTTCGACAGACCAGAACAGGGGCTCGACCGAGTACGACGTGTCTGACGAGTCGGGGGTGATGGACGTTCCGGAAGTGAGGGAAGTGATGAGGTCGAGCATCGACCTGAAGCCCACCGCGTGCGAACCCGACGCTGAGACCCGAGTCACGCGAGTCTGGCGCGGGTGGTTGCGGGCGCTGGCGAGGGATCCAGAGGCAGCTCTGGCGGCCGCCCAGGCGTACCAACGTCTGGATGGGGCTGCCCGGAGTGAATGGCTTAGGGCGCTGCAGCTCGAGGTGGATTCTCTGGGCGTGCCTCCCGTGGCGCTGTACGCGCCGCTGCTCGCGGTGGAGTCCGATCCCCACCGGCGCTGCCAGATCATCGACGGCATCCGGCATCCGGCGAGTTGCGAAGAACCCTCTACCGAGGTGCGAGCCTCCGTCCGTCATGCGTTCAAAGGTCACCTATCCGGGGGAGTGACCGTGGCCGTGCTGGTCGAGCCGCTGTATTTGGATTTCGTGCAGGTCCTTGCGTGTGCGTTCGTGCCGGGCCGGGAGCTGCTTTGGGTGCGACACGATCCCATCGCCGCGCGTGACCGCGCGCCGACGGCGGGTTCCGAGATCGAGGGTGCAGTCGTGGAAGCGACGTCGCTGCGGTCGGTCATCGACGAGTTGGCCTCCGCAGTGGTCGCTCACCGCCGCGATCGGGGTTCGTTGCCTGAGGCGCTGTGCTCGTTCGCTCACCTCTTTGGTTTGGAACGGCCTGAGCGTGGTCAGGAGTTTTTGGAAGCCGTTTCGAGCTAGCGCGTGCGCTCGCCAGCGCGCGTTTGGGCTGCGCCGTGGCGCCGGGCCCTGCGTCGGATCGCGTCTTCGGTTCGCACTCGCCTCCACGATTGCGGCACGTCTGCTCGCGGTCGCCAGCGTCGTGCTCCTCGTGGCGTGCACCGCCCCGGAATCGGGCGCCATACTCATCGAGGAACCGTCGGGGCAGCCACTCGCCTTCTCCTTCGCCGCCCCGGACGGCGAAGAGCTCGTGTCGACCCAGCTCCGCGGACGCGTCACGGTCATTCTGTTGATTGCGACCTTCGACATGGCTTCTCAGTTGTCCGCGCGGCAGGCAAACGAGCTGCTCCACACGGAAAAGCCGCGCATCAACGTCGGCGCGGTCGTGATGGAGGCCCCACAGTATGCGGAGCTCAAGGCTACGTTCCAGGAAACGTTCGAACTTGACTATCCAGTGGTGATGGCCGACCACGCGACGCTCAACGGTCGTGGCCCATTTGGTCAGGTCGTTCACATCCCGACGATCATCGTGCTCGACCCCAGCGGTCGCGAGCGCGCGCGGCTCCAGGGCCCGGTGAGCCTGGAGCAGCTGCGCGAGGCACTGGATTCGGCTCGGCCCTGAACGATCTTGCTCGTTCGGCCTTGCCCGTGCGTGCGCCGAGTGAGCGCAACGCCGTGCTGTGGTATGGTGCCCGCGCATGAATCTGCCGCTGCAATGGTTCGCGGTGGTCGCCAGCACCACCCTGATCAACGGCTTGTCCTTCGGCTTCCTCGCGTGGAGGGAGAAGCATCGTGCTCTCGCTTTCTGGTCCGGGGCGTGGTTTGCGTGGGCGCTCGCCATCGTCCCGTTGACGTTCTTCGAGCAGCAGCAGCCGCCTCCCCTTGCTGCCGTGGCTTGCGGCCTGCTCTGGGTCATGTCGACGTTGTGCTTCCTGAGCGGTGCCTATCACCTGGCAATGCGTCGACTGCCCAGGGCGTGGCTGGCAGTTGCGGCGGTGGCGGTTTTGGTCTCGATAGCGCTCGCGCTGGAGCACAAGTCCGAGGTCGGTATGGTGCCGCTCGTCCTGTTCCAGAGTCTCGGCATGATGGCGACGGGTTGGCTCATCGTGCGCCGCCATCACCGGTTTGCTGGCGCCTGGCTCTGCGGGGTGGCCTTGATCGGTTTGGGGCTGCACGTGTTGGACGCGCCGATCGCCTCGCAGCGGGTGAGCTGGCTGCTTTGGGGGTTCGTGCTGGCGACGGCGCTCGAGGTCACGACCGCCCTCGGCATGCTGATGCTCTATTACGAACAAGCTCGCGTTCAGCTGCTGCAGGCGCAGCGCGCCCTGGCAGACACCGCGCGTATGGAGGCGTTGGGTCGCATCGCGGGCGGCGTGGCACACGACTTCAACAACATGTTGACGGTGATGCAGGGGCACTTGGACCTGATACGGATGGACAGCCGCAACAAGAACGTCAGTGCGGGTTCACTCGAGGCAATGGAGGGTGCAGTGCACCAGGCAGGCCGCCTGACGTCCCAATTGCTCGCTTTCGGGCAACGTTCGGTCATCCAGGCCCAGGCTGTCGATGTCCGGCGTGTGGTGGAGCGCACGTTGGAGCTGCTGCGCAAGGTGATTCCGGAGAGTATCGAGGTTGGGTGCAGCATAGCGCCTGGAGACTACGCGGCGTCGCTGGACCGAGCGCTGCTCGAACAGATCGTGCTGAACTTGGTCACCAATGCTCGTGATGCCATCTCCGGCGTGGGCAAGATCGATGTCGAGTTGTCGCGCAGGACTGAACCACAGCCTGCTTTGGTCCTGCGAGTGTCCGACGACGGCAACGGAATGGATGATGCGGTGAAGCGACGCATCTTCGAGCCCTTCTTCACGACGAAGGGCGGCGGGCGTGGCACCGGGCTCGGTTTGGCTTCGGTGCAAGGGGCGGTGTCTCAACTGGGTGGAACCGTTCAGGTCGAGTCCGGTCCAGGCAAGGGAACTCGCTTCGAGATCGTCTTGCCCTGGGTTGCGACGAAGGAGAGCGCGGCACCCCACTCCGGTGAAACCCGCACGCGAGGCTGCCGGATCCTGTTGGTGGATGACGACGAGGGAGTTCGCAACGTCACTCGCAAGATGCTGGAGACCGGAGGTCATCGCGTCGACGAGGCGTCTGATGGGGCGATGGCGCTGACCAAGGCACGCGAGTGCAACTACGACGTCATCATCAGTGACGTCGTGATGCCTCTCTTGGGCGGCGTACAGCTCCGCCTCGAACTCCAACGGATGAGTCCCGACACACGGGTGCTGTTGACCTCCGCATACCCTCGAGACGAGGAGTTGGACTGGCAGGAGGATCAGTTTCTCGCCAAGCCGTTTCAACGTGAGGTGTTGCTATCCACGGTCGCGCGCTTGGTGTCGGCGCGGAGCCGGCAAGCGGCGGTCGCGGTCGCCGACTAGCGATCGAGCAGCGGCTGGCATGCCCTGGGCAGCTTCCCTCGCGCGTAGTCGCGCCAGGGTCACGGTGCCGGCTATTCGCCGAGGGTGTCGATGATGAGCCCGCCGCCGTCGGCTTCGGAGCAACTACCGTATTGAGCGCTCGCGAGCCAACACTCGCAGGTCGGATCGTCGGTGCAGGCATCGGGCAGGGGTACACAGCCGTAGACGAGCACCTGAGGGCTCGGTCCGACACTCCTGCGGCTGCAGTACTGGACTTCCGCATTGCACACGTCGTCGCCGCATGGGAGGTCGCTTGCGCAAATCCGGGCCGGGTCGTTGTCATCCGGACAGGCCGCACCCGAGAGTGCGTTGACGCAATCACCCGTACACTTGTCGCAGCACACCTCACCCTCCGGGCAGAGGGTTCCACCGCAGAGCCGCGCAGCCTCGATGCCTGCCGGAGCCTCGCACGCGGCGCCCGTGCACTCGAGTCCACCGTTGCAGTAGTTCACGCCATCACCCGGGAATGGATCGCAGCAGCGTTCGCCGATCTCATCACAACGTTCCGGGTGGCAGCTGTCGAACTCGCAGCTCTCCTCGGCGCACTGGTAGCCAGACTCCGGGTCGAGGATGCACAGTTCACCGGCAGCGCAGGTACCGCAGGAGCTTTGCTCCACTTCCACCGCGCACGAACCGGCAACGCAGACTGCCGCTCGAGCCACGCCGCATGCGGCTCCTGGGCAACCGTCGGGACAGTCCGCTGGCTGGCAACCTGTTGGTGCCGCTTCGCCGTCGGCATAGACGCACGCTTCGGCCTCCACGTAGCTCCGTGCAAACGCTTCTTGGCACTCGGGGCAACAGACGTCGATTCGCGTTGCGAGCACGCAATCGGAGCTGTCGATGCAGGCGTATGGCTCGGAGCCGGACATCCCGCTACCGGCATCCGGATCGGCCGTAGCGGGATCGGTATCTGGGGTCAGGGTGCCAGCTTCCGGCGCCCCGCTGTCGCTCGTCGCAGGATCCGACGAGCTGGGCTCGGAAACGGGGCCGCCGTCGGTTTCGGCAGCTGCATTGGTGCTCGCGTCGGGCATCTGGGCGTCGTTGACGGTCGGGTCGTTGCCTTCGCCATCGGTGGCCGTGACCTCTCCGTCGGTGGAGCTCGCGGTATCGGCGGTCGTCGTTTCGTTCCCCGAAACCGAGGCGGGGGCACTCGGCTCGTCCGCGCCGTGCCCTTCGCAGTAGCCCCCTCGGCAAGTTTCGCTTCCGAGCCCGTCACAGTCTGAGTCACTCGCACAATCGACGACGCAACTTGGCGCGCTGGCAGTGGACATGCAGCTGCTCTCGCTCGTCAGTGCGGAACAGTCGTCATCCGAGTCGCAGGCGAGTGAACAGACCCCGTCGAAGCAGCTGAGCTCGCCACAGTCCGCATCGTCAGCGCACGTCACCAGGAAATGTGACTCGGTTCCGACCGTCATCCTGCCCGAGTCCGTGGAATCTTCACAGGCGCTCAGGCACCAGTGGGCACCGAAGGCGAGGGCGGGCCCCAAGAGGGCGGAGGGCAGGCGACTTCGTCTGGTAGTTGAAGGTTTACGATTCCGTTTCATGCTCGTTCTCCTTGGGGCCGCGCGAGCGGCTCGAACCCGCGAAAGCGGTCGCTTCTGGGTTGCCGTCCTCTTCGTTGGACTGTTCGATGACGTGTTGACCCGCGTAGCAGACGACCCGCTTGTGGGTGGTCGGCACGCCGACGGCTTCGTTGTGGCTCTCCAGGCGTTGCCCGAGGTCGCTCAGCTCGGCGCGCAGACGACCGAGTGTCCCGGTGACTTCCGCTTCGAGAGGGTGCCCATCCCACACCTCGAAGGTGTACGTCGCCCCCCCGCAGCTCTGCGCGGGGTCGTGCTCATCCTGTTGGAGCCGGGCGGATATGGTTCGCACCAGCGCGTGATAGTGATCGAGGACGGCAGCTTCCCAGCCCTTGCTGCTTCCGAGAGGGATGTGGAATCGGGTGCCGCGCAGTTGGCCGGATTCCGTGATCTCGACCTGGCGCTGCTGCACCAGCCGAGTCACACACTCCTCGAAGTCAGCTTCAGTCAAGCCACTCTTCTGCAATAGCTCGCGACGTTCGAACGGGCCTTCGCGATAGATGAGCACGGATAACAGTTCGTCGCGCCCTTCGCTGTTGTGGATGCGCGCGTAGCGGGCCTCTTCCTCGCCCACCGCGCGGAAGACCGTCGCATCTCCGGCGCCGCTGCTGAAGATCAACCCCGTCTCCGTCAGGTCGTGCAACAACCCGCGGATCGTGACAGGCTCGTCGCGGTTGAAGCGCGTGAGCACTTCGGCGCGCGTGACGACCGGTTTCGACGCGACATAGTCCAAGACCGCTTGCCACAGAGACTGACCGCGTTCCGTGGAGCTTTCGCTCAGGCGCTGCAACTTGCGGATGTAGGCCCGGAGCGCCATTCCAAACATGTCCGCGCTGACCTTGCGACTGACTCCCTGGTCACTCAGCTCGCGGGAGAGGTCGACGAACACCTGATTGGCGATGTGTGACAGGGGCGCCCTCAACCCCCCGGCGGTCGCGAGCTGAGCGATGAGCACCGTCGTTTGTCGCATGATGGCATCGATCAAAAGCTGCGTGTTCATGGCTGGTCCTCGATTGCGCTCTCATTCGAGCAATGCGTGTCTTCAAGCTGCCACGGCCCCCCAGGCTGGGGGAGTGTCCATTGGGTCACCCACCCCGATCCTCGTATTCTCCGAGAATACGCCCCGAAGGCGCACAGCGAGCCCGCGCTGTTGAGGATTGGCGCCAGGCCCAGCTCGGTTCGGCGCTTGGTCGGGGGCCAGCTTCGTGCTACAGGCAGGCGGCTCCGAGACGTCCCGGGGCAGCCCACAGACCCCCGCGTCGTGACGCACTTTCGCCAGCTCATGCCCTCCCTTCTGCCACCGTTCCAGTTCCGAACCGTCCACCTCGCAGCGTGTGTGAGCTTCGCTTTGCTGGCGCTCTCGGTGTCCCCGGCCAGGGCGGACGTGGCGTCGTGGATGTACGCTGGCGCCGGGCTGTCGCGTGTGGAGCGTGACGGGAGCGCCACGGAGCGAAGCGCGCTTCAACTCGACGCGGGGTTCGGTTCGTCCCCCTACGGTGCTCTGGTCTTCGGCGGGGTGTTGAGGACGTTGACCCACTTCCGAGGGGGCACGGACTTGGCCATCTTGCAGCGGACGACGTCCGGCGGTTTCTCGCGTGGTGACTGGGGCCTTGCGTTAGATATCGGGGGTTATCAGCGTTGGTGGGGACGCGATTCCTCGGGCGGCATGGCTTCCCTCTGGCTGGGGGCTCCTTGGGGCCTGCAAGTCGGCGTCACTGGCGGAATGGGAACCGGAGACGTGCAGACTTTAGCCTTCACTGTGGGGCTCGATTGGGCTCGAGCGACGGCTCATCGTGAACCGGGTCAGAGCTGGTGGCGCAATTACATTCTGCCGCGCCACGTCGAGCGCCATTGAGCCTGGGGCCCCGCCGCTTCAGCCGGCCGCAACGGCGAGCACGTCGCAGAGTCGGTCCAGTTGGGCTCGGGTGTGCTTTTCCGTGACCGCAACCAGCATTGAATCTGCCCAGTCCTGTCGTGCTTGCCCCAGGTCATAGCCCGGGATGACGCCGTGTTTCTTGGCTTCGGCGACTACTTGACGAGCTGAGAGGCGTTCACAGCGCACGACGAACTCGTTGAAGACCGGGGCTTGACTCGGCACCGAGTAGCCATCGAGCTGGTTCAGGCGAGTCTTGAGATAGTGTGCCTTGGCCAGGCAGTGCTTCGCCGTCTGCACGAATCCCGTCTTGCCCAACATGCTGACGCGAATGGTCATCGACAGCGCGAGCAAGCCTTGGTTCGTACAGATGTTGCTGGTTGCGCGTTCACGGCGAATGTGTTGTTCACGTGTCGACAGGGTAAGGACGTAGCCGCGCTTGCCGCTTTCGTCCACCGTCTCACCGCAAATGCGTCCCGGCAACTGTTGCAGGTACTTGCGGTCGCTGCGACAAGCGAACAGCCCGACACCCGGGCCACCGAAACTCGGTGGGCAAGCCAACGCTTGCCCCTCTCCCGTCGCGATGTCGACACCGCACTCACCAGGCGACTTCACCACCGCCAGCGCGTACGGCTCCGTGGTGCTCGAAATCAGTAGGCCGCCGCTCCCGTGCACGGCTTGCGCCAGCTGCGATAAGTCGCACAAGGTTCCGCGGAACGACGGATAGCCGACGACCACGGCCGCGGTGCGTTCGTCGAGTTGCGCACTCAGCGCTCCGACGTCGCAATTGCCGTCTACTGCTGCAGGGACTTCGACCAACTCTGCTTGGCTCTGGCCGGAGAGAAACGTTCGAATCACCTCCCGGTACTGTGGATGCACGCAGCCACTGAGCAGAACTCGGTTTCGTCGTGTCAGCCGACGCGCCATCTGCACGGCCTCTGCCGCTGAGGTGGCACCGTCGTACATGCTGGCGTTTGCGAGGGGCAAGCCGTAGAGCTCACTGACGATGGTTTGGAACTCCCAAATTGCTTGCAGCGTGCCTTGCGCGACTTCGGGCTGATAGGGGGTGTAGGCCGTGTAGAACTCGCTTCGCTGCAGTAGCTGGTCGACAGCTGGCGGAACGTGGTGATCGTAGATCCCTGCGCCCAGGAAGCTCAGCATCCTGGCGCCGGAGTTCTCGCTCGCCAACTCCGTCATGACGCTCATCAGCTCCGGTTCGCTCAGAGCCGTGGGTACGGCGAGCTGCCCCGAGAAGCGGGCGTCTTTCGGAACGCTCTCGAACAACTCGTCAACCGAGCCGACGCCGATCGCGTCCAGCATCTGTCGGATCTCGGAAGGGGTGTGAGGTAGATAGCGCATGCGTTTTCGAATCTCGTCGAGGGGCGGAGCCGCGGGGTGGCTAGCTGGAGCCTCGTCCCGCCGTCGAGGGCTCCCCAGCGGGTCTCAGTGGTCCGACTCTTCCGTGTGCTGCTGGTACTCGCCGCTGGCCATCAGGGCGTCGAGCGCGCCGGTATCATCGCACTTGATCTTCACCATCCATCCCTTTTCCCAGCAGTCCTCGTTGACCAACTCGGGCGCGTCTTCCAGAGCAGTGTTGAGCTCGAGTACTTCACCAGAAACCGGCGCGAAGAGATCGCTCAGCGTCTTGACGCTTTCGATGGTGCCGAATGGCTTGTCAGCTTCCAGTTTGTCGCCAGGTTCGACATCGAAGTTCACGAGCGTGATGTCACCGAGCTGGTCGACGGCGAACGCCGTGATGCCCACGAGCAGCACGTCGCCTTCCTGTTTCGCCCACTCGTGTTCTTTGGTGTACTTGCGGTCTTCTTTGACTTCGGTTTGACTCATGCTTCCTCCGAGCGGCCAGCTTTCTTCGCCGCGCGCAGACGATCACAGGCGGTGGTTTCAGGGCTTGGGTTTGGGACGTCGGTAGAACGGCGTGGGGACGACCTGGGCGGGTACTTGGCGCCCTCGACAATCGATGACGATGGCAGTGCCGGGTTCGGTCAGGCGAACCGGGACGTAGCCGAGCCCGATGTTGGTGCCCAAAGTGGGGGCAGGGCTGCCCGAGGTGCAGCGACCGACGACCTGCCCAGCCTGATCGAGGATGGGGTAGTCGTGGCGGGCGATACCGCGGCCCTTCATCTCGAAGCCCACGAGGCGTCGGGCGAGACCGTGCTCTCGTTGCGCCTCCAACGCGGCTTTGCCGACGAAGCTCGGCTTGTCGAACTTCACGGTCCAGGACAGGCCCGCTTCCAAAGGGGTCGTCGTTTCGTCGATGTCGTTGCCGTAGAGGCTCAACGCTGCTTCCAAGCGTAGGGTGTCACGCGCCGCCAGGCCACACGGTGTGGCGCCAAGCGTCACGAGCTGCTCGAAAAGGGCGGGCGCGTGGGCGTTGTCGCAGAAGAGCTCGACGCCATCTTCACCGGTGTAGCCGGTGCGTGCGACGCGGACGGCACCGTACTCGCTGTCGAAGCGCAAGGTTCTGAACTTGCGAACTTCGTCGAATAGGGGTCGCCCGAACAGGCCACTCAGGAGCTCACCGCTCTTGGGCCCTTGTACCGCGAGCAGGCAAGTCGCGTCACTCTCGTCGGTGAGTTTGGCGTCGCCTTGCAGGTTGCCTGCGACGTGCGGCACGATCTTGTCGCGGTTGGACGCGTTGCAGACGATCAGGATATCATCGGTCGCGAGGCGGTAGACGATGAGGTCGTCGAGTATCGTACCCTGCTCGTTGCAGCAGCAGGTATAGAGCGCCTGGCCGTCTTGCAGACGGGTCAAGTCGTTCGTGATGAGCTCGTTGACGGCGGTCAAAGCTGCGCTGCCGCGAACCGCGAGCTCCCCCATGTGGGAGACGTCGAAGACACCGACGGAGTCCCGTACCGCGGCGTGCTCGGCCTTCACGCCCGCGTACTGGATCGGCATTTCGAAGCCCGCGAAGGGCACGAGCTTTGCCCCGAGCTTCCGATGCAGGTCGTACAACGGGGTGCGTTTGAGCTCTGATGCCACCCAAGCTCGCTATCGCGAACATGGCCCAAGTTCAACGACAAAGCACTCGCCCTACCAGCGGACGAGAGGAGCCCATCCCCGGCCCACGCGTCGAGGTGGGTCGCTGCTTCTGGCACACCCGGGGATACCGTCAGCCTGGACGTCTCAGCGGAGTGTTTCCTCGCTCGGGCGTTCTGCGGCGCTGCGTTGCGCCTCGTGCCCGTGTCGGGGAGCGCTCTTTCCGGACCAAGTCAGGTGTCGAGTCGACGCCGCTGCTCAGTAGACCTTCAGGCGGTCTTTCTGGGTTCCGTCTTGCTGCAGTCCTGCGCGCTCCCAACGCTGCTCTTCGGACAGACCTTCGACCACGGGAGCTCCCGTGATGTCGGAGATGCGCACTTTGCTTCGTTTGCCGTGCTTGCTGATCACGATGCGGTAGATGTGCTTCTTCTCGTCGCCGCGAATGTACGCTCGCGGGAACACCGCCTGACTGGCGCCCATTTCGACGGCGGCTACGGCGACGTGCTGCTTGTAGTAGCTGACCAGTTGCGAGATGCCCAGCGAGCCATCGAGCTGTGCCACATCGGGGAAGCGCGCGGTCACTCGCATGCCACGAGGAACCTCGATGCCAAAGGTGAGCTCGGTGTCCGGTAGGTGTTCCCCCGGCGCCAGGTGGTCCGGTGGGGGGGCCGCCACTTGCTGTTCGACTTTCTGCTCGTCTCGGCAGCTGGAGGCCAAGGACACGAGCAACAGTCCGCCGAACGTCGTCGCGATTACTCGAAGATTGGCGCCCATGAGTCCACCCACACCGTGTTGCGAGGCGGAGTGAGTTCCACCTTCTCCGTCGTTACCTTGTTGGATTCACTGCCCGAGACGCCGCCCACCTGATACACCAGGAAGAACTTGCCGGGAGTCACCGTCGAAGTCGACGTGTGCTCGCCGTAGTTGCCCAGGTACGGATCTCCACTGAAGTCTTCCAGCTCCGTCGAGCAGCTCGGTTGCTGCTCGATGCTGACACCGAAGACGACGCCTTCCGACGGGTCTGTCGATTTCTCCGGCTCGAGGCTTCCTTCCGGCGGAGGCAACGCGCCCGCTGCGCCGTTCATGGGATTGATCGTTTCGGCGTCGTCGGCCTCGTCGGCAGACAGGATGTAGTTCAGACCCCAGACTCGACTGCTGCCGGTGGCGCACTGGTCCGCCGTGCTCGCTGCTGGAGTAGACGAAGCGAAGTACAGGCTGCTGCCGAACAAGCTCATCGGACCCGTCACGCGTTCACCGATGTATTCGCCTTCGCCGCAGGTTCCGTCGCAGCCCAACGACTCGATCCAATTGACCTTGGCTTGGAACTCGTTTTCTTCGCTCAAGGTCTCCGTGAGCGAGAAAACCCGATTGAGCATGCTGGTGCTGGCCGTTTGTATGCGCTGCTCACCGGTCGCGGCGTTGACGGTGATTTGCCCGACGGAGTCGACGCTGACGATGGGTGCGAGCTCGATGGGTTGTCGCTTGCTGACGGCCTTGTCGAAGTAGGCGTCGAAGAACACCTTCATCGTCCAGTCCGCAGGGTTACTCTTGGACACATCCACCCGCCAAATGCGGCCTTCACGGTCGCCGACGAAGATCCGATCGGCGACTGAGCCCGTCGCCCCGGGGAAGGCTGCGGGCTGTCCGACGATTGGGGCAGGGATGTCCACCGCTTGCACCACATCGGAGTCGAGCGTGTAGGTTACCTCGGGGGTCCGGAAGCTGCGCACGACTTCACCGGTATCCAAGCGAACGATGGTCAGACTACGCGCCGCAGCCGCTCCATCGTACTCGTTGACCGTCGTCGCCGCGCTGAAAGTTTCGTCTGCCGTGTCCATCAACGGTCCGGCTTCGGTCGTTTCGCCGGTGCGCGCACCCGCGTCGCCGCCGGGTAACACGGCGACCGCGACCTCTTTGCCTGGATCCGCATCGGAAGACTTGAGGAAGACCGTCGTGATGAGCGCTGCGCCGCCGTCGCCGAACAGGTCGTTGCCGTTCGCGTCCTTGGTGATCTGCCACAAGAACTTCGGCCCTCCGTCGGCGGTTTCCGGATCGGTAACGTCGATGGCGAAGTAGCCTTTGCCCACTTGGCCTTTGCCGAAACTCGACAGCAACACCGTGCTCCAATTACCGCCGCCTTCCTGGGCGTCGGCGCGAGTTCGCTCGTAGTTGACGTTGCCGCCCACTGCCCGCGCAGGTACGTCACGGACTTGGATCGGACCGTCGAGGATCGTGGCTGGGGTGTTGGGGTATTGCGATTGCAGGACCGGTAGTACCGCCGGGGGAAAGAACGACCACAGCTCGTTGTTGGCCTTGCTGTTGACGTCTTTGTCCGGATCGGGGACGAGGGGGGCCGTCTTCATCGCGTGGAGCTGGCCGTCGATGGTCGCGACGTACAACACGGACGGACGTTCTTTTGCCGTCTGGTCGCGCGAGAAAGCCGCGTAGGATTCGTCGCGTAAGAACTCGTTGGGCCTGCCTGGCACGAGGCGCGGGGTCGAGTGGTAGATGGCACCGAAGACGTTGCAGTTGCTGCCCGCGGTGGCGCAGCGCGTTTCACCCTCCGCGTTGGTCAGCCCCACGTTCCAGCCCAAGATGGCATCTTTGCATTGACCCGCGACCCCCAGTTCACAGTCCTCGTCGCCGATCTCCATGTCGGCGGCGCTCACGGCGGACACGAAGGAGGTGGCCTGCAACGCGTCGGTTTGTGAACCATTGCTCACTCCAATGCCATCGACGTCCGAGGTGATGCGGGGTCGCAGGGTATCGCCGGCATCGCTGCCCGACGAGGGGAGAAAAGTGACGAATCGGCGCGCCGGGCCGGCACCTGAATTGACGTTGGCCGCGAAGTCGTCGCCTTCGTCTTCGTCCACGTCTTGTGCTTCTGGTGCGCCGTCGACACATAGGATCCGCGTGCGCGTGAGGTTACCCGCCCAGGGCTCTTCCACCAGGGGTACGAAACTCGAGCTGAATTGATGGGAGCCGCCGTTGGCACCAGCCCCTGCGGAGGCGAAGACCGCCGAGGTGCGTGTCGTCAGGTTGACGGTGACGTCTTTGAGCACCTGCGAAAAGGTGCGTCGCAGATCGGTGCTGTTCTGGGGGAAGTAGGCCGTTCGAGGTGAGCCGTCGGAGTTGGGGTCGCGTCCGGCCGCCGCTATCTTGTTCAACCTGCAGCAAGCCATCACGCCACGATTGCTCTGGTTTTCGGTGGAGTTGCACTGCTCCTCCGTCAAAGCGGAGCAAGGGATCTGCGTTTCCCCGGCTGGGGTGACCTCGTTCAGCGCGAAGCCGATCACGACCGTCTCGACGCGTTGATCTGGGTCTTGAGGCGCCGGCGGGCTCAGGAGCTGAGCGGCGATCTCTTCCGGCTTGTCGTAGGGACAGACGCCTGCGACGGTGGTCTCCGCGCCGCCTTCGCAGTGGGGTCGCAAGTCGAGGTTGGGTTCACCGTCGCTCAGTAGGATGATCATCGAGCGACGACAGTCCGTGGCCTTGGTCGCTGGGTCGTCGAAAGGACCGAAGTCCTCGTCGGTGTCGAGTGGGTCGGAGGATTGATCGTACCAGAAGAAGTCTCGGGCATCGTGCATCATGCCGGCGATCGGCGTTGCGCCGTAGGGACGCGTCGCCAAGAGCACGTCCTGAATGTGCTCGTTCTTCAGGTTGAGCTCGGCGGTGTTGGCGTTGGGGGCTCCGAAGTTCACCATGCGCCCTTCCCACGGCGGCGCGGCACTGTTGCGGGCGCCCACTTCTTGCGTCTGCAGGGTTTCGCAGTCCGCGGGCTTGCCTTGAACAGGCTCGTCGATGAAGTAGCTCCACGTGCCAGCCATGCCGCCAGAGACGTCCATGGCGCCAGCTGTGGTCAGGCCGGTGCCCGCGTTGGTATGCGAGTCGAAGGTCATCAAGCCGAAACGGACCTTCTCCTTGAAGACGTCCAAGATGCCGTCGCTGGCCTGAGTGAAGCCAGCGCAACCTTCGTGTGTGGCCAGATTGGTCGGGCGAACTACCGTGGCCGGGGCCGAGAACTGAAACGTGTTTACCCCCCGGGTGGGCCATTGATGGGGGGCGTTCACGTCCGGCAACACTCCGGGCCCGACGGTACAGCCGTTGCTGATGGCACGGTTGAAGGGGTTGACGTAGCCGAAGTCGTACGGAGCGACGTTGTCGATCGTGTACTCGTCGCGAAATGCATCCGACGAGCGGTCCTGCGCGAAGCAGCTATAACCACTGAGCGTTCCCGTCATCACTTCGACGAGATCGATCCAACGGCTTCGTTCGTTGGTCGCGTTCGGATCGCCCGGGTTGCAAGTGGGGAGCTCGTTGTCCGCGGACCGAAACTCCATCGAACCCGAAGTGTCGACCAGCAGCATCACGTTGGGCAGAGGGCGCTCGACGTCGCTCTGCGCGGCAGCGTTGCCTGGTGCGAACGTCAACATTCCCGTTGCAACGGCCACCCAACGCGCGCGCCAACGGACCTCGGTGTGAGGAGGGCAGGCGGCGGCGGGAAGTCGGTTCTTGCGTTGCATGGTCAGTTCACTGGTCCGAATGTGATTTGGGCTCTCAAAGTCTGTAGCCCCGAGGTCGTGGCGAAAGCTTCGTTGCAGGTGCCATCGTCGTCGTCAGGGTTCCCCGCGGGTCGCACTTGGCCGGTCGCCGTCACCACGACCTGCATGTATTTGAATTGGTCGGCGGCGACGTCCTCACCGACGATGGGACCACCCGCCCGCGCCAGATCCGTCAGCTCGACGATGAATGCGCCCTCGGAGTTCGCGCGGCTCATCTCACCGAACAGGGTTGGGCTGGCAAGTGTGCCGACGCTGCCGGGAAACGCCGTATTGGTGCGGTTCCAGATCTCGCTCGAGAGCAACTTGTAGCAAGGCGGGCGTTCCGGATCGAGCACGGCCGCCAACTCGCGCGTGGCACGGCAGTCGTCGGTGCCGCGAGAGATGAATTGGAAGTAGTGTTGCTCCTTGCCGACGAGTTCCGCCATCACACTGCGGGCTGCGAACTCCGTGACGTACGTGGTTTGTACGCCCATGCGATTGAAACCCACCGCCTGCTCCGCGAGGCTGGCCGCACGCATCGAGTAGAGCCCGATTGCCGTCATCAGGGTGATGACCATCACCACGATGAAGAGTGTGCTGCCGCGTTCTTTGCCCCGCTCGAGTCGCTGGCGACGCGTCGACGGGTGGCCGGGACTGAGGGCCTTCTTGCCGGGATGCCTCATTGCCACGTGACTCCGGTTTGGTTGTGCAGCGCGATGCGCGCCTGCACGGTGCGAACGCGGGCGTAGGGAGCGAGCTGACTCTGCAGATCGCCGCCTTCCTCGCCATCTGCAGGGCCATCGCCCAGGCCGATTCGGTAGAGTGGGCCATCATCGACCGTGATCGTGCGCGTTCGGTCAGCCTCGCGCGAGCGCACGCTCAACCAGGCATGCACCGTGCGGATCATTTGAGGCCCGCTCGTCGCGTTCATCAACGTCGGATTTCCAGCAAATGCGTCCATGTCGCCCGGGTCGTCGATGAACTCGAGTAGCTGACGTTGGCTGCGGGCGACGGTCAGTCCAAAGCGCAAGTCGACGGCATACTCCGCCACGAGTTCGGCGGAGTTGGCGATCACGGCTCCCGTGGGGTCGAGCTCTTCACGGATGAGCTCGGTACGTGCGTCGTCGTACTCGGGCCCAGCAACGGCGTAGATCGGGGCATAACGCGCATCGCCTGCCAGGCTGGCGATTCGGTACCGGATGAAGTTGACGGTGTTGATGAGGGCGCCCGTCTCTTCGCCTTTCAGCCCGCAGCCAAGCGCGCTGGACTCTCGGAAGATGAGGTTTGGTGAGTTCGCTGCCAGCGTGACGATCGGGGTCGTTTCCGTGTCCAGCGACTCAATCGTGCCGTACTGGTGGCGACCCGACTTGTCGACGATGCGAACCGCTCTGCCGACGGGAAAGACGTTGGAGAGGATTTCGGCACGGTTGGCACCGACCTCGTTGTATCCGAGTCTCGACAGTGGCCCGGAATTGACCTGCAGGTGAACACGGAAGTCCCCAGCGTCCGCAAACACCGCGCGGATGGGGAAGGCTTCTGTCGACGTGAAGTTGCCCGCGATGGTGATCGCTTGTGGTGACAGCCCGTTGTCCGACATCGGAGAAACGGCTGTCGGGTTGTCGATGCGGATGCTGGTCATCGTGCGCAGCTGTGTCGGCCAGGTGGCGTCGGTGACCGGCGTGCCGCACACGAAGGGATCCCGCCGCACGTGCGGCGAGGCCATGAAGCCAGCGCGGGCAATGTCTGCTCGGAGGCGTTCGAAGCCGACGAGGCTGGCGAGATTGGCGTTCGCGATACGCGTCTCGCGCTGGTAGAGCGCCGAGGTGTTCTTGGCGACCATGAAGACTCCGATCGAAACGAAGAGGCCTCCCGCGAGAGTCACCATCAGCTCTACCAAGGTGAAACCGCGTCGTCGTCTCGAGGCGCGACGCCTCCTCGCGCGGTGCTGCGCGTGAGACGAGCACGCCTGGCCTGGTCGGAGCTTCATTCCGGGAGTCCTCCCATCAACTGACGCAGGGCGGTCGACAGGTAAACGACGTGGAACAGGCGTCGACCATCAGGTCCGTCGAAGTCGAGGGGCGAGATGTCACAGACGTGAGCCGGTGGGTCTCCGGCCAGCGCAACCACGCCGTTGCGACGCCAGAACACGCGCACTTCGGCTCGAATCAGCCCAGCGCCGCGCTTGACCGTTTCTTGAGGGGACATCCATCTCAAACGCAAGTCACCGCAGAAGTGCGCTTGCTCAGGGATGTCGTCGGTCACCACGGGGTTACCACGTGCATCGAAGGCCGGACCGAAGCGACGCAGCGCCTGATACTGAGGACGAAACCAAGGCCCGGGCACTCCGTCCTCGGCACCGACGTTCGCCAACCAGTGCGTGTCGTTCCAATCGTTGGTGTCGTTCCACTGACCGGCGTCTGCCGCCAGCTCGTCCAACCACGACTCGGCGATATGCGTGGCGATGGCCAGGTTCTTTGCGTGGGCGTTGGATGCGACCGTCACCTTCTGCATCGCGATCACGCCGCTGACGCCGATGGCCAACACTGCCAACGCCATGAGCAGTTCGACGACGGTGTAGCCCCGCGCGCGTACGATCACAGGGAAATCCTCGCTGCGCCGTTGGGTGGTAGCAGAATACGTCGCGTGCGGCCGATGCGAGACCCGCCCTTGGCCCGAAACACCTCCGCCACGTGGGTATTCGTCAGCGGCGTGAGGGCAGCCGTCGTTTCTTTGCGAAAGAAGGTGCGACCCATGGGCGTGAAGCAGACGTCGAGGTTGGACAGACCCGTGCCCGATTGGTCCTCCATCGTGATGCTCAAGCTGTCGTATTCACCGCGCGCCGCCAAGTCGAGTTCCGTGACGCGGCGATACGTGACGCCTTCGGCGCCATTCCAGTCGGGAGTGAGGCAGCTGGAGATGGGTAGCGTCGCGCAATCGTCGTCGCTGACGCCCACGGGCGCATCCGTCGTGCCGCGTTGGGCCTCGAGCACGGTGAAAGCGCCGCGCGTGCCAGGCGAGAAGCGCACCATGATTGCGCTGCCGCGTCCCATCGCGCGCATGCGAGCGTTGCGGTAGAGCGCCGCAACACGTTGGGCTGCTTCGTGGGTCCGCCGATCTTGCATCTGGCGCGTGACCATCGGGATAGCCATGGCGGTGACGATGGTCACGATGATGACCACGACCATCAACTCGACCAGAGTGAACCCACGCAAATTGCTGACGCGTCGCGTGCGAGCGTGGGGCTCGTGGCGTCGGAGCAGTCGATTGAAGGCGCAGCTGGGCATCGCTGGAGCGGGGTATCGCAAGAGACGTGCCGTCCGTTCAGCGCAGCGTGCGCGCGAGCCAGGTCGTCCTCCCGTTCCGTCCGGTCCTCGCCGTCGGCTATTTAAGGCACTGATATCATGATGGTTAACGATGCGGATATTTGATAGATAAGTTGTGCTAGAGGACACGACAGGCAGGCCTTGGGCGCACATTCACGCCCAGTGACCCGCCTGCGCTGCCTCGTAACGTTTTCGTGCGCTCGCAATGATTTCATAGCTGGCTGCCACATGCAGCGTCGCGAAACGTGGGAGCAACGAGTAGATCGGAGCCTGTGCGGCGCTGGTGTTTGATGATCGGTACGGCGGTCCCCCTGTGGGGCTGCGACGAGGGCGCCACCAAGCCCGCACCGACGACGGCCGAGGTGCCGAGTACGGTTGGCTCCGGTGCGTGTCGTGGCGCGGCAGCCCAGGGGCCCGAGCCACTGGAGGTCGTCGTGGGGGACTTCTGCCCGGGGGAGACGTCAGGTGAGGCACCGGGCGCGGTCACCACGAACGCGTTTGCCGCTGCTTGTGTTCCGGCGTTTCGCGACACTTGCGACGAGCTGTCCAAGCTCGGACTGTCGCGCAGTTGGACCAGGCGCTACGTACACGATTCAGGCGGTCCGGCGAGCGTGGAGGCCAACTTGGCCCGCTTCGCCAGTCCGGACGGCGCCTTTGCCGCATTCACGAACCGCATCTTGCTCACCGTCGACCCGTATGCGCCCGACGTGCGCAGCGTCCCTGGGCTCGAGCACGCGGTGGCCATGGGCGCCTCGACCTACGCCGTGGTCGGCTCGGACCTGATCGAGTTGCACTATTCCGATCCGTGGAAGACCCCGGAGGCGGAACGTAGCGAAGGGCTCGGTGTCTTGTCCCAGTTTGCGTCGGCGCTGCGAGCGCGCTTGCCCCAGGACGTGCTCTGGCCACGAACGATGGAGCTGCTGCCGAAAGAAAAGCGTCTGCCGTGGGGCGTTCGGGTCAGCTATCGACGCGCCTTTGGTCTCGAAGGTGCTGGCCCAGCGGCGTTGGGTTACTACTCCGATGGTGCCATCCGCTATCAACTCTTCGTCGCCAGCACACGCGACGAAGCGTCCGCCGCGGACATCTTTCGCAGCATTCGTCGCACCGGGGACGGCCGCCGTTTGGAGGACTTTCCGTTCGATTGCTTCGAACTCAGCGGCAGTGCAGGATTCGGAGAGCCGCCCGGGCTGTGGTTGGTCGGCAAGAACGGTTCTCGTGTTGCGGCGGTTGGAAGTGCGCCCCCACAACCGCCGGGTCACCATACGTCGGCGGAGCGCAACTGGCTGACTCGTCCCGAGAAACTGCAGCTCCTGCGTCGCGTGTTCAATCGGCGCTGAGCTCGGCGCGGCAGTCTGCGATCACGGGATCGGGGCGGCCGCCCGCGAACGACTGGGCGATGACGGCGCCGTCTTCGACGTAGCCCCGGGTCTCGAGTGCCTCACCTGGCCAAACCGGCTTCTTGAATTGAGCGCTGAGGCTCTTGATTCGCGTTGCGTCGCCGCCGCAGGCGCTCTTGGCGATCGCCCGGCACACGAAGCCGAAGGTGCATAGGCCGTGCAAGATCGGCCCCTGCTCGAAGCCAACGCTGCGGGCGAACTCTGGGTCGGCGTGCAGCGGGTTGGGGTCCCCACTCAGGCGGTAGAGCAGCGCTTGCTCTTCGGATACCCGTTCATCGAACACCCAATCCGGATCGCGAGGAGGCACTTTGACCGGCGGCCGTCGCGGTCGTCTCGGGCCCCCAAACCCCCCCTCACCACGAAACAGAATGTGCCACTCGGTTTCGAACAGCGGCTCGTCGTCGAGGGTGGTGGTGGTGGTGAACTCCACCTGCGCCAGGACCTTGATGTCGTAGATCCCGGTGATGGTGCCCTTGGTCTTCAACACCCCTTGCGGCGGTATGGGGCGCAGGATCCGGACCGATTGCCCGCTGTGCAGCACCTGGTCGTAGGGGCCCTTGGTGAGCTCCAAGAGCTCCGTCAGGATCGGGTAGGCGGGGACCACCGCAAAACTCGGGTAGGCCACGGGGCCCCGCTTCTCGTAGAGGTAGTCCAGCTCATCGCGTTTGGCGCCGATGCCCAACGCGTAGAGGGCGAGGTCCCTCCAGTCGTAGCTCATTTCGTGAACGCGCGTTTCCGCCCCCACGGCGTTGGTGTCGAGAGACATAGGCTCCTAGAAGTTAACGAGGAAGATACGGTGGGTGGTGATGGCACTGGCTTGTAGCCAGAGGGTCTCGGTGAGTCAACTGTCGACGAATTCCGCGTCATCGGGCTACAACGGCAGGATGCAGTCCCCGGGGCCCGTCACTCTGATGCTGGAAGCGCTGTCGTCTCGTGGCGTCGACCTCCAGGCTTGGGTGCTGGCTTGGGCCCGTCTGCTGCCCACGCTCACTTTGGTGCCCGCCTTTGGTGCCAGGCTGCTACCTGCACCGGCGCGCGTCGTGTTGGCGTTGGCGATGGCTGTTATCCTGATGCCAACGGTCGCGTCCGGGACGTCAGTGGGTCAGCAGCCACTGGCGTGGGCGTTTGCTCGGGAGTTCCTCAGCGGCCTGCCCATCGCCCTGTCCGCGGCAGCGTTGCTGTGGGCGGCGATGATGGCTGGTGGCTTGGTGGATGATTTGCGAGGGGCGAGCAACGCGCAAGCCACCGTATTCAGCGATGCACCGACGCCGTTGTCGACGCTACTTGGGCTGTATGCGGCATTCGCTTTTTTGCACCTGGGTGGCGCGGAGCGAGTCGTCGAGCGGCTGATGGCCTCCCCGGATCCAACTTCGCCACTGCTGCTATCTGTCGCCCGAGAGCTGGCCGCGGCGGTCGGCATCGCGGTCTCGTTGGCAGCCCCGGTGTTGAGTGCGGTCATCGTGTGGGAGGTGACGTCCGCGTTGATCACCCGGGCAGCGAGCCCCGCGCACATGCAGCAGGCTCTCGTACCCGTTCGAGCGTTGGTGGCGCTATTTGCCTTGGCCTTCTCGTTGGACGGAATGCTCGGGCTGATTTCCCGCCTGTTGGCGAGCTGAGCCCGTTTGCGTGGCAACTTGCCGAGCGAACCACTATCGTGCTCGCGTGTTCGATCCCGCGCGGTTGGCGCTGAATCTGATCCCGATGGTGCTTTCGCTGAGCGTGCATGAGTACGCCCACGCGTTGGCCGCGGATCGGCTTGGCGATCGCACTCCTCGGGTACAAGGCCGGCTGACGCTTTCGCCATTGGCGCACTACGACGTCGTGGGCACGTTCTTGGTGCCGGTGGTCGCGACCATCGTCAGCGGATTTGCCCTCATCGGATGGGCGCGCCCGGTGCAGTTCGTACCGGCCAACCTGACGCGCCGCTTGTCGATGCGAAAGGGTGCAGCATTGGTCGCCATCGCCGGGCCGGCGTCGAACTTGTTGCTCGCGGTTCTGGCCGCGGGGGCACTCGCCGCGCTGGGAGGTAGCCCGTCGCTGACCGGCGGTCAAGGAAGCGGAATCGTGCCTCTATTTGAGGCGATGTTCGTACTGAACATCGGTCTGTGCATCTTCAACCTGCTGCCGCTGCCGCCGCTGGATGGCAGCCACCTGCTACCGCGGTCCTGCGACGACTTCAAGGCGAACATCGCGCCGTACTCCTTTCTAATCATTCTGATTCTGCTCAACATCGGCGTGGTTCGCGAGTATCTCTTCACCCTTCCGGTTTTCTTCGTGCACCGACAGTTGGGAGCGCTATTCGGGCTCTGACTAGGCGGGCCGACGTCGCAAGCGAAACATGAGCGAGAGCACTGACGATCCCAAAGCTGCAGCGGCCAGCAGCGCTCCGCCCGACGAGCCGAAGCCCAACGAGGCAGTACCCGGTGACGCCGTCGATGTCGCTCGCGAGCAGACTGCGGTGGGGGCAGATGAAGCGTCCGCAGGCGAAGGTGCACCCACTGACGCCACGGCTTCGAACGACACGGAAGCGGCGGGCGACTCCAACGCCGCGGTTGAGCCCCAAGCGGCGGAAAAGCGCAACGCAAAAGGGGAGCAGCCGGTCAAGTCCACAGCGCCCGCAGGTGAGACGCTAGTCGAGCCCAATGCCTACCACGTGCAGCTTCCCGAGTTCGAGGGGCCGCTCGACCTCTTACTGCACCTGATCCAGAAGCACGAACTCGACATCCTGGACATCCCCATAGGCTTCATCGCCAAGAAGTACGTCGAGTACCTGAACCTGATGGATGCGCTCAGCATCGACGTCGCGAGTGAGTACTTGGTCATGGCGGCCACTCTCGCGCACATCAAGTCCAAGTCGCTCCTACCGCCCGATCCAAACGCGGAAGAGGACGAGCTGACCGAGGAGGAGGAAGATCCGCGCACGGAGCTGATCCGTCGACTGCTCGAGTATCAGAAGTACAAGCAAGCGGCCGAGCAGTTGGGGGGGCGCAGCGTGTTGGGGCGAGACGTGTTCGCGCGCGGCATTCCGATCGAGGCGTCGACGGAGCCAGCCCCATTGGCGCAACTGTCCCTCTTCAAGCTGGTGGATGCTTTCGAGGAGGTTCTCAAACGCGCCAAGCAAGTCGAGGACCACCAGATCGACTTCGAGCGTATCTCGATCACGGAAAAGATCGGTCAGATCAGCGAGCTCTTGCGCAGCCGCGGGCGGCTCGAGTTCGTGGACCTATTTCCCGCCGAGATCACGCGCATCGAGATGATCATCACGTTCCTCGCGCTGCTCGAGATGACGAAGCTGCGCATGACGTTCATCCAGCAAGACGACCCGATGGGCCCCATCTTCGTCGAGCTGCGAGTGACGGACGACGACGACCCGTTTGCGCTGGGCTCGGGCGAGCTTTCGGACGAGTCCGCCGAGGCCGAGAGCCAGGAAGACGACGTCCTAGCCCAGCAGCGTCGCCGCGCTCAGGACGAATCCTGGACAGACTCGGACGAAGAAGACTCGGACGAAGAAGACTCGGACGAAGAAGACTCGGACGAAGAAGACTCGGACGAAGAAGACTCGGACGAAGAAGACTCGGACGAAGAAGACTCGGACGAAGAAGACGAACGGAGCGAGCCGGGGGCGGGTGGTGCGGCGGCAGCGCCGGCGCTAGATGTCGAAGGTGAGCGGGGCGCTGGGGTGCTGGGTGACGCTGACTCGAACTCGACGGATGCTCCAGTCGAGCCCGAAGGGGCTTTCGCGCTCGACCGAGTGGAAGACGTGTCCGAGCGCGAAACTGAGCAAGGCGACGATGCTCGCGACAGCAGGCCGAAACGCACGCTCGAACGGGAAAACGATGTGCAGGCTGCGTTTGCTGACGAAAGTGAGCGGATGGGGGCGCTTTCAGAATCGGTGATCCCCGAAGCGGTGGGCGCGAATCAACGCCTGGAGCAAGACTTGGAAGCCGTCGACGCGCGAGCGAGCGCCGAACCGGGCTCCGAGCGGATGACAGAGGGACAGCCCTCGAACGCGACCTCGGAGCTGGGCGGAGACGGCAGCGAACCAGAGCCAGAGAGTGTGAGCGCGGAGTTACCGGCTGATGCCGAAGAGGCTATGGAGACCATCGCCGAGCCAGTCGAGCACGGCGGTCTCCTTGACGACGAAGTAGTCGAGGGTGCAACGGCAGGAGAGCGCAGAGCGCCTTCATCACCCACGAATCACGACGCGAACGAGTGAAGATGGCCAAGAAGACGTCGAAAAAGAAGAGTCCTGGAAGAGCTGACGGGACCCGCAAGAAAGCAACGAGCGCCAGGGCCAAGCAAAAGGCTTCGAAGAAGGCGCCTGGCGCCGAGGTGGAGCCGGAGTCTCCGTCTCCAGCACAGGCCACGGAGAAGAAAGCCGAGCCCTCGAAGAAAGCCAAGAAGTCCAACAAGAAGTCTGCCAAGAAGGCGCCGAAGTCCGCGGCTGATGTGAAGGCTTCGAAGAAGAAGGCCGGGGCGAAGCCTGCTGCTTCGAAGAAGCCGGTTGCTTCCAAAAAGCCTGCAGCTTCCAGGAAGAAGGGTTCGAAGAAGCAGCTTGCGACGGAGGGGAACTCCATCGAATCGACGATCGGCGATGACAGCACGGGCTCCCGAAAGAAGGCAGCCGGCAAGAAAGCCTCGAAAAGAAGGGCTTCGAAGAAGAAGCCGACGACGTCGTCTTCGAAGCCGACTGAAGCGAAAGCTGCGGAGACGGATGCTCCCGCTGCGCAGACTGCCGACGGTTCGAAGGGCCGCAAGAAGGCGACGCCCGCAGGCGTCGTGAGTCTCGACGAGGTTCGGCGTCGAGTTGCACGTCGGGGAGACGCCCCGAGCGACGACGAAGTCGAAGTGGACGAAATGTCGGCGAGCGTCGCTCCGGATGAGGTGAGTGAAGATGGCGCGTCAACGTCGGACTCTGTGGATACGTCAGCCAACGAGGATGGTGATGACTCGGACGTTGCGGACACCGACGACGAGGACGCCGAGCTCCAAGATGGTGCCACGGTCGAGGCGCTGTTGGGGCAGGAGCCCGGCGAGGATGACGACGAGGAGGAGCTGAGCGAGGAAGAGGAGACGCGCCGTTACCTCAAAGGGCTGATCGAAGCCCTGTTGTTTTCGTCCGACAAGCCGTTGACCATGAAGGAGCTGGCTCGCGCTGCCAAGCTCGACAAGAAGCGCACGTCCGAACTGGTCGAGGAACTCGCCAGAGACTACCGCCACCGCGGCATGAACCTGTTCGAGATCGGTGGTGGGCTGAGCTTCCGCTCCAATCCAACGTACGCGGAGTATGTGCAACGCATGCTCGCGATGCGCCCCGTGCGGTTGAGCCGCGCCCAACTGGAGACGTTGGCGATCATCGCCTACCGACAGCCCGTGACCCGACCGGAGATCGACGATATTCGTGGCGTCGACTCGGGGCAGGTCATCAAGGGTTTGCTGGAACGCGAGCTGATCAAGATACTCGGCAAGAAAGACGAAGCAGGCAGGCCGATGCTGTACGGCACCGCCCCCGCGTTCCTCGAACTCTTCAGTCTAGAGTCGTTGAAGGAGTTGCCGAGCCTACGCGAATTTGCCGAGTTGAGTGAGGAGTCGCGGGAGGCATTCGAGAAGACGACCGGCGAGGCGGCGCCCGTGGGTTCGGTGATGGATGACGACTCCGAGACAGACGCCTCCGACGCCGCCATCGACGAAGGGGACGCCGAAGCGGCCGAGGCAGACGCCACGGGTGGTGCCGTTCAGGACTCGACTGATGACGCCGAGGCTGATGACGCCGAGGCTGATGACGCCGAGGCTGATGACGCCGAGGCTGATGACGCCGAGGCTGATGACGCCGAGGCTGATGACGCCGAGGCTGATGACGCCGAGGCTGGCGATTTCGACGGGTTGCGTGTTGCAGATGAATCGGTAGCGCGCGAGTCCACGAAGGACGAAGACGGGACGGATGACGAGGCTGACGCGAGCGATTCGCACGCGCTGGATTCGTCGGACCTGCCCGACGACGACGTTGCGGAAGATCTCGACGTCGACGATGCTGCGGAGGTCGACGCTGACGGCGGCTCAGATACCGAAGAGCCTGACGGAGACGGAGAAGTGGCTACTGTCGTGTCCGAAGGTAGCGCACTGGTGGCTGACGAATCCGACGACATCGAACTCGGCGAGGACTCGGACGAAGAGGACTCGGACGAAGAGGACTCGGACGAAGAGGACTCGGACGAAGAGGACTCGGACGAAGAGGACTCGGACGAAGAGGACTCGGACGAAGAGGACTCGGACGAAGAGGACTCGGAC
>JBNKHV010000023.1:0-92530 GCA_050290545.1 Polyangiaceae bacterium | reverse complement strand
GCGCTCGCCGGTTGCCGATGCCGTGCCCTCCACGAGGCTGCGGAGCAAGGGGTCCTCCTCGGGTGGGGCAATGCTCGCGAAGGGGTTTTGCACGTGCATGCCTCATCGTCGGTGGGCTCACGAGATTTGGCAAGCCTGTTTTCGAAATCTCACGAGTTGCTAGATATGGCGAATCGCGACCCTGCGGTCACCGTCTTCAACGATGCGTAATCAAAAGGTTTTTGTCCAGGATTGGGGATTGGCACGGCACCTGCTCTAGGTGGCTGCGTCGCCCGCAACACGGCGGGCTTCTCACCTGGAGTTACTGACATGGCTGCTACTTGCCCGATCCACTTCGATGTCGCTCGACTGCGGCAGGAAGTTCAACACACCTACACTCAGGTTGCGCTCAGCCCCGACGGGGACTTCCACTTCCACCGAGGGCCCGAATACGCGGCGAACTATCTCGGCTACAACTCCGAGGAGCTGGCGGATCTGCCCGAGCGCGCCACGGCGCGCTTCGCCGGCGTGGGAAACCCGCTGGCAATCGGCCCCGTTCACCTCGGGGAGACGGTCCTCGACCATGCCTGTGGCAGCGGCATGGACCTGCTGCTGGCGGCCAAGCGGGTGGGGCCAACCGGCAGGGCCATCGGGGTCGACATGACCGAAGCCATGCGCCGAAGCGCTGCCCAAGCCGCGCTGGAGGCGGGGCTACAAGCAAGGGTCGAGATACGGGCTGGCTTGTATGAGCAGTTGCCCGTCGAGAGCTCCAGCGTCGACGTCGTGATCTCGAACGGCGTCGTCAACCTGGCCCCGAACAAGCGCTCGGTGTTTGCCGAGATCCACCGTGTGCTGCGCCCCGGCGGGCGTCTGTACCTCGCCGATGTGGTGGTGCAGCGCGAACTGAAACTCGAGGTGCGGAGCGACCCCGACTTGTGGTCGGCATGTGTCGGCGGAGCCCTGCAAGAGAGTGAACTCGGCGAGTTGGCACGAGATGCCGGGCTCCGCGACTGCGAAGTGCTTCGTCGCTTCCTGAGCTTCGACGGCACGAGCGCAGGAGCGAAGGTCTCCGGCGATCTCCACCTCAGCGCGGTGAACTTCTTCGCCCGAAAGCCCCAATGACCGGCGCACCCGGTAACCCCACGAATCAATCGAATCAAGACAACCCCCATCCAAACCCCAAAGGACGAATCACCATGACCACTTCTGCATCTCCCTCAGCACCCGCCCTCGTAGAGCCCCGCACCACTTCAGGAGCCTCCGCTGCACCCTCTTCCTCCGCTGCGTACGCTCCCTCCGCGGCACACTCTCCCTCGGCTGCGTACTCTCCCTCCTCCGTCGACCCGGACGCCGCTCACGCCCGATACCTTCGCTGCGTCACCAATTCGAAGCGCATTCGTTGGGAAATCGAGCGTGACGTCATTCGCGGTCGTCGGCTCGAAGGCGACAAGAAGTTCCTGCCGGACAGTCTGTCGTTGGTGAACAATCTCGAGTTCCTGAACGTTTCTGAGCGTCAACTGCTGAGCCAAATCCAGGGCCGGACCTACGCCAACGTGTTCGGCTTGGTGGAGCGATTCATCAACGCCAAGGTGCTGGAAGTCAGCCAAGAGCACTGGCTGGGCGATCAAGTGGCTTTGGAGGCTCTCGTTCGCTTCAGTGACGAGGAGCTGAAGCACCAGGAGCTGTTTCGCCGCATCGACTCGCTCGCGAGCGAGGCGTTGCCTCCAGGCTACGAGTTCTTGCCACAGCCCGACGACGTCGCGCATGCCGTGCTGAGCAAGTCGACCTGGGCCGTGCTGGGACTGACCTGCTTGATCGAGCTCTTCACTCAGGCGCACTACAAGCAGTCGATCGCGCCGAACCCAGACTTGTCCGAGTTGTTCAAGGACGTCTTTCTGTTCCACTGGAAAGAAGAGAGCCAACACGCGGTATTGGATGAGCTCGAATGGCGGCGTGAGGACGCCAAACTGAGCGCGCCGGAGCGAGATGGCGCCGTCAGCGAGCTGATCGAACTGGTGGCTGCCGTCGATGGGATTCTTCAAATGCAGAGCACCCGGGACGCGCAATACTTCGCTGAGGTGTGCGGTCGTGAGCTGTCGGGGGCCGAGCGCGTGGAGGTAGCTGCGCTCTTGCTCAAGGCCTATCGCTGGCAGTACGTCTTCTCGGGTATCCAGCAGACGCAGTTCGTCGACATCTTGCGTCAGCTGGTTACTGCAGAGCAGTTCTCACGCATCGAGGCCGCGCTCGAGACTCTGGTCTGAATGGGCGAGCGCCATCCGCGAACGCGGGACGGACGGCCGCGCTGGCAGAGTCGATCTGCTTGCGAGGAAACGTCCGATCCGCGGCGGATGGCGCGCCCGACGGATCTGCGTAGCGCCGCCAGATTGCCGGCGCGTTCGTGTTTTCGATCGCGAGTCGCCGTCGCCACACTGGCATGGCCGAGCCTGCCGTCCAAGTCGTCGCCTCCGCTGTGCAGGGGCGACGTTCCCGCAACGACCCCCTCGATCCGGCGCGGTGACCGTCTCTTTCGCGGCGACACTCGCCACTCCACGGTGGATCGCCACGCTCTGGGCCCCGCGACGGGCGCTGGGTGGTGGCGCTATCGAGTTCGAAGTCCCAACTCGATGCCGCACGGCTGGCAGCGGTGACTTGGAAGCGCCAACTCGAGTCCGCCAGCTGTGCCTCCCCGTCAAGTCGTGGCGCCTCTGGCGATCCGGCGTGGTGGACGGAGTGAGCAGGAACAGGAAAGGCCGATCCACGGTGGATCGGCCTTTCTCCTGCGAGATCCCGGGTTCGATGGGTCGGGCCGGATGTGTGGACTCGCTGCGGCGCGTCGCGCCGACCTCGTCGTGCGACCGCCAGAAAATCCGCCCGTCGCAGCTGAGCTGAGCTGCCTTCAGTTCGTCGAAGTCGCCGCCTCGACGGGTTCTTCCGTTTCACCCGGTCGACTCTCGGAGGGTTTGACGCGGCGAGCGAGCTCTTGGTCGCCGGCGAGCCGAAACAGAAAGGAGAGCGCTCCCGCGCTGCCGGTGAACACATCGTCGTGGTGGTCGAGCGCGCGTTGCTTTTCTACCAGCGTTGCCTCGGATTCACGCTCTTCACGCTGCAGGACCTTCAGTGCGGCGTCCGCTGCGCCGGCTTGGTCGCGCAGTGCGGCCTGAGCTGCGATCGCGTCGAACTGAAAACCGGCGACGGCGGGTGACTGTCCGGCAGTGACCTGGGGCAGACGCTCGGCGACCTGCAAAGCGGTTCGCACCATCGCCTGGGGAGCTTCGCGGGTGCGCCCCGTGAAGCCGGCCGCCTTGACGACGATGCTTCCCATGTTGGCCTCCAACGCGGCGCGCAGCGCCACCAGGGATGCGTAGAGGTTCTCGACGGCACTGTCTCGTTCACTTCGAGCGGCAATGTCTTCAGTCTGTTCGCGGTCGTGCGCTTCGTCCGTCGCGAGGAGATCGCCCAAATTGCTCGTCAGGTAGCGTCCGAGCAGGCGCAACACCAAGTTCCAATCGGGCGCTACTTCGCCCTGTTCGAGCTGCGATTGCATGCGTGCCTGAAGCTCGGCGCCGATGCGGTCGGCGTGCGTGTCGGCGGCCTGTGCCACCCAGTTGGCCGACGTGATGCGGCTGGTCACCATCTTCGAAGCCATGGTCTCTTCCCCTTTGGTTGGATGTCGAGTGTCTGATGGCGTGGTCACGAGACGTGCTCCACGCCAGATGGCGCAGCCAACCGGACGAGGTGAACCGCGTCAAGAGTTGTGTCGTGGAGTGGGCACGGTGAACGGCGTGGAACAGGACGAGATTGAAAAAATGCGCTGGCTCTGGTGATGAACGCGCTGTTTGGGAGGAAATTCGAGCGGGTTGAACTCGGTGCTGGGCCAGACCGGGGGCGGCCTCGATGGCCGGCTCTCTTTTCGCCGTGTGGTGCTCGGCTTGGGACTGTCGGCGGAGCCGAGGTGCGCCTATAACGACGAAGATGTGGGACGAACGATACGGGCAAGACGAGTACGCCTACGGCAAGGAGCCCAACGATTTCTTGCGTTCGGTGGTGGACCAATTGCCGCAGGGTAGAGCGCTCTGTTTGGCCGAGGGTGAGGGGCGAAACGCGGTGTTCTTGGCGGAGCAAGGCTTCGACGTCGTCGCGGTGGATCAATCGGCGGTCGGGCTCGACAAGGCACGGCGACTCGCCGAAGAGCGAGGACAGCGAATCGACACGGTGGTCGCGGATCTCGATTCGTTCGAAATCGGGTCCGGCTCCTGGGATGTCATCGTCTCGATCTGGGCGCACGTGCCGCCCGACCTGCGCCGTCGCTTGCACCGAGCTTGTGTTGCCGGTCTCGGCGCTGGGGGAATGTTTGTGCTGGAGGCGTACACGCCGGCCCAACTGGCCCTGAAGACGGGGGGCCCGCCCGTGGCAGAGCTCACGATGACTTCCAAGGCCCTGGAGCAGGAATTGGCCGGTCTAAAGTTCGTCATCTCTCGCGAGCTCGAACGGGAAGTGAGGGAAGGGCGCTATCATCACGGGCGTTCTGCCGTGGTTCAGGTGCTGGCGCGTCGCCCGGCTGAATGAGCGAGCCTGGGGACTGACGCCTGGTCGGCCCCCAGGTGGGCGTGGTTACCACATGTTGCGCGGCCGCCACGGTTCCGGGGGGCGAGATTGAACGCGCGGCTGGTGAACCACCCGCGGCGGGTTTGTCGAGCTCCCTCTGCAGCCGCTAGCGCTGCTCGATGCTTGTGGCTAGGCTAGTCGGATGTCCGATCCCCTTGCGCCCGCTTCGGGCGTGCAGTCCAGAAAGCGACTGGCGCTGATCTGCGACTCCCTCGAGGACAATTTTCAGTCTGGACTGGTGGATGCCGGGCTGGCTGCCGCCGCGGCGTACGACTTCGATCTCCTCGTCATCCCCGGCGGCAAGCTGGGGGAGGGGCTTGGCAAGAACTTCATCCACGACCTGGTGCCGTTTTGGGTGGACGGCATCATCGTCGCCGCCCACACCATCGGGCACGTTGCGACGGAGCAGCAACTCACTGCGTTTCTCGATCAATTGCGGCCCGTGCCAGCAGTAACATTGGGCGAAGTCCCCGGTGCGCAGTGTTGTCTCGAAGTGGACAACGAAACCGCGGCCTACGATCTGACCCAACATCTGATCAACCAGCACCGATACGAGCGCTTCGCCTACTTGTCGGGCCCCGCTGGAAATCTGGAAACACGCGCGCGAGAGCAGGGCTTTCAACGAGCGCTTCGGGAGGCCGGGTTGACGCTCTCCGACGAGCTGCACGTGGTCGGCGATTTTACCTGGGAAGGGGGGCGCAAGGCGATCTGCGAGCTCTTGGACCAGCGTCACTTGGACATCCGGCAAATGGACGCGCTGGTGTGCGCCAACGACGCGATGGCCATCGGCGCTTGCAAAGAGCTCGAACGACGCGCCTTGTGTGTGCCACGCGACATTGCGGTGGCGGGTTTCGATGACACCGAGCTCGCTCGCCATCTCCCGGCACCGTTGACGACCGTACGTCAGCCTCTGCGCGAGTTGCTGTTCGATGCCGCGCGCATGTTGCTCGACGAGCTGCGGGCGGGCAGCGCCCCCCGAGGGCGTTCTCGTTACGGTGCCGAACCCGTCCTTCGTCGGTCCTGTGGCTGTCCGCGACTGCCGAATCTGCCGCACCCCAGTACGCCCACGAGCTCGGACCCTCCGGGCAGCGAGGCGGTGCGAAGGATGCAGCGGTCCCTGCGAGAAGAGCTCGATGAAGCCTTCGTCGCGTCTCTCGACCGCGTGGATCCAAAGTGGCTCGGGGAGTTGCTCGACGCCCTGCTGGCCCAGCTGGCAGAGCAGGGCACGGTGTTCTACGACACTCTCGAGACGCTGTGCTTCGGGTTGTTGCGCGACCGAAAGCCCACGAGTGGGTGGCAGAATGCGTTGCTCGTTTTGCGGCGGTACGTGGCGCGGGCATTGTCGAACACCGACCAGCTTTCCGATCTGGATCGCTTCGTCGACGGAGCGATGCGCCTGACCAGCGAGCTGACGACCAGCTACGTGGCGCGGCAGCGGCAGGAGCTGCTCGAGCACTTGCGTGTCTTGAGCGACGCCACGGCGCGGCTCCTGGCCGCTCCCGATCTGACGACGATCGCCAACGTGACGCGCTCGTCGTTTCCCGAACTCGGGGTTCAAAGTGGCCTGATCGGATTGTTCACTTCCGACTTTGGGCCGGACGTGTCCGTGACGCCGCTGTCCGTGTTCGGCATGGGGAGTCAGGTCGACGTCCCGACCGTGCGTGCCATGGAGCTGGCGCCTGACAGCCTGCTGCGCGGCCAGCATTGGGTGGTGGAGCCTCTGGGCGCAGGTGATCGCCCCTTGGGTTTGGCGCTGCTGCAGTGCGGACTGGCCCACGCCTCCTGGTACGAACGCCTGCGAGACGCGCTGACCGCGGCTGTCAACGGCGCGCAGCTGATCCAGCAAGTCCAGCGTCTGGTGGTCACCGACCCACTGACGGGATTGAACAACCGACGTTACCTGACACAGAAGATACGGCAAGAACTCGACGCCGCGCGCGGGGCGCGCTTACCGCTCTCCCTGCTCGTGCTCGATCTGGACGGTTTCAAGTCAATCAACGACCAATGCGGGCACGACCACGGTGATCGTGCGCTGGTCGAAGCCGCCAGTGCCATCAAACAATGCTTGCGAGAGACGGACACCTTGGCTCGCTTCGGGGGGGACGAGTTCGTCGCAGTGCTGCCCGGCACGACCGGAGAGCAAGCCCAGGCCATCGCACGGCGTGTGCTCGAAAGCATGCCGTCCGCGTTGCGGGACGCGATAGCCGCGGCGCTGACTTGCAGCATCGGCATCGCGACGATCGAGCGCCTGGGCGCGGCAGGCGCGACGGAACTCTTTCGCTCGGCGGATCAAGCTCTACTGGCCGCCAAGCGGGGCGGCAAGAACCGCGCGGTCCACGCGCGTGAACTCGTCGCATGAGGTGTGCACGACGAGCAGTGCCAGCATGAGCTCCGAACGCTTCGGCGACGTTCAGTGCAATGCTATTGAGGGAGCGTTTGAGCTGGCCGGCCAGATCGCGATCCTTGCGCTCGATGGCTGCGACCAGGGGGCGGGCGGACTGGATGACGTTGATGACTCTCCCGGCTCACGTTTCGTCTCGTGCCTGCATGGCGGCCACGTAGTCGTCCAGCGTGTGGGGCGACGTCAGTTCGAAGTGGTCCTCGGTGAGCTCGACGTCCGACATGCGGTCGAGGCGAAAGTTGCGAAAGTCGTTTCGCAGCGTGCACCAGGCCGCCAGCGTCCAGGTGCGACCCCAGAAGTAGAGCCCCAGCGGCCGCACCGTTCGAATCGACTGCTGCTCCTGCGCGGTGCTGTACGCGAAGCGCACTTCCTGCTGTCCGTTCACCGCAGCGCGCAACTCGCCGAGATGCTGCGTCGCTTGGCGTTGCGTGCCGAACGATAGACTGAAGAGTGCGGTCGACTTGAGCTGCGTGCGTTCCTTGTCGGATACCACGGCATCGACCTTGTCCAGGATCGCGCGGGCGCTCGTGCGCAAGTCCTTGTCGCCCCAAGCTTCGACCATGCGCATACCGATGACCAGTGCCTCGACCTCGTCGGCGCTGAACATCAGTGGTGGCAGCCTGTAGCTGGAGTCGAGTCGATACCCAACTCCCGGTTCGCCTGCGATGGGCACCCCCGAGGCGCACAGGTCCAGCACGTCGCGGTAAACCGTGCGCACGGAGACCTCCAGCTGCTCAGCGAGCATTTGTGCGGTCGCAAAACGACGCCGGGAGAGAATGCCGACGATCTGAAACAGGCGATCCGCGCGACGCATGGGCCGTAGCCTATCCGGTTTGGAGCTAGATGACCGAGCGCGATTCTCGGTCGACTCTGCCTCACCCGATTGGGCGAGGGTGTGGCAAAGCCTCCTCCGGGGGGACTCTTCGCTCTGCATTTCCAGCGTTTCTCGAGGGCTTTCCAGCCCCCGCCCCAGTACATTCGCGCTCGCTCATATAGGCCTGCAGCAGTGCCCGTCGGAGTGCCGAGGGGCGGGCTCAGCCGGCCTCGCTCCGAGCCCGGCCCCATCTCGTCTCGGAGCGGCGACCGCCGGGTGAGCGAGGACGCACCCGGCGGCCGCGACGACCGCCTTGCGATTCTTCTCAGCGACTCATGGGGCCGGAGGCATCTCCTTTTCGACGTGAAAGAAGTCGAGAATGACTCCAGCGGGGTCGACGGCTTGAAAGCTCCGCCAGCCCCATGGTTTGTCGCTGGGCGTATCGAGCAGCTCCGCGCCAAGACTTTTCATGCGGGCGAACTTGTCGTCGGCGCTCTTCGTCGGGATGCTGACGAGCACGCCTTTGCCGCCAAATGCAGGACGAGCGCGTCCGTCGGGAAACGCGTCGGGCTTCATGAAGCAAAGCTCCGGTCCACCGGGCTCGGGTGAGCGGACTTGGAGGTACTCCGGCATGTCGATTGCGACGGAGAACTCCGCCTGCTCGACGTAGAAGCGTTTGGTGGCCGACAGCTTGTCAGTCACGAACAGGGGGAACAGTTTTTCGGGATTCTTGGGTTTCATGTTCGTCCTTCGCGGAAGTGCGACACGACGTCCGTCGCCGTGCGGCCTGACCCGCGACAAACGTGATACGGGACCCCTACTGACAGCATCCTGTCAGTAGGGTGTCGCCTTGCTGCGACGAGGCACGAACGCCAGCGCGTTGCGCACGGGAGCGTCGGTCCACGCGACTCCCGATGTCCGCTCGTAACGTAAGGTGTTGTCACACCTGGGCTCGTTCGGTGAGCTGTTCGGGCAGTCCGCTTCTTGCTGACTGAGACGAAAGACTTGCGCCCACGCACGCGGGTTCCCATGCATAAGTGATGAGCCGGTCGGCAGGGGAGGACACTGCGAACTTCTCCAAAGACTGGATCAACGCTCGGCGGTGCTACGCTCCACGAAGCATGGGGACCCTGCACGGTGGGCAAAGGAGACGAGATGGCTGATACGATTCGGACAGTCGGTGTGATCGGCGCTGGCGTCATGGGCAGCGCAATTGCGGCTCACATGGCAGGCGCGGGATTGAACGTTCACCTGCTCGACATCGTTCCCAAGAGTGGCGATGGAGAGAAGGTCGATCGCAATGCGTTTGCCAAGGGTGGTTTGGAGCGGGCTCTGAAGGCGAAGCCGGCGGCGTTTTTCGATCCAGACGCGGCGCGCCTGGTGACCCCAGGCAACCTCGAAGACCATCTCGATCGGCTGAGGGAGTGCGAGCTCGTGATCGAGGCCGTAGTCGAGAACTTGGACGTCAAGCGCAAGCTGTTTTCGACCATTGCTCCGCACCTGAGCGAGCGAGCCGTGCTCGCTTCCAACACCTCCGGTCTGAGCATTGCCGCCATGAGCGAGGCCCTGCCCGAAGCACTGCGTGCCCGTTTCTTGGTGCTGCACTTCTTCAACCCGGTCCGCTACATGCGCCTGCTCGAGGTCGTGCCTGCGCCCGAGACGGAGCCCGCCGTCGTCGAGCGCATGGTCGCTTTTGGCGAATGGTTGGGCAAGGGCATCGTCTACGGCAAAGACACGACGAACTTCGTCGCCAACCGCATCGGGGTCTACTCCATGATGCTGACGATGCATGCGATGTTGGAGCAGAAGCTCAGCATCGAGGAGGTCGACGCCATTTGCGGCAAGCCGATGGGGCGACCCAAGAGCGCCGTGTTTCAAACCGCCGACATCGTCGGCATCGACACGCTGATTCACGTCGGCAAGAACTGCTACGATTCGCTCGCCGACGACCCTGAGCGCGACGTGTTCCAGATGCCGGAGTTCGTGCTGCAGATGGCCAAGGCGGGGGCCGTCGGTCGCAAGGTGGGTGCCGGCTTCTACAAGAAGGTCGGCCAGGACATCCAGGTTCTGGATCTACACGCCAAAGACTACCGCGCGCGCAAGGCCGTCGAATACCCGTCGCTGGCTGCGGCCAAAGGGCCACCTGCTCAACGCATCGCGAAACTCGTGGCGGGTGATGATGCCGCCGCGAAGTTCGCCTGGCGCATCGTGTCCAAGACCTTGCTCTACTCAGCGTCACTGATGGGTGAGATCGCCGACGACGTCGTCAACGTCGATCGCGCCATGCGTTGGGGCTTCAACTGGGAGCTCGGCCCGTTCGAAATATGGGACGCCCTGGGCGTTGCCGAAGCCACGAAGCGGATGCAGGCAGACGGCCTGACCGTCCCGGACTGGGTGACGGCGATGCTCGATGCCGGGCAGTCGAGTTTCTACGCTGGCAGCCTCTCGTCGCGCACGTTCTACGACCAACTCGGTCGAGCTCGAAAGCCCCTGCCGCGACATCCAAAAGAGCTTCGAGTTGCCGCCTTCAAGGAGCAGAGCGCCAACGTCGTGGAGCAGAACGCCGGTGCGAGTCTCGTCGACATCGGTGACGGAGTGCTGTGCCTCGAGTTGCATACCAAGATGAACACGCTCGATGCGGACGTGATTGCGATGGTCGACCGCGCCGTCGTCATCGCCGAAGAGCGCTTCGAGGCCATCGTCGTCGCCAACGACGCCGAGCACTTCAGCGCAGGTGCCAACTTGATGATGATCGTCGGGGCCGCTCTGGAAAAGAAGTGGGACCGAATCGACGGTATCATCGCGGGACTGCAGAATGCGTTTCAGCGTTTGCGTTATGCGCGGGTCCCGGTCGTCAGCGCACCCAGTCAGTACGCGCTGGGCGGTGGCGCCGAGCTCACGATGGCCAGCGATGCGTCTCAGGCTCACGCGGAAACGTACATGGGCTTGGTCGAAGTCGGGGTCGGCTTGATCCCAGCGGGTACTGGCTGCTTGCGTATGGTCGAGCGCTACACGGCCCATGTTGCGGACATCGATGGAGTCGATCTGCTGCCGTACGTGGGGCAGGCCTCGCTCAACATTGCGATGGCCAAGGCGTCGACCAGCGCCGAAGAGGCGAAACGCTTGCGCTACTTGCGGGCGACGGACGGCATCTCGCTCAATCGCGACTTCTTGCTCTTCGAGGCCAAACAGCGTGCCTTGGGGTTGGCCCGCGCAGGCTATCGGCCTCCCAGGCCCTTGCGCCTCAAGGCTGCGGGCTATGACGCCGCAAAGACCATCGCCGTCAAGACGTGGTCGATGGTGGAGGGGCGTTGGGCATCACCCCACGACGCGCTCGTCGCCAACAAGGTGGCGCACGTCTTGTGTGGCGGCGTCGTTCCGGCCGGGCAAGAGCTGACTGAGCAGCACTTCCTCGACCTGGAGCGCGAAGCCTTCTTGCAGCTGTGCGGTGAACCCAAAACGCACGAGCGCATCAAACACATGCTGGAAACTGGCAAGCCTTTGCGGAACTGAAGAGGAGAACAGCACGATGACTTTTCCGTTGAATGTGATTGTAGCGAGTGCGGTTCGAACTGCGGTTGGGCGCGCCATCAAGGGCAGCTTGCGATACACGCGGCCGGAGGAACTCGCCGCGACGGCCATGGTGGGTGCGGTCGAACGAGTACCCGGTTTGAGGCCGGAGCAGATCGACGACGTGAAGCTCGGTTGTGCGATGCCCGAGGCCGAGCAAGGCTGGAACATCGCGCGCAATGCCGTCTTCGTTGCGAAGTTTCCGAACTCCGTTCCTGCTGAGACAATCAATCGTTTCTGCTCGAGCGGTCTGCAGACGATTGCGCACGCAGCGACCAGCATTCAAGCGGGTTTGCTCGACGTTGCCGTTGCTGGGGGCGTGGAGTCGATGTCTTCGGTGCCGATGGGAGGCAACAAGGTCAGCGTCGATCCCAAGCTCGTCGACGAGTTCCCAGAGGCGTACATTTCGATGGGTCACACCGCCGAACGTGTGGCGGAGCGCTTCGAGGTGACGCGTGAACAGCAGGATGCATTTGCCGTGCGCTCGCACGAACGTGCGCTGGCAGCGATTGCTGGCGGCAGGTTCGCGGACGAGATCGTGGCGGTCAAGGCGCGCCAGTTTCAGGATGGTGGCGTCGACTTCGTCGACTTCGACACCGACGAGTGCCCGCGACCGGGAACCAACCTCGAAGGCTTGGCGAAGCTCCGCCCGGTCTTTCGTAACAAGGGCACGGTGACGGCGGGTAATAGCTCACCGCTCAACGATGGGGCTGCGGCCGCGGTCTTGCTGTCGGCGCAGAAGGCCGATGAGTTGTCCGTGACTCCGCTGGGGATCCTGCGCGGCTTTGCCGTCGTGGGGGTCGACCCGGACATCATGGGCATCGGTCCCGTACCAGCGATTCGCAAGTTGCTGAAGCAATGCGGGTTACAGGTGAGCGACATCGATCTGTTCGAGATCAACGAGGCATTTGCCGCCCAGGCGGTGTACTGCCAGCGCGAACTCGGGATCGACGACGACAAGCTCAACGTCAACGGAGGTGCGATCGCCCTCGGGCACCCCCTTGGCTGCACCGGCGCGAAGCTGACGGCGACGCTGCTGCACGAGATGAAGCGGCGCGGAGCGCGTCTCGGTGTCGTCAGCATGTGCATTGGCGGTGGTATGGGGGCCGCGGGTCTGTTCGAAGTGAAATCCTGAAGTCGCGACTTCCTCGATATTCCGTTGCAGGGCGTTTTGTGCCGCTGGAGTCGTCGGTTCGGCTCGCGGGCTTGGCGTTGCCTGGGATCCTCCGAGGTCTCCGAGCGTATTGAGCATCATGGGCGGTCGCTCCGGGTTGTGGATGACAGGCGTCGCGGGATCGAGCGCCAGCCAGCTGAGGGCAATGACTTCGGCAGTTTGCGTGTCGGGTACGCTGCGTGTTCGGCGTTTGTTGCGTGCCGCGCCGAAAGAGCTCGCGTTGCACGAAGCGCCGGCCAGCACTACCTTTGCGGGGTTCAGGATGAGGGCATTGATTGTTGCAGCTCTGCTGCTGTCCGTCGTTGGGTGCGGAGGGGGGCTCGCAGGTCCACCTCCCAAGCCCGTGACCCAGGTGCATGGGCTCAGCGTGCCCGAAGATGGCCGACGCGTGCTGTTCCCGGGGGAGCAGTTTCACGCTCGTGCCGAGGTGCTGGGTCTGGACGTCGGCAAGTTGCGAGTGCGGATTTCGGAAGCCTGTGATCCGAAGGCAGACGCCAAGTGGGGCGTCGAGGCCCAGATGGCGACCGCTGGGGTGCTCGCCTTCTTCAACAAGACTCATGGCGTCGCGATCAGCTCCATGGATGGCAAGACGGCCATCCCCATGCGCTCGGAAACGCACATCGAAGACGGCGAACACTGGCGGGACTACAAGATATGGGCGCGCGAAGGGCTGTACCGCTTTCGCTACGAGAAGTCCGCCGGTGATCTGATACGCGGCCGCAAGCCGCTACCGGCAGGTGAGCCCGTTTACGATACGCAGACAGGCCTGTTCGCCATTCGCGGTTGGGATGCCGAGCCGGGCGAGAAGAGCTACTTCTACGTGATCTTGGGGCGACGGTTGTGGCGCGCGGACGTCGAGTTTGCCGGACCGACGACGATCGAGATGGGTGGGAAGAAGGTCGAAACCGTTCACTTCAAGGGTGTGGCCCACCGTGTGGACCTCGATCCCGGACAAGAGTACACGCCGCGCAAGTTTTCGGTGTGGCTCACCAATGACGAACATCGCGTGCCCGTTCGGGTCGCCGGCGATGGTTCGATTGGTTCGGTCACCTTCTATCTCGAGAAGCACGACTTCTCGGCGCCATGCCGCAAGGCTGACGAGAAGAAAGTTGCAGTTGCCAAGACGCGTGCTGCTGCCAAGAACGAGCGACGAGGCAAGCACCGCAAGCGGGCGAAGGGCCCGCTGCAAGATGACGCCGCAAGAGATCAGCCCGTTGAAGCGCGGGCTGGCGAGGCCGAGAAAGTTGGCGACGGCTCCGCTCCGGAGCAAGCAAATGCCGAGGGCGAGACGGGTGTCGAGGGCGAGGCAAGTGTCGAGGGCGAGGCAAGTGTCGAGGGCGAGGCAAGCGTCGAGGGCGAGACGGGCAAGTCCGCCGAGTCACCCCCTCAGCGAGACCCCTCGACGGGCGAGACGAACGGCGCAAACGGCAGCGCCGCAGACGCCGAGGAGCCCGGCGTGCCGGGCGATGACGGTCCCGCCAACCCGCGGTCGGAAGATTCGGCAGGAAATTCAGTGGAGACTCCCAAGGATTCGAAGGACTGAGGCGGGACTGCGGCTGAGGCCGACGAAAGGGAGTCACGGGCCACCGCCGATTGACCCTCAGCCCGAAATCCCGTACGACTTCTGAGTTGCGAGTTGCTGTCGAGAGTCGCGTCCGGCTTCCAGTCGAGTGAACCTCGTCAGACTCCCGAGAGAACGAAGGACGGATCGAGGCTTCGATTGAGCAATCTGGGGTGGCGCACGACATGAGCGACGACGGGCTGAAGGATGAAGTCCAGCGGCTGAGGTTGGAGCGTGATCTGTACCTCGGGTTGTTGAACCTCGACGAGGCCACGCTGCCGGAGCAGTTCATCGAGCAAGCACTCAAGCTCGTCGTGCAGATCGTCGGCGTGGACCGGGGCTATCTGGAGCTGAGCGAGTCGGACTCGGGGGGCGAGAAAGACTGGTGGACGGCGGCAGGTTGGTCCGAGGAAGAGGTGGAAGAGATCCGCGCGAACATCTCCCGCGGCATCATCGCTCACGCCATCGCTCGGGGGGAGGTGTTGTGCGTGCCCTCGGCGTTGTTGGATCCGCGCTTTCGCGACCGACAGAGCGTCAAGCGCTCACAGATCGAAGCGGTGCTCTGCGTACCGATTGGCAGCGACCCGCCAGTGGGGGTGCTGTACCTGCAAGGGCGCCGCGGAGACGGACCGTTCACGGATGCCGAGCAGCAGCTGGCCAAGACCTTTGCACGCTACTTGGTGGGGCTCGCTCGGCGAGTCTTCCAGCGCCAGGTCATCGCCGATCCGCTGGCGCAATTGCGGGAACGCATGAACCTCACGGGGGTCGTCGGCTACTCTCCGGCACTTGCGGACGTGCTTTCGGAGGCAGAGCTCGCCGCCCGACTCGAGGCGAGCGTGCTGCTCACCGGAGACACCGGTACTGGCAAGACGCAGCTGGCGCGCGTCATTCACGACAACAGCCGGCGCGCGAAGATGCCCTTCGTCTCCCTCAATTGTGCGGCGATTCCGGAGGAGTTGCTCGAAAACGAGCTGTTCGGCGCGGTCGCGGGGGCCCACTCGACGGCTGCTCGCACCATCGAGGGTAAGGTGACGGCGGCCAAAGGCGGCACGCTCTTCTTGGACGAGATATCCGAGCTCACCGTCAAGGCACAGGCCAAGCTGCTCCAATTGCTGCAAACCAAGGAGTACTATCCGCTCGGCTCCTCCCGAGCACTGCTCGCGGACGTGCGCATCATCGCGGCGACGAACTCGGACTTGCAACAGCTGATCACCGAGAAGCGCTTTCGAGAAGATCTGTTCTACCGCTTGCAGGTGATCTCGCTGCGCATGCCCAGCCTGAGGAACCGCTGGGAAGACATTCTGCCGCTGGCCGAGTACTTCTGTGAACGCGTGTGCAACGAGCACGGCTTGGCGTCGTTGGAGCTTTCCCCCGGTGGGCTCGCCGCATTGAAGGCCCGCGAGTGGCCAGGCAACGTCCGTGAATTGGAACACGTGATCGAAGCCGGGGTGATTCGCGCTGCCATGAAGAACGCGGCCCAGCTCGATGCTCGCATGCTGTTTCCCGATTCCGACTCGGAAGAGTCGGAGGACGTGAGTCGGAGCTTCCACGAGGAAACGCGTCGTTTCCAAAAGGAATTGCTGCAGCGTGCTCTGAAGGAGACAGATTGGAACATCACTGAGACGGCGCGGCGTCTCGACTTGGCGCGAGCGCACGTGTACAACCTGATCAAGTCTTTCGGGTTGGCGCGTCGTCAATCCGGTCGCAACTGATCGAGTCCCATCGCTTGGCCACTGCCGAGCCGTCGCTGAGCCCAACGTGAGTCCGCCTACTTTCGAGTTGATATTCGATCTCGACGATACCTTGCTCGACAGCTTCAACGGCTACAGCCAAACCCATCAGCGGGTTGCTCGCGAGCTGGGGTGGCCCGTATTGCCCATTGACGAGCTCGTTGCCTACGACAAGGATCTGCCCACGACGCTGCAGCGTCAATATCCGGGACGGGATCCGGAAATCTTCGTGGAGACGTGGGCTCGGGTCATGGACGAATATCCCTACGGACCGATCCCAGACGTGCCCCGGACACTGATGGAGCTGCGAGCCCGCGGGCATCGACTGTGGATGGTCACGAGCCGCGGTCGTAGAAACCTCGCCCTGCGTTTGGAGCAGGCGCGGATCGAAGCCCGGTGGTTCGAGGGCCTGTTCACCGCGAACGAGCAGCCCGCCCAGAAGCCCGATCCGCGCTGCTTCGAACCGGTGTGGGAGACTCTCGGTCGGCGACCGGGCGATCCAGAGCTGGCACCGACGCTCTACGTCGGCGACCGAGCGGGCGATCGGCAGGCGGCGGCGGCAGCTGGCATTCCCTTCGTCGCCGTATTGACGGGGCCCGAGGTGCGCCAAGGTTTTCCTGGGGACATCGACCCGCGTTTTGTGGTTGAAGACGCCACTCACATCCCGCGCTGGCTCGACGAGCACGGCCAGGGGCTACTACCATGACGACTGACCGCGCCACGCCAATCGAGCCGCCGCTCGCAACCGGCTCTCTGACTCCCCTCGGGGGCAGCATCGGACCCGAGCCGGAGCACTTCGTCGTCGACGAGCTGCCCCTGTACGAGGCTTGCGGTGAAGGCGCGCACCTCTACGTGCGCGTTCAGAAGCGAGAGCTGACGACTCAGCAGCTGCTTCGGATCCTGAGTCGCGCCTCCGGGGTGCGCGATCGTGACATCGGCTACGCGGGGTTGAAGGACAAGCACGCCGTGACCACCCAGTGGTTCAGCTTTCCGGACCTCGCGACTGACGCTCCCGACGCGTGGGAGCTGCCCGAAGGCGTGAGCGTGCTGGAGGTATCCCGACATCGAAACAAGCTGCGGACGGGGCATCTTGCCGGTAACCGATTTCGGATCACGCTGGTCGAAGTCGCGAACGGTAGCCCTGAAGTCGTTCGAGACCTGAGCGAGCTGATTGGGCGACAGGGGCTGTGCAACTACTTTGGCCAGCAGCGTTTCGGACGGGAGGGGGAGAGCCTGGCGGAGGCGTTCGACTGGTTGCAAAGTGGTAGGCGACCCAAGTCTCGCTTTCTGGCCAAGCTCTACCCCAGTGTGGTGCAAGCCGAAGTGTTCAATCGTTATCTCCAAAGGCGCACGGACGTCGGGCTCGACAGGCTGCTGGAGGGAGAGGTCGTGCGCCTCGACGGGAGCGCCAAGATGTTCGTCGTCGAGGACGTGGAGGCCGAGCTGTCGCGGTTGCATGAGGCGGACATTCACCTCACGGGACCGATGCCTGGCCCCAAGATGAAGCCGGCTGCAGCTGCCGCTGCGGCGTTGGAGGCGGAGGTGCTCGCGAGTCTGGAGCTGCACGCTGAAGAGCTCGAACGTCTGTATCGGGCGGCTCCAGGAACGCGGCGGGACGCGGTGGTCCGTCCTTCGGACTTGCGCTGCGAGCTGGTCGAGGGCGAGCGAGCGGTGCTCGAGTTCTCGCTGCCGGCAGGGTCCTACGCCACACGACTCGTAGCCGAGTTCACGCACTGACGTCGCTGCGCCTTTTCGGCTTCGTTCCCTGCTGACGCGCGCGCTCTAGGTCGTGTATCGTCTGCGCCATGAACGACCAGGATGACGCCGACTCAGCGCCGCCGTCGCAACTGGTGGTAGCTCGCCAGGTATACCCGGACAAGCTTCCCATCTTGGCTCTGCCGTCACGTCCGGTGTTCCCGAAGGTGATGGTGCCCGTCGAACTGGAGAGCCCCGAGTTACAGCGGCTCATCAACGACGCGACCGCTTCGGGGCAGCGACTGGTCGGCTTGGTCTTGGAACGCGAGCCTCCTGCCGACGATAGAGACCACGGTGAGCAGCTGGTCGAAGGCGAGGTCTACGACGTTGGCGTGGTGGCCGAGATCATGAACGTCACGACCGAGGAGGGCGAGGTCACTGCCGTGCTCAACGCGTTGGACAGAATGCGCATCGTTCGTGTGCTGTCTCACTCCCCGTACATGGTCGCTGAGGTCGAGTACCTCAAAGACAAGGCGGCTCCCGTGGGGGAGCTCAAGGCGTACACGTTGGCGGTCATCAACTCCATCAAGGAGCTGGTGGTGCAGAACCCGCTGTACAAGGAACAGCTCAGCTTGCTGTTGAGCGAGGGCAACCTGGAAGAACCCGGTTTGCTCGGCGACATGGCTGCGTTCCTCACCAGCGCCGAGCCGGAGGCCTTGCAGGGCGTTTTGGAGACGCTAGACGTGCGCCGCAGGTTGGAGAAGGTCCTGGGGCTGCTGAAGCGTGAGCTCGAGATCGCCCAGTTGCAGACGAAGATCCGAGATCGCATCGAAGAGCGGATCAACGAGCAGCAGCGCGAGTTCTTCCTGAGAGAACAGCTCAAGGCCATCAAACAAGAGCTCGGCATCGAGAAAGAGGGCAAAGAGGCGGAGCTGGATGAGTTTCTGGCCCGGGTGGAGGAACGTCATCCCTCTGCAGAAGCAACCGCGCGTATCGACGACGAGATGAGCAAGTTGCGTATGCTGGAGACGAGCAGCTCCGAGTACGCGATGACTCGCAACTACCTCGACTGGCTCACGATTCTTCCTTGGGGGGTCTTCTCCACCCACGAAGTCGAACTGCAGACTGCTCGGGAAGTGTTGGACAGGGACCACTACGGCCTGCCCGACGTCAAAGAACGCATCGTGGAGTTCATTGCCGAAGGTATTCTGCGCGGTGACTTCGGGGGCTCGATCATCTGTCTCGTCGGTCCTCCCGGTGTGGGCAAGACGTCGATAGGGCGTTCGATCGCCGAATGTTTGGGTCGCCGCTTCTACCGTTTCTCGTTGGGAGGCATGCGCGACGAGGCGGAGATCAAGGGACACCGCCGCACGTACATCGGCGCGATGCCCGGCAAGTTCCTCCAAGCCCTGCGTGTCTGCGAAACGCAGAACCCGGTCATCATGCTCGACGAGATCGACAAGATCAACGCGAGCTACCACGGAGACCCTGCTGCTGCATTGTTGGAGGTGCTGGACCCGGAGCAGAACAACGATTTCCTCGACCACTACCTCGACGTCCGCTTCGATCTGTCGAAGATACTCTTCGTCTGTACGGCGAACCGCTTGGACACGATCCCGCCGGCGCTGCTCGATCGGATGGAGGTCATCCAACTCTCTGGTTACCTGCTGGAAGAGAAGTTGGAGATCGCCAGCCGCTATCTGCTGCCCAAGGCGTTGGCGGCGCTGAAGCAAAAGCGCCGCAAGATATCCATCTCACGCAGAGCGATGCGCGCGCTCATCGATGGCTACGCACGAGAGGCGGGGCTGCGAAACCTGGAGAATCAGATCAAGAAGATCGTGCGTAAGTGCGCAGTTCGCATCGTCGAGGGCGAGACGGAACGCATGGTGATCGGACCGGAGGACATCGAAGAGCTGCTCGGAAAGCCGATGTTCACCAACGAGTCGCTCTATCAGAAACCCCGCCCGGGCGTCGTGATGGGGCTGGCGTGGACCAGCATGGGGGGCGATACGTTGTTCGTCGAAGCCAAGGGCGTTCGAGCGAAGACTGCGGGGTTCAAGCAAACGGGACAACTGGGGGACGTGATGGTCGAATCCTCCGAGATCGCCTACACCTTCGTGCGGGGCCTGTGCCGGGACGAAGGTTGTGACTACTTCGAAGAGCACTTGGTGCATCTGCACGTCCCGGCTGGGGCTGTTCCGAAGGACGGACCTTCCGCGGGCATCACGATGGCGACGTCGCTCTACACTTTGGCGCACGACCAGGCGCCCAATGCCAACGTCGCGATGACGGGGGAGATGAACCTCAACGGCATGGTGATGCCGGTGGGAGGTATCAAAGAGAAGCTCATCGCTGCCAAGCGGGCGGGGGCGAAGCTCGTGATTTTGCCTCGGGGGAACCAGGCTGATTTCGATCGGCTTCCGGAGTCGATCAAGAAGGGGCAGAAGATCGAGTTCGTCGAGTCCTTCGCCCAAGTCCTCGACTTGTGCTTGCCGCGAGGGACGAACAAGACGGCCAAGAGCGTCAGCTCGAAACGGGCGACGGCGCGGCGCTAGCAACGAGGGCGCCGAAGTGGTGCTTGGTGAGTGCCTCGGCGCGAGCGGCTCGGTCGGCGACCGGTGCCGCGCCGAAGTGCGCCGGTACGCCACGCGACCCGCTGGTGTCGCAAGTGAGGGGCGGTGCGCTGGTGCCGCAGGCAGGACCGGCCCGCGGTTCGTCGCAAACTGCTCCTCGGGTGTAAGGGGTTCGGGTGGGGCTCGTTGCGCACCCCATGAGACGAGTAATCCGTGCGCCCTGGGCGCGAAGACATTCCTCGCAAGCTAGGTTCGAGTGCCCTCGTCGCAGATGGGGCGGTCTCTTCCTGGCTTGTCTGACATCAGTGTTGTTGTTCGCTTGTGGGCGCGAATTCGAAGCTGCGCTCGAGTCGCCGCCGGCTGCTGAAGCTGAACATCTGGAGGGCTGGGCGGCTTCGCCGGCACCTCCGCCGGCGGTCATCGACGGTGCCCGCGTGCAAGAGGCGGAACCGGCACCGCCAGAGCCATCGGCAACACAGCCCGGGCGCAGCGCGGCGTCTGCCGAGCCTGCGACGAGCGCCGAGGCTGCCGTCGACGGCATGCCTGGCAGCACCGAGCAAGCGCAACGTGCCGAACGCCTGATCTACAATGCGTTCCTGCGCGTCGCGACCGCAGATCCCGAAGCTGCTGCTGGCAAGTTGAGCGACTGGGCTCGCGCTCGAGGAGGTTACGTTCTGTCGCAACGGGGGCAGACGCTGCAACTGCGCGTTCCAAGTAAGCACTTTCAAGAGACGGTGGGCACGGCGGCTTCCGTCGGGGAGCTGCTCGACCGCAACATCGACGTGCAGGACGTGACGGAGCAGTACTTCGACCTCGAAACCCGCATCAAGAACGCGGAGGCTCTCGAGGTCCGCTTGCGTGGGCTGCTCGCTCGCGCACAAGCGGTCAAGGACGCGCTCGCCATCGAACGAGAGTTGGCGCGGGTATCCGCGGAGTTGGAAGTCCTCAAAGGCAAGATGCGTCGCCTGCGGGAGCTCGTTGCTTACTCCACCATCACCGTTGAGTGGGTGGAGCTCGAGGTGGAGCAGGTTTCTGGGACGGAGCGTCTGCCGTTCCCGTGGCTCGGCACACTCGGCCTGAGTCATCTACTCGACATGGAGGAGCAGTGAAAATGAAGAGCACGATGAAACGGTGGTTGTTGGCATTGTCGGTGGCCCTGAGCGCCAGCGGTTGCCACGACTTCGAAATTGAAACCCCGCACGGCTTTGTCGAGCTGGAGAACCCTTCCTACGACTATCAGGCGACGGACGCGGCTGGCGTCGTGCTGGCGATCCGAGAGTTCGAGACTCACGACGCCGGAAGGCAATTCTGGGAACAGGCCGTCGCTGGTCAGATGCAGCGGCTTGGCTCCTACGAACTCCAAGCCGAAAAAGACGTTCAGACGCGGGACGGCACCAAAGGCAAGCTGCTTTCCTTCGCACGACGTCAAGACGGAAAAGACCACGCCTACGCGGTTGCCGTCTTCGTCAAACAGGATCCGTTTTTGCTCTTCGACCGCGAGCGTCTGTTCGTCGTGGAGAGCGGGGGCGAGGAGGTTGCCTACCGCGCACAACAAGCCGCTCTCGAGCGCAGCTTGGCCAGTCTGGATCTCGATCTGCTGTGGTAGGCGCGCGACACAGACTGTCGACATTGGTGGGCGCGGCGCCGCGCCACGACACTCGGCTAGACCAGGAAGTCTTCCAGGATGCCGGTGTTGTGCTGGGCCACACCGACGTTCGGAACGTTCACGCCAACGCCCGCCAGTACGGTCTGGAGCAGATCGGCATGAGAACGAACGGGCCCCTGCGGTTCACCGAGCCAGCGAGTGTCCTCCTGGTCGAAGGACATTGGGTAGCGCATCACCTTGCCGCGAGGGAACGGCAAGTTCGCGCCCGAGGCGAGCAAGAGCGGCATGTTGTGGTGCTTGTGTTGCCCATCATCCAGCTCGCTGCCCCAGAGGATCGCCGTGTCATCCAACAACCCGAACTGCTCCATCTGGCCCACCAGGTAGGCGAACTGTTCAGCGTAGAACAACTCGAACTTGCTCAGATCATCCCACACCGGCTGAAACTGCTGGATCAGGGCTGGCGTAGGATTGTTCTGATAGTCGAGCGTGTAGTACGCGTACTGATCCGTTTCGTTCGGATCCCCTTGGAGATAATCCGGGCCAACACTCGAATCCTGAGCGGTGGTGCCCATGTACCCGACCAAGAACTGGCCCAGCTGAGGAACGCCGTGTGAGGTGTTGTGGTGGTGTTGAGCCATACCCTCGGCGAACGCCTCTCCCGCGCCCTGATCGAACTGAAGCACTGCCGAGTTCGTTACCCCGCAAGCCAACGACAGCACCAGAAGATCGATCGCCAGGCGAGCACGCTGATAGTACCAGTCGTCCGTCGAATCGAGGTTGATCGTGGCTTGCGGCGGTTGCCAAATGGGCTCCCACTCCGGAAGGTCCGGGCGCGCCGGCAGCTCGGGGAGTTCGCAGTTGACCATGCGCTGCATGGAGCCACTCGCTTGCGCCACTGCCTCGCGCATGGCTTGCATCTGATAGTAGTCGTCTGAACACAACTTGGATTCGAGCTCTCCCAGTTGTGCGTTCAGGTTCTCGAACAACGCAGTTCGTGCGATGTCTTTGGGCTGCGGCCCCGTATCCTCCGTGGACCCGGTAGAGCTGATGACCCCGGCGAGGTACTGGTCCACCGCCTCCCAGCCGGAGCGATAGGGATCTCTGCGGTCGCCGTTCGCATCGAAAGCGATGCGATTGTTGGGACCGGCGTTCTCCGCCGAATTGCGCTCTGCGACCACTTGCTGATAGAAGCTGTCGCTTCGAGCCGTGCCCGTCTGCTGGGCCATGAAGAGGGTGTCGATGCTGGGAAAGCCGACGTTCGCGGCCTCGAGCCCGAGCCCGCCACCCGCGCCCGTGAAGAGCGACATGGTCCCGCCTTCGTGGGTCCCGCCGATTTCCGCGGCGCCGAAGTTGCGCAGGCCCTCGGTGACCGTGATGTGCTGAGCGTAGGGCTGTAGCGGTGCGAGGTTCTGACGGAAGACCAGTTCCCCGGTCGAGTCGTCGGCGCCCCACAGGTGGCGGATGCGACCGTTGCCGCTGAAGACCAGCACCAATTTCGACTGCCCGCCCTGAGCGTAGCTGGGGAGAGCCCGCAAGTACGGTAGGGTCGCGGCTGTAGCCCCTGCGCTGAGCAAGAACTTGCGGCGGTCCATCATTCTGTTGCGTTCGTAACGAGAGCTCATCGAGTCTTTCTCCAAGCGTCCGAGATTCCGGGGCGGCCTCTCAGCGGCAGGTTCCTCCGGCGACGACCGGGTTGCGGTTGAGGAACATGTGACTGCTCGCGATCTGCAGCAGCAGGTCACGAACGCTGAATTGGCCAGCAGCGAAGCCTTCCGAGAGGTCCTGAACGGAGCACGCGTCTTCGGTCGTTTCCCCGCGACCCAGGGCGAAGCGGGCTGCCTGCAGCACGAAGCACTGCTGAGCCGATACATCGTTGGCCAGATAGTCCAGCAGGCCCTGGGTGTCCGCGAACGGCGCCTCCCCACCGGTCGTGCTGGCGTAGACGACACCGGAGGTGTCTTCCTGTGAGCCCGCGTCGAAGCTGCCGTCGGCCCCGTAGGCGTTGAACGCGTCTCCGATGGGGTCCATCAGCTGGTGGCAGCCCCAGCACTCAGGAGTACTCGAATGCGCGTTGAACGCCTCACCTTCGGTCACGCCATCCATGGCCTCAGGCAACTGCATCGCCGTCGGATCAGCAGGCGGTGGGATCGGGGTACACAGCACGGAGCTGCGGATGACGTAGCCACGCTTCACGGGCGAAGGGCGCAGCCCCGAGGCGTTGGAGGCCAAGAAGCCCGCGCTGAGCAGCAAGCCCGAACGTGGCGAGTCCCCATAGAGTTGGCTGAGCTCTGCTCCAGCGGAAGCTGACATGTCCGTCAGCATCAAGTCTTGGAACGAGAGGGCGGGATCGGAGGCAGCGCCGGAGACGAACTCCCCCACTTGAGCGGCGCGTTGCAACTCGAGGGTCGTGGCGTCGGGTGGAACGCTGCCGATGCGCAGCCACTGTGCCGCGAAGGACTTCAGCACGTCGACGGCTCGTGGGTCAGCGAGCATCTGGTCGGCTTGGGCGCGGACACCGTCCGGCGTATCCAACGCTCCAGAATCCGCAGCGGCCAGTAGGGCTGCGTCCGGTACGCTGCGCCACAAGAACGCTGCCATACGGCCCGCGATTTCGCTCGGTGACAACGCTGCGGTCTGCCCGTTGGTCGAGCCGAACTCGACCAGGAAGAGGAATCGCGGCGACGTCAGCAGCCAGGTCAAGGCGGTCTCCACAGCGAGGTCGGGGGTCGTTTCCGAACTCAGTGAGGTGTACATCTGGCGCACGCGGTTGGCGTCGGCTTCATCCAACGTTCCGTGGAAGAGCTGCCGTCCGACACTCGTCAAGTAGTCTTGGGCGCACGCTGCGTCGCTGGTCGCCGTACAGCCCGAGCGCGCCGGGAAGTCAGCCACGACGTCAGCGGCCGCTTGGCCCGCGATGAAGAGATAGCGATCGAAGTTGTCTCTCACCAGCGGCGACGCCACGTTCGAGACGAAGCTGCCGAGCTTCTCGTCGGCAGGAAGATCACCGCGGTTGACGAGCGTACCCAGCGCGTCCCTCACCGAGTTGTAGTACTCGAGAGACGAAATACGACGAATGGGGGTCGCGCCAATCGCGTCTTCGTCAGTACACATCTCGACGACGGACACTCCGACGCCGGCCTCGGGGGCCTCCGGTGGTTCGCCGACCGGAGCGCCTGGCGTGGAAGTGCCGCCGCTTGGCGTGTTGGGATCGTCGGTCGGACTCGCTGCACCCGGGCCACTTCCTTGTCCGCTTCCGGCGGCACTCGGGTCGCCAGAGGTCCCACCGCCTTCGGTAGAACCACCTTCGCTGCTGCCCCCCGAACTCGCACCGCCGGAGTTACTACCGTCAGGTGGCGCCGCCGGAGATTCGCCGCCACAGGCTGTCAGCGACAGGCCGACGAGCAGCGAACCGAATAGACTCTTCAAGTGAAGCGACCGCATCGTGGGCAGAATATACGGCCCGAAGTGGGGTGTTCAACTGGCCGATCTAGTTGCTGATCCTTCGCGATCGAACAAATCGGGACGGCGTGAGACACCAGTGTACTCTTGCACCGCGGCGGGCTTTTTGCTGCGAGCCCCTGGATCCAGTGTTCCGTCAGCGGATCGCAGTGAGATCCCTGTGACCTGTTTCAGACCTTGGGCCACAACCCGAATTCCGCTCTCGCAACAGCGACGGTTGCTGGCCATTCACGGGTGGCGAAGTGACTTGGCGCTTCGAGAGCCTGTAGGTCGGCATTTCGAGTGTCGCCGGAAGCGGGGCTTCGGACACGTTCCTAGCGAAATCTCGCGTGTGGCGAAGCTGGGTACCGCTCCGACCGAAAAGCGGCAGATGTTATCCTTCGAGACGCAGCTCGCGGTGTCGTGCGAGTTGGATCGATTGGATCGTGGTCTGCGGCAGCGGAACTCGAGGCGCTCTGACTGAGGGGGTACGTGGGCCGGCTACCCACATCGTCCCCCGCGATCCGAGGCTCCCGCTCTGAAACGGTAGCTCGGGCTCCCGCGCCGCGATTTCGCGGAGCGTAGGTCTGAGGTTCGAGCCTCGCGCTCCGGATGGTAGGCTCGGCTGAAGTTGAGCCGTCGTGGCGCGGAAGCGCGTCAGGTTCTTCTGGCAGAATAATGAGTCGACCGAGCCCAAGGAGCTTCATGAGATCACTTCACCCAAAACCGCCAGCGTGGCGAACGACGAGTCTGTCCGTGGCCGTTCTTGCGCTCGCGTGCGTCCCGACCGTCGGGTGTTCGAAGTCGGAAGTGGCCGGGGGTGAGGGCCAGAGCGACTCGGGAGTCGAGCTGCAGACGCAGCCAGCGCCGAGCGCGATACCCGAAGCAGAGGCAGAAGCAGAGGCAGGGGTCTCCACGATGGCGGAAGAAGAAGCGGCGCCGTTGTTCGGTGGAGGCAGCGCCGGCGAGATCACCATCGAAGATGAGGTGGACGTCGCTGATGCGGGGGCGGAGTACGAAGTCGCTGGCTACTGTGCGGATGCCGTGGGCATGGGGCAGGAGCCGATGATCGACGACTTCGAGGACGGAGACTCCGCGACTCTCGAGATCGATGGGCGAAGCGGCACTTGGTATCACTACAACGCGGACGGCGATCTCGACTCACACGTCCTCGAATACGTCGGTACCGAGCAGCTACCCTCCGGCGGTGAATTGGCTTTGCACACCGCCGGCTCTGGCTACGAGTGGGCCGGCATTGGTGCCGGCTTTCGTTGGTCGGCTCCCAACGAGGACGGCGTGTGGGTCGAATGTGTCTACGATGCGTCCGTCTACGAAGGGATCCGTTTCTGGGCTCGGGGCAACGATGCCGAGGTTCTGCTCACTCTGAGCATTCCTGAGGTGATCACCCTGGAGAACAACGGCACTTGTGACCCGGCCGCAACGTCTTGCTGGAACGCCCACGGGATCGACTTGGTCTTGGTCGACGAATGGGTGGAGTACATGATTCCGTTCAGCGACTTCGAGCAACCGTCTCGGGGCGAGCAGTACGGTGAGCTGGATGCTTCCAGACTACGTGTCCTGCAGTTCGAGCTGGCGCCGTTCACTCCTTTCGACATCTGGATCGAAGACCTCGCGTTCTACACCGAGGGCACTCCGCCAAGTGAACCCTTCGTGCCCGAACCGGAGGAGTCCGACACGGGGGGAGAGTCCCTCTCGGGTCCTGACGCTGGGGCTTCGGCGGACGCTGGCGCGGCGATGGCGGGACCGAACGCGGATGATGGAGGCCTCTGATGCGACGTCTACTCGAACGATGGTGTTTCTTCGGTTGTGTGTCCGCAGCGCTCGCCGCCTGTGGGAACCAAGCTAACGATGGCGAGGGCGCGAACGCTGTCGCCGAGCAGGACGTGCCCGGCGCGGCCACGGATCGGGATGGAGAGGACGCGGCGACCGATCCGGGCGAAGACTCGACGGTCGAGCCCACTTCCGCTGCGCCCGCGGGCTGCGATTCGCCTTCGCCTGGCCAGGCTCCTCTGCGTCGCTTGAGCAACGCCGAGTACCAGAACACCATGGTGGACCTCGTAGAGGACGAAGATTTGGTGGCCGAGGTCACCAGCAGTTTTCCACAGGAACCCACCTCCTTGGGGTTTCGCACGAGCGCGTCGGCGCTGACGATCACGCCGCTGATCGCCGACGAGTACCTAGCGGCAGCACGGATCCTCGGTCCAGTTGCCATCGCCCGCGACGGGGTCGTGCCTTGCTCCGTCGCGGACATCGAACCTTCGTGCGTTCAGTCCTTCGTCGAAGACTTCGGCAAGCGGGTTTACCGCCGACCGTTGAGCGATGCCGAGTTGCGCCGCTATTCGGACCTCTACGACACGGTGGTCGTGGAAACGTCGGACTACCAGCTCGCGCTCGACTGGATCGCGATCACGATGTTCAGCTCCCCTCACTTCCTTTTCAAAGTCGAGTTGAGCGCGCCGGGTGCAGGCGTGGGGCGGCCCGACGACTACGAGATGGCGACGCGCCTTTCCTACTTGGTCTGGCAGACGATGCCCGACGATGAGCTCTTCGCGGCGGCGGATGCCGGTGAGCTCGGGGCGAGCGAGGGCGTCGAGGCACAGGTGGCGCGCATGATGGCGGATCCACGAGCGCTCCGGGTGTACGAGTTCTTCGAGCAGTGGCTCGACTTGGACGAAGCGCGGGCGGTGACTCGTAGCGAGACGGCCTATCCAGAGTACGACGATACTCTGCGCGAACTTCTGGTCGCCGAAAACCGTGCGTTCATCTATCACCTGCTCACCACGGGTGGCACTTTCTCCGACTTGCTGGCGGCCGACTACACGTTCGCCAATCGCAGGCTGGCCGAGCACTACGAGTTGCCCGAGATCCCCGGCAGCGGCACGTTCGAGCAAGTCCCTGCGCCCAACCGCGCCGGCGTGCTGACCCAAGCGACGATGTTGATGCACGACCGGCCGGCGCGTACCTCCATCGTCAAGCGGGGGCTCAAGATCCGAACGGACTTCCTGTGTCAGATCGTCCCTGCGCCACCTGCCGACGTCGATACGACGCTTCCCGAGCTGGACGGCGAGCTAACCCAAAGAGAGCGCCTGGAACAGCACCGTGTCGACCCCAGTTGCGCTGGTTGTCACGCATTGATCGATCCCATCGGCGAGGTCTTCGAAGGCTACGACGCCCTGGGGCGAGTGCGCACTCGAGACGAAGGTGGCGCTCCGGTGCTGACCGCAGGCAGCATCATCGGAACACGAACCCTCGACGGCCAGTATGCGGACGCCCGCGAGCTGGCGCAGGCCATGGCGCAAAGTGACGAAGTTCGAGAGTGCTTTGCGTTGCAAGCGTTTCGCTTCTTCTACGGTCGCGACGCGACCGGGGCCGACGCCTGTACCCAAGCTCAGTTGATGGATCACTTCTCGCGAAACGACTACCGCTTGGTCGATCTCTTGATGGGGTTGACCCGCTCCGACCAATTCCTCTATCGCTCAGCCAACCAAGGAGGGGAACAGTGAATCATCCTCGTCGAAAGCCACTCGCTCGGCGCACGTTCCTGCGCGGGACTGCCGGTGTTGCTTTGGGGTTACCCTTGCTCGATGCGATGCGCTCGGAACGTGCACACGCGCAAACGGAGGCTCCGCGACGCATCATTTTCGAGTTCAAACCCAACGGTGACGAGGTCGACCGCCGCTTCGCCGCCGAAGACGAGACGGGCTTCGTCTTCGATGAATTTCTCGAACCCCTCGAGGCATATCGCGACGAGCTGCTGATCCTCAATCGCCTCGACAAGCGATACTTCGAGCTTCCCCAATCCGAAAGGGCGGACAACCATCAACAAGGCGGTATGGCCCTCGCGCCTTGGCCCGCTGGTGAAGGGGACTTTCCCGTCGGTGGAGAAGAGCGGACCATCGGGTACGTGCTCGGGCCGAGCGCCGACTACGAGATCGGACAACGCACCCTGATGCAGAGTCCGGGCTTGCCTCACCGCCACTTGGTCTATCGAGTTGGCGACCGCGACAACGACATCTGGAACTTGAGTTCCCATGCCGGCCCCGTTGGCGAAAAGAACCCCGTGCTCCCAGAGACGGATCCAGTTTCGGCGTACACGCGCCTCTTCGGTGCCGAGGCAGCAGACGAGGAAGCGGACGAGGAGTTGCGCTTGCGCTTGTTGCTCAACCAGTCGCTGCTCGACCTGGTTCAGGACGAAAACCAAGCTCTGCAAGCCGTGTTGGGCGGTGAGGACCGCCGCCGAGTGGAGCAGTACACCGACGCTCTGCGCGACATCGAGCGCGCCTTGCAGCCCGCCGATTCCGGGGCAGGGTGCGCACCTACTGGCTTGGGGGACTTCGACGCCGACCTCTCGCCTTACGACCACGACAACCACCAAGCAGTCGGAGCGGCCTTTCAGCGCATCATCTCGCTGGCGTTCGCTTGCGACCTGACCCGCGCCGTCAACTTCAATTGGCACGGCAACACGAGTCAGCGGGTCTATCGCAATCTAGGCTTCGAGGAGGGACACCACGACATCTCCCACAAGAGTGACGAAGAGTCGTTCTCCCAGATCCGTCGCATCCACCGACACCTGTGGACCTTGAGCACGAACCTCTATGACGTGCTCAAGGCTACTCCGGAGGGTGACGGGACGCTGTGGGACAACACCCTGATCGTTCATTGGAACGAACTGGGGCAAGGAGACGTGCACAGCATCAACGATGTGATGGCCATCTTTGCGGGCGGCATGGGCGGCTACTTCACGCGTGGCCGCTATCTCGACTTCCGCAATGCGATGGGCTTTTCCGAGATGCTCGTGTCCTGCATGCACTTCATGGGTTTCGAAGACGTGCAGACCTTCGGTGATCCGCGTTTGGCTGACGGTGGCCCCATCCCCGACATCGTCGCGTGAGTCGCCGGCGTCGCCTCGCTCACCCGAGCAATCATCACATGGATGGCGAAAACGCCTTGCCTGGTGTCGCGCCGAGTGCCAACAGCGTCGCGCCTTCCTCCCTGGTCACGAACTTGCGTTCGAGCTCGGGGGGAACGCGCACGAAGTCTCCCTGTTCTAGTTCGCGCTCGGAGCCGCCCGCTTGCAACACGATGCGGCCCTGGAGCACGACGTAGACCTCTTCCTGACCGTCGGCGGTGTGGTCGTGCTGCGGATAGCCGGAGCAGTTGGGATCGAACTCGAGCACGTTCATGCCCCAGGCGCTCACTCCCAGCGCTTGTCTGGCGTGCTTGAAGCGAATGCCGTCGATGGCGTGGGGCCCACGGTACGCCTCGAAGTCTTCGAGGTTCTTCAGTGTGATTTCGTTCGTGCCTGGACGTGTTGACGGATCTTCCATGCTTCGGGGTGTAGACGAATCTTCGCCGGGCGCCTTGTACAAACGCGACAGCTCACGCGGCTGCCCGGGCGTGGGCCCTCGTTCGGTGGGACCGCCGCGCCGGGCCGTCCGGCGTGTTGCTGCCCGTGATGCGGCGGTGCGTCAGGAGCCGGCCAGGCGAAACAGCTGTAGGTTCATCATCACGACTTCTTCCGAAGGGCTGCTTTCTGCGACCAGTGCCCGCACCTGCCGGAAGTACGCTCGGTGCAAGGCCTGCAGCTTCTCGTAGTCCGCTTTCGAGACACAGAAGAGGTTGTACGAGTACAGGCCTTCGTCACCGCCTTCGATGCGGTCGAGCCCGATGCGCGCCGCCCACGCTTTGAGCTGTCGCACGGCATCCGGATCCGTCGCGGTATCGACGTTGTCGACTTGTCGCGCTGCCCAACCCCGGTCCGTGCGCTCGACTTGGAGCGTCGTCTCCAACAGCGCGAGGCCACGCTCGACTTGCGAGGTGGAGAGCCCCAGTTCACTCGCGAGGTCACCAGCCGTGACGGACGTCTGGTCTTGCACGCGCTTGGTTTCCAGAAGGCGCAGAATCAGGTGGCACCAGGGCATGTCGAAGACCGCCCGGCGAGCGGCTTCCAGTCGTCGGTGGCGATCACGCACGCTGGGCAGGGCATCGGTGTCGACGAGCGCCGCCACGAAGTCGAGCAGGCGGAAGGAGGTGGCTTCGACCATCGCGAGGAAGTCGGGTAGACGTGGCTCTGTCTCTCCTGCGAACCAGCGGGCGACTCGAAAACGGCTCTTGCCGCTGGCCCGAGCTACCTCCACCACGGAGCGTTGTCCTTTGAGCTCCGAAAGCAGACTCCCAATGGTGGCTGACGACGCTACTGCTCGCGCCTGTCGGCCCGAGAGCACCCAGCTCGGTTCGCTACGGAGGAAGCCAGCCAGCGCTTGCCAAACGTCGATCCCCGCCAGCTCGCACGCTTGCAGGAAACGACTGGCGCTAGGATAACGGCGGCCCGACTCCCACAGGTACAGAACGTTGCTGTCGTAGCCGAGCCGCTTGGAGAAGGCCTCTTGGGAGCGCCGGCCGCGCACGGCACGCACCAACTCGCTCGCGAGCACGTTGGTGTCCTGCTCGGACGCGTGTGGGAGTGGGACGGCTCCAGGATCGGGTGGCACCCTGACAGAATTGCACATGTGAAGGCGATACTGGAGGAACAAAAGAGCATTACCGCTCTAGATTGTCCCACCCGTGCTGCCATAGTGAAGGCATGAGCAAGCTCGGGATCCCGGTTGTTTCGGCAGTGATTTGTGGCTGTTGGCTGCTTCTGGCGTGCGAGCCGCAGGGCGGGGGACAAAGCGGGGCGGAAATCGTCGATGAGCCCGGCGAACCCGTCGTACCGGATCAACCCGTCGACCCGAGTCCTGGTGGGCAGGGACCCGAAGAGTGCGAGGATGCGGCGGTCTGCGTCGAGCAGGTGGAGTCTGAGCTCGCGTCGTTCTCCGAGCCCTCGTCCGCCCCTTCGATCCGCGATCAGCGGTGTGACTTCGGGGGCGTGATGCTCGAGACGGTCAGCGCATCAGGCAGCTACTGCGAGTGTGAACACGATGACGGCCGCACGAGCTTGCTCGGACCGGTGGGTTTGGGGTGTTACCTCTACGGGCGAGCGGGCGACTGCCTGTTCTCCGACGCCGACTTCTCCGGCTGTGACCGGGACGATGATGCGAGCTGCGAAGCGAGTTGCCAATTGCTGGAAGATCGCCTGGCAGCAGACGCCGCACAGACCTTCGACACCGAGGTGCTCGAAGCCATCTGCGACGGTGGTCGGTGCACGAGTGTGGTGCGCGTCGGCGAACGGTGTTTCGTCGACGGATCCTACGAACAGGGGCGCGGCTATTCCTGCGACGAAGGAGCAGACGACATTCGCCAACAGTACGAAGCGGATACGGCGCCCCCGGAGTTGATCGAGCTGCCGCCCGCTGATGCGAACTACCTGCCCAATACGAACGGTTCGCTCTTCCTCATCGTGTCGACGGTCTTCCACGGGACACATCGCGAGGAGCCGTACTTCAGCGCGCGTGCGGACTTCGTGACCGTCGAAGGCAGTGACGGCGTGTTTGGCGAGGTGATCGACCCACTGGAGGGCATCGACGACTGCGGCGTGACCCAGACGGGAGGCGTCGGGGTGGGGGCTTCGGTCGAGTGGCAACAGGCCGACCACGTGACGTTGATCGACGAAGAAGACGAGTACGACTTCGAGCAGATCGACGTGGGTTTCACGTTCTACGGCTTGGGCCTGACTGACATTGGCGTGCAGCCCCGTTTCGGCGAGCGCTACGGGTTTTCGGCCTCCGGTGCCAGCCTCAGCGGCAACTTCGAAACCGACCAGGTGCAGCTGCCGTTGGCGCTCGAGTTCGACGGCCTCGCTTCGCTGACCCACTTGCCTCGCGGAGAGGTGGAGCTCACGTGGTCGGGAAGCAACGAAGCCCCCCTGGCGCTTCGCCTCTCCATCGTGGACACGCTGTCGGATGCCTTCTACCCCTACGACATCGACTGTCTGGTCCGAGACGACGGACAGTTCACCATCCCGGCGGAAGTGCTCGAGGCTGCGCCGGAAGGATTCGTCAGTGTGCGCGCTCGGCGCCGCAGTCGCCAGGTCGTGGAGGACGGTGACAACGCGTTCTTGCTCGAGGGAGAGGTCGCGGTCGAGCACGACTTGGCGTTCGGCGAGCCGTGCGAAACCCCAGAGGTGCTCGCCGCGTGCATCGCGCACGTGGAAGCAGAGCGCGAACTCCGTGCTGAATGCGGGGGCTACGATCCAGCGCTCGAACCTCCGATGGAAGTGCAGTGCCCCGACTACCTGGCGTCTGCGTGCAACGGTTGCGTGGAATTCTTCGAGTGTCAGACAGAAAACACCCGCTGCGAAAACGGCGGCGTCGTATACTACAGCGGTTGTTCGTGTTCGCCGTAAATCTGCGGCAAGCACGCCGGGCTGCTCGAATGTGTGATGGCTGACTCGAAGGACGAAAAGGCCGCCGTTGTTCAGCCGCAGGGGGCTCACGGCTCCTCGGCGCTCGCAGTCCCCGTTTCCAGTACGCCGCCGCAGGTCGCTCAGGGCTCGCTGCTGCCATCCGCGCCGACGGGGTTCGGACGGGCGCGGGGCCTGGTGTCGAGCCGTGTCAGTGGTCGCCGCGTCGAGGCAAACAGCTACCAGCCCGCTCCCGACTTGGCGGACGCCGTGATGGCCTATTGGGTGGGGCGCTGGGAGCTTCCCCCTGAAGCACCCCACGTGAGCGAGCTGCTCAGCGACCCGTGCGTGCACATCGTGGTGGAAGGGGGCGATCGATCGGAGGCGCGCGTAGTCGGCGTGTGGACGCGGTTGTGGCGACGCACTCTGCACGGTGTCGGCTGGGTGCGGGGGGTCAAGCTACGTGCGGGCGCCGTGCGAACGTTCATCGGGGTGCCCGCCGCCTCGCTCAGCAACCGCATCGTGCCCTGCACCGAGCTGTTCGGAGCTGTGGGCAGAGAGCTCGAACGAGCTGTTCACGCACAGCAGGCGGACATTGCGGCGTTTGATGTATTCGCGCGCTGGTTGCGCCAGCAGAGGCGCAGCGAGCTGGCTGCCGAGAGCCGGCTCGTGATCGAGTTGGTCGAGCGCGCGGCGCGCGACGGCGACATCACGACGGCTGATGGCCTGGCCTCGAGTTGCGGGCTGAGTCTGCGGTCGCTCCAACGGCTATTTCGCGAACACGTCGGCGCGAGCCCCAAGTGGGTGATTCGACGTTACCGTCTGCAAGAGGTTGCGCTTCGGTTGGAGGCGGGTGAGACGCGCTCCTTGGCAGCTCTGGCCGCGGAGTTGGGCTACAGTGACCAAGCCCACCTGACCAAAGACTTCAAGAACGCCGTGGGCAAGAGCCCCAGGGAATTCGCGACGCTGGTTCACGAGTGAAGCGCAGCGCAAGGATGATCCTACTCGTCGAGAGGCTGCTGGCTGCGGCGCGACGGGCTAGTCGAACTGCCCGCTGCCCTCGACGACGAGGTACTCTTCGACGGGGGGCAGTTCGTCCACGAGTCGTTGTCCGTCGATCGCGGTGATGCGCACCTGGGTTGGGCCGTCTCCGAAGCCGTCGCTTTCGAGGAAGTAGTTGTACTCTTGACGCTCCATGTCTTCCCACTCGCTGCCGTCTTTGGACCACTCCATCGAGCGAATGGGCAGACGGTGATTGTGCACCTGCACCGCCGTCCAGAACGGGTTCGCGCCGTCTTTGTAGCGGTAAGCGACGTTGCCGGAGACATCGCAAGCCACGAACTGCCACTCGATCGGAACCCGCCCGAGCTCGCGTTCGGCGACCTGATCGAAGGCCTGGGGGCTCATGTCGAGATCGCCTGAAGCGCACTCCGGGCACAAGTCGACGATGCGCACGCGCACTTGTCCCGACGGGCCCGTGACGTCGGCGCACGCGCCGCAATAGGCACTCGACTCCCAATCGGGGGCGTTCAGTGCGGCAACGTTCAGCGCGTCGGGGCTCGGGTCGAAGCTGCACGCGCCGGCCCCCGTCGCGTCGTAGTACGTGCCGTCACCGCTGCGCTCTTCGCCCAACATCACCGTCGGGCCCCCGCTCTCGCCGGAGTTGGCTAGACCGCCTCCAGTCACTCCTGCGCTCTTGTCGTCGTCATCGCTGCAGCCGACGCAGCATGCGCTGGCCGCCACTACGAGCAGCACTGCGCGGTGTGAACGCGCTCTGCGTTGGTGAGCTGGGGAGCGACCTCGCTTCATCGTGACGAAGCGTAGCACGTCGTTTCCGCGCGGCTGTGGTGCTGGCGTGACGGAGTCACGGCACAAAACGCGACGAGCCGCTGGTCGATTGACCAGCGGCTCGTCGTACGTTGGTGGTCGCTTGCTCAGCCGCCGAGAGACGCCGTGACGTCCGCCACAGCCTCGAAGCTCGCCGTCAGGCTGCCCGCCGCGCTGGTGATCAGCCCGGGAACCGCGCCGACCGCCTCGATACCGCAAGCCAGGTCGAGCGCCGCGCCGATGTCCAGATCCGCGGCGTTCACTGCGTCCAGCGCACCTTCAACCGCGGCTTGACCCGAAGCACCGAGGCCCTCGCCGGCTTTCAGCACGGCTTGGATCTTGGCGCCTTTGGCGGCCAGGTTTCCGTAGGCATTCGCGATGGCGCTGATCTTGGCCTGGAATGCAGCTTCTGCCGAAGCATCTGCCGCGAAGTCCGCGGCAGCGTCCGCCGTGAGCTTGTAGTCCAGCTCCACCGACGGGGGTGTGCACTCGGCGTTGAAGGACGCCTCTGCTTTGGCCGTCGCCTCGCACTCGGCCTTGACCATGGGAGGCACGACCTCGCCATCGCACTTGCCGTTGCACTCGACGGAAGCGCTGGCGCTGCCTTCGCACTTGGCGCTGGCGCCGGCTTGGCACCCGCCCTCAGGAGGCGTGTACTCACACTCGCCCTTGCACTTGCCCTCACAGCTGCCGCCAGCTTTCAGCTCGCAGCTGCCGGTGCAGGTGCCTTCACACTTGGCGCCGCCCTTGAGTTGGCATTCGCCCTCACAATTGCCACCGGCATCGGTCGAGCCCATGCATTCGCCGTCGCAGGCCGCGGTGCCGTCCATCTCGCAGGTGCCCTGGCAGCTACCTTCGCAGCTACCGCCTGCTTCGAGTTCACAGGTGCCCGTACAGGTCGCCTCGCACTCGAATGAAGGCGGCGTACCGACGCACTTGAGCTCCGCTTCACCGGAGCATTCGACCATGGCCGAGGCCTCCGCTTCGCAGCTGCCCTCACACGTGACGGAGGCCATGCCCGGATCGATGTCGGCGTCGCACTTGGCCGCCGCCTGCACCGAAGCGCTGGCGCTGACCTCGCACTTGGCCGGGGCGACCTTGAGGCTGATGCTGCCGTCGATCTGCCCTTCGAAGCTGGCCGAGATCTCGGCGTCGATGGCTGCCGTCAGTTCGTCGATCTCCATCGACGCCGCGCCTTCGACTCCGAGTGCGGCGGCGATGTTCACCAACTCCAGGCGAACGTCGGCTTCCAACGCGCCTGCCTGCGCCTGGAACGTGCCCACAGCGGAGAAGAACGCGTCCACCTCCTGAATGCCCGAGATGCCGGCGCCGGCTTCGCCGACGGCCTTGCACTCGAAGTTGCAGATTCCGTCCAGAACGCCGGTGGGGTCGTCCACGAGCCCGGTGGGGTCGTCCAGGCCTGGGTCGTCCAGGCCGGGCACGCCTCCGCCCGAGTCGTCACCACAACCGCTGATGAGTGCAGCGCTGGCCAACAGGGCCAATCCACTAAGTAGCTTCTTCATCTTCGTTACTCCTTGATCTTTCGCTGCCACGATCAGCCACCAAAGGTTGCGGTTACGTCAGCAACGGCGCTGCCGGTTGCCTCCAGATCGCCGACGGCGCCTTCCAGCGCGGTCACGACGACCGGGATGGCGTCGATGGCGCAGTAAGCACCCACGAATGCGCGAACGTCGGCGTCCGCACTGATGTTTCCGGCGGCGTCCGCCACCGCGTCGGCGCCGGACTCGATCAGTCCGCCACCAGCTCGCAGCACGCCTTCAATCTTGGCGCCCTTGGCTGCGATGTTGGCGAAGGCAGAGCCGATGGCCTGAACCTTGGCCTGGAAGGCCGCTTCGGCGGAAGCGTCTGCCGCGAAATCGGCGCGGGCCTCGGCGGTCAGTTCGTACTTCAGAGCCACGGAAGGCGGGTGACACTCGGCGGCGAATTCCGCCTCGGCCTTGGCCGTGGCTTCACACTCGGCGCTGACCATCGGCGGGGTGACCTCGCCGTCGCACTTGCCGCTGCACTCGACGGAGGCTTCGGCGCTGGCTTCGCACTTGGCAGAAGCGCCGGCTTGGCAGCCACCCTCAGGCGGCGTGTACTCACACGAGCCCTTGCACTCGCCTTCGCAACTGCCACCGGCTGAGAGTTCACACTTGCCGGTGCAGGTGCCCTCGCAGGTAGCGCCTGCGGCGAGCTTGCACTCACCTTCGCAGTTGCCGCCGCTTTCGGTGCCCATGCACTCGCCGTCGCAGGCTGCCGTGCCGTCCATCTCGCAGCTGCCTTCGCAGCTACCTTCGCAACTGCCGCCGGCCGAGAGTTCACACGTACCCGTGCAGGTGGCCTCGCACTCGAACGACGGCGGCGTACCCACACACTTGAGTTCGGCATTGCCCGAACACTCCGCCATGGCCGAGGCGGAAGCTTCGCAGCTGCCCTTGCACTCGACGGTGGCCATGCCCGGGTCGATCTCTGCGTCACACTTGGCAGCTGCCTCGAGGCTGGCCTGCGCGGTGACTTCACACTTGGGCGGCGTGAACTCGATGCTGATGCCACCGTTGATCTGCCCGTCCAGGCCGCCCTTGATCGACGCATCGATCTCGGCGGTCAGTTCGCTGATGCTGAGCTCGGCGGCACCATCGATGCCCGCGGCGACGGCGATGCTCATCAGCTCCGCGCGGACCTCAGCACGCAGCGTTGCGGCCTGCGCGCTCAAGCTCGCGCTTGCACCGAAGAATGCATCCAGGCTCTGCACGCCGGAGATGTTGACCTCGCCATCGGCGAACGAGCCGCATTCCCAACCGCAGACTTCCAACAACTGGTCGATACCCTGACCCTGCTCGCCCTGCGCCGGAGCGATGCTCATTTCTTCGAGCCGCTCGGCATTCACGGCGTCACCGTTTTCGGTGGCGCTGCCGGCGTGCGGAGCCTGTTGGCACCCCACGATCATTGCCGTGGCAAGTAGCGGTGACCCGAACCTTGCCACGCCTCCAATTAGTTTCCTCATCGAAAGCACTCCTTCATGATTGCTAGCCTCTGGAGGCATGGCCGCTTTTAAGCGAACCAACTCCCCTGACGTGGGCGCAGTCTAGGCTCCGCCAACTGGAATGTCAGGAGTTTTTGGTGCCGGCCCAAAATGGACGAAGCATATGTAGTGCGTCTTCCCACGCATCCAGACCAAGCAAGATATTGCCCTCAGCGGGCTCTGAGTTAGACGGTCTTCCCCGACCAACATTCAGAAAAGCGATGCTAGCAGACCGCCAGCAAAACGGGGAAGCGACTGTCGTCAGCACCTGTGCATGAACCGGGCCGCGGGGAAGGGAGCGGGTCCGTTAGCCTGCGACTTGGACCTGATTGCGGCTTCGAAACGCGCGATTCGGGCTGGTTCAACGCTCAATATGTACGCTTGAGTCGTACCCAGTGTGCCCCTTCACCGTGGCTCGTGAACTGCAGCATACGCGTGTTCGATCGCGCCGACGCGTCCGCAGCCATGACATCCTTGTCGCAGGTTGCGGTGCACTCCCCACAGTCGCTGCACCACTTCACGTCCACGCCCTCGTCGCACTGCACTGAATAACCGCGCGACGTATCGTCGTCTTCACGCCAGCTGACAACGCGAGTGAATTCCGCTGCACCACCCGTTGCCAAGGCGATCGTCAGGTTGCGCTTGAAATCCAGCGTAAGCGGGAGCAAGTCCGGACAAGCGTTCGGCTCAGACAGTCCCACGGCTTGGTTAAATAACTGAACGGAGCCTTCTTCGAAACGCGGGTTCTGGCCGACGAAGTAGCGTCCGGCGGGTAGGGCGACGGCGAACACTTCTCCGTTCTGGCCATCGGTGGCAGCACGTAGCCATTCCCGATGCGGCACTTTTGGGGTGCCGTCGCAGGCTCCGACGCTCAGTCCGAAGCCACTTCCTCGTTGCACGACCCAGCTCGGCTCTTGCACGAGAAGACTGCCGACGGAAAGGGGCCACTCACAGCTGTCGCCCATGGACTGGCGCCAGGGCGGTGTCGCGCATTCGAAGACGCGCGCGCAAGCGGTGTCGGGGTCATCACTGTCGAACGCGACTTGCCAGGCATCGTCGAGAGCCAGGTCGTAGAGATCGTGGAAGAGCTTTGCATGCGCCGCCAGATCGTGTTCGCCTTTGGCTTCCGCGTACCAACTCATGAAACGATCGGGTCCGTACTCGTCGAGCAGCCAGCCGACGAACCATGTCGCCGAGTGGTAGAGGTTGTTGTACTCGCCGAGCGTGGGGGTCGCCCAGCCGCCGCTGGTGAACACGTCGCCAACGGCGGCTGGCGTGGGGCGCTGACGGACTTCGAAGCCGCACGACAGTGCGTTCGCGAGCCCTTCCTCCAACGCGACGTGACTGCGCCCCATCGGCTCCAAGTATGCGTGCACGAGCTCGTGCAACTCGACGGGCTCGGCCGTCTGAACCCCGACGTCCGCGTAGAAGCACGACGAGTTGAAGGCGCTGCACGCGCTGTTGGCGCGCTTGTCCGCTTCGCTTTCGTACTTGTGGTAGTCCAAGTGCTTGCCCTCGGGCCAGGTGAACCCGAGATACTCCTGCAACGCGTCGAAGTGTCGTTCGAGATGTTCGAGCAGGGGCTCGCACACGGAGTCGTCGTTTGCGCGCGTGTGGTAGCGGAAGTGAGTCGACGTCCAGAGGCGATCGTCAGGAAGTTCTCGGGCCTTTGGCGGCGACGCGTCGGCAGCGGGTGCCGTCTCGGGCTTGGATTCGTCGCAGCCCGAGATCATGAGTGTGCCGAGTAGCAGCACGCTCGAGCTACGGGATCGCATCGATGGCTCCCGATTTGAGCAGGTTCTTCAGCGCTTCCTTTTTCGACAGTGGGCTGAGCCGCGACCGGTTTGCTTTGACGTAACGGATGGTTTCTTCCGGGTTGCTCCACGCCAACGAGCGCAGGGCCCAACCGATGCCCTTGCGCAGGAAGAACTCGGACTCGCCGAGCGAGGGCTCGATGCACGCGTAGAGCAGCGACAGATCCATGCGCTCGCCGAGTTTGCGTTGGCAGATGATCGCCGCCCGCCGCAGCCAGATGTTTTCGTGATGTGCCCAAGCCAGGAGCACCTTGGTGGTTGCAGCGTGGTCGCCGTCGAGCACGTCGCCCACGCGGGTGGAGAGCTCATCCACCAGATCCCACCAGGCTGCCGTCGTGATCATGCGTCGGTACAGGGGCAGCATTCTGGGTTTTTGGAAGCGGGCTGAACGCCGATTGCCGGCAATCGCGAGCGCGGCGTAGCGCTCTTCCTGGTACGTCGCGTCGAAGAACAGCCGTCGCAAGGTGGCCTGATACTCGCCAAAGGCTTCGATGGGGTACTCGGCGAGGGTGCGTCCCGTGAGTCTGCGCACTTCCGGCACCTCGACGCCGACGAACGGCAAGGCGACCTTCATGTACGCCGCCGCCATCTTGGCGCGTGCGGGATTGGCACGTGAGCGCAGCTCTTTCTGCAGCGAGTGGATCAAGTCCAGGTTGGCTTGGCTCACGAACGTTGGTTCTAACACGGTCCGTGCGGACCTCAAAACGCGACGCGATCGCGCGCTCGGTGGACGCTCACCCGAAGGCGATGCATCATGCGCCCATGGCTGGTCCCGGATTCGACGTAGAAAAAGCGCACAGCTACTTTGCTGCCAAATGCTTCAACGCGGCTTGGAAGGGGATTGACGCGCCGTCGCGCAGCGCTGAGGACGACGAGCGCATGCTGGCAGCCGCTCACGCGTCGTTCTGGCATTGGACGCAGCATCCCCAATGCACGCAACAGAACTCGTCGGTTGGTTACTGGCAGCTTTCGCGCGTCTACGCCCTCGTCGGGCAAGGAGAGCTCGCGCGCCAATACGGGCAGAAGGCGCTCGCGGTTGCCGAGAACGCGCCACTGCCGCCGTACTTCGTCGGCTATGCGTACGAGGCCCTGGCTCGCGCTGCCCGAGTTTTGGGAGAGGCGCAGAGTCAGAAGCGTTTCGTCGAACGGGGGCGAGAGTCCGCGGCCAAGGTGGAGAGCGACGAGAGCAGGCGTTTGTTGGAGGCGGATCTGGACGAGCTGTCGAGCTGACGTTCAGGGGTCGTATGAAGCGATGGCGCGTAGCGTCAGCTAGGATGTGACAGTGGACTACCGTCGCGCGCAGTTGGCTGGGGCCGTGATGGCGGCCGTCGTCGTCTCTGGCGGCGTGTTGGCAAGTCGCGCCATCCCCAAGCCCTGCACTGGTGCGACGTCCGTGCAATTCGGACCTCCCTTGTTGGGACCAGCCACGTACCACTTCGACTTCGAGTTGGGCTCGCGGGGACACTGCGAGTTCTCCGTCGAGCTCAACACGCGCGCCAAGGTGCTACAGCACCAGTGCGATACGAAGTTCCAACTCCAACTGCGCGGGCCCCCGGGTGAGCCGGCCATCGTCGGCGTGCTGTTGAGCGAGTCACCAACAGAGCTCGGAGTTCGCATCCGTCGTCTCGACGAAACCATCTACGAGACCGTGGTCACGCCGCTGTACGCCGTCGAGGCAATGCGCGATGGGCCGGACGCCTTCTGTGGTCAATCCACGTTGGTCAAGCCCGAGTGCCTGCGGGGGAGTTCCCATTGTAAACCTTTTCCGGTGCTCTGCGAGGGACCGGAAGACTGTGCGGAGGCGGGCGCGTGTTGCGCTGCTCCGGGTTGGGGTGAGCAGTACGGCGCGGAGCGCTCGATGGAGTGCACGGGGCGTCGCGCTTGCTCGAGCCGCATCGATAGCTACGTCGTCTGTCACCAGGACACCGATTGCCCCAAAGGCATGACCTGCACCGATGCCTCGCTGAAGGACGACTTCGAAAAGCCGCTCACGGTATGTGAGCCAGCCCGCTGAGGCCGCATGGAACGCAAGAAGGGCAACGACGAGAGCAGGTTCGGCGAACTGATCGGCGAGGTGCAGCCCTTGCGCGAGGGTCCGGCCAAGATCCCACTCGGGCCCAGAGCGCAAGCTCGGACCGTTCCGCGCTCCGAGCGTTCTCGCCGCAAGATCGTCGTCGAGGGAGCTGAGGGCGTCGTCCTGGGATACGCTAGCGACTCATCGCTGCGGAGCGCGCGGGAGCTCGCTCGTTTGCGTTCGGCACCCCGTCGTTTGGATTTGCACCGCATGTCGGCGGCGGCGGCCCGCGCCGCCCTCGGGACGGCGGTTCGTCAGGCGCGAGCGGAAGGGGTGCGGCTTTTGTTGGTGATCTTCGGCAAGGGACGTCACTCGCACGGTGGACAGCCCGTGCTGCCCGCGCTGGTCGTCGAAGAGTTGACGACCTCGCTCGCGGCCGCCGTGGTGGCCTTCCGCACTGCCCCCAGCGCACTCGGTGGGGAGGGCGCCCTGCTCGTTCGGCTGCGCTAGCGTGCGATCGCTCCCGGGAGCGTTCCGTATCGTGGAACGCCGTTCCGCCCGATGGAACTTGGCGTTGTTCTCTGTGGCTACCGTCTAGACTCTTGCTAGCATTCCGGGCGTTCGCTGGCGTTCTGAAGTCTGGAACCGAGCGCGTCTCCGAAATCGTGTCGAGCATTCACAAAGCCACGGAAGTGCTGTTCTTTCTCAACTCTCAGCCCGGGCCCTGCGGGATCTCCGCGGTGGCGTCGGGGCTTGGCATGCCCAAGGCGAGCGCGCACCGGTTGCTCAAGGAGCTCCAATTTCGCAACCTGGTCAAACAAGACGAGCGCGGGATGTACGGCCTCGGCGTGGGGCTATTGGCACTCGGTCTCGGTGCCAGCCGCGCTGAACCCTTGGTCAGAGTTGCACGTCCCATCTTGCAGAGTGCGGCCGCCAGCGTCGGGGAGACGTTCTTCTTGGTCTCCGAGCGCGCCGGGGAACTCGTCGTGCTCGACAAGGCGGAGGGGGCGGGCTTTTTGCGCATCTCACCCCGCATCGGGGCGCAGATACCGGTGCATGCGACCGCGGTGGGGCGCTTGTACTTGGCGTTCGCTCCCGAGCGCGTGCAGCTGGACGAGTCGCGTTTGACGGCGTTTACTCGAAGCACACCGAGTACGCCCGCCAAGTTGCGACGTAGTGTGGCGTTGGTACGTCGCGAAGGCGTGGCAGCGAGTGACGAGGAGTGGATGCAGGGGCTGAGCGCCGTTGCCGCTCCCGTCTTTTTTGCCGAACGTTTGTTGGGAGCGGTGGTCGTTGCCTGTGTGGCACCGCGCTACCGCGAACTCGGGGTCGGAAGCTTGGCCTCCGCGGTCAAGAGAGCCAGCCAACAGCTGGCGGACGAATTGGAAGGTGACGCATGAAGACGTTTTGGATGAATGGCGCGCTCGTGGACGAAGAAGACGCAAAAGTGTCCGTCTTGGATCACGGTTTGCTCTACGGGGACGGGATATTCGAGGGCATTCGGGTGCTCGACGGACGCGTCGTCGACTTGGAGCTCCACCTTCAGCGTCTAGCAACTGCGGCCAAGGCCATCCATCTGCAGCTGCCCGAGCTCGACTACCTGCGGCGGGCCGTGTTGGAGACGACGGGTGCTCTCGGGGTCATGGACTCCTACGTGCGGTTGCTGGTGACTCGTGGCAAAGGTGCGCTAGGCATCGACGTCGCGAGTTGCGGCGAGCCGATGGTTTGCTGCATCGCGGGTGACCTCAAGATCTTCTCCGCTTCGGGGGAGGGGATCCGTCTCGCGACCGTCAGTTTGCGACGGCCCGCCTTCGACGTCTTGGACCCACGCGTCAAATCGCTCAACTACTTGAACAACGTCATGGCCAAGATGGAGGCCAAGCGCCACGGCGCTGACGAAGCCCTGGTGCTCAACTCCCGGGGGACCATCGCCGAGGCCAGCGTCGCGAACGTCTTCGCGCGTGTCGACGGGGTCGTCATGACGCCGCCCACTTCCGATGGGGCGCTCGGCGGACTCAGCCGTCGGCGTGCGTTGAAACTACTCACTGCTCGAGGTTACGAGACGCGTGAAGCATCGCTGACGCGCTTCGACCTGCTCGGCGCAAGCGAGGTCTTCTTGACGGGCACGGGGGCAGGGGTCGTGCCCGTCGGCTGGCTCGACGGTGAACGCCTCGGCCAAGAGCGAGAGGTCTCGTCGTTGTTGGCCTCTCTGGTTCACGAGTACGCCAGGGAGCACGGTACGCCGGTGCCGGGGTTGACCGCGCTCGCCAGCGGCCCAGTGCCCGCCGTTGCCGCCCGCGCTGCCGGCTGACACTGCACCGGTCGAGCACAGCGGGCTGGCTTTCGGTGGGCTGCTCGTCGGCAAGCTAGCTGGCGTTCAGGACGCCGACTTCTTCGAGCAGGCAGCGCACCACTTCTCGCTGCATGTCGATCCTCCGTCGCTCCTCGAAGACTTCCCACGTTTCGACGCAAATCCCGATGCAGCCGACGCGGTCGACGATCACTTCCGTCGACGAGGTGGCGACCGGGTAGTAGTGCGGCGCCCAGAGCTCGTAGGGGTGTTCCAGCTTGCCGTTCAGGCGTTCGACGACGCGGCCCACGAGGGGGGGCATCGGTTCCACGCCGTAGACCAAGGTTTGCCCAAAGGATTGGGGAACCTGCGGATGAAAGCGTTTGAGGCTTTCGTGCAGCGTCGCCATCAATTCTGGCTTTTCGTCTTCGACCAGCGCCATGAACTTGGCGGCGAGGCGATGCTCACTGGCTTCGGCGTTGGCGTCGCCCGGGAAGCAGCGGTTGAGGTCCAAGCCGCCAGGGGCCATCCGCAGTCTGGCGCGGTACGCCGCAGGGTTCATTACCGGAATGAGGATCAGTCGGCCCTTGTCCGGGCGCAGGCCCTCCTCCAGCAACTCTTGCAGTGCGTGCACCCCTGCCACTTCGTTGCCGTGGATGCCAGCTTGGATCAGCGCCGTCGGGCCCGGTTCTTCGGCGTCGAAGACGTGGACCGGAATGGTTGGTTCCAAAAAGGTGACACCTGTGGGAAGCGGCATGGCTGTACCTCAGTCGCCCGCTTCGGGGCGTTGCTCGACGGGATCCGTGCTTCGGGCGCCGAGCGTGCGCGCATGCTCGGGCAGCGCGAAGCGGTCGGCATTGTCGCGGATGAACGCGATGTAGACCTCGAACGGAGCTTGCAACGGCAATTCACCGTTCTCCACAGCCTCCACCAGCGATTTGCGGATGTCGCCGACGAGCTTGCTCGGGGGCAGCTGGAACTCGGAGATGATGAGCTCACCGAGTCCCTTGGGTAGGGCCTTGGGTTTGGCATCTTCGGCTTGAAGCTTCTCGATGCGATCACACAGCGTCTTGAGCTGGAACAAGAAGCGCCGCCGCTTCTCCTTGCGCTTCGTCGTCATGTCCGCCCGGGATAGCGCCATCAGGTCGTCCATGTGCTCGCCGACTTCGCGTGCGAAGCGACGAGTAGCGCTGTCCGTCCAGCTGTCGTCGTATTGGTGGGCGCGCTGGTGGTGGTAGACGAGGAAGCGGATCTTCTCGCGTTCGTCTTCGTCCGAGAAGAGTTTCTCGCGTTTGGCGAGTTTGGTGAACATGCGCGCACCGACTTCCGCATGATGGAGGAAGTGAATGCTGCCATCTGCTTCGACACTACGGGTTCGCGGCTTGCCGATGTCGTGGAAGAGCGCGCCCCAGCGCACGGCCAGACGAGGCACGCTTTGAATGACGACTTGCAGGGTGTGGCGCCACACGTCCTTGTGTCGCGAGTCACCCTCACCGAAGCCGACCAGGGCCGTCACTTCCGGCAACAGCACGTCGAGGAGTCCGCATTCGTACAGCGCCCACAAGCCGACGTCGGCTCGACGCGACAGCAGCACCGCGTCGAGACCTTCGCGCAGCTCGTCACGAGGCAGCGAGCGAACGTCGGCTACTGACAACACTCGGGGCACCCCGAGTGGAGTGTGCGCTGGATCGTTGCCAGGTCGTCGGGCACATAGCAGTGCGAAGCCCAGGGCTTCGCGCACATAATCCGGATCGCCCGCGGTGGCGGGCTGCTCTCGACTCAATGCTTCGGATGCGGGGGCCATGGGAGGGAGCTGGGGCTGGTAGCAAACCTGGGTGCGGGGTGCAAACAACTCCCACCTGGTGCGGGCTTCGGATGGGGATTTTCCGTTTCGGGGCGCCTCGATTCGAGTTTACCCGACGTGCTGCTGGCGTCGACCATCGGTTGCCGCTGATTGCTCCAGCGAGCACCGTTTTCAGTGTGCCGCCAGCAGCCGCAGCCAGTCCGAGAGCTGTCGGAAGATCAAGAGTTCGTTCGAGACGCGCAGGTGGGCGTTGAGCGCCAAGTGCTCGCGTCGTTTTGCGTCATTGAGAATGCGGCTCAAGCCTTCGGCCACGCTCCCTGGGGCAGCTGGGTCTTCGATCAGCTCACCGTCGATGCCCGGGTTCAATTGCTGGCGTATGCCGTAGGCGCTCGATCCGAGCACCGGCGTGTGCTTCCACATGGCCTCGGTGACGGACAACCCGAAGCCCTCCCGCAACGAGTTTTGCACGATCACGCTGCTCGAACGCTGCAGCGCGTTGACGACCAGCGCATTGTGTTTGAGCGAGGTCATGGGCAGGGACAGAACGGCGACGTCTTGTTGTAGCTCCGAGGGAAGCGAGAGGTACTCGCGCCGCACCTCCTCCAGTACGCTGCCAGCCTCCGGATCGTCCGCAACCGACGAAGGCTCCGGACCCGCCAGAACGAGGCGCGCGAGTTGTAGCCGTCGCACCCGCCGTGCGTCGTCTCCGGCGTAGCGTTTGATGTTGGTCTTCAATTGGCGGAAACCCAGCAGCAACGGGAACCAGCCTTTGAGGCGATCCCAGCGGGAGACTTGGGTCACGATGGGGCGGAACAAGAGTCCGATCTCCTTGGCGCCGTCCAGAGCCCGGAAGTCGCCGTCCGGTGACAGACGGCTGACCGCGTTCTGGAAGCTGGGCGTCACGATCGGATGGGGCCCATCGATCAGGCCCGCGTTGTTCAAGATGCCGGCTAGCTTGACGGGGTGCAGGCGCCGATTCTTGTGGCTCAAGGGGTCGATCGCGGGGCGAATGATCGAGACGCGTTTGGCCAACGCCGGGATGATGTAGCCCGGCGCCGAGAAGACCGAATGGTCGTAGCCGCTCAGGGACTCGTCCAGGAACTGCCAGGCTTTGCGGGTGGATTCCGTGTCGTAGTCCAACCCGATGTGGCAGCGCCAAATCGTCGAGACCTCGTCGTCGTCACGGAAGCGCGCTCCCACGCCCGCAGGCTGCGGGTCGTGAGTGACGACGATGTCCCCCTTGGAGATACGACCGCGCAACTCCTCATAGTGGCGCTGGCTCACCGCGTCGTACAAGGCGCGATCGTCCGCCCCGAAGTCGCCGCACGGTACCCCGTGGATGGCGTTGTGCAGGCGCTTGGTGAGACTGAAGAAGGCGGCTTCGGCGGGGTTGATCGTGCACCAGCGTGCCTGTACACCTAGTTCGCGCAGTAGATGGACGAGCTTGGGTAGCATCTCCGCCACTCCACCGCCCTTGGCCGTGGAGTTCAGCATCCATACGGTGCGCCCCTCGAGCTTTGGCGCGAGCAGCCGAGCTTCAGCACGCACTGCTCGCACCATTGGTGCTAGCAGTGCGTGCTCTGCGTACTCGTCCAGAGTGTGGGGAAACGAGACGGGGACTTCCTCAATCACTCCTCCAGGCTACGCCTGCCGGCCGTCCTCGCCCAGCGGTGAGTCCGGGCTTTCCGCAAAACGTGGAACGCGCGGCCTGCATCGCCTCAGTCCGCGATGACACCCAAACGTCACTGGCCCATCCTGGTGTGTTGGGGGTCGACTTGTTCCGCTGGGAAGGTGACAATCCAGGGGTGAGTTCCGCTATTTCGTCGTTCGCCCTCCGGGGGTTCTGGGCGCGACACGTCGGCGCGTTCGGTCTGTGTGCTGCGTGTTTCCTCGCGTGTGCCCGAGGCGGCTCAGCGCAGGCAACGGGCACGTCGAAGACCTCACGGACATTTCCGCCAAAGCTTCAGACGTTGCCGTCTGCCGGCAGCCCGGAGAGCAAGCCTGCAGACGTTCGAACACAGCAAAGCGAGCGTGCACGGAAGAAACAGACGAGCGACGAGGGATTGGCGCCCGCGGCCGCGGTGTTTCCACAGCGAGCACACGAGTTCCGCTTGGACTTGAGCCATCCCGAGTTCGGACCGATCCCTGTGCTGGTGGCTGTGCCCGCGCGGCAATCTGCGGCGCAACGCCTGCCGTTGCTCATCGCTTTTCACGGCAGAGGTGAGAGTGTGAAAGGGCCGGAGAGAGGCGTGCGTGGATGGTTCGAGGACTACGCTCTGAGGCGCAGCATCGAGCGCTTGCAGAAACCCCCGCTCACCCGTGAAGATTTCGAAGACTTCGTGGCCAAGGAACGCCTGGCCGCAGTCAATGAACGGCTGCGGTCTCAGCCGTTTCGCCCGTTCATCGTGGCGACTCCGTACCTGCCGGACGTGTTGGGCGGGGCGGCTGCCTTCGCCAATGGGCCCAAGTTGGCTCGTTTCGTCGTGGAAAGCATGCTGCCCACGTTGCGTGAGCGAGCACCCGTGTCGGACAACCCCCTGGCGACGGGCATCGACGGGGTCAGTCTCGGAGGACGCGCATCGTTACTGATTGGCTTGGAATACCCTGATGCATTCGGCGCCGTTGGCGCACTTCAAGCGGCCATCGACGAAACCGAGCTCGACTACTTCGCCCAGGCCGCCCACGACGCCCAAGTGAAGAATCCTGAGTTGCAGATCCGCTTGGTCACCAGTTGGGGGGACTACTACCTCGACGTCATCCGCCAATTGCAGCGGCGCTTCGAGCGGCGCGGCGTTCGGAGCGAGCTCTTCCTAGCCCACGGCACCCACAGCTACCGCTTCAATCGTGGGCCCGGAGGCTACGAGATGCTTCTCTTTCACGAGTACGCGCTGTGGCACTGAGCCGACGTCGAACGCGGATGCCGTAAACGCGTCCCGAGGCGCGGCCGCAGCGAGCGCGCCGCGCGTCGCCTCAGGCGGAGGTGACCAAGCGTGGGACGTCCTGACGTGTCGCGAGCTGCTCCATCACCAGGTGGAATGCCACGTAGCCGTAGCCAGTTGCGAACAGGAACGTGAAGGGCGTGGCGAAGTAGTGCCCCGACTGGACGGACGCGAAGACACTGCAGCTCGAAATGCCGCACAGGATCAATTCCGCCCACGGCAGGCTCACCCGCTGGCGATAACGCGTCATGCCAGACCCCTTTTTCGGCGTGCGCACGAATTCACCCGCCATGTGACGCAAGCCCCCCCAAGCCGCTCGCGTCACGAGTGGGCTGAGGCCAGCACCGAGCGCGATGACGCCGGGCAAACGCAACAGGGCGCCCCAAGGCGAACGCCCTTGGGCTGTCTCGGCGAGCATGAAGAACGCGGCGATCGAGCCGGTAGCGCCCAAGCACAGTGGCAAGTCGACCATGATCATCGTGCCGATGTCCGTTGCCGGCACGACCAGCAGGGCGGGCAGCACCAAGATGGTCAGCAACATCATCAGGAAGTACGCCGCGTGAGGCGTCATGTGGAAGAAGGCTTCCAGACGCTGAGAGAACGTCAGCTCGCGAGCGGAAAGCACTCGACCCAGGAGCTTGCGTGCCGTTTGCACTGTACCCTTGGCCCAGCGGTATTGCTGCGCTCGAAGTGCGCTCATTTCCTCCGGCAGCTCGGATGGAGTCGTCACGTCCGGGCGATAGATGAACTTCCAGCCTTTCAGCTGGGCTCGATACGAGAGGTCGAGGTCTTCGGTCAACGTGTCGTGCTGCCACCCGCCGGCGTCGTCGATGGCTGTGCGGCGCCAGATCCCGCCCGTTCCGGAGAAGTTGAACAGGCGCCCCGAACCGAAGCGTGCCTGGTTCTCGACGACGTGATGCCCATCCAGCAACATCGCCTGGATCTGGGTCATCAGTGACGTGTCACGGTTGATGTGCTCCCAGCGGGTTTGCACCATACCGATTTGGGGATCGTCGAAGTGGCCGACGATTCGCTTCAGGAAGTCGGCGCTGGGGATGAAGTCGGCGTCGAACATGGCGATCAGCTCGCCCTTGGCGGTCTTCAGACCGTAGTCCAAAGCTCCCGCCTTGTAGCCTACGCGGTCAGGTCGACGAACGTACTTGATGTCCAGGCCCGTCTTGGCCAATGCGTCCACCGTGCGCGTTGCGAGTAAGCGCGTCTCGTCGGTCGAGTCGTCGAGCACTTGGATCTCGAGGCGATCCTGAGGATAGTCGAAGCGCGCGACCGCTTCGATCAAGCGCTCGACCACGGTTGCCTCGTTGTAGGTGGGCAACTGGACGGTAACCGTTGGCAGTTGGGCGGGCAGTACGTGCTCGGACGCAGCGCGCTCCACGTGGCGATGGTTGCGCCACCACAGCCACACCAAGTGAGCTCGGTGCACTCCGAAGGTGCACAGCAGCAGCAGAACCGTGAAGTAGCTGACGAGAATCGCAGTCATGCCGCCGAACTAACACGAGCACCGGCGGGGCTTGTCATGTCGGTCTCATTTCTCCGACCTGAACAGAGGCGCCGTATGACAATCGCCGACAGGGTTTTACAATCGTGTGACATTTGGCCGGAGGTCTGGAAGCGGCGCGTCATGGGCCGGGAAGACGGCCGCCGACTGGCTCCGGGCAGACCAGCGCCGTCCGCCGTCGGCGACAGCACGCCAAATGCCGCCCTCTTGAGTATGGTGCGCCTCTCGTGACCTCCCTTTTTCAGTCCTTTGGTTGGCGCCCGGCCCTGTTGGGCTCGTGTTTGGGTGCGGCGAGTTGCTGCGCTTCGGCGCCGCCCGCGACACCGAGCTCATCGTCGGCGTCGTCCACACCGGCCGCTTCCGCGCCGGCAGTGGCTCCGGTTCCCGACGCACCAGACGTCGAGCGGCCTCAGCTTCTCGTTGCCGTCGTCATCGACCAGCTGGGCAGCGATACCCTGCTGCGGTCACTCCCGGCTCTGGACGAACACGGGCTGATACGAACGGCGATCGGCAAGGGAGCGTTCTTCGAGCGCGGTGTATTCCCCTACATCAACACGTTCACCGCTCCGGGGCACGCCGCGATCTTCACTGGGGCACCGCCGCGCACTTCGGGGATCGGCGGCAACGAGGATTGGGACGAACGGGTTGGTGCCATGGTGCCGTTGGTTCACAGCCCTGGTCACGTGGTTTTCGGTCACGAATCGATGACGGCGGGGCCGACTCGTCTCAGGCAGAGAACGGTTGCCCAAATGCTCGAGGCACAAAGCCCAGCGAGCAAGGTCGTCGCGGTCTCGCTCAAAGACCGCGCGGCAGTCTTCTCCGTCGGCGCGGGGCCGGATCTCGCGGCGTGGTACGAACCTGCCCTCGGACGATTCACGACGTCGTCCTTCTGCGCCGAACGCCTGCCCGAGTGGTTGTCGCGTTTCCAGGCTGAGAGCCCACCTACCGCCGCGATTCGACCGTGGGTGCCCCAAGTGCCAGCCCTTTACGAATCGCTCTTGGGGCCAGACGCCGGTGTCGGCGAAGACGGTCCTTGGGGCGCAACCTTTCCTCACGATCCGAACGCCACCGATGCCCCAGCGCGCATGGCGCGGCTCCTGCCCTCGCTGTCGGAGTATCTCGTCGCCCTCGCCGAACGCGCGAGTGTCGAATACGCCTTGGGACGAGACGAGGCACCGGATCTTCTGGTCATCAGCATTTCCGGTACGGACTACGTGGGTCACCTCTTCGGTCCTCATTCTTGGGAGTACCTCGATCACCTGCGACGCGCAGATGCCGCGTTGGGGGAGCTGATCGCCCGACTATCGAGTTCGATACGCACCAGCGTCATGATCACGGCGGATCACGGCGTGGCCCCACTGCCTGAGCACTCGCAAGCTGGTGGCCACGCTGCCGGGCGCATCTTCGGGCAGCAGATACAGGCAGAGCTGGAGAAGCACCTCGACGAAGCGGTCGCGCCAGCGGATTGGGTATCCGCCATCGTTTCGCATTTCCTGTACTTCACTGCGTCGGCAAAGCAGCACCCGAGGTATACGGAGGCCGTGGCGGCTGCCCAAACGTATCTCTCGACGGTCGAGGGCGTGCAGCGGGTACATACCTCTGGTGAAGCGGCCGCCTGGGCTGGGAGTGAGGAGACGGAGCAGCGCATGGTCGCCAACAGTTTTCCTGCGGGCAGTCGCGCCGACTTGCTGATCGACACGCGACCGTTCTGGATCTTCGGCTACGGCCCGCCTCCGGGTGCGGGTACCGATCACGGTTCGCGCCAGGACTACGATCAACAAGTGCCGCTTCTGTTTTTCGGCCCCGGGATCGCGCCTCACCGACAGTCACAACCGGTGAGTCAACTCAGTATTGCCCCAACGCTGTGCGCGTTGCTCGGCATTGAGCCACCTCCAGGGGCGACCGAGCCCGCCCTCGACTTGCCGAGGCCGTGACGCAAGCGGCTGGAGTGGTCGTCCTCGTGAGGCCGTATCCACCTCGCGGGACCTGTCGTAGGAGAAGCCGAGGCTCTTCAGCTGGCGCCGAATCGCGGCGAGTGAACGTCGCGATAGCTCGGGTTGTGCTCACGTGCGGGCCAGGGCGTGCGCCGGATCGAGGCCCGCGGGGACGTCTTGTTCCGTCGTCTCGGGCGCCGTCGAATGACTCGTCTGGGGTCGAGGCGTCACTTCGCCGTCCTGTCGTTGCCGAGCTTTGGCGCGGTCCACCAACGCCGCCAGTTCGTCCCAGGTGACTCCCAATCGCGCTGCCGTTTGGCGAGCGAGCGACGTTTTGGCGACGCCCTCTTCGAATTGGAACGTCGGCAGCTCGTGGGCGTCGAGCTTGACCTGGAGAAACCGCAGCTGGCGTAGCTCCGAACCCGACTTCAGACGCTGGGCGAACGTCAGAAAGTGTGTCGTCAGCCATACCTGGGGGTGCAAGTCCCCCAACAGCTGGATCACGAGACGGAATATCTCTTCACCCTCGCTCGGATTGGTGCCCGAGCACAGCTCGTCGATCACAACCATGTCCCCGACGTTGATCTGCTCGAACAGTCGCCGAATGCGTAGCAGCTCCATGCCCAGCCGCCCCTCGTGTTGGTCCGCGCTGACGTCATCGAGCAACGAGACGAACATGCCTTCCGTCCACACCACGCGAGCCTCCGCGGCGGGCACCATCAGCCCGCACTGAGCCAGGAGCTGCGATAGGGCCACGGACTGCAGCAAGCGCGTCTTGCCCCCGGAGTTCGGACCGGTGACGACGACGATGGCGTCGGCTTCGGCCTGCACGTCGCAGGGCCGCACGTCGACTCCGTCCGCGAGCAAGAATGGGTTGTATAGCCCTCGCAGTGAAAGGTCGCCTTCGCCCCGCTTGATGAGGGTTGGAAAGGCGGGCGTCAATCCTGCGCGTCGGGCCATGTCCGTGAAGCCCAAGCCGGCCAGGTAGAACTCCATGTCGCCCAGCAACTGGAACAAGGGCAAAACATCCTGTTTGACACCTTCCAACGTCTGGTCGAGTAGCCGCGTCAGCATCTCGTGCTGACTCAGCCGGTAACCTCGGAGCAGCATCATGAAGCGATTCCAAGCTTGCTTCAGCCAGGAAGTGTGAAAGCTGCTCTCCACGTTCTCGTGGTACGCCAGCACGGTGAACGTGCGCACACCGCCCTCCAGGCCGAGCTTGACTCGCAAGTCGACGGTGGCGAGGTGTCCTTCGTACTCCAAGAGCTCTGCCAGGCGCTCGTAACCCTCGCTCGTGGTGATCGCTTTGCCTGCCTCGCGGATTCGACGCAGGCCGGAGTCCGCCCCCTCGAAGCTCTTGGCCATCGTCGTGAATATCTTCGCCAGGGAGCGCAGGATGTCCAAGCGGCGCATGTTTTGGTCCATCCGCGTCGAGTAATCTCCAGAGCTGAGCAATGCTCTGAGCTCTTGAAGCTCGACGTAAAGCGCTTCGAAGGCTTGGCGATATTCGCGTCGCTCCTCCAGTTCGTTCAGCACCTGCTGGCGGTACTTGGTGTCGACGGGATCGGCAGGTGGTTGCGTCAAGGTGCGGCGCAGGTACGGCTTGCACGGGGCGTATTTCGTCGCCTGGACTCGGATCGGAAAGCAGCGTTCGATGAGTTGGTCGATGAAGAGGTCGCCAGCGAAGCAGTCGGCCGCGAAGGTCGATTGGCCACAGGCCGCATTCTCCAAGACGCGCTCGAAGGCGCCCGCGGTATCACCTGCGGAGAAGGCGAACACCAGCGCTCGCTGAATCAAAGGCAGCGAGACCCGGGTGGCGGGCGAGGTATACAGGAGGTCGATCGGAGCAGACGCCATCATGAGCTGTCGGGTGATTGACGCGCCACGCCAGCGGGCCTTGGCTCACCGACGTCTATTGTGCGGCCAATTGCCGGAATGTCACCAGTGTTTTGCCCGCTGGGCCCATGCTTGGGGCGTCTGCCGCCTCTGAGTCCGGGCTGCTGCCGGCTGTGCTCGACCGAGCCCTCAGGCGCTGGGCGCGATGAAGCCCAACGCGTCGTACACTTGAGCCATCCTGCTCTGGGCGCGCGAGCGGGCCTTTTCTGCGCCGATCTTCAGCAGCCGGTCCAACTCGCCACGGTCGGCGAGCAAGCGCTCCGCTCCGTCCCTCACCGGCCCGATGGCGTTCGTCACGACCTCGGCTGTGTCCACCTTCAGGTGTCCATACATCTTTCCGACGTACCTCTCGACGATGACTTCAGGAGCCTCGCGCAAAAGAGCACTTTGGATGTCGATGAGATTCTTCACGCCGGGCTTGTTGGCGTCGTAGGTGATCTCCGAGCCGGAATCGGTAACAGCACTCTTGATCTTCTTGGCGATCTGTTTGTCGCTGTCGGTCAGGAAGATGGTGGCTTTTGGATCTGGGTCGCTCTTGCTCATCTTCTTCGTCGGATCTTGCAACGACATGATGCGAGCGCCGACCTTCGGGATGAATGGCTCCGGCACGACGAACAAATCTCGGTCGAAGGCATGGTTCATGCGTTGCGCGAGGTCTCGCGTGAGTTCGACGTGTTGTTTCTGGTCTTCCCCGACGGGTATCTTGTGCGCGCCATAAAGCAAGATGTCTGCAGCCATCAACGCGGGGTAGATGAAGATCCCCGCGGGGATGTTCGCGCCCTGCTTCTGAGACTTCTCTTTGTATTGGGTCATGCGGGACAGCTCGCCCATGTAGGCGTTGCAGGTCAGCACCCACGCCAACTGCGAGTGTTCCGGCACGTGGCTCTGCACGAAGAGGATGCAATGGTCCGGATCGAGCCCACCCGCGATGAACGTTGCCATCAGCCGATAGGTGTTCTCACGCAGTGCTTCGGGGGCTTGACGCAGTGTGATGGCGTGTTGGTCGACCGCGAAGAAGATGCTGTCGTAGTCCTGCTGATAGCGCGTCCATTGACTCATGGCGCCGACGAAGTTGCCCAGAGTCATCGGGTTCGTCGGCTGCACCGCCGATAGCATCGTCTGCTTGTCGTCGCTCATTGACGCCGGACTATAGCGGCACTCGCCGCCCTCAGCGCAACCAATCCCGCGTTTCCGTGGGTGGCAAAACTGGGGCTCGGGCGCGAAGAGCCCAGCAAGGATTTCACGCCCGCTCCTCGAGGTTCGACTCGACGTGCCCGCCGTGTTTCGAGCTGGCGCGACGGGAACCGGCATTCAAGGCCGGCGGCGCGACAGCACCACAAGATGCAGGACGCCGAACAACATGATCTGGCCGAAGTCTCCCCACCAAGGTCCTTTGCCGCGCAGCAAGCGAATGAACATCAGTCCTTGGACGAAGTGAATGCCCAACAGCAGCGGCGCCGACAGCACGACGATGGCGTCGAAAGTGCCGCTGGTGGAGCCCACACTGGCGGCGAGGACCCACGCCCAGTACACGGCCACGACGCTCTTGAGCGCGAATATCAGCCAGCGTGTCGTCTTGGACAAGGTGCCTTCCTTCAAGAATCGAGGGCAAACTCGGTTCGGCACTTCCAACACACTTGGAAGTTGCCCGGGCTGGTTTCGCCACACTGGGAGCAGCGGCGGTCTGGCCCAGGGTCCTGCCGATTGGCCTGCTCGAAATCCCAGGCCGCTTCCCTCGCGCGAGAGTAGTCGGCGTCCCTGACGACGCAAATCACGGGGTGCAGCGAGAGGGGGAGCTCGCCCAGAGCGCCTTGAAGATGCTCGTTCTTCACGTAGCTCTCGATGCCGAGCTCGTGCAGACGGTCGACGAGCAACTGCGCCTCGTGGAGGCTGCTCGCTTGGTAGACAGCTCGCATCGGAGGCGAGAACTTTCCGCGCCCGAGACGCAAATGCAAGTCCGACGTCGCCTTGCTGCTGCGCTCCCGAGTCGGCAGGGCCTTCCTGCCATCTTCGGAGACGCGCCCTTCAGGGGGTTGCGCCGACCGCCGTCAGTTCGGGTTCTCCGGGCCAGGCGCCGGGTTGTGGCGGGAACGTCGGACGCCCCAGGAGATAACCCTGCCCGTAGTCGGCCCCAAGCCGCTGAGTCGTTTCCAGTTCCTCGCGGGTCTCGATTCCTTCGGCCACGACGGCGGCTCCCAGGGAGTGGCACGTTTCGACGATCTCTCGGACTTGTTCTTGCCGCACGATGTCGTCCTGCACGTCGCGCACCAAGGACATGTCCAGCTTCACCATGTCCGGCCGCAGCTCGAGCACACGGTTGAGGTCGGCATGACCAGCACCGAAGTCGTCCACCACGATGCGCGCGTCGCAGCGGGCCCTGAGTTCGGACAGCACGCTCATGCACACGTCGAAGTATTGGAAGGCGGCTGCTTCCGTGACCTCGATGAACACCTCGCTGTCGTGCAGGAAGAGTGGGTCTGTCGGCTGCACGAGCCAGCGTTGACTCACCTCTTGCGGATGAACGTTGATGAAGATGCGGCGCCGCGCACAGTGCTCGAACAGAACGTTGCGGACGACGCGCCCGAGGCGACCGCAGGCTTCCTCCCGCTCGGCTTGCTCGAACATGGTCAGCGGAGACTTGAACTGTGGTAACTTGCAGCGCGCAAGCGCCTCGTGAGCGAATGTAGTGTGGTCTCTAAGATCCACGATGGGCTGAAACGCGATGTCGACGTCGTGCTCTCGAACGACGCGGACGCTATTGGACTCGTGGGCTCGGAGGCCCGTGGTCGTCCAACGCATGGGGCGGCGCGCTTGGCTCATGGCTCTCATTATTGCTCGTTTCGTGCGCAGCGGCAGCACGAATACGCGTCTGCTGGTCACGAGCTTCCAGCACGACCGACTTTCCGTCATTGGTTGACGACTTGTTTCACGCCGGGACTGAGGGAGAAATCACGAAGGACTGGCGTAGCCGTTGAGCGCCCACATCTTGTCTAGGCGTTCTTGGGAGACCCCCGGAGCGCGGGTGCTTGGGGAGCTAATTCGAACAGCGAACGAGACTGCAGATTCAGCAGATCGCTGAGCAGGAAGACCACGAGCGGAGTGTTTCATCATCCGCTCACCAACACGTGGTTTCGAGCAGGGAGCATTGCGTTAGTGAGCTGTTGCCATTGCAAGGTTGAAACGAGGGCGGGTATTCACGCCTTCGTCAAACCGATCTCGACCTGATTGGCTCCCAATTTGGTTGTGCAACGATGGGCGCTGTTGGTGGGTGCGGTGAACACCAGGTCGTCTGCCAGCGTCTGCTCGCGGATGTAGGAGGAAAACTCCTCCAGCGCCGTTTTTGCATCGCCTTCGACCTGCAGAGTGAGGTGGATGTGGTCAGCTATGTGTAGATCTGCGTCCTTACGAGCCTGTTGCACCGAGCGCACGAGATCCCTCGCCAATCCTTCGCGCTCCAGTTCCGGGGTGACCTCGGTGTCCAGAACCACGACTGCGTCGTTGCTTGGTAGGCCCTGGCTGGCCACCCCTTCCTTGCTCTGCAAGCGCATGGAGAACTCGCCTGCCTCCAGCGTGGCCGGACCCACGCGTGCGGCGCCTCGATCGAGCAGCTCCCAATCGCCCGATTTGGAGGCGGTCATCACCGTCTTCATGTCTTTGCCGAGCTTCTTTCCGACGGCGCGCGCGTTCACCTGAAGCTGGAACGTGCCGAACTGCCCGGCGTCAGCGGTCAGAACCACTTGCTTCACATTTACCTCGTCGCGGATCAAGTCCACATAGGGCTCGAGCGACTCGACGCCCTTGCCGGCAACGGTCAGCTTGGCGAGGGGCAAACGAGTGCGCAGCTTGTGAGCGTCTCGCAGTGACAGCGTGACCGAGCACACGTCGCGGGCGCGGTCCATCGCCGCTACCAAGTCGTCGTCCATCGGGAAGGCGTTTGCATCGGGCCAGTCTGTCAGATGAACGCTGCGTTCCTTCGTGAGGCCTTGGAAGACCGCTTCGGTCAACAACGGCATCAGCGGGGCGGCGACCTTGCTGACTGTCAGCAACACGGTGTACAGCGTGTCGTACGCATCTTGCTTGTCTTGGTCGTGCTCTTTGCGCCAGAAGCGTGAGCGACTACGACGGATGTACCAGTTGTTCATCGCGTCGAGGAACGACGAGACGTGAGCGCACGCCCCCGCGATGTCGTAGCCGTCCATCGAAGCGGTCATCCTCTCCACCAGTTGCCGCGTTTTGGCGAGCAGGTAGCGGTCGAGGAGTTGCTTGCTGTCCGTGCGAAACTTGGCCTCGATACCGTCCGAGTTCGCGTACAGGGTGAAGAAGTAGTAGGCGTTGTACACCGGGTTGAGCACCAGGCGCATGACGTCCTTGATGCCCGCTCCCTCGCGATCGATCTGCAGATCGCCACCGCGCAAGATCGCCGACGACATGAGGAACCAGCGCAGCGCGTCCGCGCCATAGGTTTCGCACATCTCCATCGGATCTGGGTAGTTGCGGAGCTTCTTGCTCAACTTCTGCGCGTTTTCGTCCAGCACGACCCCGTGACAGATGCAGTTCTCGAAGGGTGGCTTGTTGAACAACGCCGTAGCCAGCACCATCAAGGTGTAGAACCAACCTCGCGTCTGCCCGACGTACTCGACGATGAAGTCGGCGGGGAAATGCCCCTCGAACCACTCCTTGTTCTCGAACGGGTAGTGGACTTGGGCAAATGGCATCGAGCCCGACTCGAACCAGCAGTCCAGCACCTCTGGGACTCGGCGCATGGTGCTCTTGCCGCTGGGGTCGTCCGGGTTGGGACGAGTCAGTTCGTCCACGAAGGGGCGATGCAGATTGTCGGGACGCACGCCAAAGTCGCGTTCGAGCTCGTCGAGGCTGCCGTAGACGTCGACGCGAGGGAAGTTGGGGTCGTCGCTCTTCCACACCGGGAGGGGAGCGCCCCAGAAGCGATTGCGCGAAATGGACCAATCGCGGGCATTCTCCAGCCACTTGCCGAACTGCCCGTCGCGGATCCTTTCCGGGATCCAGCTGATCTGCTGGTTGAGCGCCACCATGCGATCGCGAAAACTCGTGACCCGCACGTACCAGCTGCTGAGGGCCTTGTAGATCAGCGGCTGATCGGTGCGCCAGCAGTGAGGGTAGTTGTGATCGTAGGTCGCGTGCTTGAACAACACGCCGCGCTCCTTGAGGAGCGCGATGATGGGCTTGTTGGCGTCGAAGACCAGCTGTCCTTCGTAGTCGGGCACTTCAGCCGTGAAACGGCCCTTGTCGTCGACTGGAACGACGAGGGGGATCTCGTTCTCTTCGCACACACGCTGGTCGTCCTCACCGAAGCCCGGCGCGAGATGCACCGTCCCAGTGCCTTCCTCGGTGTCGACGAAGGCCGCCGACAGAACCCGAAAGCTGTTCGGGTTGTCGGCAAAGTACGGAAACATCGGCTCGTAGCCGCGTCCGACCAATTCGGAACCTTTGAGGCTTCCGACCTTTCTCGCTTTCGAGAGCTCCTTCTTGTAGCTCTTGCCGACCGTGGCCTCGCCGATGACGAGCAATTCGCCGTCCAGTTCGTAGATGGCGTAGTCGATGTCGGGCCCTACTGCGAGCGCGAGGTTACTGGGAAGTGTCCACGGCGTCGTCGTCCACACCAAGATCGAAAGCGGTCCTGGGTCGCCCTCTTTGGGCTCCAGTTCGAAGCGCACGGTTACCGCCGGGTCTTGCCGCTGACGGTAGGAGTTGTCCATCCGGATCTCGAAGTTGGAAAGCGGTGTCTCCGCCGCCCACGAGTAGGGCATCACGCGATGCCCCTCGTAGATCAGCCCCTTCTTCCACAACTCGGAGAAGGCCCAAATCACGCTCTCCATGTAGGAGAGGTCCATCGTCTTGTAGTCGTTTTCGAAGTCGACCCAACGCGCCTGGCGTGTGACGTAGTTCTCCCATTCGCCGGTGTATCGCAGGACGCTGGTCTTGCAGTAGTCGTTGAACTTGTCGATCCCGTAGGCTTCGATCGCCGCGCGCCCGGATATCTTCAGGTGTTTCTCGGCCTCCATCTCGGCCGGTAATCCGTGGCAGTCCCATCCGAAACGCCGCTCCACCTTCTTGCCGCGCATCGTCTGGTAGCGGGGCACGACGTCCTTGACGTAACCGGTCAACAGGTGGCCGTAGTGAGGTAAGCCGTTGGCGAAGGGGGGCCCGTCGTAGAAGACGTATTCGTTCTGTCCTTCCGCCCCCGGGGGACGTTCGTCGACGGATGCGGGGAAGGTGTTGTCCTGTTCCCAGAACTTCAGAATGTCGCGCTCGATTGCTGGAAAATCGGGGACGGCGCTGACTTCTGGGTAGTACTTGGACATCGAGTTACGCTCCTTCTCGAGCCGCCGGGCGACGTTTGGGAATGCCAGGCGGGCGAAATTGGGGGCGCAAAGGTAGTACGCGCCACGTCGATTGCCGACCCGATTGGCAGGGCGCCGGCCGAGCGGTCGAGATGGGCTTTCAGGAGTTCGCCAGTGCTGCCTCGACTTCTCGCCGGGCCTGCTCATCCAAGTCTTTTCCTGCGCGGAGCACACGCTCTGGTTCGGCAGCGATGCCGAAATAGTCCCGCTGACAGGCGACGTGGATGAAGCCGATCGGGTCGAACCGGCCCTCCTGAAATATCTCCAGCGCCAAGCGCCAGCTGTCTTTGGGGATCGCGTCTCGGCAATGGCGGCAACGCGCACGTCCAGAGGGTGAGCGCTCGAGACGCGCAATTCGGGCCAACCGTGGGTGTTCCGCGCCGGGCTTGGCGATGGCCATCAAGCGCTCCTGATCGGGGACGAGCTCCGACAGTTCGCTCAGGGTTTCTAGCAGCGGTTCAGGTCGCCGGTAGGCCGCGCAGTCCAGATGAAACCAGTAGGTTGCTTCGCCTTCGCCGAATGGGTTCGGCAGCTTCTCGCCGAAGCGCAGTGCGCCCTTTTCGATCTTGCCGCCGCAGGCTCGGCATTTGGCGCGGCCACTGCTCGCCGGTTCTACCACGCCGCTGACGGCGGCTTCCGCATTCGAGCTCTCCGCTGCCTCTGCGCCACTGGTTGCGCCACTGATGGCGGCCTCGGCACTCGAAACCTCCGCTTCCTCTTCGCCGCTCATAGGGCGCATCTTGCCTCAAAACGTGTGCCTTGCGAACGCCTCGCGTCGGCTCTCCCGGCAAGTTGGGGCAAGGGCGTCGAAAGCCAAATGAGCGAGCACGAACGCTCGCGCGCTCACTCTGATGCCGAGCAAGGGCGTCGAAAGCGCTAGATGTGCCAGATGAAGTGCAGCTGGGGGCGGAGCTGAAAACCGACGGCACTGCCGTCGAGCTCTCGCAAGTTGTTGACGCTGACACCGCCAGTGGCCGCCTGGGCGCCCGCTTCCAGCTGTCGCGTTGCGGCAAGGAGCAGCAAATCCGCGTCCACACCGACGCCCAGACTGAAACCTCGAGCCAATCGGAATTCCAACCCGCCAGAGCCGGAAACTACGAAGCCGTCGGTGCTCAGCCCCTCCGGTAGCCCATCCTGGAAAGCGAAACCCGGGCCGAGGCGTCCGTAGAGGGCGACGGTATCGCCCAAGCGCAGCCCCAGATCACCTCCGATGGTGTGCAAGCCGAAGCCCTCCGTCATGGTGTAGGAGTACCGTGCACCTAGGACAAATACCCAGAGCTTCAGCTGCAAAGCCCCGCCCACCGAGAGGCCCTGTCCCTCGACGCGCTCCTGTCCGGCGGCGAACGCCTCGTCTGCCACGGTATTGGGGTCCGCGTTGAGATTGCTCGGATCGGTGGCGCTGGCTCGGACGGCATCCTCGAACTTGTCGTCCGAGAAGCCCGTCACGTTCACCCACGAGTAGCCGACCATCGGTTGCAGCTCCAAGTAGCGGGTGCGTTTCTCGCGCGCGTTGGCGTCGGGGCAGATGCTCCAGACGACGAGGCTCAGCGCGAGGGGCCACAGAGAGAAAAGACGGAAGCGGAGCATCGTTGGAAGCCTAGCTCATCAGCGTCGCTCGGGCGCTTCGAAGCGGCCCCCCGCGAGCCCTCCGCATGGTTCCTTAAGTGTGATCCAACCTGCTGAACTCAAAGGGAAATATTGGTTGGCTGAGCGTCCGAAAGGTACCCTGTCCAAGGCTCGACTTCGGCGCTGCTAGAAATGGCACGCTAGTTCGGCGCGCGGCCGGCTCAGCCGACGCCCGGTTGCTCCGAGCCTTGCATCGGCGCAGCCGGGCAAATACAAGCTCCAGCGTGTACGCGTTCTTCAAGGCATTGCTCTTCCTGCTGCCGGCAGAGGCGGCGCACAACTTCGCCTTCGCGGGGTTGCGTTTGCTGATGGCGATGCCGCTGCTGGGTTCTTGGTTTTCGTCAGTGCTGGTGCCGCGCGACCCGGCGCTGCGAGTTCGCGCCCTCGGGCACGAGTTCCCGAGTCCGATCGGCTTGGCCGCTGGCTTCGACAAGAACGCCATCGGTTACAACGCCCTGTCGCGCTTGGGATTCGGCTTCGTGGAAGTGGGTACGGTGACCGCTCAGGCGCAGCCAGGTAATCCGAAGCCACGACTGTTTCGGCTCCCGTTGGATCGCGCGATCGTCAATCGCATGGGTTTCAACAATCTCGGAGCTCATGCCATGAGTGTCCAGTTGTTGGGGCCGCGTAACACCGTCGTGGGCGTCAACATCGGCAAGACGAAGAAGGTACCCGAAGAGAGCGCGGTGGCTGACTACCAGCATAGCGCTCGTTTGTTGGCGCCCCTTTCCGACTACATGGTGATCAACGTCAGCTCGCCGAATACCCCAGGGTTACGGAACCTGCAGGCGGTGGAGCTCCTCCGGCCCTTGCTGCTGAGTGTGCGCAAGGAGATGGACGAGGCTTGTGGCGAGCGTCACGTGCCGTTGCTGGTCAAGATTGCACCGGATCTCGACGACGAAGAGGTCGACGCGATCGCGGATTTGGCGCTGGAGGTCGGACTCGACGGTATCATCGCGACGAACACGACGCTTTCCCGCTCCGGCTTGGAGACGAGCGCCAAACGCGTCGAGGGCATCGGTGCTGGGGGATTGTCGGGACCGCCGCTCAAGACACGGTCCCTCGATGTCTTGCGACGCTTGCGGGCCCGCGTCGGCAATCGACTCACGCTCGTGTCCGTGGGCGGAATCGAAAGCGTGGATGACGTGTGGAAACGGCTCTCCGCTGGCGCCAACTTGGTGCAGATATACACGAGCTTCATCTACGGTGGCCCAACGCTCGTCCATCGGCTCAACAGGGAATTGTCCCGGCTTCTGCGTCAGCACCGCTTGAAGTCGTTGGGTGAACTTCACGCATCGCTGCCTGAGCATCCCGATCGCTAGGTAGTCGCCAACGGGTCGCGGTCTTGGGTTGCCAGCGTGACGGACAGCTCGGGTAGCCTGTCGAGCAGGGCGCGTTGGAGTGCCGGGAGGTAACCTCGCTCGGAATTCGTGTGCTCGGTCAGGATCACGTGTGTGCCCGTCTCAGCAGCAGCCAGCACGTCGTGGTGCCGCATCTCGCCGGTGAGGTACAGGTCCGCGCTCACCTTCGTCACCACGCTGGCGCCGGCTCCGGGGCATAGCGCGACGCTGCGAATGGTCGGGTTGCCTCGCGCCGCAGCCACGCGCAGGTGCGAGAGGCCCAAGTGGCCCTTGAGCATTCCGACCACCGTCCCCAAATCCAGCTCATTCGCCAGCTCCAATCGTCGCCCCTGCCCGATGCGACGATTCTCCGCCTTTCCGAGGCGCTCACCTTTGGGCTCGATGGCGGTGGCGCTGGAGATGGCAAACACGGAGCTCAGCCAGTCGTTGACACCGCCCTCCACGGCATCCAATGCGGTGTGCGGGCTGTAGACGGCGATACCGTTTTCAATCAGGGTCAACACCGCGTCACCCGTACGATCCTCCCGGGTGATGCGCTTGAGCCCACTGAAGATCGGAGGATGGTAGGCGACGATCATCTGAGCGCCCAGCGCCATGGCCTCTTCCAAGACGGAGCGGGTCAGATCGATGGTCAACAGAAGCGATTCAATCTCCGTCGCCTTCGCAGGTTCGAGGAGCAGCCCCGTATTGTCCCACTCTTCAGCCAGCGACAGCGGGGCGATCTCGTGCAGAACTCGAAGCAGTGCGGGCAGTTGCATGGGTGCGTACGTTTCTTCGCGGAAAGTGGGTGTGGGTTGGACGACGACAGCGCCGCTGTGATTGTAACGTCGACGCTGCGGAGCTGTGTGGTTTTGTTGTCACCGTCTCGACACTCTTTGATACAGAGACAGCCACACCTCGTCGGCGACGTCGACAAGTGAGCCAGGCCGCTGTCATCGCCATCGAGTCTCACGCGGGGTGATGCGCTGGAGAGACCGTGCGACGAGTTGTGATTACTGGCGTTGGTGCCGTTAGCCCAACCGGATTAACTGCAGAAGATACTTGGCGGAACCTGCTCGCGGGGCGAAGCGGGATCTCGACGATCGAGGCGTTTGATGCGAGTGCCTACGCTTCGAAGATCGCTGGACAGTGCCGGGGGTTCGACCCGTTGCAGTACGTCGAGAAGCGCAAGCTGAAGGAAGGCGACCGCTTCATCCATCTCGCCGTGGCGGCCAGCTCCGCAGCCGTCGCGTCCGCTCACTTCGAGCCCACGGAGCAAGAGAGGCTTCGGGTCGGCACGATGATCGGCGTCGGATTGTTCGGCGTGAGCCTCGTCGAGTCGACGCTGGGAACCCTGGGCGAGCGCGGACCGAGCAAGGTTTCGCCCTACTTCATGCCGGGCATGCTCGCGAATTTGGCGCCTGGTCAGGTCTCGATGAAGTTCGGTTTCAAAGGCCCGAGCTACACGCACACGAGCGCTTGCGCTTCCGGAGCTCACGCCATTGCCGACGCCACCCGTCTGATCCAACTCGGTGAGATTGACGCCGCGGTGGCTGGAGGTAGCGAGGCGGCGGTGACGCCCCTCGGGGTGTCCGGCTTCACGGCGATGCGCGCGCTCTCCACGCGCAACGACGAGCCAGAGAAAGCGAGTCGACCATTCGACACCGATCGCGATGGATTTGTCATCGCCGAGGGAGCAGGCATCGTCGTGCTGGAGGAGCGCCAGGCGGCGCTTCGCCGTGGGGCACCCATCATCGCGGAGGTGCTCGGCTCCGGCGCCACGTCGGACGCGTATCACCTGTCCAAACCAGCGCCGGAGGGTGAGGGGGCGCAGCGTGCCATGAGGCAGGCACTTGCCAACGCCAAGGTCAACGCGGACCAGGTGGATTACGTCAATGCCCACGGGACCTCGACCGGCTTCGGCGATCTGCAGGAGTGCCGCGCGATTCGAGCCGCCGTCGGTACCCCATGGACTTCGAGCACCAAGAGCATGACTGGCCACCTGCTGGGCGCCGCCGGGGGACTGGAAGCCGTCATCTGTGCGCTGGCGTTGCGCGATGGCGCCGTTCCTCCGACCATCAACCTCGACAATCCCGACCCGGAGATCGCGGCTTTGGGATTGGACTTGGTGCCTCACGAGGCTCGCGAACGCGAGCTATCGGTGGTGCTGACGAACTCTTTCGGCTTCGGCGGCACGAACTGCGCTTTGGTACTCGGCAAGCCCTGAGCAACGGGCGCGCTGCTCGCCGCCGAGTGGGCTGCGCGGGTCAATCCGCGCCTTTCACAGGCCCATCTGCTCCAGGAACACCTTCGCCGGGCGGTAGTCGCTGTCTGCCGTCAAGGCGCGCTTGGCCAGCAGTGCTGCTTTTCGGTTGTCGCTCCGCGCGAGCGCGATTTGGGCTTGGCGAAGGTAGGCTTCGGCGCGGCTCATCGGAGATTCGTCTTTGAGCAGCGTCACCAACTGCAGCGCTTTGAGCGCCGTATCGTAGTCCTCGCGCTCCATCGCGAACAAGGCGAGCTCGCTGGCCACGACGCCGTTCTTGCGGTCGCTCTGTAGCGCAGCGTCGAGCCAGGCGAAGCGCCCTTCGTCGTCACCCGCCACGTGGGCTACCAGAGCCATCCCGTACTGCAGCTCGGCCAGCTCGGGTGAGCGACGCTTGCCGTGTGCCTTGATGGCGTCACCCAGCACGGCACAAGCACGTTCGATGTCGCCGTGCAGTGTCGTTGCCTGCGCCAGACCCAGGATTGCCCGATGATCTTCCGGGCGAAGCTTCAGGGCTTCTTCGAGTGCGGCGACGGCCTCCGCGTGGGGTTCACCCGTGCCGACGAACAACTCTCCTGCATCCACCAGTAGGCGGTAGCGCAGGTCCTTGTCGTTCGTCTCCGCGGCGCGACTCAAGAGCATGTTTGCCAATTCCAGATGGGCACCGGCAGACTCGTAGGCCTCGCGCAGCCGACTACCCACCCGATCATCGTTGGGCGCCTCGGCGTAGAGCTTCTCCAACACGGGGCGCGCGTCCAAGGGCGAGCCACGTTCGGTCTGGGCTTCGGCGTAGCGCAAGCCGGCCTCGACACGTTCATCGCCTTTGCTCGCTTCGAACAGCTTCAGGTTGGCGTCGCTCGCCGCCTCCCAGTCTCCTGCTCGGGACGCCAATTCGGCCAGCCGCCGTGCGGCTTCGGTGTCCGAGGGGTGATCGCTCACCCACGTCATCAAGGTATCGACGGCCTCTTGCGTGCGATCGATGCTCGGGAACAGAGTCGTCAACCGGAGTACAGCCGCGCGTTGAGTCTCGTCGTCGCCCGTGGCCGAGCTCAGTTGGCGCTGTCGCTCCAAGAGTTCGACGAGCAGTTCGTCACACTCGCCGCGGCCTTCCGCGATCGCGTGATCCAAGTCGACGATGGCCTCTTTGGTCAATGCCAGGCTGCTTTGGTCGACTCGCGAACGGGCTACGGCGCGCAGGTAGTACAGCGTGGGCTTGTGTTGCGGGTCGAGTTCGGCGGATTCGAGTGCGGTGGTGAGCGACAGTGCCGCCTCGGTGGCGCGCCCCGACGTCGTCAGGTACTTCGTGAGCGGCTCCAGCACTTCGAGCGAGATCGGGTCGAGTGCCAGCGCCTTGAGCAACACGTCGCCGGCCGCAAATGCGTCGGACAACTGTTGATCGTGGATGTTCGCGGCCTCGAGGTAGCGGGCAATGGCTTGCTCCGGGTTCTCTCGCTGTTGGGCATCTTCGACGATGAGATCCACCAACGGCCCGAAGTGGTCGCGTTCGCGGTACCAGGCCTCGAGACGGTCTCGCAACGTGTCGTTGGACGGGTCAGCTTTGAACCCGAGCTCCATCGCCCGTTCCTGACCTGCCTCGTCGCCGAGCTGGGCGCGCAGCTCCGCCAATTGCACGGCGAGAGTACCTACGCGATCCTTGGGCTCCGCTGGAATCAAGCTCTCCAGCAGGTTGGCGCGCTCGTCCTGGTCGTCATCCGGCAGCAATCGCAGCACGGCGTTGATCAACTCACGGTTGTTGCGCACCGCCGCCTGTGCCTGTCGATAGACGGCCAGGGCCTCTTGCGGCTCGTCTGCAGCCTCATGCAGATCGCCGAGTTTCGTCGCGTAGCGGACGATGTTCTCGTCGTCGGCGGCGTCGATGGCGCTGGAAAGTGAATCAGCGACCAGCGCTCGAAGTTCGCTAGGGCGGTCTTGCTTCTGCAGCAACTCGATCAGAACGTCTGCGGCGGAGAGGTCTTCCGGGTTCTGTTCCAGGGTCTCTCGCAAGGCCTGCTCGGCGTCGTCGAGCCGATCCTCGTCGACCATCAATCGAATGCGCTCGAGCCGCAACGCGCGTCGTTCATCCTCGCCAGCGTGTTCCTCGGCGCGAGACAAGCAAGCTTCCAATTCGGCGCTGCGCCCCGTGCGCCGATAGATGCTGACCAGCGGCTTCCACACGCGGGGATCGCCCGGTTCGGTTTCGGCCAACTCTTCGTAGATTTTCGCGGCCTCCGCGTGGGCTCCCATCTTCGCGTCGAGCAACGTGGCGAGCTTGAGCTGCAGTTCGAGCGCCTCGCTGTCGTCGGCAATGTCGACGGCTTCGCGCAGGAGTGTGCGAGCGTCCTCCCACAGTTGCTGCTCTTGCTTCTGCTCGGAAAGTTCGACGAGCGCCCAAACCACGCGCGGCAATTCGTCCAGTTCACGCGCCACCTCGACGGTGCGTCGCAGTAACAGGCCGTGCTTTTCGCGGTCGCTTCCCGCTCGCGCCAGCTCGACGGCTTCCTCCAATAGCTCGAGGGTTGGGGCTTGGCCCATGGCCGAGTGGAAGAGCGCCAAGGCCAGGGCGTCCCTGTCGTCGGTCTTCCGGGCCAGCTCTTGGAGCAGTTCGAGCATGCCTTCCGTGGGGGCGACCACCTCCACGGCTGTGACTAGGATCGTCACGCCGCGCTCGAAGTCTCCATCGCGTTCGAGCGCCGTCGAGAGGCGTGCCACACCCTTGTCGCGCCCCGCAGCGCTGCACAATTCGATTTCCGATAGGCGGTACATGGCACTCTTGACGAGCTCGTCGTCCGCCACGTCGTCGGAGTGGTCGATGAAGCGCTCCAACGCGAGGGTCAGGCCATGCATGTCGCCTGTCTGTTCGTGGATACGCTTGAGTGCCTTGAACGTCGTCTCCGGAGTGTGGTGGGTGATCTGTGCGCGCTCGAAGTAGTTCGCCGCGGCGTTCAGATCCCCGCGCATCTCGGCGTCTTGGCCCAGGCGCAGCCACAGTTGGCAGCTGAGTTTGGGCTGTTCGGCGCTCAGGCTTTCCGCCAGATCGATGACCGCGTGACGGAATCGTTCTTGGGCTTGGCTCTGCTCTGCCAACTTGGCGGCTGCTTCCAGCGCATCGGAATCGGAAGGATCGGCGGCCAGCAGGTTCAGCCGCAGCTCCAGTGCCTCCGCGGGTTTGCCCAAGTGGGCCAGTGCCTCTGCGCGGTCGCGCGTGAGCGCCCGTTCTTCCTCGGTGGAGGTCACTTTGGATTGGCGTCGCAGCAGGGATTGGTGCAGGAGCTCCCATTCACCCGCTTCACGTAGAGTTTGCTCGAGAAGTGCGGCCTCTGCCGGGTTCTCAGACTTCTCCAGGGCGGAGTCGAGGAGGTCGCGAGCGCGGTCCTGGTCTTCCTTCTCGTTCGCGATCTTGTAGAGCTCGTACAGAATCGCGCTCTCACCTTCCGCGCCCTGTCCTTCTCCGGAACCCGGGCCACGGCCCAAGAGCAGCAACAACCCACGATAGGCCGTTTCTGCTCGCTCCAGCTCGCCCTTTTCGCGAGCGACGTCGCCCAGAGTTCGCAAGATGAGGGCGTCACTGCGCGCGATGCTCGAAGCTGCGTCCAAGTGCTCCAATGCCGCGTCGAGCTTCTGCTCTGCCCGGTCGATCAGGGCGAGTTGAAAGTGAACGCGAGCACGTTCCGGTGTGCGTCGGCGTCCGAACTCGTCCAGCAAATCCGAGAGTAGTTGGCGGGCTTGGGGAAGCAATCCGCCCAGACGCGACGCTTCGCCGAAAGCCAGGCGCAGGTCGCGGTCCTTGGGCGAGAGCTTGACGGCTTGCTGCAGCAGCGGGATGGCCCCCGAAACGTCGTTCAGTTTGTGCCAGCGCACGTGAGCCGCGCGTGAGAGGTAGTCCACCTTGGGTGGTGCTTCCTCCAGGAAGGGTACACCTTCTGCCAACAAGATGGCGAGCTCGGGCCATGCCTGTCGCTCCTCCTGCAGCCGAATGAGCAGCGCTCGAACGTCGTTGCCGGCTGGATCTCGTTCCAGGCCGGTGTCCAATGCGGTCACTGCCTCAGGAACCTCGCCTGCCGCTTCTAGCGCCTTGCCCAAACGAACCAACGTGTGGCGTCGAGCTTCGAGTTCGTCGGTGGACGTCAGCTCGAGCCGTTGCTTGAGCCAAGCGACGGCTTCGGGGTGCTCGCTCCTCTCCGTGTGGATGTCCGCCAGTGCGTCGAGCACCGGGCAGGTGGGGTGGTGACTGACGGACTTGGCGAAGGCGGAGTGCGCGCTTTCGTTGTCTTGCTGATGGTCCCGCGCCAAGTGACCCGCTTGGGCGTACAGAGCCGCGGCGCGGTGCGGTGCGGCCTCCACCAGTTCGGCTTGGCCACACAGGATCTCGTACAGGTCGTCGGCCTTGCCGGCCGCCATCAGGACCTCGGTCAGTGCCTCGATCGTGGGTTCGTGACCGGGTTGCTCCTCCAAGTTCGCCGTCAGCGTCTCGACTCGCTGTTTCGCCTTGGCGCCAGCCAAACCCAAGATGCGCGACAGCGACAAGCGCGTCTGCAGACGCCGCTGGAGGTCTCGGGGCAGTTCGAGCTCGCGTTCGAGCAGTGCCACCAACGGATCGAGGCGGCCTTGGCTCTCGTAGAGTTGGGCCAGGAGATCGACCGTCTCGATGCGCTCCGGCTCTTCATCGAGCACTTCCTCGCACAGCGTGATGGCGGTCGCGTGCTGCTCGAGTGCAGTCGTTGCGATCACCGCGGCACGATGCTTGAGATCGAGCACGTGGCTCTTCTGGAAGGGAACTTGAGTGCCGTGAGTCAGCTGGGCAAACGCTTCGCCATGGTCGTCGGCAGCCAATGCGATGTCCACGAGACGGTCGAGGGACCAAGCGGCGACTTTGCGCACTGCGGCGTCTTCATCGTCTCGCAGTGAACGTTCCGCGGTGTCCAAGGACTTCTGCAAGATCGGACGTGCGAGCGAGTGGTCTTCGACCACCTCCAAGGCGACGTGCGCCGCCTCGTCGAGCTGCGGCAGGGGATCGTCGACGAGTTCGGCGAGCTGCAACAGACTCGTGACCAAGTCTTTGGAAGGCGCCACTCGTTGTAGCTGCACCAGCAACTCCAGGCTCTGTGTGGCCTTGTGCTCGGCGACGGCTTCCTTCAGAAGCGCTTCGGCGATCTCGCGCGCGTTGCGCTTGGTGTGCTGCCAGACGGCGAGCTGGTACTTGATGTGGTGGGACGCTACCGGAGTGACCTCCTTCGTGTCGCGCAAGCTCGCTTCCAGCTCCGCGAGCGCTTCCGTCCACGCGTTCATCTTCTGGGCGATATCCTCCCAGGAGGAGACAACGTCCGCGTCGAGCTCGACGAGCGCTCGCGCATTCTCGATGAACGCCCAGGCCGCATCGTGCCAGCGTTGCACGTGGCCGGCAGAACGGATCACGCTCTGAGTCCCTTCCAGGTGCTCGTGATCCAATTCGACCACGCGACGGTAGCTCGCCAAAGCTTCGTTCCAATCGCCGAGCTTCATCTCCTGCAAGCGTCCCTGCTCGAGCAGCAACTGCGTGGTGCGCGTGGCGTCCTCACAGTTGACCAAAGCGAGCTGATAGCCCGTCACTGCAGAGGCCCAATCGCCCGTGGCTTCCGCCAAACGAAGGAGTTCTCCTTCGAGCTCGGACTTGGGCGCGATGGCAAACGCACGCTGGATGTGTTCCAACGCGTCACTGGGAGAGTTCATCTCCTGTTCGGCAATGGTGGCCGCTTCCGTCAGGATCGTCTGGCTCGAGTCCGGGCTGCGAGAGGCATCCAGACGAGTCTCCAGCATGTCGAGGATGGCCTGCCATTCCTCACACGCTCGGTAAGCTCCGGCCAGTACCTCCGCGGCGGCCTCGCGCACCCCCTGATTTTCGATGAGTGCGATGACACCTTCGCGGCAGGCTGGCGATGCGGGAAGCAAGGCGAGCCCGCGCTCGTACTCGGCCAGCGCCTCCGCAGGCTCATCGAGGTGCAGACGCAGAATGTCGCCCAATCGCGCCAACAGCTCCGTCTTGCGCTCGTCGGAATCCGCCTCTTTCGCGGCGCCAGCGAGAAGCTGCGCCCCATCCCGCCAACGTTCCGTGCGGCAGCAGAGGTCGTACAGGGCGTCCACCGTCTGCACGTTGCGCCCGAACTCGCCTTCGATGTGGCGCCAAGTCTCGATGGCGCGACCCGGATCGGACAGACGCTCGTCGTACAAAGTCGCGATGGCCACCCAATCTGCACGACATTCGACCTGGTCGGCGGGGTGCTCGGTGCGTGCTCGATAGGCCTCGAGGAGTTGCGGCCAGCGTTCGCAACGCGTGAGAATCGTGATGCGAGAATCGAGGGCGAGCTTGTCTGCTTCGTCGCGGTCGAGGCATTCGCGCCACAATCTGAGGGCTCGGTCGTCGTCGCCCAGCTTCTCCGCGAGTTGCGCGGCCTCCTGCAGCACCTCGCTCTGGTCGGGCGTCGCGGGTTCGAGCACGCTCAGTTTCTCGAGGACATCCAAGCGTTGGCCTGCCTGGGCCGGACTGGTCAGCAGCTCCCGCAGCTGACGCGCGGCGAGAAGCTTGTCGGCCGCCTCCGTTTCTCCGTCCAGGAGGACGCGGGCGTAGAGCTCTGTCGCGCTGTGGGGAATGTCCGCCTTGTCCCTATAAACCCCAGCCGCGAGGATCAGCAGTCGAACGCGAACTTGTGTCGTGCCCGCCGAGTCACTCGCTTTGACCAGCGCAGCTGCCAGAGCATCGAACTTCTTCGTCTCTTCTGCCAGCTCTTCCAGCTTGCTCAGTGCGTCGGAATCCGATGGATCGACGGCCAGCCACTCGCCAGCGGCTTGTTGAGCCTCTCCGGGAGCGCCAGCGATCTCCAACCAGTGCACGAGCTTCTCGTACAGCGCGCTCTGGAGCGCGACCTCGTCGGCGATGTCCAGCGCGCGCCGCAAGATGCGAATCGTGTCTTCCGTCCGCTTGGCGCCGGAGTATTCGTCTTCCAGGCGCTGCAGGGCGGCACGCTTGGTGGCAAGTGGCGTCGCTTCGAGTGACGCTAGGCGCTCCATCAGTTCGCAGGTCTCTGCCTCCGCCTGCCCGTTGTCCAACAACTCGCTCGCGACCGTCAGTGACTGGGCGGCTTCTGCCAAGGGCTCCAACAGCGTGCGGGCAATCTTCAGGCGCAGCTCGATGCTGCCTGCGGTGTCGACCACGGGGAGTCGGGCACGCCAGATGTCCACTAGGTCGGCGAAGCGCTCTTGCTGCTCCAAGCGGCGTTCGAGGGAGGTGGCCAGGGCGGTATCGTCCGGGCGAAGCAAAAGCAGCTGCTTGAGGTAGTCACTGGCGCGGTTCGCTTGGCCGGCGAAGTCCTTGGCGATGCGGGCCGCTTCCTCCAACAGGTGAATGCGTTGCGCCTTCTCTTCGACGTTCGACAGAGCGCCGTCATAGGTGCCGAGCAGATCGTCCCAACGCTCCGCAAGCGTGAGCAACAGACTGAGCTTCTCCAACGCCCAAGCATTGCCCGCATCCTTCTGGATGCAGTGGAGTAACACCTTGATCGGCTTCTCGGTATCCTCGTACCACTCCTCCAAGAACTCGACCGCGCGTTGCCCGACGAGGCGACGTGCCTCGAGACTCAGGTCGTCCGTCGCGAGGACGTCGTTGTACACGGCCTCGGTGGCTTCTGGGGTATCCAGGTTGCGCGCAGCTTCGTCTACAGCGTCCCAGTATGTGGGCTCGGCGGGGTTCTTCCTGACGCGTTCGAACGGGTCGCTCGATCCGTTGCCGGTGGCTCCTTTCGGTGCCGTGGACGTGGGCGCGTTGGATGCTCGGGAGACGGTCTTCTGGGTCATGGCAGAGGGGCACTCACTCCGCGCTGAAAGCGGCTCGAGCTCAACGCACGATGGTGCATTTGGAGTTGCCGAATCAATATGGAAGTGTGGGCGGGAGCGATGGTTCGCATGAGTCGATTCACGGCCTCAAAAACTATGTTTTGGTCGTTGGAAGTGGTCGGCCGAGGACGTAGCTGAGTCAGTGTACTAATCAGGTCAGAGTGGAGGCCTCCAGGTCCAGCTCGCGGCGCCGCAAAAACATCCGACCCCCGCGCTGACCCCAGCAAGAAACGGAAACATACTGCGGCTTTCCCGCCTCCGCCACGCGTTTGCGCTCGTATTCGCGTTGTCGTCGCGGTGTTGCTTCCTCACACTGGAGCGCTGTTCGCACCGTGTGGTCAGATCCATCAGAAACGCGCACCGCTAGCGGCAAAAAATGCCGCTGCGACTTGGTAAGGGGCGGTCGTTGGCGCAAGAACCCCGCGAGATGCAGCGAACGGACAAAGTTCGCGTGCGCGTCGCCCCTGGCCTAGGCTGCCTCAGATGGCTCGGCTGATGTCTGCTGCACGCACGTTCCGCAGCGCTTTCTGGTTGGCGCTCGGACTGCTGTTGTGTGCCGTGCCCAGGCTCGAGGCGGCGCGCCCGAGCCCTGGCCTGGTCGATTTGCACGTCGACCTGTCGTATCAGGTGAACTTCAAGGCTCAGCCAGTGGAACGTGGCACGGGGCAGTACGATCATCGGTGGTTGCGTCAAGCGGGCATCGAGGGGGTCATTCTGCCGCTCTACATTCCGAAAGATGCTTCTGCCAAAGGTCCACTTCTGACCCATCTGGAGCAGTCTCACGCGAAGATGGTGGAGCTGTTGCCGGGGGTTACGGGGTACCACTTGGGCTTGTGCGGGCCGTCGACGGAGGGCACCGGGGTTCAGTTCGCGTTCGAAGGCTCGGAACCCCTGGGCTGGCACCTCGATTCACTGGAAACTTGGACGGCGCGAGGGGTGCGCCTCTTCGGTCTGGTTCACTCCTACGACACGTCGCTCGCTTCGTCCTCGGGGCACGGCTTCGGCAGCCGCGGCTACGGCTTGACGCGACGCGGGCAAGAATTCGTGCGTCGCGTTCACCATCTCGGGGGATTGCTCGACATCTCCCACGCCTCGGACGAAGCCGTGGCCGAGGTATTGGCGCAGGCTCGGGCTGCGGGCAGGCCCGTGGTGGCGACTCACTCGAATGCCCGCCGTCTCGCCAACCATCCGCGCAACCTCACCGACGCACAGCTACGAGCGGTGGCCGCTTCCGGCGGGCTCGTGGGCATCAACTTTCATTCCCCGTACCTCTTGGGTGGGCCTGGCCAGGCTCGGATCGCCGATGTGGTTCGTCACATACGGCACGCCGTCAGCGTCATGGGCGTCGGTCACGTCGCCATAGGTTCGGACTTCGAAGGCGGCATCTTGCCCGCGCGCGGGCTGGAGGACATCCGAGGCGTCGCGAAGCTGGCGACCGCTTTGGGCGAGGCGGGTATGTCGCCGGCCGACGTGCGGGCGGTGTTCGGCGGGAACGCCAAACGGGTGCTGTGCGCGAAGCACGAGCGCTGAGCCAAGCCCCTTGAGTTCGGCAGCGCTTTGGTCTTCACTCCGCCCCGATGAACGAAGTGGACACGCGCTGCCTGGACCTGTTCCCCAGATGGCTCGAAAGCCTGGGTCGGGATGTGCAGCTGACTTCCGAAGCGGTCGAGGATGAGGTGACCCCCGCGGAAGCTCGCGCTTGGCTGCTGTGCGCGCTGAACTACCTGTTCAAGTCTCTGGACTTGATACCGGATGGCATCGAGGACCTCGGCTTCATCGACGACGCCTTCGTGCTGCGGATGTGCATTTCCCGTGCTGTGAGGGATGGACTGGCGGGGAGCGAACGTCTGGCGGATCTGGCCGACGAAGTCTCCGTGATCGAGCAGTTCTTGGACACGGACTTTCCTCGTCTGGAGGCCTTCGTCGGCGCGCTGCCGGAGGCTGCGGTGCATGGCAACACGGTGGCGGATCTGGTTGCCGATGACGACGCGCGTCGTCAGCTCCTGATGGCCGTGGCAGGGTTCTCTCGTCAGTACCAAGCGCCGGGCTTTGCGCCGGAGGAGAAGAACCTGATCAAGCTGCGCTCTTTCATGAGCACGAAACTGCCGGCAGCGGACTGACAGCCCCCGCCGGCGCGGTTCGCCGCGTCATTCAGGTCGCTTCATTCAGGTCGCGTCCTTCACGCCGGGTTTGCCGGCTGTCTGGCTGGGGGCGCCGGGCGCTGAGGCACACTGGCTGCCGAAGCCGGACCCGCACCGCTGGCGATGAAGTCCGTCAACAGCTCGCGGCACTCCGGTTTGCCCTTCAGCTGCGTCACGATGACTCGTGTCGCCCTCTCGAACTGTTCTTCGTACTCGAGGCCCTCGCGCGCCCTGGCGGCTACCTTGCTGCGGCCCGACGCCAAGTCCTCTTCCAGAGCCTCGGCGTAGCGAGCCAATTGCGCCCGCAGGTCTTCGATCTGTTTGCGCAGGTCTTTTGCCGTCGCTTCGCGTGCGGTTCGCTTGGCCTCTTGGGTTTTCAGCTCTTGCCGCTTGACGGTCACCAACGCCATCGCGGCGCCCGCTGCCTCGAAGGCTTTGCGATCGGCTTGGCCGCTGCGCTCTGCCGAGTCTGCTCGCTTGCCGGCAGCTTCTGCTTCGCGCTCCGCGGCCTGAAGCTCCGCTCGCGCGCCATTCTCTTGCTCCGCGTAGTTGCTGGCGTCGCGAAGCGCGCGAGACTCCTCTTGCGCGAGCTCTTCCACCTTGCGACCAATTTCGGCTCTCAGCGCGCGGCCGCGTCGTTCGAGCGCCTCTAGACGTCGCGTGTGACTCGCGAGTTCACCTTCCAGGTTACTGGCCTTGGTCGCCAACTCCCAGGCTTTGGCCACCGCTCGTTGGAGCTCCTCTGGTGGGGGGGTGCCGGGATAAGCGCGGGAGATCATGCGGCTGAACAGCCCAGCTCGGCTGGCCCATTCCGTCACGTTTGCCGAGCGGGATGGCGGCGGGGGCGGGGGCAATTGCGGCTGGGGCGAGCCGTCGCCCTCCTTGTCCCACGCCTGCGAGGGCAACGACCGCTGCAACGCCTTGAGCTCTTCCAACAGATGGTGGCCGTCCCGGTACCTGCGGCGAGCGTCCTTCTCCAACAGTCGCGCGATGATGCGTTCGGCAACTGGGTGGCAGTCTTTGCGTAGGGTGCTGACTCGGGGCGCAGGCGCCGTGCGTTGCATTTCCAGTAGCGTGTCCCGATCCGCGGAGCGGAACGGCAGCCGACCAGTGAGCATCTCGAAGAAGAGGATGCCCAAGGCGTACAAGTCTGATTGGGGGCCCGCGGTTTCCCCTCGAGCTTGCTCGGGGGACATGTACTCCGGCGTGCCAAATACCGCGCCTTTGGGCGCCAGTCGCGGGTCGTGCGCCAAAGCAGCAAGACCGAAGTCGAGGATCTTGACGAAGTCTTTGCGACCGCCGCGGGCGGTCAGCAGTATGTTGTCACTCTTCAAGTCGCGGTGCACGACGCCCAAGTCGTGGGCACGCGCAAGTGCGGCGCCCATTTGCTCGACGATGTCGACAGCGCGCTGGATCGGCATCGGACCGCGCCCGATCTCGGAACTCAATGGCGTACCCACGAGGTACTCCATGACCAGGTACAGTTCGCCTTCTTCGGTTTCGCCGATGTCGTGGATGTCGATGATATGTGCGTGGTCCACCCGGTTTGCGGCACGTGCTTCACGGAGCATCCAGGCGCGGAGGTGGGTCTCTCCGCGGAGATCGGGACGGATGAGCTTCACCGCGACGATGCGGTCGATGAGTACGTGGCGGGCTCGGTAAACTATGCCCATGCCGCCTTCGCCGATGCGTGCTTCCAACCGGTAACGCCCGGCGATCACTTTGTCGAGAGAAGGGTCTTCGGAGCGTTTGCGGCTCATGTGTGGGCCCTCGAGAGTTGAGTGCACCGTGATGCGTGCACTGGATTAATGGTCCGCGACAGCTCCACGTGGGTGAGCTGACTGCGAAATGAACGTTTCAATAGGAAGCGAACTGGTGCCATAGCTAACGCGATGCGCTCTGTGAATGTTACGGGAAGCTGGCACGGCTTCGAAAGGGATTCACGGAATAGCGACCGATTTTCCGCGTATTGTCGGTCGTCGCGCCGACGCTCTGTAGGGCTTTGGAAGAGCGGGTCCGTAGGTGCACCCACATCAGATTACTGAGCGCGTTCGCCGTGGGTTTGACGCCCATACGTCACGCGTCTCTGCGTCATGTGCAGCGCTGAGGACCAACGAGGCGAGTGCTACGCGAACGACGTTTCACCAACGACGAGCGAGCCGTCGGGAAGCGTGCCGTGACAACCGAACACCGCGCGATATCGACTGCGCGGGGCGCAAAATGAGCGAATGCGACTCGCGAACGCTCATTCGATGCAACCGAAGACGGAGTCGAGAAACCGACTGCACCAGGGCAGTCTTTCGGGCCTCACCCAACAAGGGCCAGAGGTACTGCCAGGCAATCGTGCTCGCTCATTTAGAACGTGCCCGTCAACACGGGCACGAGCACGCGCGGCGATTGGGTGAGTCCCAGCTCAGCCTGCTCGGTGCGTGTGTACGTATCGAGCACCATGACGTTCGGAAGTGACCACTCCAGGTTCTGGTCATCGATCGCCATCACCCCGCGCGATAGGGGCACCTTGACCATGCCGCGTTGCGAAAGCCGTTCGTTGAACTCGGGATCCAACGTCGGTTCACCTGGTGGGGCGCCTCCAGGGTCACCCGATTGGGGGACTTCGGGTTCGAATGCGACCGCGTTGAGGTAGACGATGCTGGTGGGGATCACCAACGCCATGCCACCGAGCAGCATGTACATCGACAATTCGGAGCTGGCGTTCTGCTCGACGTAGTAGCCGCCGTAGGCGCCTCCTCCAGCTCCCACCGTGAAGCCGAGCGCATACCACCAGGGAGACTCGAGCCCGACGGCAGCTTCCGTCATCACGACGATCTCTCCGCCGAGGAGGGCGCCCCCGGTGATGCCTTTGCCAGTAGCGCTCACGGGCTCGGCTCGAGCACTGCCGGCGAGGAGTAAGACCAGTGCGGCTGTGCTGAATGTCCTCGTCATGCTTTGGTTCGCCCTCGCCGCCGGTTGGGATTGTTTTTCAGGGGACGGAGCGAGGCAACCGACCTGTCGCGATTTTTGCGTCTCAAGGCAATCCGGTGCTGGTCCTCGACTCCTTCGCGCCGTTCCGGACAGGTTGAGTACTCAAGAAAACGACTGGCCGGACGAGTGTCCCAGATGTAGGTCTGCAGTCACTCAGTCGTTGCGTCACCCTGATTGCTCGGCAATCACCAGGGTGTTAGGAGACCCCTTCTCGCATGGCACCAAGTCCTCTCCAACTGCTCATCATTGGCCTCATCATTCTCGTGCTCTTCGGCGCTAGCCGCCTCGGGGAGGTCGGGAAAGGACTGGGGGATGGCATCCGCAACTTCAAGAAGGGCCTCTCCGGCGACGACGACGAAGAGGAACCCAAGCAAGCCAAGCAGCTCGAGGGCGACAAGGCAGCACCAGATTCGGCAGACGCTCCGGCGGAGAAAGTCGCCGAAAAGAAAGAGAAGGCCTGAGCGTTGCCCGGGCGTCCTCGGACAGGGAGTCGAAGCTCCCCCCGGTGGATTCCGGCTCGTTGACGAATGGGGTGCTGGCGTGCCAACTCCGCCGCGCCGCGACCATTGATCGCAGACTTTCCTGCACGATTCGTTCTAGACCAGCACGCAGATGAACACGAGAGTCGAAGCTCCGAACCAGTGGCGTGAGAGCCTCGCGACGCTGGGGGCGTTGGTCCAATTGACCAAACCTGGAGTCACCCGCATGGTCTTGGTGACGACCTGGCTCGGGGCGGTGTTGGCCGAAGGTGCACTCCGGCTGCCCGTGATGTTACTGACCCTCGTGGGTACGGTGCTCGTGGTCGCTTCGGCCAATGCTCTGAACATGGTCGCGGAGCAAGAGACGGACGCGCTGATGCGGCGTACCAGGAATCGACCGCTGCCCTCTGGGCGCCTGTCGCGGGACGTTGCTCTGAGCTTCGGCTTGATGCTGGGAGTGCTCGGCGTCGCCGTGCTCCTGTTTGGCGTCAACCCGTTGACCGCGCTGCTCGCCGCGTTCTCTTTGGTCGTCTACGTGTGCGCCTACACGCCGATGAAGGCCAAGTCCTCGCTCGCCCTCTACGTCGGCGCGATCCCCGGCGCAATGCCGCCCGTTCTCGGCTACACGGGCCTCGCTGGCGAGCTCACGGCGGAGGCTTGTGCCGCGTTCGCTCTGCTCTTCATGTGGCAGATCCCGCACTTTCTCGCGATCTCGGTGTTTCGCGAGTCGGAGTACCGAGCGGCTGGGCTTCAGGTCATGTCGGTGGAGCAGGGCATCACGAAGACGACCTGGGCGATCGTGGTTTCGTCCTTCGTGCTGCTGGGTGTGAGCCTCTTGCCTTGGGCCGTGGGGCTCGGAGGCCTGCTGTACTTGGGAGTTGCGCTGCTCGCTGGCGGCGCTTTCAGCCTGTGGGCGCTCTTGGGTCAGCGTCGACTGCCCGTCGATCGCTGGGCCAAGTCGGTGTTCTTTGCGTCGATGCCCTACCTGGTTCTGCTCTTCACGGTGTTGGGCTTCTCGGCGCCGTAGGCCGGACCGAGCAGTCGCTGCCTCAGGCGCCGCTTTCGGGCAGCTCGACGCTGCGGTTGTCCTCGTGCAGGGCTTCGCTCGGACTCTCGTCGTCCAGCAGCTGCAAAGCGAGCGCGGCGTTGAGTAAGAAGATGGCTCCCAGCGGGATGTCGGCGCTCGCACGCCCCAGGAGCGCGAGTCCGACGACCATCAGCAGCGCGCTCGCGCGCGCGTTGGAGAGCACGCATAGGAGCACGGCTCCGAGCGCGGTGACTTCGACGCTATCGCGTACCAGGCGCGGCAGCACCGGATCGGGATGCGCCGAGAGTTGTTGCAGGGTGCGCCCAACGACGAGCCCCAGACCCGATTCGCGCAGGCCCCCGAGCGCCACCGCGGGCGCTAACGCCACGATACTCGCGCCCAGGGAGCGCGTGACGGTGTTGCGCGGCCACATCAACCAGGTGAGCGCTCCAGCGAGGCAAACGAGCTCGAAGACGAAGCCCAGGGTCGCCATCCAGCGAGCGGCGGCGAAGCCCAGGCTGCTCGCCCGTTCGGCGGCGACGAGGGCCTGGATGCGAGCTAGGGTGTGCACCAGCGAGGTGACGGCGATGCCGATGCCCAGCATACCCACCACGCGCTGCTCGGGCTTTGCCAAGCACACCGCGCCAGACCACGCCAACGTTGCGGCCACGATCGCGGCCGCCAGCATCGACCACTCTGGCGAAACCTGATTGTGCGACAACAGCGCCGCAAATAGTGTCATCAGCACGACCACGGCGGTGCTCGCCCCCGACAACAGCTTCAGGAGCGGTTGTCCGGGATGAGTGAACAGCAGCAGGGTCGCGTTGCGCATTGCGAGTGCCGCCAACAGCGCGGCGCCCAGCTGCGTCACGATGGCGCCCGCCAATCCGACTCGCACGATCAGCGCATCGATACCCGCGATCGAGCCGGGCAGAGCTTGGGCCAAGCCCCTGCCGATGAGCACGGCGGTCAACGCCAGCGTGACGACGAGACGCGGGTAGAGGTGGGGTTGGGGCACGAGTCTGGAGTTCCCCATTTTATCCGGGGCTTTCCAAGCCTCAAAAAATCGAGGGGCCGTCCCGCCGGCGGCTCCTCGCCGTCGACTCAGCCGCCTTTTTCAGTTCCCGCCGTCGTCTCTTCCTTGAGGCCGTGTTGCTGACCTTCCATCGGCGTTGCGGGATTGGGTGAAGGCGCTGGCAGTGGTGCCGGCGTCGGTGCGGCTCGCAAGATGTAGGGCCGCGCGAAGTACGTGGCGCAGGCGTAGATGGGATCCCGATGGAATTCCCAGTGCAAGTACACGTTTCCATCGGGTGAGACGATTTCGCGAGGAGGTGCGCCGTAGGGCGAGGCGCGCTGCACCGATTCCAGCGCTCCGACGTCAAACGCCGTCGCCCCGCTAGCTCGCGTCACTCCCATGCGCACCACGCGCCCATCTTCGCGGCTGAGCACGATCTCGAGGTGGGTCTTCAAATCGCGGCGATTGAGAGGATGATCGCTCGGCAGCGCGCTGAGGGAGGGCAAGAAGCCGAAGGCGAAGACCTCGTGCAGTCGCAGGTGGATGCGATTGAGATAGCCCGCGAACGGCACTCGCGCCGTGTTCAGCTGCGTTTGATTGCCGGGTTGTACCGACGCCACGTAGTTCTCGATCGCCGAGCGCCAGCGCTCGAGACCCATGGTTCGCCACGAGCCACGGTGTTTGCTCAAGCGGCGTTCGCCGTCGGCACGGCGCTCTTTGTTCAGCTGGTCACTGCCGATGGCCGTGATCGCAGCCAGCGGTGTCAGGTTGGGGTTCAGTCCCCCTGGGGTCAGTGCCAACGAATCGCCGGAACGCAGCGACGGCTTGGCGCGCCCGCCATTGCCCTTGGGAGCGGCTTGCTGGCGTCGTGCTTGGCGTCCCGCGCGGGCGGTTCGCGCCTCGCTTTCGGGGGGAACTACGTGTGCGCCGTGTTCGCCAGCGATCAGCCGTGGGCTCTCTTCAGTGGCTTCGAGTGCCTCTCTGGCCTTCTGCCCTTTGGAGGCAAACTCGCTATTGGAAGCGCCCTGTTCGCTTCCTCGGCTCGCCGGCGTCGGCTCGCCGAAGACCATCTGGGAGGGCAACGAAGGCGTCGGGACTGGCTTGTCCTCGGCGCGCACCTCGTCGTCCTTGCCGTGTTCGGGAGACTCGGCGAACGCTTTCGTCGGGTCCCCAGGAGTTGCATCGGATTGGCCGATGTCGGTGACGTGAGCGTTCCCAGGGTCGCTGGAAGGAGAGCTGTGGTTCATCCCGGGGTTGGGATCGGGAGCCATCTGATCGGTGGACGTGATGCGAGCCTGGGTCTCCTTGTCCGTGTGATTGGCTTCGTCCGCGATGAACTCGGCGTCGGGGTTGTCCTCTTGGTTCTTGTCCTCGACGTGCTGACGTACGGCGGTGCGGCGTCGCGTCGGCACGAGCTTCAGGGGTTTGGCCTCTTCGGCTTTGGCGACCTCTTCCTTCTTCTTTTCGGCCTTCTTCTGTTCGGGCTTCGGCGTATCTTTGGACTTGGGGTCGCGCTCGGCTTTGGCCTCGTCCTCCTGGGCCTCACTCGGCTTGGCTTTGTCCGCCGTATCGACGTCTTGTGGGTCTCGAGGCTTGTCGTCTTCGTCCTCGGTCGGAGTCTCTTCTGGGTCTTGCTCGTCGTCGCTCGGCTTGGCGTCCCCGTCGTTCGCCTGCTCGTTCTCCTCCATCGGGCCGTCTTCGAGCAGCTCGACTTCCAGCGTGCGATTCTCGCGTTCGACGTAGGAGCGCACCTGATTCGCAAAGCGCAGGACGTCCCCGCGTTCTTCCACGACGCGTGCGACTTGTTCGGCGCCCCCGCCCCACAAGATATGCGCCAAGGCGGCAGTGGCGACCCACAAGAACAGCGGGATGTTGTGCTCTCGCGCCATTGGCTAATTGGTGAGTCTCGATGCCTTCGACCGGTCTCGGGAATCTAACACTCCCCCTACCACCCAGCAATGGGCCCGCCCGAGAGCAAAATCCTTTGAAAACCGCCACCGTGCAGTAACGAAAGGACAATCTCCGGCTGCCGCAGCGCTTCGAGTGACGACAAAACTCCGGTACCCATGAGCCTCCCGCTGGGCCCGCTGGCAGTCCGCCGCGTGCTTTGCGCTTCCTGGTGCGACGTCAGGCAGGCTGGGGTCCTCATTTGGCGTGTCTCGCTGCCGAGCTTCCCGCGCTCAGTGCTTGCGAATGGCGACGAAGTGCTCGGCGATTTCCTCAGCCGTCCACACCCCGCCATCTTGCTCTTTGAACTCGCCCGCGCTCTCCGACAGTCGGAAGACGCTGAGCCTGCCGCCCGCGACACTCACGGTGACTCCCGTCGTTTTTCCGCTCAGCTCCGAAGCCAGAAACAGGTGCACGGGTGCCACGTGTTCGGGGCGCATGCTGTCGACGTGTTCGAACATGGGCAGGTCGTCGGTCAGGCGCGTCTTGGCGATGGGCGCCACCGCGTTGACGCGTATTCCGAAGCGCTGGAGCTCGACCGACGCGGTGCGCGTCAGGCCATAGACCGCCCCTTGTGCGGCCGAAGCGTTGGCTTGCCCGAGGTTGCCTTGAAGGCCCGCCGTGCCGGTGGTGTTGACGATGCTGCCAGCACCCTGGCGCTGCATCGCGAGGCCTGCCGCGCGGGTGCACAGGAAGGACCCTTTCAGGTGAACGTCTACGACGCTTTGGAATTCCGCCGCGGTCATGCGCAAGAGCGCGCGGTCACGCAGGAAGCCGGCGTTGTTGACCAAGATGTCCACCTTGCCGAACGCGCCCTGCGCGGCTTGAAAAAGACGCTCCACCGCTTGCTCGTCATCCACGCGTTCGGTGTTCGCCAACGCAGTTCCGCCGGCTGCCGTGATGGTGGCGACCGTCTCTTGGGCACACGCCGCATCGTCGGGCCGTCCGTCACGCGTCAAACCGGCGTCGTTGACGACGACCTTCGCTCCTTCGCGGGCGAAGAGCTGGGCGGTGGCGCGACCGATGCCGTTGCCGGCGCCGGTCACGATCGCGACTTTGTCTTCCAAAAGCGGCATGGGGAGCGCTTATATCGGCTGCTGGCCGTTTGTGACAGTCGTGCCGTACAGCTGGTGCTCTTCGATGTAGCGCAGCACCCCTTTTGGCACCACCCGCGAAAGCCAGGCGTCCTGCGTTGGATTCTGGCCGAGGCGCGCGCGGATCTCGGTCGACGAGACCTCGGGCAGCAGCGTGGGCAGCTCCTCGCTCGGGTGCCCCGCTCGCGCCAGCAAGAACAGAGGGGCGAGCTTCTTCACCTCGTCAAAAGCGTGCCAGCGTTCGACATCGGCGAGCACGTCGGAGCCGACCAGCAGCTGCAAATCCCACGATGGGTGTTGCTCGTGCAGGAGCTGCAACGTCTGCAGCGTGTAGTTCGGGCTGGGCAGTGAGGCCTCGACACGACTGACTTCGACACCGCTGATTGGCGCGAAGGCGAGCTCGGCCATGCGCGCCCGATGCTCGAAGGCGGCGAGCTCTTTCGGAAAGGCGTGACTGGCGACGACGACGGCGAGCACTTTGTCGAAGCCGACGCTCAGGGCATAGGCCGCGGCTAGGACGTGCCCGACGTGAGGGGGGTTGAAACTCCCGCCGTAGAACGCGACCTTCACGAGTCCGACGCCGCGCTTCTGGGGTTGAGAGCTTGCTCGAGCTCGGCCACGCGCTCGCCCTGCTCGTCGTAGACCTCGATCGACAGGCTGGGGTACTCGGGGCCGTTGCCGTCACTGAGCACGAGCAGTCCGCAGTCTGGGGCGTGCCCGGGACACAAGACCAGCTGAGCGTCGTCGTCGTTGGCGCACCAGGCTTCGGCATCCCCGTGGGCGACGACACGAGGCCATTGCCGCTCGTAGTCGGGAAGGTCGTCCAGGCTTCGACACAGAAGCCAACGCACGCCGCTCGGCGGGTGAAAGCGACGGCGGCCCTCGTGCAGCAGGCTGATGTCAAGCGGCGCGTGCTTGGCTCGCTGCTCGTCCACCAGGCGCGTGATCTCGGCGGGCTCCGCCGTCAGGCAGCGTTCGCAATCGCTCCACAATTCATCGACGCCCTCGCCTTCGAAAGCGTGGCGCTGTCGTTCCAGGAATTGCAGCACCTCGGGCTCGTCGCCCAGGTAGAAGGCGGCGTCACACGCCAGCCGCGAAAAGCAGACGGCAGCCGCCGTCTCAAGGCGAGACGGGTGCTCACCCACAGGCCCGAGCAGCGCGATTCTCACGCTCGGACGCTACACGCTTTTCGCGCGCATACCAAGGGCCACACCGCGAAGCTGGCCACACCGCGAAGCTGGCGACTATTGCTCCGCCAAGCTGCCGAACAGACCCAGTCCGCCGGTGATGAAGATGACGTCGAACAGGCCCATGATCGTCAGGTAGTCCGTCAGCTCAGCCAGCGGCACGCCGGCGAAGAGCTCGCGCGTCGCGACGGCAGCGGCGAGCAGCGTCGGCGCCAGCAACGGGAAGAGCACGATCGAGAGCACGAGGTCGCGGGCGCGGGTGCGCACGGTCATCACCCCGAAAAGCGCCCCAGAGGCGGCGACCCCGGGGGTCGCAAAACCGCACAGCAGCGCCAACGGGCCCGCGTAGTCGAGCAAGTCGAGAGAGAAGAAGAGCGTGCACGCAGGCACCACGATCAGCTCGATCACGAACAGAAAGACGAGAATGCCCAGCATCTTGCCGGCGTACAGAGCACTCGGAAAGATGGGCGAGACGATGAGCCCGTCGAGCGCGCCTTCTTCGCGCTCGCGTTGCCAGGAGCGGCTCAACGAAAGCACCGCCGCAAACGCCGTCGAGATCCACACCACACCCGCAGCCACCTGATTCTTCGTCGAGGGACCGGCGTAGTACGTCAACGACGACAGCACCGTGACCAAGACTGCGAAGAAGCCACCGGTGATGACCACTTCGCCGGTACGGAGCTCGATCATCCAGTCCTTCTTGGCGATCAAGTAGGCCTGGCGCAGCCACGACGTCGCGGCGTTCATCCGAAGGGGCGGCTCCCGAGGCGGGTACCCTGGTTGCATCCAGCTCCGCCGTTCCTCTCTTGACGCCATTGCATCCGAGGGCTAGCTGTGCCGACGAAGCTTCGTCCGAGGGGAGGCTGCGCTGGGCTCGATGGGGCCGCCACCCGCCTCGCGACGGACGAAACACAAGCAAGGATAGCGATGGATTCTCGACGCATCGAACACTCTTTCCCCTGTGACTCGACCACGTATTGGGAGAACTTCTTCTCCGCGGAGTACAACCAAGCTCTGTTCGTTGGCCGCCTCAAGTTCGAGCGCTGGGAGGTCGTCGAACGCGTTGAAACGGAGGACGGATTTCGACGGGTCATCGAGGCAGTGCCGAGAGTCGGTGATTTGCCCGGGCCCATCAAGGCTTTGCTCAAGAACGGAGCGGGTTATCGCGAAGAGGGCGAGTTCTTTCGGTCTCAGGGGCGGTACACGACTCACATCCGCTCCAACTCCCTCGGTGAGCGGCTGCCCATCGAAGGCGTCATGACCGTGGAAGACATCGGGGACGGGCGGTGCACGCGCGTCTATCTGTTCGAGGTCGAAGCCAAGGTCCGCCTCATCGGAGGCATGCTCGAGAAACGTGTGCTCGACGACGTGGAGAAGAGCTATGGCAAAGCCGCAGAGTTTACCCGCGGCTGGCTCGAGCAGAAGAACGCCGCGTCGGAGTGACGCCGGGCTCGAAGCCGAAAACGCAGCGTCCGAGCGAAAAAAGAAAGAGCCCTCGAGAGGGCTCTTTTTCATCACGGGGCGAGACGCCGCCGGAGTCGTTGCGCGCGCTTGACGAAGCGGGAGTGATGATGGACCCGGGTCCGGGTCGCTTGCGTCAGTGTGCGCGTTGGGTCGCTCAACCCTTGGCTTTGGCCTGGGCTTTGCGGCTGCGCGCGACCTTCTTCTTCTTCACCGGAGCGGGGGCTGCGGCGCGCTTGGCCGCACGCTTCTTGGCAGCGCGGTGCTGGTCGAGAAGTCGGGGCAGGGGATGGCCTTCGAGACGAGCCTTGAGGCCTTCGTCCTTCTTGCGATTCTCCAGCTCCAAGATGGAGTCGATGAGCTTCGCACGGCTGCCGAACTCTTTCTGCGCGAGCTCCAGCGTGTCGTGCAGATGCAACAACTTGGCGTTGGAGACGCGGCTCAGACCCTTGACGTCGTTCACGTTGTCCAGCCACAGGTCGCTCTTGGTGAGCTTCTCTACCGCGGCTACGAGCTTCTCTTTGTCGCCGAAACGCTCTTTGACTGCGCTCAACGGGCCAGCACTGTTGGGGCTATTCATCGGTAAACTCCGTCATCCACGCGGGTTCGCATGGGGGGCGGGTAACTAGCAATCCACCCGCCTGTGCGCAAGCGAACATTGGCCCGGCACTTGGAGCGAGCTCAGTGAGAGCATCGTTCGGCCGGCTGTTTTGTGCGTGCTGGCGGCGATGCAGCCGTTACGGGGCGGCTGACGCGTGATACGGCCCGGCCGCTATGAGCGATCGAGTGCGCTTCTCTCCCTCGCCGAGCGGATACCTCCACGTGGGTGGCGCCCGTACGGCTCTGTTCAACTGGCTTTGGGCGAAGAAGACGGGGGCCACGTTCATCCTGCGGGTCGAGGACACGGATCAAGAACGCTCGTCCTTGGACAGCGTTCGTGCGGTGCTCGACGCCTTGCGTTGGCTGGGGCTCGATTGGGACGAGGGGCCCGAGGTGGGCGGGCCCCACGAGCCGTACTTTCAGAGCGAACGTCGGGGGTTCTATCGCGACGTCGCCCAGCAGCTGATCGACAAAGGGGCAGCCTATCGCTGCTACTGCACCAAAGAGGAGCTCGCCGAAGCTCGGGCTGAGGCGCAGGCCAAGAACCCGAAGCAGCCCTTTCGCTATCCCGGGACGTGCAGGAACAAGCCGGACGATGCGAGCAAGCCGCACGTGATTCGCTTTCGCGTTCCCGACGAAGGGGCGACCCAATTCACGGACGAAGTCTTCGGTGTCATCTCGACCCCGAACGAGGCGCAGTACGACTTCGTGCTGATGCGCGGCAACGGCTTTCCCTTGTACAACCTGGCTTGCGCCGTGGACGACCACATGATGGGCATCACCTTCGTGGCCCGCGGGCGCGACCACATCGGCAATACGCCGCAGCAGGTGATGATCTACGAAGCGATGGGGTGGGACGTGCCGCGTTTTGCGCATTTGCCCCTGATGCTCGATCGCAAGGGCGCCAAGCTGAGCAAGCGCATGGCATCCGTCGCGGTTCAAGATTACCGCGACAAGGGCTACACGCCCGAAGCCGTACTGAACTATCTGGTGCGCTTCGGCTGGTCGTTGGGCGATCAAGAGATATTCACCCGCGAGCAGCTGATCGAGGCGTTCTCTTGGGATCGGGTGGGGCGTGCGGATGGCCGCTTCGACGAAGCGAAGTTTGCGGACGTCGCCTTCGAGCACCTGAAGGAGCCGAGCCTGTTGTCCGTCGAGCGCTACGCGGAGATGTTGCGGCCTTGGCTCGAACGGCGCGGGCTCACGGACGCTCCGACGGAGACGCTGTGCGCCGCGATCGAGACGATTCGGCCACGCGCCAAGTCCCTGCTCGAGGCTGCCGAGGCCGTGGACTTCTACTTCCGCCAGCCTCCAGAGTTCGATGCCAAGGCGCAAAAGAAGTTCCTGACCTCCGACAGCGCTTCGGTGCTCGTCGGACTCGCGGATGCGCTCGAGGGCCTGGAAGCTTGGCAGCCCGAGGCGATGGAGACACGCTTCAAAGCCTGGGTCGAAGAGCAAGGCCTGAAGATGAAAGACGCCGCCCAACCCGCTCGGGTCGCGCTGACCGGGCGCAGTGCCAGCCCCGGGCTGTTCGAGGTCATGCTGGTGCTCGGCAAGGAGCTCTCTTTGCAGCGTCTGCGTGAGGGTGCCGTGAAGGCACAGGCGGGTACCGAGTCGTCATCGTGAGTGGCTTGTCGGACCTGTTGCAGGAGGTGCCGAAGCTGCCTCTCCTGCTCGAACCGCTGAAAGAGCGCAGTTGGCTTCAGACCACCATCGCCAATCCGATGGTCAAGTCGATGATGGCCTTTCCCATCATTGCTGCGCTGGCCTATCCGATGTGGCGGGTGTTTGGCAGCACTTGGCGAAACATCGACGCAGAGGTCCGACAAGAGCGGTCGCTGGCTGGAGATGACTTCGACTTTCGCCCTGCGCTGTGTTTGGTGCTCGCCGCCATGATCCTGACTGTCCAGGAGTACTACGGCGGGCGCAGCATGTACGAGCAGCTGATCCGCCCGGAGCTGCAAGCTCTGGATGCGGCGGGTCTGTCTTGGCTCAAGGTCAACAAGTACGATCAGCTCTACAGCTACCTGTGGTGGTCGGCGGCGCGCGTGCTTGGCTACGTGCTCGTCCCGATACTGGTTTGGAAGGCGTGCTTTCGACGGGATCGCATCCTCGACTACGGACTACACGTCAAAGGTTTCTTCAAGCATCTGTGGATCTACGGCGTGATGCTGGCGATCGTGGTCCCGGTGATGCTGATCGTTTCGCAGCAGCCGGATTTCGGAAACTACTACCCGTTCTACAAGCTCAGTTCGCGCAGTTGGTTCGACTTCCTGGCGTGGGAGGCGGCGTACTACGTGCAGTTCTTCGCCTTGGAGTTTTTCTTCCGCGGCTGGATGGTCGGGGCGTTGCGTCGCACCATGGGCTCAGCGGCGATCTTCGTGATGTGCGTGCCGTACTGCATGATTCACTACGGCAAGCCGTACCTGGAAGCGCACGGCGCGATCATCGCGGGTGTGGTCTTGGGCTCGCTGGCGATGAAGACCCGCAGCATCTACGCCGGGTTCCTGCTCCACGTTACCGTCGCAGCGGCGATGGACTTCCTGAGCTTGTGGAAGCGAGACGGTCTGCCGAGTGTCTTCTGGGCGGGCGGGTAGCCGCGGAGCTCGGGCTGCGGGATTCCAGCGGTCGTCGTGGGCATCATCTCCTGGTCAGACACTGCCAAAAGACGCTACGATTGTCGTTTACCCCACGAGGAGCCGATGGCCAATCCGATGACGCAGCCAGATAGTCTTCCCCAATTGGACACCGAGGTGTCGTCCGAACCCACGCCGATGCGCGGCGGGCAACAGGAGTGGTCCACGAAGCAGAGCTCTCGCATGTATCAGGTGCAGGGCTGGGGCGCGCCCTACTTTTCCGTCGGGGAGGACGGGCACATCAAGGTCCAACCTTGTCCAGAGAGCAAGTCGCAGATCGATCTGTACGCGCTCACTCAGGACCTGCAGGCTCGCGGCCTCGATCTGCCCATCCTGATCCGCTTCTCCGACATCTTGGCGGACCGTATCCGCAACATCAACGAGTGCTTCCTACGTTCGATCAAGGAGTACGACTACCAGGGGACCTACCGCGGTGTGTATCCGGTCAAGGTCAACCAGCAGCGTCACATCGTCAACGAGGTCGTCGAGTTCGGACGTGAGTGGCAGTTTGGCCTCGAAGCGGGCTCCAAGCCGGAGCTGCTCATCGCGTTGGCCAGCATGAAAGAGGCAGGTGGTCTGATCATCTGCAACGGCTACAAGGATCCATCCTACATCGAGACGGCCCTGATCGCCCAGCGCTTCGACAAGACCGTGATCGTCGTGTTGGAGCGCTTGGAGGAGCTCGAATACACCCTCAAGGCATCGGAAAAGCTGGGCATCAAGCCGATGCTCGGTGTCCGCGCCAAGCTCACCACCAAGGGCATGGGGCGCTGGGGCAACTCCGTCGGTGACCGTGCCAAGTTTGGTCTCAGCGTGCCCGAGATCATCGAGTTGGTCGATCGCCTAGCTGCCGTGAACATGTTGGATTCACTGCGTTTGCTGCACTTCCACATCGGAAGTCAGATATCCAGCATCATCCCCATCAAGAGCGCGCTGCAAGAGGCGTCAAACATCTACGTCGAGCTGGCGAAGATGGGCTGTGCCATGGGCTACTTCGACGTGGGCGGTGGTTTGGCCATCGACTACGACGGTTCGCAAACGGACTTCCACGCCTCGCGTAACTACACCTTGCAGGAATACGCCTCCGACGTGGTCGCGACGATTCAGGACGCGTGTCAGAAGGCCAACGTCGAGACGCCGACCATCGTCAGCGAGTCGGGCCGGGCCGTGGTCGCGCACCAATCCGTTTTGGTGTTCGACGTCGTGGGGGTCAATCAGGTGCGAGTCGAGGACCCGGGGCCACCGAAGGGCAAGCACGGTGTGCTGGAGGTTCTGTACGAGACGTATCAGGGCATTCTGCCCAAGAACGTGCAGGAATCTTGGCACGACGCCTGTACCGCCAAAGAAGAGGCGCAGTCGTTGTTCAAGTACGGCTACCTGGGGCTTCGCGAGCGGGCGGAAGCGGAGCGCTTGTTCTGGGCTTGCTGCAGCAAGATCGAAGAGACGCTCTCTCGTCTGAAGTTCGTGCCCGAAGAGCTGCAGGATCTGAGCAAACGCACCAGCGCCATCTACTACTGCAACTTCTCCGTGTTTCAGAGTGCTCCGGATGCCTGGGCGATCGATCAGCTGTTTCCGATCATGCCGATTCATCGCTTGGACGAGAAGCCCACCGTGCGGGCGACGCTCGCCGATCTGACTTGTGACAGCGACGGCATGATTGACCACTTCATCGACGTGGAGGACGTGCAGGACACGCTGGGGGTTCACTCCTTCCGTGAGGGTGAGCCCTACTACCTCGGCATGTTCCTCAACGGCGCCTACCAAGAGATCTTGGGCGACTTGCACAACCTCTTTGGCGACACCAACGCCGTGCACGTCAGCTCGACGGAATACGGCTATCGAGTCGACCACGTGATCAAGGGGGACTCGATGACCGAGGTGCTCAAGTATGTGGCCTACTCACCCGAGAGCATGATCGACGCGGTGCGCACTCAGGCCGAGGAGGCGCTTTCTCGCGGCAAGCTGACGCTGGAGCAGATGCG
>JBNKHV010000022.1:0-15206 GCA_050290545.1 Polyangiaceae bacterium | reverse complement strand
CATCTCGAGCAACATAGCCGAACACCGCTCGAGGGCGAGGGTTCGCGAGGCTCCCGAGCCTCATTTCTCGACCCGTCGCTGAAACAGTGCCGACACAAGCGGTCCCTCAGGATCGGTGGTGGAGGCACAGACATGGTGAGTACCCCATCCGCGATTGAGTCGCATCGACGAGCGGGGCCGCCGCGCCCCTCGGCGATGCGCGAGTACATGCGCTACCACAGGCAGAAGCTTGCCAAGAGCCTCGGCCGCGGCGGACAGGCCGGCGTCGTGCTCGCGCGCAAACACGCCGACATCGCGGATGAAATGCTGAGAGAGTTGTTCTCGACCGGACTTCCCGCTCGATCGACGCCCATGTTGTTGGGCGCGGTCGGCTCATATGGTCGGCGCGCCTTGGGCCTGAGCAGCGATCTCGACCTCTGCTTCATCGTCGCCGAGCGGAGCGATGCGGCGCACGACGCGATTGAGGCCTGCCTCTATCCCTTGTGGGACGCAGGGATTTCAGTCGACCACCAGGTCTTGTGCCCAACGCACGTCGTCGATGATGCCCAGTCCGACATCAAGATCGTGACCGAGATCCTCGACTTTCGGCCGCTCGCCGGAGAGCTCGCGCTGATGGATTCAGTGCGCCAGCGCTTGCATGAAAGCGTCTTGTCGGAAGAACGCATCACCGGCTTCATCGCCCAGCTCGAGGCTCATGCGAAGAGGCGCCACGGCAGGTACGGTGACTCCGTCTACTTGTTGGAGCCGGACGTCAAGAACGGCACCGGAGGGCTGCGCGACATCGACTTCGCGCTATGGGCTGCAGGTGCTCGCTTTGGGACTTCGGTTCTCGCAGAATTGGTCGAACTGGGCGTGCTCACCGCGCAAGAGAAAGACGATACCGAGCAGGCCGTCGACTTCCTGTGGAGCATTCGAAACCACCTGCACGAAGCCCAAGGGCGCAAGGTCGATCGACTGACGTTCGCTGCGCAAGAGAGCGTCGCACAAGCGCTGGGTTTCGCAGACGGCGACCGCAGAGACGCACCCGAACTGCAGCGCGTCGGTGAGATGGTCGAGCAATTCATGTCCACCTACTACCGCCACGCGCGCATCATCGTGCACGTGCGCGATCGCATCCTGGGGCGGGCCAAGCGACGCTCTCACGGTGCGGGTGCCCCAGCCGCCAAGCAACTGGGGGACGGGCTCATCGAATGCGAGGGCGGCATCGGCCTGGCCGATCTAGAGCAACTCACCGCCCGCCCCGACTTGGCGTTCCGTGTGTACGCAGAGGCCATCACGCGCGAGATGCCGGTGTTGTCCCGCACGCGGGACGCCATCGCGTGTGCAACCGCATCGCCGAAGTTTTGCGAGACACTGCGCGACGCACCCGTTGCCGGTGAGCTCTTCACACGGCTACTGTGCACGTTGCGCGACGTGCGCTTCCCCAGTGGATCCATCTTGAGCGAACTACACGACGTGGGTCTATTGCTGGCGATGGTCCCCGAATTCGCACCCGTCGTAGGACGTGTTCACCACGACCTGTACCACGTTTACACGGTCGACGTGCACTCGATCGCCGCGGTCGATCGCTTGCGCTCTCTCGCGCGCGGCGAGCTCGTCGCACAACTGCCTTTAGCGAGCCGCCTTGCCGCCGAGGTAACGAGTCCGCGGGTATTGTACATGGCAACCTTGCTCCACGACGTCGGCAAAGCGATCGGCAGTCGGGACCACGCCGAACGGGGCGCGGAGATGGCGCACACCATCCTTCGGCGCTTCGCCTTCGAGCAAGACGAGATCGAGGAAGCTGCCCACCTGATCCGTCACCACTTGACGATGTACATGGTCGCCGTACGTCGCGATCTCGCCGACCCATCGACCATCGACGAGTTTCTGCGGGACGTGCGCGGTCGCGAAGGACTGCGGGAGCTCTACTTGCTGACGGTCGCCGACGTCTCGACGACAAGCCCCGTCGCGATGACCAAGTGGAAGCGCAACATGCTCGATACTCTGTACCGAACCGGGGACGGAATGCTCGCGGGCTCCGTCGGCGACCGCCACGACCGAGTCGCCCGCGTACGACAGCAAGCACGAACGCTGTGGCTCGATGCCGACAGCAGTCATAGCTTCGAAGAATTCCTGGCATCCATGCCCGCACGCTATTTCTTGGCCAACAGCCCCGCTGAGGTAGTCGCGCATGCCAAGCTCGCGCTGTGTCCCAACGACGGACGGTTCGGCGTATCTCTGGTACCCTCACCTCACGACGGTCTACTCGGGCTGTGCGTCGTCACCGAAGGATCGGCTGCGGCTGGCTTGTGCGTGGTTGCGGGTGACCGCCCCGGACTGTTGGCGTCCATCACCGCCGCAATCTGCGCAAACCGATTCGAGATCCAGGCGGCCCAAGTCAATACGCGATCCATGGGGGAAGGCAACTCGCAAGCAGTCGACCTGTTCTGGGTACGCTCCACGACGACACACGAATCAGCCAGCGAACTCTTGTCCAAGGTTCAGCGTGACATCGCCGGCGTGCTCAGCGGCGGGGTCGATCCGAAGTCGCTCGTCGCCCAGCGAGAGCCAACCAGTTGGAACCCGGGGCGTACGCCATCGGTCGAAACGGAGGTCATCTTCGATCACCACGCCTCCGACCACTACACGGTGATCGAAGTACTCACCGAAAATCGCTCCATCTTGTTGTTTACTTTGGCCAGTGCACTTCATCAGTTGGACATCACTATCGGCGTCGCCAAGATCAGCACCGAAGGCAAACGCGCCGTCGACGTCTTCTACGCAGCAGAAGCGGACGGCTCCAAGATCCAGCCAGGGCCACGCACCGAGCAGGTGCGTGCCGCCCTCCTGGCCGTGCTCACCAACGAAATGACGGACGCCGCCGCCGCAGAGTGACCCCGCCGAAACAGGCGACGGCTAGCCCTCCGTGAAGCGCCAGGCCTCGCTCGCGTGCCCATCAAACGGCCTGCGTCTTGTGCTCGGCACGGTCGTTTTGTCACGCAATAGAAGAAAACTTCGCCGAGCGTTACCCCATCCTACGCTGTGAGCGGTCTTCGGAGAAATCGACGAAGGGAGGCAAAATTTCTGGCCCCTACTGTTTCGGTTCAACTGCGGGAACCCTCGGCAACAGTTGCCTCATGTGCTTAGCCTCATGCGATGATGGGAGCGTGCAACAGACTATGAATCGAGGGTCCGTCCGCCGTCGTTCAGCGCTCGCACTGGCGCTCGCGTCAGCTGCCTGCTCGACGGACGCCTCCGAGGACCCCGGCGCGCCCATCTCCCCTGCCCCAGCAACGCCTGCCACCACCGCGCCGGCGCTCGCTGGCCCGGGTGGCACGAGTGCTGCGTCGAGCCCGACCGGCATGACGCCAGCCGCCGCAGCAACCCCGAGTAACACGGCGGGCCCAGCCGAACCTCAGCTCCCTGCGGCCATGCCGACCGTGACGGCCACAGCTGATGTGCCCAGTCCCCCCGACCCCGCGATCGCCGAGCCTCCAAGCGGAGCTGACGTCAACGCCGGGGGGACAGCGGGCACGATGGATGGCGGCGGCGGCAGCGGCGGCAACGAAACCAGCAACGACGGCGTGGGCGGGCAAGGTGGGGAGGCCGCCGGTGGCAGCGATGGCGCGCCCGAGGCGCCGGTGGACTTGTCGACCGTTGCCGAGGTGTTGGACGGCTTCGCCATCCTCAAGCCTTGTGTCAGCAGCTTCGTGCCGAGTGGCAACCCCAACAACGCTGGGGATTGCTGTTGTGAGGAGGAAGCCGAGAACGAGAATCAACACATCACGGCAACCTTCGGGGGCGACCCCAACGTCACCTACGAAGTCACGCTGCGCGTCGCGGGAGTCGCTGAGCGCTACTGGCACTCCGACGGTGCGGAAGACGCGGACAGTGATGTCTTCTACGTGGGTGGTCTACCCACCATTCACGGACCAGCTCCAAACCAGGGTCTGGGCCCGGGCCAGGGCGCGTGCAAGGTTCATCCCCCAGAGACGGACGGCGAGTTCGCGCTGCCCTTCGAGGTACCCGACACGATCCGCCCGACTGACGGTTGCTACAACGGCTTCAATATCTTCGCGATGACCGTTTCGGCGCCCGAGCAAAGCTACTACCTGAATCACACCACCGATTTCGATGGTCTCGACCGCCAGCCGCACAGCGTCTACGAGACGGACTACACCGTCACGATCCAGATCCAGGGGCAGGCCCAACTCGACTTCTGGACGATCGACGGTGATCACCACCAAGTGACCAACAACGGCACGATGAGCGTTCCCGACGTGCAGACGGAGCAGCCCTACAACGGCAACTTCCTGGAGTTGAGCGTCGTCGACATCGCAGTCGTGCAGTAGCTTGGCGCGCGCTCCTCGGCCAAGGCCAAAACGCACGCTCCGTGCAGCCCGCAAACGGACCAGTTTGCCGTCATCCGCTCACTGCAGCGTCAGGCTCACCGCCGTGCGGGGGGTGCTGCGGGGGGCGCATATCAGGACGTCGAGCTTCTGCGCCAGAAGCTCGCAATCGAATGGCTTGGCGAGGAAGTCCATGTTGTTCTCCAAGCTGACGTCGTCCCCAATCGCGTCATCGGTGTATCCCGAGACGAGCAGCACTTTCAGCTCCGGATGCAACTGCGAAAGTCTGTTGGCGAGATCGATTCCGCCGAGGTTTGGCATGATCACGTCGCTGATCAACACTTCGAACCCTTTCGCCTTGTCAGCGTAGCGGTCGAGGGCGTCTTGTCCGTCACAGGCCTCTTGGATCGAATGACCGAGTGCCTCGAGCATGCGTCGAATCGCACAGCGAACCTCCTTTTGGTCTTCGACGAGCAGTATGTTCAATGCTCCTGCGTGCACGCCTTCGCTAGACCGTGATGAGTCGACCACGGATTCTGGGGCAGCCTCATGGATGCACGGGAAGTAGATGTCGAAGCGCGTACCGCGGCCCGGTGCACTGTCGACGAAGATGTGCCCGCCACTCTGGGCCACGATGCCCTGGACCGTAGCGAGCCCGAGCCCAGTGCCTGCGCCCTTGGGTTTGGTCGTGAAGAAGGGTTCGAAAGCGCGGGCGTGAGCCTCCGGGCTCATCCCTACCCCCGTATCCTCGACGCTGATGCACAGATGCTCACCTGGCGGAAGCTCGGGATGGGTGCGCTCGCCGCGTTCTTCGGCACTTTGATTCCTCGTACGGATCGTCAGCATGCCACCGTCCGGCATCGCATCACTGGCGTTGGTGGCGAGGTTGACAATCACCTGCTCCAGGCGCGCCTCGTCCAAGGAGGCGCATCCGAGCTGCTCGTCGAGCTCGATGCTCAGCTGAATGTCTTCACGGATCAACCGCTTCAGCAGTGGCTCCAGATGCGTGATGGCTTGGTTCGGACAAATGACGCGAGGCTGCAGCACCTGTTTGCGACCGAATGAGAGCAACTGATTGGTCAGCTCCGCAGCCCGACTGGAAGCATCCGTCACTTGCGCGAGAAGTGACGACTCCAGCGGGTCGCTCGTTCCTCGCCGTCGCAGCAGCTCCACGTTGCCAGAAATGACGGTCAGCATGTTGTTGAAGTCGTGGGCGACGCCGCCCGCAAGACGCCCCAACGCCTCGATGGACTTCGACTGAGCGATGCGAGCGTCCAGCGCCTCACGCGCGCGCAGCGCCTCTTCACGTTCGGTCACGTCGCGCACGCACAACAGCACGTCGGGACCCTGCTCCTGATGGCTGACCAGAGCAATGCTTGCTTCCAGAGAGCGCCCAGCGTTCTGCCCCAGTGATACCGTCGCCATGTGACGCTCGGCGTCCAGTGTTTCGAATTCCGCCGACAGCTGCTTCTGCACGGTCGGCGCCAGCCATCCGAGTTCGGACAGCGGGGTCCCGATCGCTTCTTGCTCCGAAACACCGCTCATGTTGGCCGCACCCGGATTGAACATGCGAACGACCCCGTGACGGTCGAGCACGATCATCGCCTCTGGAAAGCTCTCGATCACCTCACGAAAGCGCGCTTCGTGGGAAAGCGCCTGGATCGAACTCTTCGTCAGCGCTCGCAAAGCAAAGTGCACCAGGGCAGCGATGATCGCCAACTGGATGGAAAGTTCCGCCCAGATCTGCGCCTTGTCAGCCGCGGGCGTCGTGGAGCTGGTCACCACGAACCAACCCAGCACCAGCGACGATAGCCCCGCAACGACCGCCGCTCCGCGCGAATTCCAGCACAAGCCGGTGATGGCGACGAGCGTGATGTAAGACGTGACACCCGCCGGGTGCTGAACACCGCCACGAACCCAGACCAAGATCGTGACCAGCACGAAAGGCCCGAGCGAGCACAGCGCCCCCGCCAACTGCTGTCGTTGCCGGAAGTAGTAGGCGGCAGCAAACACGACGAGCAACCCGCTATAGCACCACAGAACGACCACGGGCTCGTGGCGCAATGGGGAGGTGAGCAACAGCAGCCCGACGGCGACCCCAGCCAACACGGAGAAATAGCGAGTCGCCGTGGCGCGAATCGATGCGAAGATGTCCGTGCCCGCCCCGGGTGCCTTCACCATCTCCATAGGTCTACGTCAGCCGCCCAGGGTGTGTCCAGAGCGAGCACCCCCGGGCACGGGATTAGGTGACCCCGCGTAACACACGAGGTGTGCGGCGCTTACATGGCCAATTGGCGTCGACGCTGCCACAGCAGCAGAACGTACAGGGCATCGAATAGGAAGATCAACACGTACAGCACGTGGAGGAAACCCCAACTGGGGACATCCGGACGCAACGCTGGAAGAAGGACGGCACATTGAACGCAGGTACACAGTGTCCCGACCATCTTGAGCCAAGCGGCGGGGTAGCTGAGCCCGAGCAGGTCTTCTCTGCGCTCGAAGTACAGAAACACGAACAGGACGCTCATGACCAGATTGATCACGAAGGCGACGATGAAACCCATCGGGTCGCCAAACGTGAGCACGAACGTCAACTGACCGATGAAGCAAGCGAGCAACGTGCCCGTCACAATCCAGGGAAAATGACGACGAATTTCCGGTACTTTCTGGTGGGCACGACCGTAGCGGTAGAGCTGAAAGAGCAGCGCCACGTCGATCACTATCCACGACCATTCGAGAACGGTCCAAATTTGGCTGGGATTCGGCAACACGAAGACCGCCATCGCCTCCCAGGTGAAGTTCAGACAGATGGCCAAGAGGGGAAGGGTGTTGACCTCGTCGTCGAACCCTCTCTTGACGAGGAGTGCGTAGGCGACCGTCCACAGGGCACAACCGAGGACCCCGATCAAGAAGTACGGACTCGAGAGCGGGTCGCTCAGCCCGCGATCGATGTGCTCCATCAGCACCCGGTTCTGCTCTGCAAGGGTGAGCTCGTGCACGTTGGTGCCCAAAAGGCGCGCGTACGCCTGGTTCCACGGCACGTCTTCGTCCCCAATGTTGATGAGCTTGCCGCAGCCCATGACCCCGAGTCCCAGGAGCAGCGGCAGACTGCGCCACCCCCGCCTCCAGAGCTCGGCCCTTCGGCACTTCATTCCGCGCACTGTCCATCTGGGTCGGGCACGTGGCACCGACGACTCTTCCAACCGTCGTGCAGCTGTGTCGGGATGCGAAACACCCGCTTGCTCGAACCGAGTTCCTGATCGATGAAGTGCTGGATCAAGCGAATGCTGAGCCAGCGAAACGCTCGACGCCCAGCTGGCGTGGCGCGCACCATCCCGTCGAGAAGCTCGGCGATCCACTCGATGCCTACGACCAGCCAATCCAACGGCACTCTCCGTGGAATACCCAGCAGCCTCGAGAGCTCAGGGCCGCAGAAGTAGCGGAGCAAGCTCCAGCGGAAGCTGCGGAGCGGCCCCAGTACGTCTCCGACGAGTCCACTCAGCGCCTCCGTCATCGTCTTGCCCGCGCTCGAGGGAGCGTGCTGGCGCCTCTTCAAGATCGCGGTCAGCTGTTGCGCCTCGACAATGGTCGTGGGCACGAATTGCTCGTCCAGCCCCATGAGCCGCCCAACCACACGCCACGCGTCCAAGTACGCCTGAGCCTGCAGCGGCGGCACCTCCAAACTCAACTCCTCGAGCCCCTCCAGCACGACCTGGGTGAAACTCATCAGTGTGTAGAGCAGGTCCGCCTGGTTGATGGGCACTCCCAACACCCCGACGTCCCACGCCACCTCGGGATCCTCGAGGATCAGGCGGCGCACGGCGGCGTGCATCAGCCGCACTTTCTGGGCCGAGCGCAGTCCGCGCCCCCGCGCGGAGAGCCCACCCGGGCTCATCACGTCGACGATCATCTGCGCGGTTTGCGCCACACGTAGATTGGGGCGCTTGGCCAGAAATCCCGTCTGGTAGAGCACCTGAACGGCGCGCGCATTGGCGTAGTCGAACGGCAATGACCGACAACACAGCACGAGCATGATTTCCGGCCCATGCAGCGCAAAAAAGCGCTCGCCGTGAGCCGCCAGAGAGACGTCAGCCGGATCCAGTGGAACATCCTCGAAGTAGTGCCGCACGGCGGCTGGCAACTGCTCAGGCACCGGGTCGTCGTTACCGACGAGTTGCCCGAGCAGACGTTGCACACCGACCAAATCCTGGTCGCCGAACAGCTCGTCAATCACCCCATCTGCAGGCGGATCCCCCTGCTGACGGAGACGATCCAACGCCTCGTCGCTCCAGCGTACCTCCACCTCCGAAAGATTCGCCATGTTTCGTGCCCCCGCAACGACGTCGAGCGCACCAGCTGCACCGCTGGGGCCCGTTGTATCGACTCTGGTCGCAGCGTTCACGTTCGACACACCAACCGATTCTCCATGTTCTGTTCGAGCAAGTACTTCCCCACTCCGGTGCAACACCCCTAGCCCCACGGAACGGCGCACAGCTCCCCATGAGCGTCGCTCTGTTACCCCTCCGTCGCTTACCCCAGTGTCTAACCGTGGAGCGGGCAGCTCGCTTTTCTCACTGTGCCACGCGACCCATCGGCGTTTTCATGGCAACGGAAACCCACTCGGCGTGCTACGAGCTAACGGATGTTGCCGGATACCCCCGACGGCAAACCGGTGAGACAGCTTCGGCTCTTCTGGCGACGGGAAGCGACCGCGCTCATTCGTTGGCGGCCAGGCGGCACAGGTTCGTTGACACTTGGCCAAGCGCTACCCCGAAAGCGGCTCTTCGACGTCGAGCGGGTGAAAACGGCCAAGCATCGATTTTTGTAACGGAATCCCAACTCGAGCAGGCGCCCGACCCCTGCACCGATCACTCGACACAGCCCCGACGGAGACTCACAGGCAAGGGTTCCAGCTCGGGCTGGCTCTCGCCTGGGCGACGTCCTCAGTAGATCAGTGGCACGAGTGCCCGCCGCTCGGCGGGGTACAACGCACGTCCATCTTGGCCATCGAACTCCTTCCGATACGCGCGATGACGTTGGCTTGCCCAAAACGCCAGGATGGCCGCGCCGAGGGTACCAAACGCAATCGCGGCCCAGGTACGGACGACCAATGCGAAGCCCACCCAGCTCATGATCTCGAACAGGTAGTGCGGACACGACACCCACTCGAAGACGAAGCCACGGGGAATGCTCCGCGCCGTCGGATCCTCGCGCCTCAAATTGCACAACAGGCGGTGGGCACGAGCGTTTCCAGCTTCTGCGGCGAGGAATGTCCCGAGTCCAAGCGCGCTCGGCCAGTCCCAGGTGATCCCGCCGACCGTGGCGCCAATCCAGGCACCCAATCCCCAGTAGTACACATACTCGACCAAAGCATCGCCCCAGGGAAACGATGGCTTGCCGTAGCGATGTACCCAGGCCGCCTCGGCGCTGCGGCGAGCGAAATGCAAACACCAAAGCCCAACAGCGAGCAGCCCGACTCCACCAACGGAACCCGTCGCAAAGGCCACCGAGGGCATGACGGCAAAAGCGACCGAATAACTCAGCACGTTGTGCAGCCGAGGCGTCATGAGCCGCACGCTAGCGAGGTCTCGAGTCGACATCAAGTGAACTGGATGCACGACCGCGGAAGTCAGCATCGTGCCAGCCCGCTCAACCGTTGTTCTGCCGTTGCTCGTCAACTCGACGAGCTGACGCCGCCGTCCAGCCCTACTCACCAAAGAGCTGCCACTGCAGCACGTCGGTACACCGCTTCTTGCAGGCATTGGCTGACCACCCCCCGTGGATGGGCACTTCAATCCCCTCACCGGGCTGGCCGTCCACCTGCGTGAACGCGGGCACGACGTGCGGTGGTATGCCGCCGCGTCGTACGCGTCCAAACTCGAGGCACTGGGCATCCCCCATTGTTCATTTCCAACGGTGGCTACGGCAGTGTCATGCACGCCTTGGCTCACGGTGTCCCCCTGTTGCTAGGCGGCAAACTCGAAGGCAAGAACGACGTCAACGCCCGCATGGCCCACCGTGGCCTCGGCGTCGATCTGCGTACGGAACGTCCCACGCCCGCACAAGTCGCAAAAGGCGCGCGCCGGGTGCTGGAGGATCCCAGCTATCGCGAAGCGGCCAAGCGCGTGGCACGTGAGCTCGCCAAGTACGACGCGTGTTCCATCGTCGAGGAAGTCATCGTGGGCGCGGCGGCGCAAGTGGCGTCGTGAAGGCTGCTACGCCAGCCTGGGCGCTTCTTCGAGCAGGAAGTCCCATACCGCGGCAATTCGTGGGACCCGACGCATCGAACGCGGGGTGACCATCAGAAAGTCGTCGCTGGGCCAGTCGATACCTTCGCGCAGCGACTCGTGCAGCGCGAGGGGCGTCAAGCCGGAGGGTTTGATACTGGCACTCGGCAGCAGCGCGGCACCAACCCCCGCCGCGACGCACGACAGCTGTACGGCGAGACTCTCGGCAAACACCACTGGCTCGACGCCAGCCAGGTGACGCTCGAACCAGCGTCCCGGGGTCGTGTTCGCCAAACGGGCACCACAACTGACCCAGCGAACATCTCCCCAGCTGCGCAACGGCCCCACTTTGCGCGCCACCCCCTTCGACACCGCCAAACGCCAATCGACCGTCAGCAAACGCGTGACGACGAGATCCCCCATGGTGGGTCGCATCGTGCGGAGTGCCAAGTCCGCCTCACGCCGCGCCAGATCTACGACCTGTTCACCAGCGACAATCTCAACCTGCAAGCGCGGGTGACGACGCAACAGCTTCGGGAGTAGTGGGGCAATCAAGATCTGTGCCGCGTCTCCCGGACAAGCGATGCGCACCAGCCCTTCCACCTCGCGTTCGAAAGCTTCGACAGCACCGGAGAAGCGAGCCATGACGTGCTCCATCTCTTCGGCGACGGGTTGCAGTTGGTGGGCTGCCTCCGTCGCCGCGATGCCGTCCCTCCCTCGCTCGAACAGCGTGGCGTTCAGGGCCTGCTCCAACGCCGCGAGCCGACGCGAAATGGTCGACGCGTCGACGCCGAGGTGTCGCCCGGCCTCACCCAACGTCCGAGAGCGACACAAGGCCAGAAATAGCCGCACGTCGTCCCATGGGATCGCCTCACCTTGGCCTTGCATAATTGCAAGGATACTCTGCATTCACTCGACTAGCAATGCATCATCCCAGCGCCCATCTTCTCTTCGTCAAGACAATCAAGCGCTGCGACCGTCGGGTCCGCAGTCAGAAAGGAGAGCATACGCATGGCAAACACGACATCAGAAACGGTCATCTTGGGCGGCAACGGCAAAACGGGAAGGCGCATCGCAACCCGCCTTCAGGCAATGGGTCGCCCAGTACGCCTGGCCTCGCGCTCGACCCCAGTCTCTTTCGATTGGCACGCCGAAGAAACGTGGGAACCCGCCCTCGCGGGCGCGAAGGCTCTCTATGTCAGCTACCACCCCGATCTGGCGGTACCGGGTGCGGCTCAACACGTCGAGGGGGTGAGCCAGCTCGCAGCGCGTCTAGGTATCGAGCGCGTCGTGCTGCTCGCGGGCAGGGGTGAGCCACAGGTTCATCCCGCCGAAGATGCCGTTCGCAACTCGGGGGTCGACTTCACCATCCTCGAGTGCGCGTTCTTCTGTCAAAACTTCACGGAAGGGGTGCTCGCTCCGCACGATGACCGCATCGTCTTCGCCGCGGGGGACGTGCGCGAACCATTCGTCGACTGCAATGACATCGCCGACGTCGCGGTTGCAGCGCTCACCGGACGTGGACACAGCGGCAAGACGTACGAGTTGACGGGACCCGAGGCCGTGACCTTTGCCGACGCGGCTCGGATCCTGGGCGCGGTTTCTGGCCGCCCCATCACCTATCAGCAAGTGTCCTTCGAACAGTACGGACAGCTATTGCAGGAACACATGCCGGCGCCCTACGTCGAGTTCTTCGTCGGGCTCTTTCGAGACCTGCTCGACGGACATAACACGCACACGACCACCGACGTCGAACGGGTACTTCAGCGCCCGGCGACGAGCTTCGAACAGTTTGCTACTGCAGCACTCGCCGAGAGAGCCGCCTGAGCGGCGTCGAGGGTATCGACGCCGCCCCCAACGCTCCGTCCTCAGCACCTATCGCCGAGGACGGAGCAAACCACGCCTACAGAGCTGGGCAGCCAACCTCGTCGCTGGCGTCGGGGCAATCGTTGTTGCCTTCACAGACGAGAGTGTCATCGATGGAGCTGCCGTCGTCGCATTGGAAGAGGCCCTCGCAGTTTGCCTCGTCACTGAAGTCGGTGCACTCCGCGGGTCCACTGCAACGTTCGGCATCCAGGATGGAGTCACCGTCGGCGCATTGCCAACGCCCTTCGCAACTCGCTTCGTCGCTGTCGTCTTCACAGGTAGCCGCGCCATCACACAGCCCCACCGCCTCGATCGAGTTGCCGTCGGCGCATTGCCAGCGACCTTCGCAACTCGCTTCGTCACTGTCGTCGGCGCAGTTGCCCGGGCCGTCACAACGCCCCGCCTCCTCGATCGAGTTGCCGTTGGTGCATTGCCAGCGACCCGCACAACCCGCTTCGTCACTGTCGTCGGCGCAGTTGGCAGTGCCGTTGCAGCGTTGGGCCTCCGGGATGGAGGCACCGTCGGCACACTGCCAGCGTCCTGCGCAGTCCGCCTCGTCATCTGCGCCAGCGCAGTGGGCCGTGCCGTCGCAAACCAGAGCGTCGCCGATCGAGTTACCGGCATCACACTGATAGCGCCCCGTGCAGCCGGCTTCGTCGGAGTCGTCGGGGCAGTCGGGATCACCGTCGCATCTGAGGGTGGCGTCGACCGTCGAGCTGTCGGCACACACGAAGTCGCAGTCGTCCTCGTCTTCGCCGCCTGCACAATTGTCCGAGCCGTTGCAAACCAAAGCGTTGACGATCGAGTTGCCGGCGTCACACTGGTAGCGACCCATGCAACCCGCTTCGTCGGAAGCGTCGCTGCAGTTGGCGGGACCGTTGCAGCGCTGCGCATCGGGAACGGAGTTGCCATCGTCGCACTGGAAGCGACCCGCGCAACCCGCTTCGTCCTCGGCGCCGTTGCAGTCAGCCACGCCATTGCACACCCAATTGGTCACGATCGACTTGCCTTCGGGGCATTGCACCCGCCCCGGGCAGCCCGCTTCATCGGAAGCGTCGCTGCAGTGCACCGCGCCATCGCAACGGAAGGCGGCGGCAATGGTTGAGCCGTTGTCGCATTCGAACTCGGCAGTGCAGTCCGCCTCATCCGCGCCGTTCGGACAATCGTCGTCTCCATCACAGATCTGGGCGTTCGCGATCGAAGTGCCGTCGTTGCACTGCAGGCGGCCAGGGCAGTTGGCCTCATCATCCGCCGCGTCACAGTCCGGCGTGCCATTGCAGCGCCAGAACGAAGCGATGGAGTCACCATTGGCGCACTGATAGCGACCAGGGCAGCCGGCTTCGTCCGAGTCGTCGCTACAGTCGGCGTTGCCATCACAGCGCAGGTCGGTATCGATGGTCGAACCGTTGTCACACTGGAAACCTTCGGGGCAATCGCTCTCGTCCTCACCGCCGTTGCAGTCGTTCGACCCGTCGCACACCTGGTTGTTGGACACGGAGTTGCCACTGTCACATTGGAAGCGACCCGGGCAGGCGGCTTCATCGGAGTCATCGGCGCAATCGTTGGGGCCGTTGCATCTGCCGAAGCCACCGATCGAGCTGCCGTCGTCGCATTGAAAACGGCCAGGGCAGTTGGCTTCATCGGAACCGTCCGCACAGTCGGCGGTACCGTCGCACCGCGCCTCCGCGTCGACCGTGGAGTCGTCGTCGCAAACGAAGTCGTCAGGGCCCCCGCAATCGTCCTCGTCCGCACCGTTCGAGCACTGCTCGGTTCCGTCGCATTCGATGCCGGCAGCAAAGTCACCCGTGGTGCAGCCGATCTCACAATCCAGGATCGCCGTCGCCTCGGTTGCGCAGATGTCGCCATTGGCCAGGACGGTCCTGTCATCGTCATCGCACTCGAAGCTGGCATCGGGATCTCCGAGCGCGCACTCGACCCACGCGGTTTGCTCGGGGAGGCACGCGGAGCCACTCACGTCTCGTTGGCAGTCATCGAGACACTCGTCCTCCGACTTGTCACCAGAACACTCCGTGTCCGCTTTGACGACACAGAAGCTACTGCACGCCGACTCCCACTCAGCGATGGCCTCCTCGTCCACCGCTTCATCGTTTGTTGAATCGGTACCCGAGCCGTCGGTGGGCGTGCTGTCATCACTGCCGCCAACGTCCGTTTCCTCGCCGGAGCCGTCGACAGGTCCGACGTCGCCCGTCTGCGTGCCATCCGTATCGTCACCCGATGGGCCGTTCACGGCGTCCGTACCCTCGATGATCACTTCATCGTCGGTCTCTCCGTCGGAGCCGGCATCAGGCTCGGATTCGTCATCGGTTTCGCCAAACAGGTTACCGACGCTGGTCTTCATGCCGCCGTCGGCCCCAGCGTCGGCGCTGCTGTTGGTGTTATCGTCGCCGCATCCTGCTGCGGTCATCGCCATGGCGCACAACATCGGCAACAGGAAGCCAGTCTTTCGTATGAACATAGGGTCCCTCTTCGGAAGTAGAAAAAGTCTCGCAGTCGCAGTGCGGCTGTTGGATGTCTATGCCTCTGTCGCTGCGCACCTTGCACGATAAGTCTCACTAAACACCACCCGCCGTATCGCGCGACCGACACCCGCTTTGGGAGGATCTACAACCTACGCCACGCAGGCGACTCCGAACCCGATCACCACGAGACGTAACTCGTTACGACTTGTGGTGATTTTCGTGCCCCGAGGAGTGGTCGGCACTGATGACGATGCCTTCGACAATTGGCTGTTCTAGGGCATTCGGGGTCGGCCAGACGTTGT
>JBNKHV010000021.1:0-64564 GCA_050290545.1 Polyangiaceae bacterium | reverse complement strand
CCTGCCGTACCTGCTCGGCAAGACGCCGTTGGTCGACGATGCCTTCCGCGGCCCGGGTGCATACTTGTGGGAAAAGAGTACGGCGTCCGGAAAGAAGAGCGTCCTCGCGCGCAGCTTCGACGCCGTCTTCTCCGCCCTGGGTAAGCTACTCGGGTTCTGAGACGAGATGTGCGCTCGCTCGGCGCAGGCGTTGTTCGTCGCTGCTCGGCGCAGCGTGGCTCGTCGCTGCTCGGCGCAGCGTGGCTCAACGCCGCGCCAGGAGTTTTCCGATCAGACGCGGGCGGGTGGCGAGGCCCAACGTCGCGGCCGTGGTGATCGCGCGCTTGAGAGAGACCGGTAGACCCAGGACGCCGCCGTGCACTTGTTTCTCGAACAGCTGGGGCTCGTCTGGCCCGAACAGGTCGTGCAGCATCAACCAGGCGCACAGGTGTGAGGTGAACTCGGGCTCGAAGATGCGCACCCCCAAGCGGTGCGCGCCGCTGAACGCCGCCTCGAACACGGGATGTTCCGTCGAACGGGTGCGAGTGATGCCGGCCATGTTGGCGGAAATCCGAAACGGAGCGGGCTCGCGCTGGGCCCAGGCTTCCACCGTGAGTCGCTTGCCCAAATACTGAGCAGCCTGGTAACTCACGCCCTGCACGGGAACGACGTTTCGCGCCACGGCACCGGTCGTGCCGCCGCGGCCTTTGGGCAACGCCTCCAGAGTGCGCGTGGGGGCCTGGGCTTGGAACGGCGCTGCCGTGCACGGAGACGCGGGGGAGAGCAGCAGGCTGACGCTCTTGATTTGGCTGGGAGCCAGCGCGTCGACGAGCGCGTTCATCGTCCCGCACAAGCGCCACTCGCGCGCGCCGCCGCCGGCGTAGGCGAAGAGACCCAGATGCACGGGCCCGGGGGCGAACGCCTCGATGGTGGCACGAAGCGTCGCGGGGCTTTGCAGCAAGTCCAAACCGCCCGGGGCGAAGTGCAACGCTCCGGCGGACTCCGCCTGCAGCTTGCGGCTAGGATCTCGTACGTCGATCCAAAGCACGTTGGCTCCACCCCGTAGCAGTAACTCGGTCGGTGCCAGTTGTGCACCTGCACCCATGAGTACGAAGTGTTCGTTCGACAGATCGAGTTGGGGGCCCTCGGCGTACGCCCACTCGACGGCGTCGACCACTGCGCGGGAGCACTGCCCCCGAGTCCACATCTCGTCCGTTGCGGCTCGCAGATCAACACCTGAAGCGAAAGGCAGGCGTAGGGCCGGCGCGGTCGAGCCGCGGACCGAACGCAACTCCGCCGCTGGCAGCTCTGCCGAGTAGGCTTCGCTGAGCGGAACGCCCTCTGCCCTGAGCGCGGCGATGAAGAGCTGCGCTGCGCGCACGGCGATGGCCCCACGACGGGGACTCATCAAGCGCGAGGCCTCGAATTCAGGCAGCCAATCGTGATACAGCTTTCGGAACAGGCGGCTGGAGGGGGCCGGCGTCAGTTCGGGGAAGGTGCTGGTCAGCTCTTCGGCGATCCGGTGCAGGGCTCGGGAGCCGCTGTCGCCTTTCGCAAAGGCCACGCCGTCGGGAGGATCCGCCATGGTCGCGTCGTAGCAAGCCAAGAGCCTGCACGTCGAGTTAGGTGGGATCCTTTGGCGACAAGTGCGTGACCCAGGTAGGGTCTGTGCCCGGGTGCGTCGGTCCCGCACCCGTTTTCGGCTTGGGTCCGTGTAGCTCCTGTCGCTGGCCGCCGGCTGTGCTAGTTCAGGGCGATGTCGTTCGGGAAGAGGTGGTTGGCCCTGCTGTTGGTACCGAGTCTGGCTCTGGCCTGCGGTGAGGACAGTGATGACGAGTCGGCGACCGAGTCCGATGCGTCGCAGCAAGCGGGCTCGGAGATGGCCCAGTCGTCCGGCGGCGAGGGCGCCGAGGCTACGGACGCCGAGTCGGCGACTGACGTGGCGTCGAGCACGGACGCCGAGCCGGGCACCGAGCTGGATTCCGCTGACGGTCCTACGAGGGAGCAATGCCGAGTCGGGTGCGAGGCCACGCTCGCCGCCGAGTGTCCGATCGGGCCGACGGATCAAGATGGGTGTGAAGCCGATTGCATGAGTTTGGGTGAGGGCGCGTGCGGTGAAACGTATCGCGCGTTTCAGCGTTGCGCCGATGGAGAAGCGGTAACCTGCGGCGATATCGGCATCCCGGTAGTGGAAGCTTGCCAGGCGGAGCAAGACGCATTCATCGCGTGCTTGAACGGCTGAAGCGCAGCTCGTGAAATGTCGTCGCTTCGCGACGCGGAACCTACTCGCACTGTTCGGCTGCGTCGAAGTGCTGCGCCGTCCAGCGAGCGTCGAGTGGTTCGCAAGTGAACGCTTTGGATAGGAGGAATTGCAGCTGCTGAAACGAGGCCGACACAAACGCCAACGTTTTTGCGGCGCTTCGAAAGAAGCGTCACGGGCACGTTCGGTAGGGCTTCAGTTGCAGTGGTCGCGACCGTACTCCTGCGTTGACCGCCATGTTCACACTTCTGCGCCACCCAACCAACGAACCGGCACCGCGAGTCCTGTTCGTGGATGACGATCCGGTAGTCCTCAGAGCGTTCGAACGCACCGTTCGACGCGGGGGCTTTGCGGTCGATCTCGCGGACAACGCCGAGAGCGCGTTGCAGCTCGCGCGCAAGAACGCCTACGCCGTCATCGTTGCGGACCACCACATGCCCAAGATGACGGGCGAGCAGTTGATAGCTCGTCTCAAACCCTACCAACCCCTCGCCAGCTACGTGGTGGTGACCGGCCACGCGGATCTCGCGGTGGCGGCGTGCAAGACTCCGGGTCTGTTCGTCGTCATCAGCAAGCCATGGGATCAGGACACCTTGTTGAACGTGCTGACGGCCTGCGAACGGCGCCGCGCCGCACTCGAGCGCGCCAGTGAGCGTTCTCCGGCTTCTCGAGGGTCCGCTTAGGTTGCGACCGCCCATCGTGGGCGTCTTGTGGGCACGTGACACGACGTGCGTCGCTGAGCTCGCTGCAATTGCGGGTGGCGCTCCTCGAAAAATCACGTGTTTTGGGGGGCTAAATGAGCGAGCGCGCATGCGAGTCGCTCATTTTTGGGGCGGGGCTCCAGCGAAGCTGGGGCGGGGGCTGGAAAGCCCTCGCTCATTTAGGCCCTTGACGGGAACCTCGCTCCAAGGAAAGGGGGAGGTTCGAAGTCATGCCGAACAAACTCGTCGATCTGGTGGGCAACACTCCGTTGGTGGAACTCGGGCGCCTGTGTTCGAAACCCGGGGTGCGCTTGTATGGAAAGCTGGAAGGAAACAATCCAGGTGGCAGCGTCAAGGACCGCCCGGCGTTGAGCATGATCGAGGGGGCCGAGCAGCGTGGTGAGCTGAAGCCGGGGGTGCGCATCGTCGAACCCACCAGTGGCAACACCGGGATCGCTCTGGCGATGATCGCGTGCGCCAAAGGCTACGAGCTGGAGCTCGTCATGCCGGAGAATGCGACCGCCGAGCGCGTGCAGACGATGCGCGCCTACGGCGCCAAGGTGAGTCTGACCTCCCAAGAGCACGGCATGGAGGGGGCCATCGATTTTGCGCGAGCGCGACTGGCCGAGGGCAACACCATCATGTTGGATCAGTTTTCCAACCCGGATAATCCGAGGGCTCACGAACGTGGCACGGGGCCCGAGATCTGGCGTGACACGGAGGGCCGAGTCACTCATTTCGTTTCAGCCATGGGCACGACGGGTACCATCATGGGCGTCTCCGCGTTCTTGCGTCGAGAAGCTCCCCACGTTCAGATCATCGGTGTTCACCCGGAGGAGGGGTCCCAGATCCCCGGCATCCGTGCTTGGCCCGAGGAGTACCTTCCGCGCATCTACGACGTCGAACGCCTCAGTCGCATCATTCGTGTCACTCGCGATCAAGCGGAAGACACCGCGCGGCGCCTGGCCCGAGTGGAAGGTGTGCTCGGCGGGGTATCGAGCGGCGGCGCCGTTTGCGCAGCGCTTCAACTCGCCGAAGACATCGACGAAGGCGTCATCGTCTGCATCATCTGCGACCGTGGGGATCGCTATCTATCGAGTGGCTTGTTCGCCACGGCACAGGAGGCACAGTGAAGCTCGTCGTTCGACATCAAGACCCAATGGGCTTCGTGGCCACTACGGAGCGTGGCGCGCAGCTACGTCTCGACGGCACGCCTCAGTTGGGGGGAGACGAATCCTACCTGCGACCGATGGAGGGCGTGCTGGCTTCGCTGGCGAGTTGCAGTGGCGTCGACGTCGCGATGATCCTGCGCCAACAGAAGCAGCCGCTGGAGGGCATGGAGATCACCCTCGACGCGAAGCGGGCCGACGCCGTGCCCGCGGTCTTCGAGTCGATTCACCTCGTGTTTCGACTGACGGGGGAGCTGGCCGAGAACAAGGCGCGTCGCGCCGTGTCGCTGTCGATGGACAAGTACTGCTCGGTCGCGCGCATGCTCTCGGCGAGCGTCAAGATCACCTACGAGGTGGAGCTGTCTTCGTGAACGCCGGCTGACTGCGGAAAGGTCACACGCCCGCATCGTCGCTGGTGGCGAGCGCGGGTCGACGCCAGCGGCGCACGGCAGTCCAAACCAGGAGAGCACCTGCGGCAGCCACCGTCGTGCTCAAGACGGCGGTGCCCAGCGCCAACTGCAGCGCGGCTTCGCCCCAACCTTCGCCCGCGAGCAACTCTGCTGCCCCACGCGACGTACTTCCCGCCAGGTTCGCCCCCAGCTTCAGTTCCAGCGCGATCAGGAACGGAAGGGTCAGCGGGTTCGAAATCATGGTTGCCGCAAACGCCAGCGCCGCATCCAGGCGCAGCACCCAGCACACGAGCACCACCAGCACACCATGCATGCCGTACACGGGCATCAGTCCCACAGCCAAGCCCACGGCAACGCTGCAAGCGATGGACGCCGCGGAGAGCCGGCTGCCCCGGAACTTGCGGTAGACGGCCAGTAGCGTCGTCATCAGGCGCGAGCGAGATCCGTTCATCCTCGCAAGTTTCAAAGGGTCAGGCGCCTCATCGCTTCAGACTAGCGCTCCAGAGGGGACGATGCCAAGGTCGTTTCCGGGTCGGGTTGGTCGCAGCATGTTCCGATTCGTTTCGCAGTATGAGGATTGTTCTTGAGCCACGTGGCGTTGTGGCGGCGGCCGGGTTTCGTCACAGTTACGTTGGCTTGCTCTCTTTTTGCGGCAATCGTTCCGAAGCTCGCTGTTGCTGCCGAAGCTGACGTCCCTAGTGTCGGCTCGGCGCGCGTCGTGCTTCGTTTGGATCCGGCACGGATCGACGAACAACAGGCGAGTGAGCTGTTGCGCTTGCTGGAGGTCGAGTTGGGTGCGAGCGGTTTGACGCTCGCCCACGAGTTCGGCGCGGAGCAAGCAGCACGATGGTTTTCGCGACGTGACTTGGCCGACGCGGTGTTGCTGGTCGCATTGGTGGGGGAGGGTGAGGCGTGGCGCGTCGTGATGATCGATCCCAGTCGTCGTCTGGGTGCGAGTCGCACTCTGCCTGGAGGGGCCAACAACGCGGCGAATCTGGAGGCCGTCGCCTCCATCGTGCTTTCGGCGGCCACGGCGTTGGCCGACGGTCACGACGTCGTCACAGCGCCCATGGATGAGGTATTGGCCCCACCGGAAGCAAAGCCGAGCCCACCCGAGCCAACGCCGCGTGCGCCCGCCACGGCGAGCGTCGTGCGTCCGCCGCAGGCCGTGCCCGGGACAGCGCCCCAAGCAAAGCGCAGCTCGTGGTGGACGTTGGGTCTCGGCGGTGGGGCAACGACGTTCGAAGCGAGCGTGCCCGTCTCGCTCGCGGCCACGGGCCACGTGGGCTGGGTACTGCGCGACCGACTGGCGCTCGAACTCGGCGTCAGCCATCAACCAGCGCTGCGCTTCGAGTCGGGGGTGGGGTCTTTCGAGCTCTCGCGCTGGGTTTACTGGTTGGGCGTCGGGCCCAGCTGGAACGGGACGGACTGGGCGTTTGTTTCGCAAGTATCCGTTGCTGCTGAATCCATCACCCGTTCTCAGACGCAGCCCGGTGTGGATGTGAGCGCTAACTCGGAGCGCGCTCTCGCCCGGTTTGGGGGCCGATTCTCTACCAGTGCGCGGTGGTCGCTTCTTGGTTCAACGGGTTTACGCGCGACGTTGTTCGGCACTTGGTACCCACGTGCGATCCGGTTGACCGCGGCCGGCGGAGGGGATGTCCTGGCGGAGCCATGGGCGGCCGGATTCGGAGCGTTCGTGGGCTTTTCGTGGTGGCTCTGAATGTTTTAGCCGGTCGATCCGCGCGCCTGCTGCAACCTACCAGTTGTGCGCGTGGCCTCCTCCGTCGATTATGGCTCCACCGAGAAGCTCATCGCCGATCTGATCGACGAACGGCCGGAAGCGCAAGAAGCGATCGTGCGACTCGTGTATGGCCGAGTGAGACGTGTGGCGAAGTCATTTTGTGGTGCGGATGCGGATGCGGATGACGTCGCACAGCAGGTGATCCTGGAGGTGCTGAGAGACGCGAAGAGTTACCGCTTCGAAGGGGCTCTCGAGCATTGGGTCGACCGCATCACGATGCGCTGTGCGCTGCGTTCCGTGCAACAGGCGCGGCGGCGACGAGGATTGCTGGCGCGCTGGTTGATCCCCGGGGCGCCGCCTTGGGGGGCGGAGTCCAAGGTGGCTAGCCACGACGCGGACAGCATCGACGCTGTGCTGCAGCGGCTCGCTCCGGAGCGACGACAAGTGGTCCTCCTGCATCACGGCTTGGGTTATTCGGTCGACGAAATCGCCGACATGCTCGAGACACCTCGCGGCACGGTCAAAGACCGCCTGGTGATGAGCAAGAGGCAGCTCCGCAAACTCTTGCGTGGAGAGCTCGAAGAGCGCGGCTGGTTGCAGCGAGCCACAGCGGCCGCCGTGGGTGCAGGGGAGAGTTACGATGAGTGATCGTCCCAGCTCGCTGGAGCCAGAGACGCTCTTCTTGCGAAGCCTGAAGGAGCACTTCGAGCGCCCGACGCCTCCGCCGACGGATGCGGAAGTCGCTGCGCTCTTGCGTCGTGTTCGAGGAGGCAGCTCGAAGCGGCTGTTGCGCGTGGTCGCCCCGGAAGAAATGTCCGAGCCCGTTCGACGAGCATGGGTCGGAAGTCGAGTGCTCGCTTGGTGTGCGGTCGCCGCGGTGCTCGCGGTGGCAGGGATGGCGCTGTGGTTTTCCTCGAAGACTCCGCAGGAGCCCGCTTTCGCCGCCCAGGCTGTCGCTTCGGCGGCGCCGCATCTGCCCGAGGTCGTGGCACCCCCAGCGGACGTGCCCGACGCGAGGTCTGAGCTCGTGCTGAGTGCTGGTGAGGTCCAGGTCGATGGTGCTCCGGTCGGGCGCGATCAAGCACCGCTGTCTTCAGGCCAGCGCGTCACGACGGCAGCGGGGCAGGCTTGCCTGACCGTCGATCCGCGTGTCGACGTTTGTCTGGGGCCGGATAGCGAAGTGGAGATCGGCTCCCTCGCCGAGAACGACATGCAGCTGGAGGTGGTACGCGGCACGGCCGTGGCGCAACTCAGCAAGCTGCCCGCGGGGCACGTCTTCGCGCTGACCGCCGCGGGGCTTCGGGCGCAAGCGATCGGTACCGTCTTTCAGGTCGTGCGCTCTTCCGACCGAGAAGCAGCCGTCACGGTGCTTTCCGGCACCGTCGCGGTCGGCATGGGAGTGCGCGCCGCGCTGAGCTTGCCCGAGCACACGCGGGTCGACGTGGAGCTGCCGTCGGGGGTTGCTGGTGAACGCCAAACGGTGAGCCGCGTCGAAGAAACGGCGGTGTGGGGAGTGCTCGCCCACGCCGAGTGGTGGGAGCCGACCGAAGTGGGCCTGGTCGAGGTGGTCGATTCCGAGCTCGGCGGGGCCCCGACGCGGGTCAGCATCGACGGCCAACCGGCGCTGCCGTTGCCCATCAGGGTCTTGATGCCGCTCGGTGAACACGAAGTCGTGGTGCGGAACGACGCCGGCGTGGAGCTGGGTAGACACGCCGTGCTCTCCAGTCCGTCGCATCCGTCGCGCCTCGATCTGGCGCAGGCTCGCGCCGCCAAGGCTGTCCCCAGGGCGCAAGTCCAGGACGCCGCGGCGCTCCTGCGCACCGCTCGCGAGCAACGCAGTTCTGGCCAATCCGCCGCCGCGCTGGCGACCTACCAACGGCTACGTCGCAGCCACCCAGCCTCCGCGGAAGCGACGACGGTGCTGGTGCCGATGGGCAAGTTGCAGTTGGGCTTGGGGCAGCCGACCCAGGCGCTCACTTCGTTCGATCAGTACTTGGGCAGCGGAGGTCCGTTGGCCCCCGAGGCTTTGGGCGGAAAGATCGCCGCGTTGCGCTCCCTCGGGCGTCCCGCGGAAGAACGCGCTGCGATCCGAGCCTACCTGAGCCGCTACCCTCGCGGTTTTGCCGCGCCGCGCCTGCGTGCACGGTTGACGGAGTTGTCGCACTAAATGAGTGAGCGCCATGCGCGAACGCTCATTCACTTAGCGGCGCTCATCGTCGCGCAGCGGTCGAAGCCGTAGCGGCCGATGTCGGGAGCAGCTGTCGAGGGGCGTGGACGTTGCCGTCGCTTGCCGTGGCCGTTCGCTTCGGTGGTGATGTCGTCGCTTGCGTGCGCGCCGCTCGAAGACGAGGTGTTCACGTACGACGTCGTTCGCCTGGTGGGCACGGAGGCGAGCTTCTCCGAGACTGCCGGCGAGGTCACGGTACGTCTCGAGCTGGAGCGTCCCGCGCCGCGCGCGGTCAGCGCCCTGGTCACGGCGCGCGGGGTGACGGCGCAGGCAGAGTGTTTTCATCCCGACTACCAGCTCGAGCCCGAGCGTGTCGAATGGGCTGCCGGACAAACCGAAGCCAGCCTCGCTCTGCGGATCATCGACGACGAGTTGGCCGAGATGGACGAGCAGTTCGAGTTGGTGCTGACCGAGGTCGAAGGTTCGACGCTTCAGGGTGATGCGGCGGTGGTCGTCCGCATCGAAGACGACGACCGCTCCGAGTTGTTCGACGCTGCGGCGCGTTTCGGTTTGACCCCCGACGCCTCCGAAGATCAGAGCGCCGTCTTGCAGCAGGCGTTGGACGCCGCCGGAGCTGCAGGTCGGGGGGTGGTCGTGTTGGCGCCGGGGCGGTACGTCGTACGCAGTGTCACGCTGACGCCGGGCACGAGCATCGTCGGCTATGGGGCAGAGTTGGTGCGTCCCGAGCTGGCTGGGTCGGAGGTGGTTACCGTCAGGAGCACCCACGACGGAGCCCGCGACTCGGCCATGACGTTGCTCGAGGGGCTCAGCCTCGACGGGCGACGGGAGCAACAGGGAGCTTTCGAAGAGCTGCAGCAGGAGAACGCGCACCTGCTGTTTCTACGAGGGGACGCAGCTCGACCCGGGCGCTTGCGCGCGACGGTCCAATCGATGACGTTCATCAACGGCACGGGGGATGGATTGGCGGTGGGTCCCAACTCCGACGTCGTCGCTTGCGGCATCGAGGCGCACGACGTCTTGCGAGAGGGAGTCAGCCTGCACGGCGGCAACTCTCGCTTGCGGGTGCGCGACATGCACGCGAGCGCGACCTTCGCAACCACGGGCTTGTGGCTCGATGGCTTCATTCCGGGTTACGAAGGCAGCACGTTCATCGACGTCGTGCTCGAACGCGTGCAACTGGACACGGGCGACCTGGAGTTGGAACTCGTCGGCGGCTCGCGTCTCGAGATCCGGGAGTTGCAGATGGCCGCGGCCCCCTTTCGCCTACTTTCGCCCGATTCCAGCGTGGAGATCGTCGATTCCACGTTGCAACTCGGTTTGCCGTCCTCTCGTCACAACCATTTCGCCCAGCCCGGCGACGTGCGCATCCGTGACAGCGTGATCGTGACGTCCGAAGCGCTCGACGAAGCGGGCTCCGCCGATCCGGATGACGACCGGCAGTGGGCCATGGTGCGCGTGCTTTGGGAAGGTGATCAACCAGCCACCAGCCCTGGGTTCATTTCCTTCGACGGGTGTCAGTTCGAGACCGCTGACGACGTCGAAGCGACCGACCGGGTTCGCATCGCCGAGACCGAGGGGCAGGGGGGGCAGCTCAGCTTCACCGACAGCACCGCACTGTGCGACTGCGAGTGGTTCGATGAGGCGAGCTGCTCGGGCTGTGTGCGCGAGTGACGGGCTTTTCGTCGCACCGCGCAGTGTGACTGCGAGTGGTTCGATGAGGCGAGCTGCTCGGGTCGTGTGGGCGAGTGACGGGCTTTCTCGACTCACCGCTCTGCGCGCGTCATGCGTTCGGCGAAGGCCTCTTCCGGCGAGTAGACGAGGTGATGACGCGCGTACAGGGCGAAGTACGAGAGCCCGAGCCCGAACCAAATCGCCGCTCCGACGGCGACGCGAAAGTAGATCTCGTCGCCCAAGAACAGCGCCACGAAGGTGACCACACTGATGAGCAGCGTGAGCAGTGCCCCAGCCTCGCCCACGGGACTGCGATAGGGGCGCGCGAGTCGCGGAAACCTGCGCCGCAGCACGATGAACGACGCCATCTGCAGCACGTAGGAGAGGACTGCTCCGAAGACCGCCATGTTCAGCAATACGGCCCCCACGGGGCTGTCTGGTCCGAGCAGGTGGATGGCCAAGGCGGCGGCGTAGCCGAGGATGGCTCCCACGATCAACGAGACGTGCGGCGTCTTGAAGCGCCGATGGGTGAGCGACAGCCAGCGGGGAAAGTAGCCAGCGCGCGATAGGGAGTATATCTGTCGCCCGTAGGCGAAGATGATCGTGTGAAAGCTCGCGAGCAAACCCGAGACGGCGATCAGCGCCAACAGCCGAGCCCCCACCCCAGCGCCGAAGATCGTCTTGAACCCCTCGAACAGCGGCTCCTCCGAGTCGGCGATGCCCGCCGCGCCGGGGGCGATGCCGGCGTTGATGAACAGTGTCAGAAAGGCGCACACGACCAGGGTCGAGAAGCCGAGCATCAGGCCGCGGGGCATGTCGCGCTTCGGGTCGTAGGATTCTTCGGCCGCGAGCGGCAGTTCCTCGATCGCCAAGAAGAACCAGATGGCGAAGGGCAGTGCTCGGAGCACGCCGGACCAACCGTGCGGCAAGAAACGACCGTGCCCCTCATCGGCAGCGATCGACAACGCATGCCGCTCCAGGTCGACCGATGGAAGGCCGCCCACGTAGAACACGACCAAGATGCCCAGAGCCAGCAGCGTGATCGCCACCGCGAACCGAAATGACAGCTCCACACCCAGCACGTTCAGGCCGACGAACACACCGTACGCGAGCAACCACCACACAGGGGCCCAAGTAGGATCGGTCCCGAAGATGGCACCGAGATAACCCCCGATACCGACGACGATCACGGCAGGTGTCAGGATGTACTCCATGTTCTCGGCCAAGCCCGTGACGTAGCCTCCCCACGGGCCCATCGCCGAGCGAGCGAAAGAATACGCGCCGCCGGTGTGCGGCAAGGCCGGGCTCATCTCCGCGATGCTGAAGCACAAGCCCAAGTACATGAGCGTCGCGATCGACGTCGCGATCAGCATGCCGCCAAAGCCGCCCTCGCCGAGGCCGAAGTTCCAGCCGAAGAAGTCTCCCGAGATCACGGCTCCGACTCCCAGGGCCCAGAGGGAGCCCACGCGTGCGTGGCGCTTCAACCCCCGACGTTCGAAGTAGCTCGCGTCCGTGGCTTCGTATTCGACGCTCTTCGAGGGCTGCTCGCTCATGGCAGCGAGAGTGGCACAGGGCGAGCGCCGTCAGCAAATTGCGGGCGGCTTTCGCTACTGACGGGACCCGCTGCAGCCGGCATGCGCTTCAGTCGGCATGCGCTTCAGTCGGCACGCGCTTCAGTCGGCATGCGCTTCAGTCGGCATGCGCTTCAGTCGGCACGCGCTTCAGTCGGCACGCGCTTCAGTCGGCACGCGCTTCAGTCGGCATGCGCTTCAGTCGGCATGCGCTTCAGTCGGCATGCGCTTCAGTCGGCATGCGCTTCAGTCGGCAGAGACGACCGCCAAGCGACCGTCGGAATCCAGCGTCCACAGTTCGGTGCAATCGCCGTTGACGAACACCGGTGCGGGCACCTCCAGTTGCGTGGCACGTCCTGTGGGTTCACGCTGCGGAGATAGCTCGACGACAACGACGCTGCGGTCCGCCTCGTCCCAGAAAAAGAGCGTGCGATCGTCTGGGGCGATCGACGTCAGCGTCGTTTCGGTGGGGTTCGGCAGTGTGCTCTGGACGTCGCTCAACACGCTGGCGGTCGTCCAATGCGTACCGTCGGACGCGAGTCGATGGATCTGGTGCTCCGAACGGAAGCGCACGCTGACGTAGAGATCCGTTCCCGAGGCGGAGAAGGTCGGCATCTCGTAGGCGTAGCCGGTTTGCAGCGCCAGGTTTTGCAGTCGAACGAAGGCGTTGGGGTCCGGCGCACCGAACGCCACGCCTCGGCCTTCGCGCTTCGAGAGCCCCAAGATGTTCGGTACGGCATGCACGACGACGAGTGTGCTGCCGTCCGGACTCAGTGCACCGCCCCGACTCAGATCGTAGTCGGCGGACAGCTCGACGGGGGTGATGGTATTCGGCAGGTCCACGACGAACACGTCGTTGCCAGGTCGCGGGACGACGCCGCTGTCCGTGGCGACCGCGGCATCGGCGGCGCCACTCGACCCAGCATCCACCGCTTCGGCGGGAGGCGCGGCGCGCCTCGCCGCGTCTTCGGCGACGAAGACCTCGACCAACCAGCTCTTTCCGTCGGCACTGACGCTGAGCAATCGATCGAAGCTGCGTTCGGGAGCTTGCTCCAAGGCGACCGGCGCTGACCAATCGGAGGTCGAGCACAGGGGCGTGGACGCCTCGACAGGGGCGATCACCACAGGCACGACGTCGTCGGCGCTCAGTGGTGTGCCGGGCCCACTCGCCATTGATGCGTCGACGCCATTGGTGGAGTCGGTGCTGCCCGAGTCAACCTGCTCGGCGTCGGTTTCGACGTCGCTCTGCTCGGGCTGAGCGTCGCTGTTCGACGCGCCGTCGTCCACTTCCGAGTCCGTGTCAGCACTGCTCGAATCGCTTTGGGTGACGTCGCTGTCGACCTCGTCGACGCTCGCGGGACGGCTGTCGTCTTCGCAGCCGAGCAAACACAACGTCAGCAAGCATGATGCGAGTGAGCGCGCGGCGCTGTGCGACGGCACCTCGTGCGAGCGGCGCGTCCATGGGTCACAGCGAGGGCCTGGCTGCGTTGCCGGCGAGTACGCAGCGGCAGCCGTGGTCGATGCGGACGGACGTGTCATTGGTTCGGCGGGCAACTGTATCCCATCCTGAAGTCGTGGAGAATCGGCGACTCCGAAAGCTCTTGGTTCGGTACGAAGCGCGCAGTGATCTTGACGTACGTCTGCTCCTGGATGCCGTTGGCGGCGAGGAGTTCGCCGACGTCACTACCGACCCAGGTTCCGAACGTCGACGGCCCGATGGCGCGGCCGATGTACAACACGCCTTCGACGTCCACCGGATCGGGCACGGGGGGGAGGATCGCAAAATCGTCGGGATTGGCCGCAGTCTGGGCGTAGAAGTCGATGTACGAGTTGGTGTCGGGTGTCGTCGCCTGCCAATCGAAGAAGTGCCACTCGGGAGTGGCGTCGAAGCGGCACTCCGCCTGATAGATGCGCTCGAAGTTCGCGGGGGTGTACTCGTCGAATTGGGGGGGCGCCTGGCAGACGAACTCCGAGCACAGCAGATCCAGATCGGCGCAGCAATCGCTCGAGGTCGCACACGGCTCGCCTTCGAGCGCGCAGGTCTCAGCCTCCGTCAGCTCCCCGCAGTGGCGGGTGATCGGATTGCCCACTGGCACGTCGACTTTGCAGGCTGCCGTGGGATTGTCGCCGCCACCACCGCAGCAGTCCTCATCCACTTCACATTCGGAGGCAGGACCAGTGCCGGTTTCTCGACATTGCTGCAGCGCCCAGAAGCCGCGTTCGTTGATCATGCCGTTCGCCGGATTGTCGGCATATCGCTGATTCGGCAGCCAGAAGGCGGGGTAGCTTCGGTCCGAATCACCACTCGCGGAGTCGTCCACCGCGGCCACCCAGAGCTGGCTCTGGAGCGCGTCGGTGTTCAGCATGGGGGTGTAGTCGTCGAAGTTGGTGTAGTCGAGTTGCCCAGACGTGTTGAGGGTGTTGCCGTACGGACGGGTACTGGTAAACACCACCCAGCGATATCCACCGGCGGACACGGGCAACATCGTGGGTTGCCACGCCTTGTTGGCGTCGATCTTGCGCTCGCCGTCGCTGGCTCGGGCCAGGGCCACGGGCGTGGGCTCCTCGTCGTCGGAGTTGATGGAGTACAGGCGCCCGGGCGACTCGAAGTTGTCGGTCGGCGCCATGTTGCCGTAGGTCGTGTAGCGGATGTTCACGCAGCAGCGTGAGCGAGGCGGCCCCGCGCTGTAGACGATGCTGCGCGAGTCGCTTTCGAACGTCGGCCATTTGATGACGTCGCCATAAGGCCAGTTGTTCAGAAGCAGTCGGCGGTCGCGGAAGAGCTTGTCGTCTTGATCGAAGTCGAAGATGGAAAGACCCTTGCGCCAACCTGCGCCGCCGCCCTGGTCGCCATCGACGAACACCAAGCGGGTGCCGTCGGGGGAGAACGTCGGCACCATCATCGTCGTATTGGCGAGACCCCAGTTGCTGAGTCGCTGTCCGGAGACGTCCGTCGAGACCACGTTTTCGGTCGTCGTCAGCTCCCAGACCCAATAAGGGTCACCGTTGCCATTGTCTCCGCCAGCTCGGACGAAACCCGCGTCGCCCGCATCTCCGGAGGGGGAAAAAGCTGAACTCGGAACGGTGACCCAATCAGCGGCCTCGCACGGCTTCCACTGCAGCAGGGTGTAGGAGTCGCCGTCGGCGTTCTGCCAGTCGAGCTTGATGTCATGGCGGTTGCCTTCCGTCATGTACTTGAAGCCGTACGCCATTCCCGGGCCATTGCGGCCCAGTATCAGGATCCCGTCGAGCCACATCTTGACGCTGTCATCCACCGCCGCACGGAAGCGCGTGCGTCCGGTGCAAGGCGCTTCGAGCTGTCCGGTGTAGCGGGTGCTGATGTTGGTGCCCGAGGGCAGGCGGGAGAAATCCGCGCGGTATTGGGACGCCCCGCCCTGAAACTCGATGTTCGGCTCCACCCGGCTGAGCGCTCGCGGGTTCGTGGGATTGGTGCCCAGGGTGGCGTTGAACATCGCATCGGCGTAGGACGTGACGAGCAAGCCGTCGCTGGGAGGCGAATAGTCGTCTGGCACACGCAGGTGGACTTGCGAAAGCGGTTCTCGAGCGATCACCGCCGCCCCTCCGCTGGCCGCCTCCCAGGTCAACTCGATGCGAGCTTGGCCGGTATACTCCCGAAGCTCGACCAAGAGCGGGTAGAGCTGCCCCTCGTCGAGGGACACCAAGTCCGTACATTCCGAGCCCAGGCTCGTGGAGTTCAGCAGCGTCGTTCCGTCCAACACCAGCCGGTAGCCGTCGTCGGCGTCGACACAGAAGCGGTAGTCCGCCGTCGTCGGCGCCAGCAGCGAGCCCTCCCAGCGCACGCTGAAGTAGTCCGCCCCCATGTTCGTGTGCGCCGAGCCGTTGCCCCAGTTGCCCTGTGGCTCGGGGTCGACTCGCGTCAGCACCGGGTTGCTGAAGGTGTCGTTGTCGAAATAGGTCGCGACCAGGCCGCGGCCTTCGTCGTCCCAATACAGCTGGGTTTGAGGCACGTTCTGCCGCGGGGTTGACAGACTTTGCCACTCCAGCTCGACGCGCGCGTTCCCGCCCGTCTCCACGTACTCCAGTACGATCGGAGTGCGCTCGCCTTTGCGCAGATCGATGCTGCCCGTGAAGCTCGAGGCGGAGGTGTTGTCCAGCTCGTCGATGAGAACGTCGCCACCCACAGTCAGTCGCACACCGTCCACGGTGTTGACACGGAACGTGTACCGCTCTGTGTAGTAGGCCTGGACTTCGCCCTCCCAGCGCACGGAGAAGGCGTCGCTGTTCAGGACGGTGCTGGGAGCAGACGCCTCCCAATCGAAGCGCACGAACGGGTCGACGCGCTGCCACGCATCGCCGCTGAAGTCCGTATTGGCGAAGTACTGCGCGAGCAGACCCGTGCCCGTTCCGCCCGAGACCATCTGAGTCGGGACGTCGATGGTGGAGGGGAAGACGCTCGCGTCGTTGCTGTCGAACCCGACGTCACCGGGCCAGGTGTTGCCCCAGAACGTCCCGCTGGAGATGGCGTACTTGCCGTCAGGAGTGATGGGGGCCCAGGCGAAGCCGCGGAAGTTCTGGGAGCCTGGGGGGTTGACGCCTCGATACGTGGCGTCGGGGGAGTAGTCTTCGAGTTGAGTCAGCGTCTGGTCCGATTCGACGCGGGACACACCGGGCGTACCGCTCCACCGAGAGTCGCTGGTGACGAACGCGGTGCCACCGGCAGAAACCGAGTGGCACACGGGGCACTCCGAGCCGTTATCCCAGCCCGTGCCGGCATTGGCGTCACGGAACATGTTCACGGCGGTCTCCACGCTGCCCGGATCCGCGGACATGATGAACGCGTGGAAGTCACCGCGGCCGTACTCGGTGTAGATGATCTGGCCGCGGAGTGGCGCGTCGGCGAACTTGAAGGGCCGCACGACCTCCTTCAGCAAGTTGCCGGAAGCGAGTCGCTGCACGACGTAGGCGGCGTCGCCCCCCTTGGCCGTCTGTTCGAGAGCTTTCCACGCAGCCAGGGGGATCTCGTAGCGACCGACGCTCGGCTCCGGGATGATCGCTTCCCACAGAAAGTCGGGATCGTTGGCGTCCGGGGCGACCAGAGCGATGCGCACGGCGTCGGCGTTGGTGCCGTTCTTGTCCCATTGCACGACTGGGGCTCGAATGCCGAGGGGGAAGACCGTGTCGACGTAGGGGTAGAGCACCGTCATCGGGTCGGTGCCGGAGCCAGGGCCATCGAACTTGGCGGAGGTGGCATCGGTCACGGCGCCGTCGTCACGGGCACGCACGATGACGTTGGCGACCCCGGTCGCGACGAAGCTGCCCGCGTTGGCTTGGATCTGGATCTCGCCCGCGGTGGGCGCGACGAGCTTGAACTGCCCATCGTTGTCGATGGTGGCGCTGCCGAGCTTGTCCAGGGTCCAGATGGCCTGGACGTCCCCGGAGAAGCAGCCTTCCGGCAAGCCGCGCACCTCGAATTGGCGTTCCCCGTCGAGGATCGGGTCGTCGAGGGTGCCTTTGGCGCCAGGGCCCTCTTCTGGGCAGGCTGCTGCAACGGGTGGTGGCGGGCAGCCGACAGTCACACGGTCGACGTACAGATTGCGGTCGGCAGTGCTGGAGTAGTAGTCGTTGGTGAAGCGAACGCGGATCTCCCGCGTGCCAGCGGTCGCATCGTAGTCGAAGCTGAACTCTTTCCAATCGGCGCTGTCGACCGCGGTTGTGTACACGTCCACCCCGCCGATCGAGACGACCATGTTCGCCCACGCGTAGTTGACGTAGTCGCTCTTGGCGCGAACGGTGATCGGCGTCGTGCCATCGACGAAGGTGTGGTCTTCCGAGATGTAGCCGACGGACCAGATGTTCCAGCCGTCGGTGATACCGCCGCCCGTACTCTGGTACATCGATTCGGCTTGCAGCACCGTCTCGTCGCAGCTTGGCGCCGGTTCCGCACTGCAGGTCTCGGAGTCAGGCTCGAGCTCTGCGGGCGGGCGAAAGTAGATCGAGTCGACGACGGTTTTGATGCCGTCGGTGCCCGGCCCGCTCCACGAAAGCGACGCCCACGCGGTGTTGGTGCGTTCGTAGGTTTCGAGGCGGAAGTCGTAGCCCTGCTCCGCGTTGAGGGGTACCGCATTCGTCGCAACTTCGCTCGGCGCACGGTCGTTCCAGGCGTCCAACACCAGCACGTCGTCCAACCACAGCCGCGCACCGTCGCTCAGCGCCAGGTAGAAGGTGTAGTCACCGCTCACGGGGGGCACCAGCCGACCCGTCCAGCGTGCGGAGAAGTAGTCGGCGCTGATGGTGCTGTCCGGGCTGCCGGAGCCCCAGTAGAAATCCACCCGAGGATCGATGCGTGAGAGCGTGGGCATCCAGTCACTCGGCACGCCCGCACTGTCGATCTGGTCGAAATACTCCGCCAGCAACCCGACCTTCGTGCCGGAGCCGACGCTACTCGAACTCAGTGCATCCAGCGACGTGACGAGGAAGTACTGCGGGCTCGGGAATACCTCGATGGACTCACAGCCGACGGCTGCGTCGGGATCTCCCAGACCCAGCGTCGTCAGGGTCACGCCAGCGTCGGACACGACGATCGGACCCCTGGGCGTGACGAACTCCGGGCCGTCGGCGAACTCCATGCAGTAGGGATCGCAGGGGTTATCCACACAGGTTTGTGGGCTGGGTACCGCTTCGAGGTCGAAGGGTGGGGGCTCGTCGGAGGCGATCTGGACCGTTCGGTCCCCGACGCACTCGCCCCACTCGCCGTCCGTGCAGGTGCGATGACCGACGGAGCACCACAGGTAGTCACCGGAGCTGCGCAGGACTTTGCCGCATTCGGCGACGCTGCCCTCGTCATCACAGGGGCAGCCCTGGGTCGGGGTCAGGCATGGGTTGTAGCCCGAGCCTCCGCCGTCCACCATGGCGCTTCGAGGGGCAAAGTCTTCCTCGTCCTCCGCTGCAGGTGGGGGCGGGCTTCGGCCTTCGTCCGAACACGAGACGGTCGACGCAGTTGTGACCAGGGCCAACCCAAGAAAGCTGCGCTTAAGAAAATCGCGAAGCGGACGTTGAAGCATGACGGTGCGAGCGCGCTTCTCACCGGTGAAGTGCGTACCGGTACTGTGCCGTTGCTGAACGCTCACGGCAAGGCTTCGCACACGGGTTTCGCCTTCCGCGCAGCGCCGCTCTCCGTGCTCTCGGCTGACGACTCGAACTGAAACGTTGCAGATGGGTGCTCTGGCTTTGACGGCTAGGAGCCGATGTGCGCAAAGGGCGCTGTTGTGCGGTCAGTAGTGACCCGATGCAGCCACACTGACATCATTTGCGACTAGATGGTCCATCGACGAATTCGCTCGCTCGCGGGGTGAGCAGACTCTACTGGTCCGGGTACTCCCATTGCCCGCCGATGCATTGCACCACGGACACACCCGCGCCGCGCTGCTCGCACTCGGCTGGGCCCAGATAGCCGCACGTACTTTCGCTGTCGCAGTCCGCTCCCTGCTCGGGAGGCTCCAACGGGCAAGCCGCGAGATACTCCGGGTCGAATTCGGCGCCGATGACGTTGCACTTCCAGCTGGCCTCGGCTTCGTCCCAGTCTGCGTCGGGCGGACCCCAACCGCACTCGCAGCGGCATTGGGTGCCCCCGGAGTAGACGCAGAGCTGTCCCTCGGGTGTGGCCTCTTCTGGTGAACACGCGCTTCCGGTTTCCGGCGTCGCCTCGGGGCAGGTGACCTCCGCCTCGCAGTCTCGTCCAGGTACGATTTCCGTCCACTCGTCTTGCCAGCACAACCACAGGCTGCGGCAGGTTGCCGACTCGCCGTAGGTGCACTGCACGCGGTCGGTCGGGCACGGGTCGCCGTCGTCGGGTTCGTCCGTCGGGCAGTCGTTGCCGCAATCCCGCATCGCGACATCGAGCGACCACGTGCCGTCGTCGGAGCAAATCCAGCGGCTGCGGCATTCCGGGTCCGCCCCATATTTACAGACCAAGCTGGCCTCGTCGCACTCGTCGCCCGCTTCGGGCTCCGTGTTGGGACAGGCGCTTTCGTTCTCGACCGGATCGCCCATCGAATCGATTCCGTCCGTGTCCGCCTCCGGTTCGCGCTCTTGCTCGGTGGCTTCACCTTCCCCCTCCGTCGGCGGCGACCGGCCTTCGTCTTCACAGGCGACGGAAAGCAGGAGCAACAGGACGCAGCAGGAATGACGCACGAACCGGACCATAGCGCAGAGTTGGATCCCTGGGGCAGTCTCCTCGGGCGCCAAAGGTAAAGCTTGCTGAGCCAGCTTCATGTGGGCAAACGTCTGATGACCGAGCCCGCGAAGCTGCTGCATGCAGCGGGAGCACGAACAACGGCGGTGGACCATCCCGTCCAAGCGCGCTAGACCCACCTCTCGCTCGTCGCCGCCGTGATTCAAGAGTCTGAAATGAAAAAAGAATTTCCCGCCAACTTCGAATTCGGAACAGCCACCTCCGCCTACCAGATCGAAGGGGCTGCCACGGAGGACGGACGCGGCCCATCAGTTTGGGACATGTTCTGCGACAAGCCCGGAGCGGTTCTGGGTGGCCACGACGGGTCGGTCGCGAGCGACCACTACCACCGCCTGGAGGAGGACGTCGGGTTGCTGCGCCAACTCGGGGTCGATGGCTACCGCTTCAGCATCAGCTGGCCGCGGGTTCTTCCCGAGGGCACGGGGAAGGTAAACGCCAAAGGCTTGGACTTCTACGATCGCCTCGTCGATGCTTTGCTGGACGCGGGCATCGCGCCTTTCGCAACGCTATTTCATTGGGACATGCCCTTGGCCCTCTACCACCGGGGTGGCTGGCTCAATCGCAGCAGCGCGGATTGGTTCGCGGACTACGCGCGCATCGTAGCGGAGAAACTGGGCGACCGCGTCAAGCGCTGGGCCACGCTCAACGAGCCGCAGGTGTTCATCGGTCTCGGTCACTACGATGGGCGCCATGCGCCGGGAGTCCGCTATTCGCTGGCAGAGATGTTGCGCTGCGGGCATCATGCGCTCTTGGCTCACGGCAAGTCCGCCCAGGCCGTCCGAGCCACGCTCGGGGACAGTGCCAAGATCGGCTACGCACCGGTGGGTTGCCCCAAGGTCCCCGCTAGCGAATCCCCACGGGACCTGGAAGCCTTGCGCCAAGCCATGTTTGCCATCACGGCGCGCAACCAGTGGAGCCTGACGTGGTGGACCGATCCGGTCATCTTCGGCCGCTACCCCGAAGACGGCCTCGAGTTGTTCGGCGCGGACTGCCCGCTGGTGCTCGCGGGCGACATGGAGACGATCTGCCAACCGACGGACTTTCTCGGACTCAACTTGTACCAAGCGCCCGTCATCGAGGCGGGAGATGCCGGTCCACGAGAGGTGCCCCATCCCCCCGGCGGTCCACTGACGGCGTTCAATTGGCCGGTCACGCCCGCGGCGCTGTACTGGGGGCCTCGCCTGGCCTACGAGCGCTACGGCAAGCCCATCGTAGTGACGGAAAACGGGCTGTCGTTGCGTGATTGGCCTTCCTTGGACGGCTGCGTTCACGATCCGCAGCGCATCGACTTCATCACGCGACATCTGCGGCAGCTGCATCGCGCGATCGAAGACGGAATACCCGTCGAGGGTTACTACCACTGGTCGGCCTTCGACAATTTCGAGTGGGCAGACGGCTACCGCGAGCGATTTGGGCTCGTGTACGTCGATTACCAGTCGGGGCAACGCATCCCCAAGGACTCGTTTCAGTGGTACCGACGCATCATCGAGAGTCGCGGGCGAGCGGCACTCGGCGACGAGGCGCTCGCGGCCTACGGACGCAGCGCCAACTGACGAGGCGCTCGCGGCCTACTCACGCAGCGTCCAGTGACGGGTGCTCGCCGCTTGTACGCTCAAGGCTCGCACGTGAGGTCTCGTCTTACGCTGTGGGTCACTGGTGCATGCCCGACGAGTGACGAGGTCGTGTTCGCTCGACGTGGCGTGTGCCTTTCTCAGCCGAGGTGGACGTCCGCGCGTGCTGAGCGAAGTTCACGGTTGCTGCCTTCGCTGCGCTCCACTAGTCTGCCCAACGCCGCAGCGGCATTCGGTCCTCGGCGGGCGGGGGGCGAGCCCGTGCTCGGTGGGTATCGTCGATCATGGTTCTTGTTCATTTCCGAGTCAGACCCTCGAGGGTCGAGTCCAAAGGGAGCAGCTTCTGAACTACCGTTGTCCTCACTGCGGAAATGGCATTCCAGACAATGCCGTCGACCGCGCACGGCAGATAGCGACCTGTGTCAGCTGTGGGCACCTGGTTGACATGCAGCCCCAGCTCGCTGCCAGCGCGGCAGCGAGCGCATCGGTTGCCAACGCGGCGCCAGCGGCAGGCGCGGGCCACCCCCGACCGCGCATGCGTGAGCCGGTTCAGCTTCCTGACGGTCTTCAGATCCGACAGGATCAGTCGGCGTTCGCGGCTTTGGAGCGCAGTCCGACGTTGCACATCACTCGTCGTTGGTTGCGCAGGAAACACTACGTGCTGCTGTTGCTCTTCTGGGGCTTGACGGCGGGGCTTCTTTGGTACGTCTACGATGCGGGGTGGAGCTGGCTTACGGGGGTGGCCGCGTTCATCTTGCTCAGTTGGAACTTCCGCCTGCTCACCATGTTCGTCAACAAGACGGTGGTGGTGGCGGGCGGGGGCAAGTTGAGCGTCAAACATGGCCCGTTGCCTGCCCTGGGGCTCTTCCCGCGGGTCGAGCTCGACGTGAGCGAACTGAAGCAACTCTACGCCGTCAAACACGGTCCGCACTATGCCGTCAAAGGCGATCTGAAGGACGGCAAGAGCACGCTCGTCGTCGCGCCACTGGTGACGGAAGAGCAAGCGCTGTTCGTCGAGCAGCAGCTCGAACACGCCCTCGGCATCGTCGACTTCGAGGTCGAAGGAGAGCTCGCCCAAGCGATGCAGGAGCGCGTCGCCAAGGCCAGCGGCGCCAAGACCGGCAACGCGGCGATCGGGCTGGTGGCGCTGGCTCCGGTCGTCGTGGGAGGCGGTATCTTCGCCCTCATCATCAACGTGATGGAGACGGAGGTGTCCGGCACGTTGAGCGTGACCCGCGGCAACGAGTCCTTCGAGTTCGTGCCCGACGATTGCCGCTCGGGGCAGCCGTTCGGGTTCTTCGGGGTCGACGTCACGGACCAGAAGGGGCAGGTGGTTCGGCTGATGAACGATCCGGTGAGGGGACCCATCGTGATGGTTCAACGAGCCGGCGGTAGCGCACGACCGCTACCGCTGTCGGATTGCGAAACGGTCGAAGTCACGGTCGTTCACACGAACACGACCATCAACGACGTGCGAGCGCTGGATGGTTCGGCGCGCCTCGAGTGTCCCGGCGTTCGCGCAGATCTCTCCTTCGGCAACTGCCACTGAGCTTTCAGCTAGAGATCGAACCCCAGTCGGCGTACTCTTGCTGGTCATGGCGCAGGGGAACACGGAGGGCGACGAGATGCAGCCATCGCGGGTGCCGGTCTCCACCATTTCGCCGCAAGCGGTGCGCATCACCCCGCTGCGTCCCAATTCCGTACCGCCACAGCCTGAGGAGCCCGTCGTCAGCGCGATCGTCGACCTGCTGTTGGCCGCTGGTCATTCCGACGGGGAGCTGTGTCGTCGCGAGCGCAAGGCCATCCGCAGGCTCACGCAGCAACTGCTAGCGCGCGACAGCACACCAGACTGGGTGGAGCAGCGCATTGCAGGCTTCGACCCGGAGTGCTTCGACCTGGAGGCGGCCACGCACCGCCTGCGCTCGTTGCCAGCAGCGGAGAAGCGCTTCGTGCTGGAGGCGACGCGTCGCGTTTGCGATGCGAACAACGCTTATGATCTCGAGGAGGAGGCGTTCATCTCGGCGCTCGTGTTGGCGCTCGAGTGCTCGCACGAAGATGCTGCCGATCTGATCGTGGAGCAATCACCGACACTCGACGGTTGGAGTAAACGACTCTTCGACGTCGTGTTTGCGCTGAGCTTCTTGCTCTGTGCTTGGCCGCTGCTGCTCGTCATTGCCGGCCTGGTCAAGTGGACGTCACCGGGGCCGGCACTGTTTGCCCAGCGGCGCTACGGTCGTGGGGGGCGTGAAGTGTCGGTGTGGAAGTTTCGTACCATGACGGTGCTCGAAGATGGGGCCGCTGTCCGTCAAGTCACCGCCAACGACCCACGCGTGACGCGTCTGGGCGCGTTCTTGCGACGTACGTCGTTGGACGAGTTGCCCCAATTCTTCAACGTCCTGCGGGGCGACATGTCCGTGGTCGGGCCGCGACCGCACGCGGTTGCACACAACCGCTTCTATCGTACCCAGATCCTCGAATACATGCTGCGGCACAAGGTGAAACCGGGGATCACGGGTCTGGCTCAGGTAAACGGCTGGCGGGGGGAGACGGATACGCTGGAGAAGATGATTCAGCGCGTGGCGTTCGACCTGGAATACATCCGTCGACAGAGCTTGTGGCTCGACGTGCGCATCGTGTGGCAGACCATCTTCGGGACCACTACCCGGCAGAACGCGTACTAAATGAGCGAGCGCCATGCGCGAACGCTCTTACGATGCAGCAGAAAGTCGAGTCGAGAAAACGATAGCACCAGGGCACCTTTTCGGGCCCTGACCCAATGGGGGCCAGAAGAACTGCTCGACAATCGTGCTCGCTCATTTAGTGAGTTCGAGGAGGTGAGCGCGGGGCGCCGTCGTCACGACGATGGCGAGGGTGCCGCTTCGGTTTGCGTCAGCTCGTTTCAGTCGCCGCGCCCGTGGGGCCCGCTGAGATCGTAATCGGGTCCGACGGGTATGATCTGCGATGGATTGAGGCTGGTGTGGCTTTGGTAGTAGTGTGTCTTGATGTGGTCGAGATGAATGGTGGGCATGACGCCCGGCAGCTGGGCAATGTCGCGGGTGAAGGCCCAGGCGTTTGGGTACGTCTCCAGCTTGCGTTTGTTGCAGCGAAAGTGATTGTGATACACGGGGTCGAAGCGCAGCAGGGTCGTGAATAGGCGAATGTCTGCCTCGGTGAGGCGGTTGCCCGTGAGATAGCGGTGTTGGGAGAGTCGTTCTTCCACACGGTCCAATGCGGCGAACAACTCGTGGTACGCGCGCTCGTAGGCGGCTTGTGTTTCAGCGAAGCCGGCTCGATAGACGCCGTTGTTGATGCTCGGGTAGATCCACGAGTTGAGCTCGTCGATCTCGGCGCGAAGCTCCGTTGGGTACAAGTCGAGCTCGGGATCCCGCGCGAAGGCGTTCAACTCGGCGTTGAGCATGCGGATGATGTCCGCGCTCGTGTTGTTGACGATCGTCTCGCGCTGGCGATCCCACAGCACGGGCACCGATATGGGCCCTGCAAATCGTCCGGAAGGGCTGGAGCGATCGTAGAACTCACGCAAGTGGGAGGCAGCGTAGAGCTCGTCTGCCGTCTCCGCGTCGTCGTCAACTGACGTGAAGTGCCAGCCATCGGTACCCACGTGCGGGTGCACGACGCTCACGCCGACGGCGGCTTCGAGGCCCTTGAGAGCGCGCACGATCAGTGTGCGATGTGCCCAGGGGCAGGCGTAGGAGACGTACAGGTGGTAGCGTCCCGCCTCGGGTCCGAAGTCTGCCCCGGAATCACTCGATATCCAGTCGCGAAAAGCGGTAGTGCTGCGGATGAACTCTCGGTCATGGTTCGTCGTCACGCGCGGAGGTTCCGAATTGCGGTTGACGCGCGAGCTGAGTGAATCGGCGGGGTCGGGACCTTGGGTGAGGGGCATGGGTGGCTAGGTCGTTTCTGTCCAAGGTGCTCGTCGCCGTTCCAGCAAGCGGCACTTGCCGCCATCCCCTCGCGCTGCTGCCGGCAGAAGCATCGGATCCTCGGCGTCGAATCACAATCAGGTGGACACGAACGGTCCGTTGTCAGAGTAGCAACAATGCGCGCTGCGCGCCGCTGCCGGGTGGCGGAGTGGTTGGGGGCGTGAACGTCTGGCTGAGCACAGCCGCGTCCGCTGGGCCTTACTGGGCTGTGCCCGCTGCGTCTCTCAGCAGTGCGCAACGGGCTGATGTCCGTGCAGTACTCTGACCGTCCCACATCGCCCCGCAACCGGTCGCATACGGTCTTCAGCTTCATACGCGCTCCGAGTCGGGCTCGAAGGCGCTGCGTCGGGACGTCAGGTTTCGCGGAAGTCGTCCGGAGGTTCCGGAAGCTCGGCGTCGATCACCGGTTCATCGTCGTCGACGACGAAGCCCAGCAATTGAGGGTGCGCGTACGGGGTCGTCTCTTTGACCCAGCGCCCACCCGTGCCGAAGGTGCCACTCTCGTTGGCGCCGATCGCGACGAAGTCGTCGCTGCCGGCGCTGACGATACGTTCGATGTGACCCCGCCAATCGTGGGGCGCTCCCCGCCAGTACACGGCGAGCGAGCCTGGCAGGGGGCGATCGACGCCTTCCCGGACGTCTCCGATGGGGATCCAGCGACCCCGTAGCCCGGCTTTGGCGTCCCGCATGGGCTCGCGCGCGCCCGCGCGCCAAGGCGGGGTCGTTTCTCCACCCCGGGCGACCTGTTGCTCGGCAAAGCCCATCGCTGCTGCACAGAAGTTGCCGCTCTTGATCCCCAGCCTCTTCCCGTTGCGCTCGCAACCCGAGAAGTAATCGGCGATGCGCTCCTTGCTGACGCGGCTGCTTCCCCAGCGCTCGGCCTCAGCCAGACACCAATCCAAAGCCCGTAGCCGCAAGGGGCGGGTCGTGGGGTGTGTCGTGGGCCGGCGAAGCTCGGGTGCGGAGACGACACTCGGCGCTGGACTCAGCTGGGCCAAGGCGCGAAGTTGCTCAGGCGTGCCTCGGAAGACGTTGCGATCGATGTCCCCCGCGTAGCCGGCGACCCGTCCAGCGCCCGTCCATTGCCAGAAGAGCCAGCGCCAGCCGCCGAGGCTTTCTGCGGGTCTGTCCGGAGCCGGCTGGCGATAGTCCGCGAGCCAGAGAGGCCACTGCGAGAGCTCCTTCGTGCTGGCCAGTTGATCGATCCAATAGTTCGTGTAGGTGTACACAATCGGGGTGCGGCCCGTCAGCTCCTGAACCTTCTCGCACCAGGTGTTTACCCAACGAACCAAGTCGCGCGGCGTGCGATTGGGTCGGGATATCTCGAGGTCGCCCACGATGGGCAGATCGCCGGCCTCGAGCTCCCTGACGACGTCGACGACGTTCTTCGCCTCATCGAGAGCCGAATTGTTGTCCGGGCGCATGAAGTGGTAGGCCCCACGCAAGAGCCCGAGCTCGCCGAGGCGTTGCCAAGTCGCGCGAAAATTCGGATCGGTGTAGGTGCGACCTTCAGTGGCCTTGGCAAAGGCGAAGCTGATGCCGCTCTTCTGCACCGCTTCCCAATCGACGCCGGCTTGGTAGCGAGAGACGTCGACACCTTCGGGCCAATCATCGGGAGACAACTCGACGTTCGGCAGCTGTGGCTCGGGCGCCGCCGCTGGCGTGCCATCCGACACTTCCACGGCAGTACTCGGAGCGTCGCTGACTTCTGCCGCAACGGCTGCACGTGTGTCCGGTCCGAACTTGCCGTCGGGCTCGAGACCGACGCGTGATTGGTAGGCGCGCACGAGTTGTACGATGTGTTCGTTCGTGACACGCCCTGATTCGAGTTCCCGTCGTAGATATTGGATCGCGTTCATGACTCCCCGCTGGCTGGCGCGACGTTATCACACCCGCGTTGGCCGGCGCGAGCGTTCTTCACTGGGGCGTGTGAGTGAACACTGCAGTAGCTCCCAGGTGCATGGTGGCAAGCACGACGCCTGCAACGCCGCGGGGCTCCCGACTCTGGCGTCGCTGGTCGGCTGGGGGATCTGGTCGGCTTCGGCGCGCCATCGACTAAAATGACCGCGATTCGCATTCAGTAGAAGCCGCAGGCGAAGGATGGCCCGTCGTCCACCCTACGCCGGGTTCCTTGGTTGTCGGCTTCGTGCGTGTTGTGTAGCCTTCCGCGCCCCGCGATGCGCAGCAATCAACGATGGAACATCCTGGCCCGATCGATGTCGCGCGCGCCCCGGCTCGCATTGACGGTGCTGGTCGCTGCGTTTCAGCATTCCCCGCCGCTGTGGGCTCAGAGCGTTCCTACTGCTGGGCCCACTGGCGACGCGGCGAGCGAGGCGTCACGCTCCCAAGCGCCGGAAGTTCTTGCGCAGGTCGACGTGGTGCCGACCGCCCTCGAGTCTGATGCGTCCGAACGAACCAACGAAGCCGTGGAAGTCGTCGTGGTTGGTCGGTCCACGCCAGTGGCAGCGTCCGATTTGGAGGTGACTGCCGCCCAGCTGCGGCTCAGGCCCCGGCGCCGCCCGGGGGATATCGTCGAGGCCGCACCGGGTCTCATCTCGGTGCAACACGCTGGCGGGGGCAAGGCGAACCAATACTTCCTGCGTGGGTTCGACATCGACCACGGAACAGACCTGTTGCTGATCGTCGACCGAGTTCCGGTCAACATGCCCAGCCACGGACACGGGCAGGGCTATGCAGATCTTCACTTCCTGATCCCAGAAACGCTCGCCAAGATCAGTGTCCACAAAGGACCGTACCTTGCGGCCTTCGGCGACTTCGCCACGGCTGGCGCGTTGGAGATGCACGTCGCCGAGCAGCTGCCTGAAGGACAGGCGGCCTTCTCGGTAGGACGATTCGGAGTTCTGAGAGGTCTCGGCATCGTGTCCGAGCGTGTCGGCGAGCGCGCAGGTGTGCTGGCAGCTGGCGAGGTCTATGCGCAAGATGGCCCGTTCGAACATGCCGAGGGACTGGAGCGCCTGAACTTGCTGGGTCGGGTAAACTACGAGTTGTCACCTAGCACCGTCGCGAGCGTCACGTGGATGAGCTACGCGGGAAGTTGGAATGCGTCTGGTCAGATCCCCTTGCGCGAGGTCGAGGCGGGGAGACTGAGTCGTTTTGGTTCCGTGGATCCGACAGAAGGCGGAGCGACGCAGCGTCACAGCGCCTCCGTCGCGGTCACGTCGCACTTCGACGACCTGACGGTCGACGCCGTGCTGTACACCGTCCGCTACGACTGGCGCCTCTACTCGAACTTCACGTTCTACTTGGACGATCCGAGCAACGGCGATCAAATAGAGCAGACGGACGCGCGCACCGTGCTCGGTGCGGACGTTCGAACGTCGCTCGCGCACTCCAATGCTTGGGTGAATTTGCGCTCGACCATCGGTGTCCAGTCTCGGTCGGACGAGATCGAAAACGCTCTCTACCACGACGTCGAGAGAGAGCGCCTCGGGACCTCGGCCAGCGCTGAAATCGCGCAAACCTCAGCAGGCCTCTACGTTGACGAGCAAGCTCGCTTCTTCCCCTGGTTGGCCCTTCGTGCTGGCTTGCGTGTCGATCGCATGCAGGCGGACGTGGAAGATCGACTCGACGACCTGACGAGTGTGGGCAATCGCGATGGCGGCACGGCGGACGCCATGCTGCTCTCTCCCAAGGGTTCGATGATTCTGTCACCTCTGTCGTGGTTGGACATGTTCGTCAACTTCGGCAGAGGGTTTCACTCCAACGACGCACGGGGGGCCACTCGGCAGACGGACGCCACCGACCTGCTCGTCCCGGCCACCGGATACGAAGTGGGTGCGAAGGCTGAACTCTTACGAGCGCTGACGCTCACCTTGGCGGCCTATCGTCTCGAGCTCGACAGTGAGCAAGTTTACGTTGGGGACGCTGGCACGACCGAAGCATCGGAACGGAGCACCAGATTCGGCATCGAAGCCACAGGCCTGTGGCACCTGGGTCGCGTGTTGACGGCGGATGCTGCGCTGACGCTCAACCGTGCAGAATATCGAGCCAACGAAGGTAATGCCGGTTCGATCGCTCTCGCGCCAACGAGAACGTTCAGCGGTGGCCTGGCGGCAAGAGCACCCTTCGGTAGCTTTGGAGCGCTCAGAGTGCGGCATGTTGGAGAACGCCCTGCCACGGAAAGCGGAAGCGTCGTGGCGGAGGGCTGGACCATCGTCAGCGCCAGCCTGGGTCATCGCCAAGGCCCGTTCGAACTGAGGCTCGACGTGGAGAACCTCTTCGACACGCCGTGGCGGGAGGTCCAATTCGCCACCGAAAGCCGGCTGCGCACGGAAGCCGCGCCGGTGGAAGAGATCCACTTCGCTCCCGGGTGGCCTTTGACGGCGCGTGGCACGCTCACGGCCTATTTCTGAGGTCGTCGCGACCTGCGTCGTGGGCCCTGAAGGATGCGGCTGAGTGTCGCGGAACGGTTCCAACGGTGTTGCTGCCCTACCAGCTCACCAAGTCACGCACCGCGCGCAGGATGTCGACGTAGCTGATGATCCCGACGAGCTTGTCGCTGTCGGGATCGACCACGACGACTGCGCCGATGTGTTCCTCGAGCATGCGGTCGACGACGTCCCCCAAGTCGCGGTCGGGCTCCACCGTGGTCACGGGCTGCGTCATCACGTCGGACAGCGGCACGTCGAGCCAGGCTAGCAACGCCATCGGCGTCTTGCGCAGGGCATCTGGCGGGGGCAGTGCGCTCCTCAGATCCCGGTCGCTCACGATGCCGACCACGACGCCGTCGCGCAGTACGGGTACGTGCCGCACGGCCCCTTCATCCAACACCAGCACCGCCTCACCCACGGTCGCGCTCTCATCGACCCACTTGGGATCTTCCGCCATCACGTCCGACGCAATCATGGCGTCCCCTTCCTGGACACGACTCCGCACACACTGGGCCTCTCGTTTGCTTCTGCCATCGTTTCCAGTTCCCGCCTGGTCTGGACTCCGCGAATACGCCACTCGATTGTTTCATTCATCGTTCCCACCGTTCCTCGTCGTTGCTGTGAGTCATGCGCACCATCGCTCCTCATCACTCGATTCGAAGTCATCGCCGCGCGATGACGGACGTGCCTGCCGTCACGTGACGGCCCGGGTAGAGTATCACTTGCTCGCCGGCTTCGAGTCCCGACTTCACCTCGACGGCGATGGCGTTTCGCTGACCGAGGTCGAGCAGGCGCAAACGCGCCCTGCCGTCTTCGATGACGTAGGCTCCCCACTCGTCGCCGTGGCGGAACACCGCGCTGTTCGGGACTTGGAGGACTTCTTCGCCTTGCCAGGTGAGAATTTGGGCTTCGACGCGGTAGCCGTCGCCGAGATTCGGCGGTGCTTTGGACAGCGCAACGATGACGTTGACGCGTTGCTCCTCGACGCCGAGAGCGGAGATGTGGGTGAAGGCCGCGGGCTCGACGAGCCGCACGTGGCCTTCGAGTTGGGTCGCATCGCCCCACTGCTCCAGCTGCACGGGTGCGCCGGGTTGAATGCGGGCGGCGTCCGAGGACAGCACGTCGATGACGACTTCGAGGGCGCTGGGGTCGCCGAAGTCGAGCAGGGGCGTGCCGGCCGCGACCGGACCGCCACTCTCGCGATGCACGACGAGCACACGCCCCTTGGCGGGCGCTTGGATCGCGATGGCTTCGGTCTCGCCGCGCTTCACCTGTCCCAGGGTGGCCCGTGCGGCGTGAACCTCGGACACGGCAACCTGGTAGGCGAGTTTGGCGCCGGCCACGTCCTCCAGCGCGAGTTGCGCCAGGAGCTGCAAACGGTCCAACTCGGCGTCGCTGATGATGGACTCGGCGGCAAGTGCCTTGGCGCGAGTGGCGTCCTTCTGCGCGCCGTCACGCGCGGCCTGGGCACGACCGACCGCGGTCTTCAGCTGTTTCTCGCGGGCTTCAGCCGTCAGCAAGCGCGCTTCGGCCTCGGCGCGCGTGCGCGGATCGAGCAGGCTCGAGTCGGGGGGTAGCAGGCGGGCGATGACGTCGCCTGCTTGCACGAGGTCACCCGGTTCCCAATCGATGCGCACCAAGGTCCCGCTCAATGGCGCGGCGACCGTGTAGCGCTCCTTCACGCGGGCGCGACCGTCTTCGCGGATCCACACCGAGAACGGATCGCGCACGGCGACGGCCGCATCGACCGCCACCGGGCGGGGTGCCCAGGCCCAAAAGATGCCTGCGATGAGCCCGCTGGCGGCGAGCACCAACAAGAGTAGACGCGGCCAACGATGCGGTCGTTTGCTTGCTTGCGCGTTCGGCTGTGCTGTCGATTCGCCCGGCATGTTCACTCCCTGGCCTTGAGTACCTGGATCAGGTCCAGGTGATCGAGTCTTCTGCGCACCAACAGGGCGCTGATGACGCCGGCGAGCAAAGCCGTCAGGCTGGCCCAACCATACGTGCTCGAAGCGACGTACACCGGGAAGCGCAACGTCTCCTGGTCGAAGCTGCTTGCCTGCAGTGCGGCCCACCAGCGCCCCAACAGCATTCCGAGGGGGATGCCCAGCATCACTTGGAGCGCCAACTCCCCCAGCAAGATGGCCGAGACTTCCGCGCGGGAAAAACCGAGCACCCGCAGGCTCGCCAGTTCCCGCCCTCGTAGCGAAAGGCTGACCCGGGCGTTGTTGTAGACGACGCCCGTCGAGATCGCTGCGGCGCTGATGGCCAGAAGCAAGGTGATGACGCCCATCATGTCCCCCGTCTGGCGTTCGAAGTTCTCGACCATCTGGGTGAAGCGCGTCGTGCTGAAGACGAAGGGCATGTCTTTGAAACGCGTGTGCACTTCGTCGGCGCGGGACGCGTCGAGTCGCACGGAGACGGCGTTGACCTGCGGCTGTTGCCGCAAGATCTGGTGCAACCAGCGAGCACGTCCATAGGCCTGTACACCGAAGGACTCGTCGACCAGTGCGGCCACCAACAACTCGCGCTCGGACCAATCCCCCTCGTGCAGTTCGACGCGCAGCGTCTCGCCCACGCGCACGTCGAGCATCTCGGCGAGGCGATCGGTCATCACCAGGCCCTGCTCGGGGAGCGTCACCAGCTCGCGATCGTGGTGCAAGATCTGACGCAGGTGCGCCGGGTGGGGCAGGGCGTTGACGACGCCGTCTTTCTCCCGTTGCCCGTGTCGAAAGCGCACGGGAATGGTCCGGTAACCCTCCGCCATGAGGACCCCGGGCAAGCCGGCGATCTCACGCACGGCTCGCTCTGGGCGCGGCTCGGTGAAGCTGACGATCACGTCGCCGCGGTTCTGACGTGGAAAGACCTCGGAGAGGAGGTAGTCGAAGGAGTCCCAAGTGAAACGCCCCAAGATGAAGATCGCGATACCCATGGCGATGCCCGTGATCGACATGAAGAATCGGAGCGGACGCCGAGTGATCTCGCGGGCAATCATCAAGCTGGCGGTCCCCAAGCTCCGTTCCACACGCTGCGAACTGAGGAACGAATGCCGGTAATGCAGCGGGGTCGGTGGGCGCATGGCTTCCGCGGGAGGCAAGCGCGCCACGCGCAGAGCGGCCCCGAGCGCGCCCAATAGCGCCGCGCCGAGCGCGATGCTCAAGGCGAGCAGCACACTCCGGAGCGGCATCTGATTGCCACCGACGGGGAACTGGAAGGTCTGCATGTACACCCCCGTCATCCAGCTGCCCGCCCACTTGCCGGTGACCAAACCGAGGGCGCCGCCCAGCACGACCACCAGGCTGACGAGCCCCAAGTAGTGCAGGGCGACGCGCCAGTTCTGGTAACCGATCGCCTTGAGTACGGCGATCTCCGTACGCTCCAGAAACACCAGGCGCGAGATCACGACGTTGACGAGAAATGCGGCGACCCCCAAGAAGGCGAGCGGGATGCTGATGGCCAGCGCCCCCAGGTGTCCGAGTTCGGTGGCGAGGGCTTGGTGCGAGGCTTGGCGCTCACGGCCGACGGCGGGAAATGCGCCATAGTCCCGCAGACGTCGGTCGACCTCGTGCAGGACGTGTTCCAGCGACGCCCCAGGCTGCACGCGCAGGGATGCATCGTTGAACGCACCCTCCATGCGCGCTGCGGCGGAGAGCGTGCTGCGTGGCATCCACAGCACGACGAACCTGCGCTTGTCGACGGGGCCCGAGTCCGCCGCTTTGGCCAGAACGTACTCGGGGGACATCCCGATGCCGACGACCCGTAGCTCACGCTTGTTGCCCGAGAGCACGACCGGCACGTGGTCGCCCAGCGATAGCTCGTGGGCCTGGGCGAATTGCTCCAGCACGACGACTGCGTCACGCTCAGCGGATGTCGGCAGGCGCCCTTGGCTCAGATGCAAGCCATTGAGCTCCGGATCACCGGGCTCGGGTAAGGAGACGATGCGACCCACGAGCGGCTCGACTTCTCCCTCCATCGGCACCATCACGTCCTCGACCACACGCGTCTGAACTGCGATCACGCCATCGAGCTCACGCAAGGACTGAGCAGCGTGCTCTGGGGCGCGCTCCAGGCGTACGAAGACGTCAGCGAAGCGGTAGTCGTCGTAGTAGACGTCCATCGCTCGTCGTAGCGAGTAGAGCGTGCTGTTCATCATCAGCAGGGCCAAGACCCCGCAGCCCAAGACTAGCGCGATCGTGAGCGCCTGACCTCGCAGGCGCAGGATGTCGCGCAGCAGCTTGAGATTCAGTGCGCTGATGCCGGAGCGCGTTGGCGCGTCAGTTCGCGGCCGACGACGCGGCCCGCGGAGCTGGGACTGTCGCCCGAGCGGGGGCTTTGCGTCTCCTGGTCGCTGAGTGCTCACGGCAGATATTCGTCACTCGCCGGTGCGCAGATCGGTGGGCCAGGGATGCAAGCGTTGCGCGTTGCTGCTGTGCAAGCTCGCCGGGTGTCGAGCGTCGAGGGCCCTCCCGTGAGGCATCGGCCTGAGCGGTCTTTGCCTCAATGCTGCCCCGCCTTCTGGTAGGTCCCCATCAGCGTGGCTGTGCCGATGACGTGTGCCTTCATGGCCTGCTGCAACTCGCGGCTGGTCGGGTGACTCAGCCCCTCCAGGCGCGCGTCGAGGGCAAACAGGCGGAAGAAGTATCGGTGGCGACCGATGGGTGGGCAGGGACCGCGATAGCCCACTTGGTTCCAGTCGTTCTTGCCGTCCGCTGCCCCGAAAGGCGCGTTCTGTGCGCCTTCGGGAAGCGACGTCACCCCGGGCGGGATGTTGTACAGCACCCAGTGCGTCCAGGTTCGTTTGGGGGCAGCCGGATCTGGCGCGTCCGGATCGTCCACGATCAGTGCGAACGCCTTGGCGTCGCTGCTCGCGCCGCTCCACGTGAGCTGGGGAGAGAGGTCAGTTCCTTCGCACGTGTGCTGCTTCGGGATCGTGCCTTCGTGTTCGAAGCTGGTCGATGACAGTTTCATCGTGTCTCCTCCGCTCGATGTGCAGCCCGGGAGCCCCGGGGGAAGGGCGAACAAGCCACCAGTGATGACCACGAGGAGTGCCAACGGCGCCAGCCTACCGGATGACTCACGGCGCTGCGGGTGGGCGACGCCGACCCACGGGGAGGGGATGGCGTGCTCGGCGCAGTGGACGTGAAGGGAACGCATGACGAGACCTTTCGCGGGCTGATGACGACGACCCGACGACGAGCACATTCCGTGCCCAAAATTCGCCCACCTGATGCGCGCCCCGACGCGCAATTTCAGCGTGCGACGCTCGTCCGGACCCGAGGCGGACCTGGGGGCGGCACTCGGTCACGAATCCATCACGTTCGCGCCGGCCGTCTCCTGCGCTCGCGATTGCCGCCAGCGCGGCTGCTTTCGCGGAGTTGGGAGCGCCGTGTTCAGCGCTCGCCGTTCGTGTGTCTGGCGACGTTCACGCGGGGCTCGTCCGTGCTGATTCACTTGTGACGGTAATGTCCAGGCTAGGGATTAACTTGGAAACATGAACCCGCAGTCGTCACACGCCTATGCCCGGGAACTCAAAGCAGAGCTCCCTTCCGACGTCCACGAACCAGCCCTGTCCCGCCTGTGGTGGCTACCCGTACACGGTGTACTCATCGGGGTTGGTATCGCCGCGCTCGCGCTGGGCTGGGTGCCGCTGTCGTTGGCTTGGCTTGCGTCGCTGGTGATCGGCTTCGCCTTTGCTGGTCTGGCGTTCTTGGCGCACGAGACGTTGCACGGAGCGATCGTGCGTGGTCGCGGTTGGCAGCGCCTGATTGGCGGTGTCGGATTTCTGCCATTTGCTATCTCGCCGCGGCTGTGGATCGCCTGGCATAACCGCGTGCATCACGGGCGCACCCAACAGCCTGGTGTCGATCCGGATGCATTCCCGACACTCGACGTGTACCAGGGCAGCAAGACGACACGATTCATGCTCGACCGAGTCGGCGCCAGTCGCGGCGCGCCCGGTGGCGCCCTGGCATTGTTCTTGGGGTTTTCGATCCAGAGCATGGAGGTGCTGAGCAGTGCTCGTCGCCGCAATCTCATGTCGACGAAGGAGCGCCGCCTGGCGCTGCTCGAGACCGGGCTCGCCATCTCGCTCTGGCTCGGGCTGGGCTTCTTCCTCGGCTGGGGCGTGTTCCTGTTCGGATTCTTGCTGCCGCTGATGGTGGCCAACAGCATGGTCATGGGTCACATCCTGACGAACCACAGTCTGAGCCCGTTGACGGAGGTGAACGACCCACTGCTCAATTCGCTCAGCGTCACCGTGCCCCGTTGGTTCGAGTTTCTGACGCTCGGCTTCGGCTACCACGTCGAGCACCACCTCTACCCCTGGATGAGCACGCGCCACGCGCCGGCGGTCAAGCGGCTGCTGCTCGAGCGTTGGCCCGAGCGCTACCAGTCGATGCCGCTGCTTCGCGCGCTGAAGACCGTGTACTCGACGCCACGAGTTTACGCCGATGATGCCACGCTGATCGAGCCGCGGTCGGGGCGCACCTGGCCCACGCTGCAGCCGGGGCCGGCGTTGGTGCGCTCAGCCGTCGGAGCCGGTTCAGCCGGCGACGATGAGCGAGTTCGGTCGTTGGCAGGGCAGAATTCGTCGAAGGTCAGACTGCCGTCGTCGTTGATGTCTCGCTCCCGGAACAGCACGCCAGCTTCTCCGCGGCGGTGCGAGGAGGCGGAGAACTCCACCTCCGTCACCAGCCCATCGCCGTTGGCGTCGAAGCTTTCGAACTTCGCCTGACAGCGGCCACCGCTGCCGGCACCTGGTCCCCCGTGCATGCCAGAGCTGCGGGCGGGCCCCGTCGGGTGAGACCGGAAAGGCTGCTCAGTTGAGAGACTGAATGTCGATGTTTCTCCTGGCTGCAGCGCGGCGCAGCTTCGACAGGCTCTTCGCTTCGATCTGTCGGGCTCGTTCGCGTGTGACGCCCAGCGCCTGCCCCACCATCTCCAGTGTGTACTCCTCTTGCGCGTTCTCGAAGCCGAAGCGCATCCTCACCACCGTGCGCTCACGGGGGGTGAGCTCGTTCAAGAGGTCCTCCACGCAGCTTTGCCGTTGTTGTCCCGCCAGTGCAACGTCCGCGGCGTCGCTGGCGTCGGGGGCAGGGATGAAGTCGATCAGGCGCGCCTCGTGCTCGGCACCGCGGGGAGTCTCGAGGCTGATGGGCTCCTGGGTCAGTGTTGCTAGACGCTCGATCTCTCGCACGGGGAGACCGGTCTCGTGCGCCAACTCGTCGTCCGTCGGGCGACGACCGAGCTGGGCCGTCAGGCGAGTGCTCGCACGTCCCACGACGTAGCGTGCGTCCAAGGTGTGAACGGGAACGCGAATCGTGCGAGCTTGGTTCGACAGCGCCCGCCGGGCCGCCTGACGGATCCACCACACGGCGTAGGTGTTGAAGCGCAGTCCGCGCTCCACCTGGAACTTGTCGATCGCTCGCATCAGGCCGATGTTGGCCTCTTGCATCAAGTCGGGCCAGCCGAGGCCGAGACCAACGTATCGCTTCAGCACCAAACAAACCAGTCCTTGATTGGCCGCCGACAGGTGCGCCTCGATGCCGCGGATCTCACGCTCCAATTCGAACGCCCGCTGCGACAAGAGGGTAGTCTGCGTTCCTTCTTCGCGATCTGCTTCGGCGCTGCGCAACGCGGCGGTCGCGGACGTCGCTACGCGTTGGCGGAGATCCGGCTCGACGCCGGCTCGGTCGGCAGCCCCGACGATGCGAACGCCGATCTGCTCGAGTTCGCGCGTCAGCTCTGCGCTAGCGACGGCGTCATCGGTGGCGGTGAAGCGCTCCCACCAGGGTGCCGCTCGTCGCTGTTGGCGCTGCACGGCGCTGCGCCAGGTCGCGAGCGCTTGCGCCTGCTGCAGAGTCCCGGCGGCGGCCAGTTCTTCGCAGAGTTCCCCGAGTTGAGACAGACCTTCCCGGCTTTGCAGCGCCCAACCCACGTGCTGGCGTCGGCAGGCGGCCAGGCGCCGGAAGAGCTCGGCTTCCTCTTGGCGGGAAAGGACGGCCGCGTATCCGTCGGTGGCTTGCGCTGCTGCGGACCCACGGCTCTGCGAGGTCGGAGTCGTCTGCGCCCGCATGCTGGTCGAGTTGCTCGTGGTCGTCGTGTTGGACTTCGTTCTGTGGCTCATGATGATCACTCGTCCGAGTCGGACGCTGCTTTGGAGACCGGGTTGCACCGCGAAACACGGCGGCGGAGCGCCGAGGGTGAGCCTTCGCGGCTGGTCTCCGATGTGAACCCAGAGCGCCGGTCTGCTGCTCGCAAGGGTGGGGCCGGCGCTCGGGTCGGAGGCCCGTGACTATACGCCTGGCTGGACCATCGGCAAGGCGAGCCGGCGAGTTCAGCGTCAGTGGACGCCTACTCACCCAGGCGCAACGGTTGCGCTGGAAGAGCCGCGGCGTCTGCGTCGCGAGCCGGCACACGTTTCGAGCTCAGTGCTCGAACTCGGGTCAGTCGGAGGCCAGCAACGCGTTCGGGGCGTCAGCTCACGCGCTGCCCACGGCTTACCAACACGGAGCGTCGGATCCGGCGCAGCAGGCAAAGCCAGGCTCAGAGCGGGTGCTGCTTCGAGAGCAACTTCGAAAGTTTGGGAAATGACGTTGCTGTCACCACGAACGACGGACCCCGAGTCCACCCTTGTTTCGGGGTGAAGTGCCATGCGTGACAATAGAGGTCGTCTCCCCAGCGCCATGCAGACCACTGCAAACGGAAGCCGTCATCCGCCGTGACGTCGGTGAGGATCACACAGATGCCGCGCTCGACAGCTCGCAGCATGTCCGTGTGCGCCTCGTCGCCAGGTGAGCGTGCGATCGCTGGCCAGGCCCCAGACTCCAGTCCGTCACCCTGGAGGTCGCCCGTACCCGATGTGGGACCGACGTCGATGGTCGCTTCAGCCGTCGGCGTGTTGCGCTGCCCCTCTCCCATTGCAAAGGTTGTGACGCGGAGAGCGGCGTGAAGCAAGCGGTGCTGCAGGTGAGACACTTGCTCGCGACCCGTTTTCGAACGTCAAATCGCGAGGTCGGCCGGCTCGGTTTAGGTCGAAGCCCTCACGCGTCTCACTGACGCGTTGATACCCTACGGATCGACTACACAACTTTAGCTATCTCGCAACCTCACACACTCATGACCCGAGGGCGGGGTTAATCCCCGGGCAGCCGGTCTTGGTCATTGTGCCCGTGCATGCGCTTCCGGTGGCTGCGTGCTCTCCGGCTTTCTCAGCTGGGAGCCCTTCCGGTGGAGCGCGGGTTGGTCACCTTTGGGAGACGCAGCGTACTCCTGTAGCTTGTATTGGATCTTGCGGACACTGATGCCGAGCACATCAGCCGCTTTGCTGGTGGAGCCGCCCTGGGCTTCGAGAGTCTTGAGAATGGCGTAGCGCTCGATGTCTTGCAGCTTCCAACCGGGGACCCGAGGCCCGGGCAGCGTCTGGCCGGAAGCTTCCATCTCGGCGGGGAGCTCCGCGACGTCGATGGTGTCCGTGTTCGCGAGCACCACAGCGCGCTCGATGACGTTCTCGAGTTCACGCACGTTGCCCGGCCAATCATAGCTGAGCAAGCGAGAGAGCGCCGCGTCACTGAAGTGAGTCAAGCGCTTGTTGTTGTCGTTCGCGTACTTGCTCATGAAGTGCTGTGCCAGCGGCAAGATGTCCGAGGGTCGCTCGCGCAGTGCCGGCATGTGCAGATCGATCACGTTGAGTCGATAGTAGAGATCTTCGCGGAACAGTCCCTGCGCAACCAGGCGTTTGAGGTCGCGGTTGGTGGCGGCGATCAAGCGCACGTCGACCTGGACGCTCTGGTTGCCGCCGACGCGTTCGAATTCTCGCTCCTGGAGCACACGCAACAGCTTGACCTGCAGGGCGGGACTGATCTCTCCGATTTCGTCGAGGAAGAGCGTCCCGCCGTCGGCTTGTTCGATGTGTCCTGCGCGACGCGACTCGGCGCCGGTGAACGCACCGCGTTCGTGCCCGACGAGCTCACTTTCGAGTAGGCTTTCTGCCAGTGCCGCGCAGTGCAGCTTGACGAAGGGGGCTCGCTTGCGAGGGGAGTTCTGATGAATAGCGGCTGCGATGAGCTCCTTGCCCGTTCCGGATTCGCCCGTCACCAACACCGTGGCACGGCTGGCAGCGACTTGTTGCACCTTTCTGAACACGGCCTGCATCTCCGGCGAGAGGCCGACGATGCCTTCGAATTCGCACCGCTGGTCCGAGCGCTCGCGCAACTTTCGACTCTCCTGCTGCGAGCGATAGCTCTCCAGATTGCGTTCGAGCACGAGCAGCAGCTCGTCGGCGTTCAAGGGTTTGGTGAGGAAGTCCGACGCACCAGCATGCATCGCCCTGACCGCGGTGTCGACGGCTCCAAACGCGGTCATGAGTACCACGCGAACGTCGGCATCGTGCTCGCGAACCTTGCTCATGAACTCGACGCCGTCCATGCCCGGCATCTTGAGATCCGTCAGCACCACCTCGGGGCCGAAGGCGCTCAACTTGGGCAAGGCCTTGAAGGCATCGGCGGCCGTGTCGACGGCATAGCCTTCGTCCCGCAGTATCTCAGCCAGCGCATGGCGGGCGTTCGCCTCATCATCGACGATCAGTATTCTTCCTTTTGCGGGCATGTCGGTACCTACCTTCGGGGTGCAGAGCACGTGACTACGAATGTTCGAGGGGTAAGCAAAACCCGCGCCAGGTTCACGCTGCGTCTCGCGAGTCGAGGCAGCGTGCACGTCGGATGACTCACGGGTCGTTGGCTCCACGCCGAGGGCTTCGCCAACGCGTGGCCTCAGCGTAGACGTCGGCCGCTTGCATTCTCGCAGAGCTTGCACCGTCGGGGTTCATCTCGTGCAGTCTGTTCGTAGCTCGGACGCTCATTTTCAGGGCGGGCCGCCCAATGGGCGAGTGCGAGCGTGGGGCATCTAGACGCGTGCGAACAGGACGACCTGATTCTTGCCAAAGTGCTTCGCGCACTTGGGACAGGTCGCGTAGAAGAAGTACATCTTCTCGACGGTGTATCCCCTGTCCTGAGCGGCCTCGTTCATCTGCGCGATCCATCTGCCGATGTCGCTGTAGGGCCCCTCGAAGACCTTGGTGAAGAAGCGACCAGATAGCTTGACCATTTCGGCGTTGGGCACCTCGCGGTCCGTTGCCAGGTAGACGTCTGAACCCCACGGCGAGACTTCATCAGTGAGCCAAATGGGTTCTTCGGGATATGCGGCCGCGTTTTCGATGGCGGCGTTGTCACGGCCGATGACGGAGCCGAAGTTCAGGGGGATGTGAAGGAAGGCCCGAATGTGGTCCTTGAGGAAGAGCTTGTCGTGCCATTCGACCTCTTTGTCTTGCCAGCGACTCTCGTCCAGTCGTGCGCAGCAGCCGGTCTCGGAATTGTCGTAGGTGGTCTCTGATAGCTTCATTCCGCTTCGCTTTCGCTGAATTGCTCGATGGACTGAAGTCGCGAAGCAAAGTGCGTGCCGAGCGGCGTTCCCCTGGGGCTCCTGCCCATCGCCGCAGCGCGATCCAGTGGAAACCAGGGGACGCCTGGCGCGTCTTGGGGTGGGTGGGATTGAGGTCTGACGGGTCGAGCGGCGCGCCGCGCAGCGCTCGGCTGTCGCCGCGACGGGATTGCGCGAGCAGCCGCCAGTGCGCGCAGCTGTCGCGTTCTTCCGTCGCGTTCTCGGGTGCCCGGAGCGAGCGAGCGCCGCGATGACAAAGAAGAAGGCGGGGAGATGTTGCTTGGGTGGCAGGAGCGGTACAATGGCCGCAATGCACCTGCGCCGCATGGAAACAACCGCAGCTCGGGTCTTGCTGTTCCTTTCCTGCGTGGCGTCGTGCGGCGTGCTGAGCGCTGGCTGCGCTGACTCGGCGCACGAGTGCCCCGCGCCAAAAGGCCAGGTCTGCACGCTGGCTGGGACGGGGGAGCTCGGCTTCAACCGCGACGGCCTGCCACCGACCAAGAGCGATCTGTACCTCGTGTCGGCGGCGCGTCGTGGTCCTGACGGTCTGCTCTACGTGATGGACTTCAACAACCAACGGGTGCGCGTGATCGACGAAGACGACCGCATGCAGACGGTCATCGGCAGCGGCTTTCACGCCTTGGCGGCCGCGGGAGAGCCCGCGACGGACTCACCTCTGGAAAACCCTGTCGACTTCGATTTTCTCTCGGACGGGCGCCTGGTGTTCACTTCATATCACGACCCGCGCGTCATCGTGTGGGACGACGACGACACGTTGCGGGTGCTGGCCGGGACAGGTGAGGTGGGGGTGGATGGGGACGAGGGAGATGGCGGTCCGGCGCTGGAGGCCGAGTTCATCCAGCTCGATGGCATCGCCATCGACGACGAGGATGCCATCTACGTGTCTGACAGCTTGGCCCACCGAGTACGAGTGATCCGCGACGGCGAGGTCGAGACGGTTGCCGGCACGGGTTCGGCGGGCTACTCGGGCGACGGGGGGCCGGCTACGGAGGCGGAGTTGCATTGGCCAACGGCGCTGACCTTCGACGAAGGCGGCAGGCTGTTGATTGCGGATACGCGCAACCACGTAGTTCGTCGTTTGCAGGACGACGGCAGCATCGAGACGATTGCCGGGACAGGGAAACAGGGAAGCCGGGGGGACGGCGGCCCCGCACTGGAAGCTCGCTTCAATCAGCCCAACGGTTTGGCTGTAGACAGCGACGGCACGCTCTACGTCAGCGATCGAGGTAACTTCTGCGTGCGAGCCATCGATGCCGAGGGGGAGGTATCGACCGTTGCTGGCACGGGCGAAGAAGGCATGAAAGGCGATGGAGTTTCGGCGTTGAAGGCCACCTTCGGCTACCTGGCGCGCATCGCGCTGGATGATGACGGTCTGCTGATCGCCGACCAGTCCGGTTCTCTCGTGCGTCGAGTCACGTTGCGCTGACACGCGCCGACGTCGGCTCGAGCCTTCGAAACCGGTTCCCAGGCGCGTCGTCGAAAGTCGGTTCGCACGGGACCCGCTCGAGGGCCGCGGCGTCGAAAGCGGCTCTCAAGGGATCGAACACGTCCCTTCATAGCCGTCGGGGGGCTCGCCGCAACCCGTGTGGCAGCCGACGCAACGGGAGTCGTCCCGAGCGGCGACGTTGCGTTCACTGTCGACTCGCTGCCACGACCAGCCCAAATTCTCGTCGGAGTCCGCGGCCAATCGCTGCATGACCGTCCACTGCTTGATCGGGCCCGTGCACTCGACGTCGTCGAACTCGTACTCTTCCTTGAGCACGATGGCACCCTCTGGAAACGACGTCGTTCGATCTTCGTAGGGCGTCAGCGCTTCCGAGTTCACCAGGACGCGGATGTTGTTCAGATCGTGATCTCCGCTCGGCCGGCAATCACGTACCTCGTCGTAGCTCGAGGCGTAGTCTTCGGGAAACAGGGGCTCGTCTGATTCGTCGGAGCCGGAACCCGCATCATCACCGCAGGCGAGGGGTAGTAGCAAGCAGGCGCACGCGAGCAGTGATCGAGCGCGGCACAGGGACTTCGATGAGGGCGTCATTCCAGGGGCAACGCCCGCAGCACGTTGTTGCCGCTGTCGGAAATCAGGAGGCGTTCATCGTCGACCAGTTCCAGGCCAAAGGGTAACTTCAACAGCGCCTCGGTCGCCGGCTGACCATCGCCCTCGAAGCCCTTTTCCCCACACACGCCCGCCACGGTGTCGATGTCGCCGTCGGGGTCGATGGCGCGAACGCAGTGGTTGTGCACGTCGGTGAAGTACAGTGTGCCGTCTTTGGCCAGCGCCAAGTCCACGGGGAAGTTCAAGAGTGCGTCGAGGGCTGGACCGCCATCGCCGGCGTATCCTCGCTGGGGCACGCCGTCCTCGTCCGGAGGTGTGCCGGCGACGCGGTGCACGATGCCCTCCGTATCGATCATGCGGATCAAGTGGTTCGAGGTGTCGGCAAAGAACAGGTTGCCGTCGCGGTCGTACGCGATGCGCCCTGCCGGTGACGCCGATTGTCCGAAGGGTTGAGACATGCGCATCTCGCTCGCTGGGATCTCGTCCCCCGAGTAGCCCGGCGTGCACGGCTTGTCGCAGTAGGACTCGTCGAGGCAGGCGAACTTGCCCGATGCGCCGTTGGGGCCATCCGGGCACTGGACGAGCTCGTCCTCGTCACACGCGCCAGGCCCATTTGGTTCGGGGGCGTCGATGATGCAACGTCCTGCCATCAGGTGAATGTTGCCGCTATCGTCGATGGCGCGTAGCACCTGGTTGGCCTGGTCCATGATGACCAGATTGCCGTCGGGATCGAGGGCGACGCTGGCTGGCAGATCGAGCGATGACGTCAGCGCCGGGCCGTCGTCGCCGAAGTAGGCGCGCTTGCCGTCACCGCAGCTGTCGGCGATCTCCCCCGTTTCCCGGTCGATGATGCGCACCTTGCTGTTGTGCCAAGCGGCGATGATCAGGTTGTCGCCCGACTCGTCGAAGATCACGTTCGTGGGGTGGTTGAAGTCGCCGTTGGCGGGGTCGTCCAAGTTGCCGCCGAGTTCGCCGCGACCCGCCACCCAGCTCAGTTCGCCGTCCTGAAGCAGACGCACACGGTGATTGTTCCAGTCGAGAATGTAGGTGCCCTCGTCCGGATCGGTCAGGGTATCGGTGGGCAAGGAGAATTTCGCTTCCAGCGCCGGCAATACGCGCTCGTCGGCGTCGCGGTCGTAGCCGTTTTCTCCGTTGCCGGCGATGGTGCACAGCGTACCGACCACCGTGGGATCGCAGTGCTGCTCGCCGTCGCTGCCGCAAGCGAACAGGAATATCGACAGCGCACAGGGCACGAGCTTCAGCCGGGCGATCATCGAGCCACCTTCACGATGCGAAAGTTGAGAGAGTCCATCACGTACAAGTCTCCATCGGGGTCGAAGGCGACACCGAACGGGCGTCGCAAGTGAGTTTCGGTCGCGGGCAGCCCTTCTTCGTCGTCGAGCCCCAACTCTCCGGTCCCCACGACGGTACGGATCTCGAGGCTCTTCAGGTCGATGGCGCGCACGGCTCCGTTGTCCGTATCGGCGAAGTAGAGATCGCCGTCCGGACCGATTTCCAGATCGCGCGGTGCACTGAGCTCGGCTTCCAAGGCCGGGCCCCCGTCGCCGTCGTAACCCGCTTCACCCGTGCCCGCGAACGCGTCGATCTCGCCAGAGTCCAGATCCATCACGCGAATCACGTTCTGCTCCGTGTCGGAGATGTACAGCGAGCCGTCGTGATACACGACGCCGCCACTCGGGTTGGGGTTCGAGCCCTTGGCCCAAGAGAACTCGGCTTCCAACCCTGGGCCGCCATCTCCGCTGTAGCCGACCTCGCCGGTGCCGGCGATGGTGGTGATGATCCCATCGGTGTCGATCTTGCGCAGACGTTCGTTCTGCTGGTCGACGATGTAGAGGTTTTCGTCCTCGTCGTAGCTGGCGTCGTTGATCTGGCGAAAGAGGGCGCTCTGGGCGGCCAACTCGCCGTCTCCTGCGTAGCCGGCACCCCCGCCGCACACGACCTTGACGAAGCCGTCCTCGGGATCGACGGTGAGCAGCTTGTGATTGTGCCAGGCGACCACGAGTACGGAGCCGTCCGGGTTCGTGAGCAGGTTCGTCGGGTGGTTCAGCTGCCATTCCGAGCCCGGCGCGCCGTCGGGTGGAATGCCGTCGAGTGGGCCGTCGCCGGGGAAGATCGGATCCGTCCACCCGACCATGCTCTCGACCGTGTCGTCGGCCAACACCCGGCGGATCAAGAAGTTGTTGAAGTCGGAGAACCAGGCCGTGCCGTCTTCGAGGAAGAGCAGATCTTGCGGTTGAGCGATGCGGGTCTCACTGCGGTGCAGCCCATCGCCGTTGAAGCCCTCTTCGCCCTTGGTGCCGAGCCAAGTGCAGGCGTGTCCGCTCTGGAGGTCCAGACACGGATCGACGGGCTCGCTTTGTGAGGAACCCTCACCACAGCCGGTGGCCAGCAAGCTCAGTGCCGCCCAAGTCATCGTATGTTTCATCTCTTTACCATCCTTCCGTCGCGACTTCCGGCCCGCGATGCAGGAGTACTCCATCGGTGAGCGGCTCGCTGAAGGTCTGACCCCCGACGGCCCAAATGCCGCCTCCGGGGTCGATCCAAACGCCGTGGAGGTTCTCCTCCAACGGCAAGTCCAACTCCTGTTCCTCCCACTGCCCTCCTTGCCTCAGGAGCACCCCGCCATAGGTACCCACGGCGACCGCCAGCTCGTCGGTCACGCACACGCCGGCGAGACCGAAGGGGGCGGGGGAGGGGGTGACGTCGCGCCACTGTCCGTCGTACTCCACGATGATGCCCGTGACCGAGCCGCCGACGGCGACGAAGTCGTCACCTGTACCGTGTACGGTGAACAGGGAGGAGCCGACCCCGGTGTCCTGCCGCGACAGTTCGTTGCCATCCCAATGCAATGCAACGCCGTTGCTGCCGACGAACCACACGTCATCCGCGTTCTTCCCAAACACCTTCCAGATGGCGGCCTCGTCACTGATCGCTTCGGGAAAAGTAGTTTCGAGCTCAAAGGCGTTGCCCTGAAGTCGCCAGACGAATCCGCCGCTCGATTCCGAGTTGCCGCCAACCGCCCAAACCTCTTCGGGGGAGCTGCCCCAGATCCCAAAAACGGTTGCGTTCGTCGGCGTCTCGAGGGGCTCGAAGTCGCCGTCGTCGTAGCGCAGCACGACGCCCCCCGTGCCGCCCATGAAGACCGGGCCATCATCGAAGCCGTGCACCCACCACAAGGTGCCGTCGGAGAGCCCAGTGTCGAGGGGCTCCCACTCGGCACCGTCGTAGTGCCTCACCACCGGTCCGCTGCCGTCTCGCGCATCCGCGCCGACGACCCAGACGTCGTCTTCGGCCCTGCCCCAGACCGATAGCAGCGCTCCGTCGGCTCCTTCGGTCACGAGTTGCCATTCGTCGGCCTGGTCGCGCGCGGGCGATGCGTCGTCAGGCTCACCGCAGGCGCACAAGGGCAGGGCCAGGCCCGCGAGCAAGGCTCGGCAACGTCGGTGGGCACCGGGAAAGGTCAATCGAAGAGCCACGCTACTGCGTATGCTGCCACGAAGCGACGGTTGCGCACATTCCCCAGCCAAATCCGTGGCAATCTTCGGATCTGCACCGCACCAGGAATGTTCCGGCCCAACTTTGCGGCGACGCGTGGTTGTGGGGCATTGTCTGACGCAGTCTTGTCCGGCGCATTGGCTGATGCGGCAAAGCGCGAGCCTTCGACACGCGCGAATGCCGGTGTACGGTCGGACGATGGTCCGTCGAAGTGCGCTTGCGACCGCCGCGCTCGCCACGTCCCTCGTCACTCAACCGGCGCAGGCGAACGGTCGCTTTCCGACTGCGGACCAACTCGCCGTCGACCCCGAGGACAGCCAGCACCTGGTGATGGGCACCACCTTCGGTATCTTGACCAGCGACGATGGCGGTCGGAGCTTTCGCTGGACCTGTGAGGAAGCCGTTGGCTACGCGGGAGAGGAGCACCCCAGCCTGGCGATCTTCGCCGGTGGGACCTTGCTTGCCGGTTTTCGAGGCGGTTTGTGGGCTTCTGACGATGCCGGTTGCAGCTGGGAACGCGTTGGCGCGAGCGATCCGGTCGTCGACTTGACGCTGGCCACGGCGGAGCGCGTGCTGGTTCTGTCACATGCGGACGACGGCGCCGTCGGTGTCACCAGCGTGGAAGGAGCGGCACTGACTCCCAGCGAGTTGTCCTCGCCGGGTCAAGGCTTGACGCCGCACACGATCGAAGTCGCTGCCTCCGATCCCGATCGCATCTACGTCAGCGCCCTGTCCGACGAAGGAGTATCGCTCTTGTTGCGTTCAGACGACGGTGGCAGCGACTGGGAGCGCCTGGAGATATCCCCGTACGCTGGGCTTCCGGCCTACGTCTCGGCAGTGGATCCAAACGATCCTGACCGGTTGTATGTCCGTCTCGACGGTGAAACGACGGATCACCTGCTGCTGAGTGAAAACGGCGGGCAGAGCTTCGCCGAAATCTTCGCTCTGGAGGCCGACATGTTGGGCTTCGCCCTGTCGCCCGACGGTGAGCGGGTGGCCATCGGAGGGCCGCGCGCTGGCGCGTTCCTGGCGGATGCCGACAGTCTCACCTTCGTGCCGGCACAGGAACTGGTCGGCTACCTGAGTTGCCTGCGGTGGACGGAAAGTGGGTTGCTGGCGTGCGCCCGGGAAGAGAATGACGATTGGACCGTGGGCATCTCTTCGGATGAGGGCAACAGCTTCACGCCCTTGTTTCGCCTCGATGAGCTCACTCCTCAGGAGTGCCCGTCGTCCACGATCGCCGCTTCGCAATGTCGAATCGCCTGGGAAACGATCGCGCCCAGCTTGGGCATCGACCCGGAGCGTGCCCGAGACGAGCCCCAACCCGAGACGAGCTCCAGCGGCTGCGCTTGTCGCGCCGCCAGACGTCCGGCGTCCCCGTCGTTCATCATCGGCGGGCTCTTGCTGCTGCTTGCTGCGCTTCGCCGTTGGGCTCGGTGGCGTGGCGATGCGTTCAGTTGTGGTTGCAACGCCGCCCTTTTTCGCGGGCCGATCAGGAATCGCGCACGGGCAGGGTGATGGTGAACTCCGCCCCGGCGTCGGAGGCGTTGCGCGCGTGGACGGAACCGCCGTGCGCAGCCATGATCTGCTGGACGACGGGGAGCCCGAGGCCCGTGCCCTGGGGTTTCGTGGTCTTGAAGAGCTGGAAGACGTCGACACCCTCTGGCAGTCCGGGGCCAGTGTCGCGGACGCTGATGACCACGGAGTTGAGCTTCACGCGGCCGCGTATGGAGAGTGTGCCCCCGTCGGGCATAGCTTCGAGCGCGTTCTTGAACAGGTTCAGAAAGACCTGCACCAGCTTGTCGGAATCGGCATGGACGGTGGGCAACGTCGCGGGCAGATCGACTTCGACTGACGTCTTGGGTTCAGCGTGCTCACGCACGTGCGTGTCCAATACGTGCGTGACGAGGCTTGCCACGCTGACGGGTTCGAAGTGAAGTTGCCGCTTGTGGGACAGCGAGCGAAACTCTTTCAGTAGCGCTTCCAGGCGCTTTATCTCCCCCATGATGTTCTGCATGCCCTCCGAGACGCTGGTCGGGGCTTCGACTTTGCGCAGGCGATTGTTCAGCAGCTGCGCGTGGAGGTACATGCTGTTGAGCGGATTGCCCACTTCGTGTGCAAACATCGCCGCCGCAGTGCCGAGACCCGCGAGGCGCTCGCGTTCCAACAGCTTCGCTTGCAGCAACTCGCGCTGAAGAAAGCCGCTCAGTTGGGTGCTCACGGCAATGAGGAAACGGTCGAACTCCTTGTCGTGAAGCCATTGTTCGACTCGCCCGAAGAGTACCAAGAGGGCGCGGGGTTGCCCGTCGACGAACACCGGTTGCAGGTACACCGACGTCGGCTCCGTGGGGTCGAAGCCGCGCGCACGGAGTTGCTCTTCCGGCACTCGTTCGACCTTGCCCGGTCGAGCGCTCTCGGCCAGATCGCCGATCCAACCTTGACTGGAACGCGCCGCCTCGGGTTCTTCCGCCCTCGCCAACTCGTCGCCCTGGCGCCACGAGAAACAGAGCGGCGTTTGCCCTGGCGGTTCGAGCATCCAGAACTCGAGTCGACTGGCTTCTGAGAATTGGGCCGCGCTCGTCAGAGCTCTTGGGAAGACGTCGCCGACTTCACCGCTCTTGGCAAGGATGCTGATGAAGTCGTACTGCGCCTGCAGGCGCTGTCGCGAGCGTTCGCGGTCTCGCATCAGCCGCCATTCACGCAGCGCGCGCTCGACGACGTGCGGTAGCTCGCCGAAGGCCGATTCACTCTTGACGACGTAGTCCAAGGCTCCCGACTTCATCGCCTCGACCGCGACGTGTTCGTCGCCATGGCTGGTCATGACCACGATGGGGACCGGAGCTTGCTTCTCCAAAAAGAGATCCGTGCCTCGACCATCCGGCAGTCGCCAGTCAGATAGCACCAGGTGCGGATCGGACTGTGCCAGAAGTGTGATGGCCTCTTTGACGCTGGAGGCGATGAGGACTTCGTAGCGCTTGCCATGCGACTCGAACGCTCGCCGCGCCAGCTCGGCGTGTGCCTCTTCGTCCTCGACGACGAGTACCCGTACCGTGGGTAGTTCGCTCGTCGCGATCACTTCTCGGGCCCTTTGTTCCAAACCAGCCAGAACAAACCGAGGTCACGCAGCAGGTCGCTGAATTCGGAAAACTCGATGGGTTTGACCAAGTAGGCGTTGGCGTGGTGTTCGTAGGCCCGAGCGACGTCGGCCTCGGCGGCGGACGTCGTGAGGATGACGACCGGCGTGCTCTTGAGGGCCGGCGACTCCTTGATCTGGCGCAGCACTTCGAGCCCGTCCACCTTCGGCAGGCGCAAGTCCAACAGGATGACCTCCGGGCGCGCGAGCTCTCGATCCGCGTACTCTCCGCGACCTGACAGGTAGTCCAGCGCTTGGGCGCCATCGCTCAGGTGCTCGAGCCGCACTTGATCGGTGAGCTTGCCGAAGGTGCGCGTGACGAGCTCGGCGTGGTCGTCGTTGTCCTCCACCAGCAGGATGGTCTTTCGTTCGGCGTACTTGTTCATGGGCTGCTCCCTTCAGCTGGAAGTTCGAAGCAGAAGCTCGCTCCGTGACCGAGCCCTTCGGATTGAGCCCAGACGCGGCCGCCATGGACTTCGATGATGCGCTGCACCAGCGCTAACCCCACGCCACTGCCCGCCCGGCTCTGGTCGAGCTGTTCGAACAGTCCGAAGACCCTTTCTGTGTAGCGTGGCTCGATGCCCATGCCGTTGTCCCGAACCTCGCAGCGCACTGCGCCCTCTTCCTGCGTCGCGCTCACCCAAATCGAGGGCTCGTCATTGTCCACGCCCATGAACTTGATGGCATTTTCAATGAGGTTCTGCAGGACTTCCCGCAGGCGCAGTCGATCGCCGCGGATGGCGGGCATGTCGGGTTGTAGCTCCAGGCGCACCCCGGACTGCTCCAGCGGTCCCCGAAGCAATTCACGCACATCTTCGGCCAGCACCGAGAGACTGACGGTCTCCGGTGGGTTGACGACGCGTCCGATGCGCGACAGCTCCAGGAGCTCGTCGAGCAGCTGCTTCATCTTGTCCGCGGCGTTGGCCACGCGCGCCATGTCGCTGCGCAGCCGGTCTTGGTCCTGCGCCTCGATGTCCTCCTGCATCATCATCAGGAAACCCTTGATGGTGATGAGGGGGCTCTTCAAGTCGTGCGATACCGTGTAAGTGAAGCGTTCGAGCTCCGCGTTCTTGCTCTCGAGCTCGCGGATCAGCGCGGCCTTGGCGCGCTCGGCCTCCTTCATCTGGGTCAGGTCACGCGCAATTCCGAGGAAGTAGCGCCCTTGCCCGACCTTCGCTTCGGCCACCGACAGGTGCATCGGAAATTGGCTGCCATCTTTCCTCTGTCCCAGCACTTCGCGACCGATACCGATGATTTTTCGCTCTCCGGTGGAGACGTAGTTGTGGAGGTAGCCGTCGTGGTGGTCCGCAAACTGGGGCGGCATCAACATCTTGACGTTCTGGCCGATCACCTCGTCCGGCCCGTACCCGAAGAGCCGGCTGGCGGCGGCATTGAAACTGGTGACCGTGCCTTCGGTATCGATCGCGATGATGCCGTCCACCGCGGCATCGACGAGGGCTGCCAGGATGGCGTCACCGAAGCCTGGTGTTGATTCAGACGGCGGCGGGACGGCATCCGAAGACACGGGCGGGACTCTAACGGAAGTCGTCTCTGCTGCAAACGTCCATCAAGCGTTCTGTAAGCCGCGTGGGGCAAAGTCTTACAAGAGGAGCTGGCTCGAGAGGTTTGTGGTTCATCAAGACACCTCTGCAGCCGCGACGGTCACGTCCAGGGCTTCCGATGAACGGATGCGAGGCGATGCCGACGCGCAAGCCGAGTATGGACATCGAGCGGACGACGCAACGTCTGCGGTCGTGGCGCTAGCCCGTCGGGGGCAGATTCGAGACGTCCAGATTCGCTCGGAACATGTGTTGCGGGACAAAACCGCGTCGCGCCGGCAAGCGGGAACTTCTGGCACGTCACTTGCTGGTGTGGAGCAACTGAACCCCGAGTTTGACGCCGTGTCCGCTGCTACCCTATCTGCACCACCCTCATCCGCTTCCGGTCCGAAGAACCCCATCAGTACGCTGCTTCGCGGCAGGATCATCGCCGAGAAGAGCTACCGCATGTGTCGGGTGATCGGGGTTGGGGGAATGGGGGTGGTGTATTCTGGTGAACAGCTTGCGACTGGGCGCGAAGTCGCCATCAAGGTCTTGAGGTCCGAGCACCGCTCGAATTGCGCAGCCAAGGTCCGCTTCCTGAGAGAAGCACGCTTGCTCGGCATGTTGCGTGGAAGTCACGTGCCCCGGGTATTGGACGTTGGAGAACTCGAGGATGGCACGTTGTACATGGTGCTCGAGCTGCTCGCTGGTCCCAACCTGCGGGGCCTCCTGAGGGACCGCACAGTCAGCGCCGCCCGGGCCGTCGACCTTCTGCTTCAGGTATGCGAAGCCGCGGCGGAGGCGCACGACCGTGGGATCGTTCACCGGGACATCAAGCCGGAGAACGTGGTGTTGGCCACTCGTGACGTCGAGGTTCTCGATGGTGCGGTGGTCAAGCTGGTGGACTTTGGGATCGCGAAGGATGCCGAGAGTTGTCCGCCGGGCTCCGCGGTCCGCTACGTGCTGGGCTCCCCCGAATACATGGCTCCCGAGCAGCGTGTCGCGCCAGATACGGTCGATCCTCGCGCCGATGTTTGGTCCTTGGGGGTGCTGCTGTTCGAGCTGCTCTGTGGAGACCTGCCGCCGAACGTGGACCTGGGAGGTGATCGGGGGCGCTTGGTGTTGATGCCGCCCATGCCACCTGGCGTGCCGGAGGGTTTGGAGCAGGTGATCGCTCGATGTCTGGAACGACGTCCGGAGGACCGCTTCCGAGACGCGCGCGAACTGGGTCGAGCACTCCTGCCGTTCGCATCCGTTGCGGACGGTGGTCACGCTCGAGCGTGCACCCGCAGGCCGTCACGCCGGCAGCGCACCCTCGTTCCCCAACACAGTGGCGTGTTTCGCGCGTGGCAAGACGATGCTTGCGATACTTTGGTGGAGTCCGGGATCCAGAGGATCCAAAGCGCAAAGGCTCGACCGAACAGAAGCGCCCAAGCTCAAGTATCGGTAGGCTCGCCGAATTGACCGGTGGCGATCGCGTAGCGCACCAGATCCGCCCGCCCGGCGAGGTTCAGCTTGCGTTGCAGCCGCAGTCGGTAGGTGTCGACACTCTTCTTGGAGACATCGAGGCGGGCAGCAACCTCCTTGTGCGTCAAACCCAGCGCGAGCAGGCGAAGGACTTGGGTCTCACGTGAGCTGAGGCTGACGTCGGCTGCAAACGCTCGCTCCCCGAGTGGTTGCACGGGCAGCTGGCTGGCAGAACCGAAGTGAGTTGCGCCTCTCGCAACGACACGAATCGCCGTCAAGAGTTCACGGGCGGCCGAGCGTTTGACCACGTACCCGCGCCCTCCGCGATCCACCACCGCCTGCAAGTGGTCCGCATCATCCAGAATCGTGAGCACCAACACCTGGGTCGACGGGCTCACTTCGCGCAGGTCGCTGATGGCGCCAAGACCGCCGCCGGGGATCAACAAGTCGACGACGGCCACGTCCGGGCGGCAGCGCTCGGCTTCGCGAACGGCATCACTCCGCGTGGTGGCTCGCCCCACCACCGCCATGTCGCCTTCCGCAGAGATGAGGGCGCTCAGCCCGTCGAGCAGTACCGCATGATCATCGACCAGGAGCACTCGGACGGGGTTCGGCTCCGGATGACTGACTGCCCCAACCACTGCCGCCGCAGACTAACCGTTCTCCGGACCGGAGCTCAAGGGAATGCTGAGTCCGATCATGGTCCCGTTCCCGGGGCTGGACTCCAACGTCAGTGTTCCTCCGAGCAGCTGAGCCCGCTCACGCAGCGCCGTCAGCCCCAATCCCCGCCGCCCCCCCTCCGTCACGGTCGGACGTTCTGGCTCGAAGCCACACCCATCGTCCTCCACGAGGACCCGCAGCGAGTCCGGGTGGCGATGCATGAGCACGTTGACGGACCGGGCGCCAGAATGACGGGCGACGTTCGTCAGTGCCTCTTGTACGATGCGAAACACTCCGACTTCCACGTCTGGATTCAGCCGCTCGCCGTCGTCGAAGCCGACGAAGTGGCAGTCGGTTTTCATGTCGTGCGCTGCCTCGAACTCCCGTAGCGCCTCATGCACCGCGGCGGACAGTCCGAGTTTCTCCAATCGGTAGGGGTGCAGGTGATTGACCAGTGTCGTCACGTCTTCCGTCAGCCGCTCGACACGTCGCTGCGCGTCGCGCTCCAGCTCGCGGGCTTCCGCTAGACTCTGCGCCTGCCCCAAGCGGTGCAGGTGCACGGAAAGCGCCGTCAATTCTTGACCAACCTGGTCGTGCAGCTCCCTCGCCAACGCTCGGCGTTCGTCGTCTCGAGCTCTCACGAGTTGCTCCAGCAAGGACTGTTGCAGCTCTTGGTGAAGCAGCCGATCGGACTCGTCCTGCAGGCTGACCAGCACCAGGGGTGTGTCGTCGGAGCCTTGGTTCAGGCGCCGCGCGTGCACGCGGCACGTGCGCTTCTCCCCGTCGGACCGGGTCACCCGAACCAGCCCATCGGCGTCGTCAGACGCTCTCGCTTCGGCCGCATCATCGAGGATAGTGCGCAGTACGGTTTGGGATTCGGGTGCGGCGAACTCCAGCAGGTCACGACCGACGAAGCCTGGGGCGGGGAGGCCGAAGAAGCGCAGCAGCACGTCGTTGGCCCACTGCAGTCGACGTGACTGGTCAACCACCACCAGGGGCTCATGCAGTGTCCGTACGATGTCTTCGAAGTAGATGCGGATGCTGCTGCTGGGTGCCAAGCTCTGCTCGGTTTCTTCGAGCTGTTCATACACCAGCGCTACCGTACGCTCCCAAACGGGAACCATGTGAACGCGAAACTCGCGTGTGGCTCCCTGGTCATCGACGTAGCGAAAGCGTGGAACGACGTCCGCCGTGCGGTGCAGAGCGGAGGCGAGACCGCGAGCTTTGAGTTCTCTGTCAGGTAGCAGTGGAGGAGCGTTTCGCTGCGGCCCGAGCACTTCCGTCACTGGCTGACCCAAGTGACGCTTCAGGTCGAACCCAGCAGCGCGCGAAGCTTGCGCATTGGCATACACCAGACGCAAGTCGTCCGCATCCTCCGTCTCGGCTTGCCACAACGTGACGCCGAAAGGCAGCCCATCCAATGAGTGCTCCAATAAAACCAGGCTATCCATACGAGCGCCCGGTGATGAGTGCACGTGGTGTGCCACGCTTCCCGCGTTCTGCTCTACGGGCGATCGCTTACTGCGAGGCTCCGTCACGACTTGTTTCGAGGCCGCAAGAGGCTTCTCTCGCTCCCGAGCGACGCCGCAGATACTGCGTGTTTGGTTCACGATCGGCCCAGAGGATGTGATGGCTTGATGCCTGCACCTCGTGGGCAGGAGGTATCTCATGGCCGTGACTTCCCGAAGCCAACGCCGGCAAACCCATGCGGCTGACGGCGCACCGAGCACGCTTCGTGACCGTGCGCGGCGCCGCCAAAGCGCGCGGGTGCAGTCTACTCGCCGCCCCGCGCGGGGCGATCGTTGTGGCGCAGTATATGCGCGCGAATGTTCGGTTTGTGCACGCGTTGCGCTATGTGGCCCGCGATCAGCGACAATAGCTGGCGCGATTTTTGCGTTGCGCGTGGCGGTCCCCACCCCGACACTTGCCCCACCGAAAGGGTTGATTCCGAAATGGCAGACAAAAGAGGACGAATACTCATCGTCGACGATGAGGCGAACGCTCGTAGCGCGCTCGCGGAAATCTTGCGTGACGAAGGCTACGCGGTCGAAACCGCCGCCGACGCGTTCAAGGCGTTGCCCAAGCTGGCGGACTTCGCCCCTGAGGTGGTCCTGACCGATCTGAAGATGCCGGGTATGGATGGCGTCGAGTTCATGCGGAAGGTTCACGAACACGATGCCGACGTCGGGGTGGTGCTCATGACTGCCTTCGGTGCCGTGGACACTGCCGTCAGGGCGATGCAAGAAGGTGCAGCGGATTACCTCACCAAGCCTCTGAACGCTGACGAATTGCTCGTCGTGCTCAGGCGCACGCTGGAGCGCTTTCGACTGCGGCAGGAGACGCTGCGGTTACGGCAGCGCTTGGACGAGCGCTATGGCTTCGACAACATCGTCGGCAGCTCGCCCGAGATCCAGACCGTGTTCAAGAAGGTGCAACAGATCGCCGCCAGTCGCGCCACGGTGTTGGTGACGGGCGAGTCCGGCACTGGCAAGGAACTGATCGCGGCAGCCATCCACCAGAGCTCCCCGCGCAATAGCGGCCCCTTCGTCAAGTTGCACTGCGCCGCGTTGGCCGAGAGTCTGCTGGAAAGTGAGCTCTTCGGGCACGAGCGCGGAGCGTTCACCGGGGCCGACCGGCGTCGCGAGGGCCGCTTCGAGCAGGCGAACGGCGGCACGCTCTTCCTCGACGAGATCGGGGAGATCAGCCCCGCAGTGCAGGTCAAGCTACTGCGAGTGCTGCAAGAGCGAGAATTCGAACGAGTCGGGGGCAATCAGACCGTGCAGACGGACGTGCGCGTGATCGCCGCCACCAACCGCGACCTCAAAGAGATGGTCGACAAGGGCCTCTTCCGAGAGGACTTGTTCTACCGTCTCAACGTGATCGATCTGCACATGCCCCCGTTGCGGCATCGCCGCTCGGATGTCGCGCCCTTGGCGGACCACTTCATGCGCAAGTACGCGCGCGACAACGGCAAGCAGGTGATCCAATTCAGCGACGCGGCTCTTGGCCGTCTGCTCAGCTACGATTGGCCCGGCAACGTCCGTGAACTGGAGAACGTCATCGAGCGAGCGGTCGTGCTGACGACCACCGACACCATCGACGTGGGTGAACTGCCGCCCGAGATGAAGCCCACGGGGCAGGAAGTCCTGGGTCCGCAGATCCCCGGTTGGAAGTTGGAGGACATCGAACGCTATGCCATTCTCAGGACTCTCGAAGCACACGGCGGATCCACGGGCAAGGCGGCGGATGCACTCGGCATCAGCGTTCGCAAGATCCAATACAAGCTGCAGGAGTACGTCTCCGCCCCGAAGAGCGATAGAAGCGCCGTCGAGCAGGCAAGTAGCCCACTGACGGAAGCGTCGACTGGTTCTCAGCCCGGCACGTATACCCACGCGCAACAGCCGCTGGCGGAGTGAGAGCGAGCGGTGACGGAGTCACGTAGGGTGAGAGCAACGGTTCGCTAGCAGGTCTTCCTCCACATGCGCAGCAGGCAGGGCATTTCACGATCCACTCGCACGACCTCGAAACCCTCCGGCATTCGGCTTCCGAAACCGTTGTACTTGACGACGATGGTGCCTTTGGGGACCTGCGCCAGGAAGGCCTGCACGTACCGGATGTCTTGCACGTAGCGGGTCTTGCTGAGCTCGACCTCGGCGTCGATGTGTGACGAGCGCGATATCAGGTTCTCCCCGAACGGGTTGAACAGGTAGTAGGCGTCGGCGCTCGGCAGCTGACACTGGCCCAACACCCCTCGCAAGAAACTCACGCGATCCTGAACGCCGAACTCCCGAGCGAGTGCCCGCGCGGCGGTCACGAGGCGAGGTCTCTGCTCGACGCCGACGAACGTGCAGCGACTCGAGAGTGCGCCGACGACACAAAACTTCCCAGCCCCAGATCCGAGATCCACCACCGTGCGTACGCCGGCACTCTCGAGCCATTCGAGCGTTCGGGTCACGACGAACAGCGGCGTCCAGTGCTCGTTTGACCTGGCTCGAAGCTCGGCCGGTAGGTGGCGATCGAACAGCCAATCGTCGATGGGCACGCCGTCTGCGAGTGCCTTCGCGAGCCGGCGAGCGGCGGGTCCGCCCTCCGCGAGGCGCGCGCTGTCTCGAGCGGCGGTGTCCTGGGAGGGGCGCTTTGGATCGTCGGAATGGATCACGGCCTTGGCCTTCTACACGGAGCTGCGGGAGGTTGACTACGTTGCAGCGCGCGGTCGTGGGGCCCTTCCCGACGACTTGCTGCCAAGCTCGCTCATCCGAGCCGAGCTCCGGCGTTGCCCGTCATGCCCACTTGACGGACCACCCGCCGCGCTGTGGCGGCGTACCTGCCCGAAGTGTGAGCATGGAAACGGACTCGCTGAGCACAACCTTCGCCGCGCTGGCGGATCCTACGCGCCGGGCCATCCTGGCGCGCCTTTCCCGGGGCTCGGCCACCGTCAAGGAGCTGTCCACGCCTTTCAGCAGGAGCGGTCCTGCGATCTCCGAACACCTGCGGGTGCTGGAGCGCGCTGGGCTCATCAGTCGGAGCAGAGAGGCCCAGTGGCGCCCCTGCCGTCTCGAAGCGGCGCCCCTGAAGGCCGTTGCGGACTGGACTGAGAGCTACCAGCGCTTCTGGGAGGAGAGTTTCGACCGTTTGGAAGAGTACCTGGGGGAGCTCCTTGGTGAGGCAGAGCGCGCGCGTTGGCAATCAGAGCTTGGGCCCGGTCCGGTGGCGCCAGCACAGTGCGTCAGGTGTACAGCGAATCGGTGCTGAATGGAGCTGCTCTCCTTCCAGTTCTCGACTACTGGTTCGCACGCGCGATCATGCGGGCCCAGGCCTTGGCCTTGTCTGCCGTCACCATGAACGAGGGCCCCTTCGACCAGCGCTCCGACGTGGAGCGCAGCCACGCCTGGCAAACGAGTTCGCCCCCGACGAGCCACGAGGACCATTCGATGCGGGTGCCGTCGTCCGAGGCAAACGGCGGCAAGCGACAGTCGATTGGCGTGTTCCGCCTCGGTTCACACGACCGGTCAGAAGGGAGAGCCTGCAACAAGTCGGAAACAAGATGACGCCCCGGCGCCTCCGCGGTGGTCGGAGGACGAACGATGTTCGTAGCCACGCTGAAACTGGAGCGCGCGGCCGTTCAAGATGCCGCTCGTGCTACACGTTGTCAGACTTGACTACCAAGGACGGTTGAGCAACGGCTTCGCGGACCCAGGGCGAGCGGCGCCGAGGCATTGGTGGGCTGGGAAACCATGGCTCAGTGCGCTAGCATGAGAGGAAATCTTGGAGGGAGGTTTGCCGGTGCCAGCTATCGAACTAAAGCCAGCCGACGTGAACGACGGCGGTTCGCGACGAGTCTTCGAATTGCGGGGGCTCTCACCCCGCGCCAGCCGGTTCGTTCGCGGATGGAAGCCGTCCAGCGCCCGTCTGGCGCCGCACCACGGAGCCGCCGCCGACGGTTTCGGACCGCTCGGCGCCAGCGCCGGCTCGACGGCGGCTGCCGATGGCGCCATCAACGTGATGATTGTGGATGACGACGCGGTTGATCGGATGTCCTACCGCCGCATCCTCGCCCGCGCAGAGACTGAGTACGAGGTCTCGGAGTTCGCCACGATAGCGGACGCCTTGGCGGCGGTGCCGCGCATCCAACCCCATTGCGTTCTACTCGACTTGCGGCTGCCAGACGGGGATGGAATGGAGTTCATCAGCAGGGCGCGGAGCTTGCCGTTAGGCGAACACCCATGCATCGTCGTGCTCACGGCGGACGACACGCGTGGTCTGGGGGTCGAGGCTCTCAAGGCCGGAGCGAGCGACTTCATCGTCAAGCAAGACGTGGACTCAGCGACGCTCGAGCGCGCGGTCTACCGGGCGTACAACGAGCTGAAGTCTCGACGCTTGCAACTGCAGCTGGAGAGCTCCGAGAAGCTGGCAGCCATCGGTCGCTTGGCGGCGGGTGTTGCGCACGAAGTGAACAATCCAGCAACGTTCGTACAAGCCAACCTCGACCTCCTGGCCGCGCACATTGGCGAACGAGATGCCCGAGGGCCCATCGCACTCGCTGACGAAGACGCCAGGGAAGTACGGGAGATGCTCGCTGACTGCAGAGATGGCATTCAGCAGATAGCGACCATCGTGGGGGAGCTGCGGGCTCAGACGTTGGCGCGCCTGGAGGGCGTGGAGCTGGTTCGCCTCGACGACCTGGTGAGTGCAGCGCACCGCTTGGTCAAGACACAGCTGTCGCAACTGGCGCGTGTCGACGTGCACCTCGCTGCCCCGCTGAGCTTTCCTGGTGATCGTTCGAAGTTGACCCAGGTCGTGACGAACCTGCTCTTGAACGCCGCTCAAGCGACGGGCTATGGTGGCGTCGTCGAGGTCCGCACGTCTCTCGAAGACGGTGTCGCGACTCTGGAGGTGGACGACGACGGCCCAGGCGTTCCTCTTGCGAGCCGCGCCCGCATCTTCGAGCCGTTCTACACGAGCAAGAGGAACAAGAAGGGGATGGGCTTGGGACTGGCGTTGTGCGCGAGCTACGTCAAGCAGCATGCCGGCGAAATATCGGTCGGAGACTCCGCGCTGGGCGGAGCGTCGCTCAGGGTGTTGCTGCCGCTGGACAACGGTCTGCGGCTGGAAAGCGAGCCTCCGCCAGTGCTGACGACCCGGGTGGTTCACGGACGCCGACCCAAGGTGCTGGTCATCGACGACGAACCGGGTGTCCTCAGAGCCTACGATCGGGTGCTGTCGGGTGAGTTCGAGCTCGCTCTCGAAAGCGACCCACGGCAGGCCCTGCGGCGCCTGCAAACGGAGCGGTTCGACGCCGTGATTTCGGAGACGCTGCTCGGGGACTTCGATGCGTCGACGCTGCTCCGCAGTGTGCGCCAACGGCTGCCAACGAGCCCGTTCGTGTTCTGTACTGGCGGCACCGTCGACCAACGAATGGAAGCGGTGCTGGGCACCGAGGGGGTCGCTTTGTTGACGAAGCCGATCGACTTTGCTCGATTGCGGTCGGTCTTGCCTCGCTCCGACGCTCGCTGAAGGTTCAGGGCTCCTCAGCCATTCGCGCCGGCAGTTTTGGTTGAACGGACCTCCTTCGCGGCGGAAGCGCGCTTTCTGTGACGCAGCACGACCGTCGAGCGCCCCTCGATGCGCATCTTCCCGCGTTGGACGAGTTCGCTGTCCGGGGCCAGCTCCGGACGTGCCGTATCGAGAGTCACGCTCCAGCGCTTCCGACGTGTCTCCTTCGGCAGCGTAAACGTCACCGCCTCGTGGTGGGCATTGAGGAGAAGCAGGAAGTCGTCATCACGCGCGCGTCTTCCGGTGCGGCTTCGGATCTCTGGTGCGTCGCCGAAAAGCAACAATCCGATGGTGCGCATCCAGCCCCCGTCCAGCCAGTCCGCGTCGCTCATCGTCGCACCATCCGCCCGTAGCCACCGCAAACGCTCCATCGGTTCGCCCGCCGCGGGGTCCTTTTCGTAGAAGCTTCGTCGCCGAAAATTGGGGTGGCTGGCGCGGAGGCGTATCACCTGTCGGGTGAATTCGAGCAAACGTATCTGGTCTTCGCTGTGGTCCCAGTTCAACCAGGAGGTTTCGTTGTCTTGACAGTAGGCGTTGTTGTTGCCTCCCTGCGTTCGACCGAACTCATCTCCAGCACAGAGCATGGGGACCCCTTGAGACACGAACAGCGTCGTCAGGAAGTTCCGCATCTGGCGAGCCCGCAGCTCGAGGACTTCCGGGTCGTCCGTAGGGCCTTCGACGCCGCAGTTCCACGATTCGTTGTCGTTGGCACCGTCGCGGTTCTGCTCGCCGTTGGCCTCGTTGTGCTTTTCGTTGTAGCTCACGAGATCGCGAAGCGTGAAGCCATCGTGGCAAGTGGCGAAGTTGATGCTGGCACTGGGCTTGCGCCCGCTGTGCTCGTAGAGATCGGCACTTCCGCTCAAGCGACGAGCGATCTCGGAGTGCATGCCCATGTCGCCACGCCAGAACTTGCGCACGGAGTCGCGATAGCGACCATTCCACTCCGTCCAGTTGACGGGGAAGTGCCCCACCTGGTAGCCGCCCATCCCGACATCCCAAGGTTCCGCAATCAGTTTGACCTCAGCCAGCACCGGATCCTGATAGATGGTGTTGAAGAAGGCGCTCAACTGGTTGACGTCGAACAGCTCCCGAGCGAGGGCAGACGCCAGGTCGAAGCGAAAGCCGTCGACGTGCATCTGCTGGACCCAATAGCGAAGGCTGTCCATCAGGAGCCGCAAGGCGTGGGGATGCACCATGTTGAGCGTGTTCCCGCAGCCGGTGAAGTCCATGTAGTACCGCGCCTTGTCCGGCACGGTGCGGTAGTATGCCAAGTTGTCGATGCCCCGAAAGCTGAGCGTGGGCCCTAGCTCGTTGCCTTCGGCAGTGTGGTTGTACACCACGTCGAGAATGACTTCGATTCCGGCTCGGTGCATTTCGCGCACCATGTTCCGGAACTCTCTCACCGTTTCGGCCGGTCGCCCCCGACTTGCGGCGTAGCCCGGATGCGGGGCGAAGAATCCCAGCGTGTTGTAGCCCCAGTGGTTGCTCAAGCCCCTGTCGAGCAAGATGCGGTCGTGGAGGAAATAGTGGATCGGCATCAGCTCGATGGCAGTGACCCCCAGTCTCTTCAAGTAGTCGATCACGGGGGGTGTTGCCAGGCCCGCGTAGGTGCCCCGAAGTTCCGGTGGGACGTCGGGGTGCTGCTGAATGAAGCCGCGGACGTGGGCCTCGTAGATCAGCGTGTCCGACCATGGTGTCCTCAGGCGGCGATCTTTGCGCCAGTCGAAGCTGTCGTCGATGACGACGCCCAACGGCGCAAAGGGGGCACTGTCGCGACGATCGAAGGATAGGTCACCGTCTTCGTGCCCAATGGTGTAGCCGAAGAGCGCGTCGTCCCACTTGACGTCGCGCCCGATGGCCCGCGTGTAGGGGTCGAGCAGTATCTTGTTGGGGTTGTAGCGCAACCCTTCCTCGGGGCGATACGGGCCATAAACTCGGTACCCGTACAATTGACCTGTCTTCACCTCAGGCACGAAACCGTGCCACACGCCATTCGTCCTCTCACGCAGGCGGATGCGGCGCGACTCGCGTCTTGCCTCAGGGCTATCAAACAGGCACAGCTCCACCGCGTCGGCTGATTCGGCGAAGAAAGAGAAGTTCGTCCCTCTGCCGCTGAATGTCGCGCCCTGGGGAAAGTAGCGCCCTGGACGAAAGTCCTCTTCGAGCGGCGGTGCACCCTCGCCATACGCCGAAGTAAGGGGTGCACGGCCTAGCTCGGGTAAAGTCTTGGGTTGAGAATCTTCCACGGGTGCTCCCATCTGACCGCAACCCCATCCAGAGTGCAAACCCAACCTCGTCGAGCAGACCAGCCGCCGCTCCCGAGCCGGGCTGCGTCTGCCCCCTGCCAACCTGGCCCGGCAGTCTCACGAAGTGTCGCGTCGGTCCTGATAGTGAGCACACCCGGGTGCTTCTCCGAACGTGGCGGAGCGCTGCCCGGCTGGACGGAGGTCGGGTGCATTTGAAATGGCGTGGCGCAGAAGGTGCTGCGTCATTCCGCTGCGCGGTAGCCGGGCTCTCGAGCCCCTTCGCGATGGATGTGCAGCGTCTGCGTGGGGAACGCAAACGAGATGCCTTCCTGCTCGAAGCGGCGGTAGATGGCCACGTTGATCTCGTGCTGGCGCTGCATGTACAGCGTATAGTCTGGCGAAAGCACGTAGTACACGGCCTCGTAGTCGAGAGCGTACGCGCCATAGGCTTTGAAGTGGACCCTATCCAGGCGCGTATCCGACGTGCCTTCGATCACCTCGCGAGCGATGGTTGCGGCGCGCTCGACCTTCTGCGCACTGTGTCCGTATTCGATACCGAATCCGAAGACCACGCGGCGCTCCTTCATTCGCGCATAGTTGCGAATGCGGCTCTTGACCAGGTCAGAGTTGGCGAAGATCAACTGCTCGCCGCCGAGCGAGGCGATCCGGCTCGTGCGGAGCCCGACCTTCTCGACCGTACCCATGTAGTCGTCGACGATGATGAAGTCGCCGATGTCAAAAGGACGATCGAAGTACATGGACAGCGACGCAAAGAGGTCGGACAGCACCCCTTGCACCGCCAACGCCGCCGCAACACCGCCGACACCCAATCCCGCGACGACCGCCGTGATGTCCACGCCGAGATTCGCCAGGATCATGAGCACGACGCCGGTCCAGATGACCAGGCGCGCGACGAACGCGATACCTGCGGCCATCGTCGAGCTCTGATTGTCGCCACGACGCTGCACCCAACGACCCACCAAGGACTTCGTCAGCACCTGTGCCCAGATGCCAATTTGCACGAACAGCGCGATTGCCAGCACGGCAGCGAGGACGTTCGAAACATCATCCCCCAACGTGAGCATCTGACCGCCTGCAAAGAGCGCTACCGCCACATAAGAGAACCAATGCGTCGCGCAGACCACGTCGAGCAACACGTCGTCGGCCTGGTGACTCGTCCGCGTCACCAAGCGGCCGACGTATTTGGTGGTGAGCCCTTGCATCAGGCGCACCGCCAAGGCAGCTAACACGCCAGTCGTCGCTGCCGTCAGCCACTCGAGCACTGTGTTTTGGGCGCAGGTGGTATGGAGGAATTCCAGGTAGTTCATGCTTCGACCGATGACTGCGCGGGGGTGCAAGGTGGGTGCCATGATGATCCCGGCTGTCTGCGTTGATTTCGTCACGCACGGGCGCCACAGACCGGGGCAGACTGCCTCAACGAACAGGGAGAGCTGCCGCAGGGGCTGAGCCGAACATGGACCAGCGTTTGCAGCGATGTCGCGTCCAAGCCGAGAACGCAAGGACTAGAGGACCTAGGAGAAGCGATGTCGGAGTGGAAGAACGAGAGGATACCGACCCCGAGTTGGGCCACTCCGGATCGCTCACTTGA
>JBNKHV010000020.1:0-51095 GCA_050290545.1 Polyangiaceae bacterium | reverse complement strand
GCGGCGTGATGCGCTTCTTGATGAAGGCCGCCCGCGCCGCTTTCTGCAGCGCTTTCCGCACGGTGGATAATGTCGGTAGTTTTCCACTCCGCGAAGCAAACAAGTACGGCGCAGCAGGCTGTTGGCTGCTCCAGTATCGGCTCGGCGAGAGCTTCGCGCACGAGCACAGCGCGTCTTGGTGACGCACGACGCTTCCCACCCCAAGCACGGAGCCTGCACCGCGCCCACGGAGCCTCGTCGACGCGGCGCGGCGTTCGAGCTTCGGTCACGAGGCTAGCCTGCTGAACGCGGCGCTTTCCTGACGCAGTGCAGCGTTCCTCCCGCGCGCACGAAGCGTGCAGCTGCGAATCGCCACACGAGCGGCCGCACGAAAGCGCCTGAGGCGGCGTGCCTAGTTCGACGCCGGCCGCAGGCGGGGCGACATCATGCCTGCATCGTGGGCACCCGCGTGCCCGCTCCGAACGATGAAAGAAACCGAATGGTGCTGAGCGTGACCTGGGTCGGCAGCCAAGCGGCGCGCAGCCCGAGAGCTTCGCGCACTTTGGGATCCATGGTGCCCAACAGTGCCTGACGCGTGAGCTCTTGCATGCCGCGGGGGATGACCAAGCGCACGACTTCGTAGAGCGAAGCGCGCGCCAACGCCTGTCCTTGCGGTGTTGCCCCCAGGTGCTCGTTTTCGAACGCATCATGGAATTGCTGCCATGAGGCGAGCGAGGGCAGCAGCTCGTGAACGCCCATACGCTGCCCTGCGTCCATCCAAAACGCGAACAGCAGTTCCAGGTCGGCTTCGGAAAACTGCCGCCAGCCAAACGTGCGATTGAAGCGCATGGGCTCCAGGAAGAATACCGAGAGCACGTAGCGATACTCGTCGTTGCTCGCGGTCACGCCCTGGTGTGCCCGCTGGATCCGACTGAGCGCTTCCTGCCCGCGCGCGCTGTCCAAACCATCGACAATCAGGGTTGCGATCAGCTCGCGGGTTCGCTTCAACCGAACGAAGGTCGCGGCTTTGAGCTGGGTGCCTTCGTACAGGCGTTCCACCATGCTGGCGATAGCCATGGTGCGCAACAAGGCCAGATAGGTACCCAAACGAAAATCCCAGTGGTGGCGTCGGTAGTAGAGGTCAGCGACCGGATTGTCGAAAGCCATGACCGTCGTAGAGTACATCTTCAGCCTCAAACGCCGCACAAATCCGTGACCCTTGTAGGTTCGGGGTTTCCGAGCGACAGTTGTTCGATGCGCCGAGCCCTGCTCCTCGCGATCCCGCTTGCCTGCCCTGCGTGTAGCAAGGCGCCCCCGCTCGAGCTCGGTACGAGCGCCATCGCTCACCCCGCCGGGGAGCGTAGCGACGCGGGCTCGCCGTCGGGAGACGTTGCGCAAGACGGCGCGCCCGCCGCGCGGGAGAACGAAGCAGAGAGCGACGCGGCCCCCAGCGACGGGCCCGACGATGCGCTGCCCTTCGATCCGGCGACCTGCCCGGATCTCGACGTCGTGATCGACATCGCGCAGCAGGGCGTCTACAGGGCAGCAGACGGCGTTCAGGCGGAGGTGCTTCAACGGCCCGCGTTCGACGAGAGCAACCGCGCGCCCGATCCGGACGCCGATCTGCCGCCGCCGGAGACCTGGGATCGCACGGAGCTGCCCGTGGGGGCTTGTGTGGTCAGTCTGAGTAGCATTCAAACCGACTGCTACACCCACCAAGACACGCTCGCGGTCTACCATCCGCCAGACGACGCGGGGGTGGCGGTAAGCCAAGCCAGCTACTACGCGCGTCGTTTCGCGGAGAAGGTGGACTTGTGTGATTGGCCTGTGCCCGGTTGTCCGAGTGAGCAGTGGGGCGGTCCCGGCGGGTACTGGTGGTACTTCACCGAACGCGCTTCAGACACGCTGTTCGTGATCTGCGCACCGGCGTGCGAACGCTTCCTGCGCGCCCCGATCACCCTGCATCTGCGCTCGACGGACGAAGCGCGGATCTGCGACATGCGTTGAAGCAGCAATGCCCCGATCTCGATTGAGTTCGGCTTCCAGCGGCGGATCGTCGCATCGTGACACCGACGGGAGTTCACGTCTCACCGACGGGCTGCGATCAACCGAAGCATCGGAGCGCTTTCGTCAGTCGAGGGACTCGAGCCACTCGAGTGCAGCGTCGAAGTCGGACAGAATGCGAGTCTCCACGCCGAGCTTGGCGAAGTGGCTGGAAACGCGTGCGATGTTGAGTGTCGCGATGGCACTCTGGGGTTTGAGGATAGCCCAATGGGTCCACCCGGCGGCTTTGACCCGCGGGAACCACGTCGTGCGCGCCCACTCTTCGTCTGCCTCGTGCAAGACGGAATGGGCTCGATCGTCCGACAGCCACTTGTGGACGCCGGTTTCCTCCAGCAGCTGGGCCCCACGCATGAGCGCCTCTCGAAACTCCGAACTTTCCAATTCGCAGAGGATCTGGTGGTGCACGATACCGCCGTGCTCGTGGTACCAAAGTTTCATGCAGCCGTTTTCGAGGATGCGCCGGGGTTCCGGTCCTCGAATCGAAGCGACGTTCGTCATCAGAAAACCAACGGACGGTGGCTTCGACTTCTAAACCCCTCAGCTGTTACTAACCAGCGATGATTGGGGCCCATGTCGGGTCGTGTTCGTCGTTGACCCACCCTTCACTGTGCCGGCCTGGGGCGCGTCAGTCGGAGGTGTCGCAAGTCGAGCTTCTCTGCTGCGCATTGTCGTGCTGCGCGGCATTCGTGGCGCGGTTCACCGTTGAACCTCCGTTGGCGCACGCTCCACACACGCACCGAGGTCGAGCAGAGCGTACAACAGTATCTTCTCCTGCTGTGTCAGAGCTCTTTGGCAGTGTTCGGGAAAGATGGCATCTCTGGAGCCTCGGGGGCCCGACAGCGCCGAGACGTGAAACGCGCTGAATGTTACTCGGCCGCAAATGGCGTCCTCCGGCGCGCCGTAGGGTGTGTTGAAGGCGTACTGTTGAACCCAGGTTTCGCCCAGGTACTGTCGGTACATGAACTCTTCCGAGGCGGCGCCAACGCCGCGGACCAAGTGCCGTGGCTCGATGATGTTCAACTCGTAGTCGGTGCTGGGTTCGACCACACCTTCGGTGGTCAACCAGTCGGCGAAGAGCGGGATCTTGTCCTGGTTGGCTCTTGGCCGGCCGAGGGAAACCATTGCCGTGCCCTCTTCGGGAAAGGAGTACGGCCGAACGGGGCAAGTCTTGCACCCCTCTGAGGAGTGGACGCGAGAACGCAGCTGGACGACTCAGTCGCTCTGAGCTTCCTGCCGAAGGCGCCCCCTGGGTGCACTACGTCGAAACCTGTGTCGACAGGACTTCCTCGACTTCTGCGAGTGCCTCGAGTTCCTCGACGCGGACACGGAGCGCGCGCTCTTCGGCATCCTCGCGACTGGCGACGTAGCGCAACAAGGTGGACGTCGTATCGTGGAGCCCCCGCTCCAAGGCCTGCAGGCGTCGATGTGCCTTTTGGGCCGCCACTGGAGCATGCTCGTCATCGCTGCGCTCGGAAGCGATGCGACTCAACTCGGCGGCCGTCCGGGCCGCATCCAGCAATCTCGTGAGACTCACCTGCGCCACGTCGTGTAGCTGCAGAGGCTCGACCTCTGCACGTAGTTCTGGATCACTCGCCAGCACCTCGTTGAGATGCTGCCAGTCTTCCAGCGCGGCGTCGATACTCGCTGCGACCTCCTGCGGCAGCTTCGACGGTAGACCACGCACTCGCTCTTCCACACCCGGAGCTATGGGGACACGGCCACTCCCGTCTTCAAGCTTCGGAGCCTCGCTCGCGGGCCACGCCCACCAAGTCCACAGCACCACACCAGCAACGGTGACGATGAGAAACACCAAAGTCGGCCCCATCCACCATGCAGCCCAGAGCAGCATGGCGCACCAGACCAGGAAGCTGCTCGTGGAACGCAAGCGGGCCGACGCGCTAGTGGGCCAGCGCTGGTCGTCGATGACTCCCGACCCACCGGCGACGACGAGCACACCCAGCACCGACGCCGCCAGCAGCGTCAACAGGCCTCGCCACCAAGGCCATCCCGCCGTGGCGCTGCCCGCAACGGACCACGCCGCCGTCAACAGCAGCGCTTTGCCAGCGAGCCCGTTGTGCAATGCTTCCACCTCCGGCTGCTTGCGTGAGGCTCCCCGACGCAGAGTCGCTAGCGTGATGCGCGGTGATCTCATCCCAACGCACTGGTTTCAGACATCGACCCGCTGCTGGCGTTCGCTCATGGCGTCCGCGGCTGTTGCTGTGGCGGCTGTCGTTGCGGTGGCCGCTGTGGAACATCCTTGGTCGTCAGGTTGAAGCTGACCACGTCGAAGAGCGTCTTGCCTCGCACCGTCTGTTCAATCCGCAGAGTATGCCCGCCGATTTCGAAGTTTGGGGGAAGTACCAGGGTGAAAGTACCCGTTCTATCGAACTTGGGAGCAGGGACTGGCAGCGCTTGCCCGTCAACGGACACGCGCAGTGGCACGTTCCGTTGGAAGTTCTGGCCGGTGACGACGATCTTCTGAAGATCTTCGGCGGGAGTTCCATACGCGCCCGGCAGGTTGACGCTGATGTACGGCGCCGTCAGCTTCCTTTGTGGGAGCTTTGGGGGCTGGGTTCCTGGGCTTCCGACGACCACGACGCCTTGAAGCGTACCATCTTCGACGAATATGGCAGCGATGCGATTACCCGCAGCAAGCAGACGAGCGAGCTCTTGGTCCAACGGCGTCTGATCGTCGGTCGTGATCTTGAACGCCGGCTTGAACTCACCTCCCCGGAGCGAGGGAATCAGGGTTCCACTGGAAACGCGCACGGAGCGCAGAGCTCGACTCTTGGGGTCGAATTGCAGCCCGGTGATCTCGCCGCCTTTGGGAATCAAGAGCTCACACTTGGGACAATTCGGCGGCAGCTCGATCGAATCGAATGGCGTGAGCACCCCTGGTCGCCAGAAGAAGGGAATGGGAAACCTCGGCGGCACGATCAAGCGCCCGGGACCGGTGTCGCAGGTGTAGCGCAATCGCCACAGGCCGCGCCCGTACGACGAGAGAATGACCTCGCCGTCGTCGTCGAAGAAGAAGCGCGAGACGAAGGGAACCCTCTCGGAGCCGGGCACCTTGCGCCAATTCGTACCGCCGTCCTTGGACTGAAAGATCCCGGCCTGCGCAGTGCCAACCAAGATGTGCCCATCACAGCCCGGGTCGAATGCCGCGTTGGAGACCTGGCCAAACTGGCCCCAATGGAACTTCAGGTCGCCGTTCTCGGTGACCATCTGAGTCAGGCTCGTCAGGTTCGTCCATGCTCCGCCAGCGTCCTGAGTGATCTTGACTTGATCGGCGAGGATGTCGGGGACGAGCAAGCGGTCGGGCTCGTTGGGATCGACCGCGAACGGTTTGTACCAGGCAAACATCGTGGGGAAAGTCCCGAGAGCCCCCACTCCGGGCACGTTCGAGATGACGGGGGTGCTGGAGCCGAGCACGTTGATGGTCTTCTTGATGCCCAGGAGCGCTGCGCCATCGGGGGTCGAACCGGCGTCCTTGAACGCCACGAACACGGTGGGATCCGTCTCTGGTCCAGCGCTGTGGGGGAAGGCCTGGACGTACTCCGCAAAACCGTAGCGCGGCACCCAGCTCCCCCCTGTGTCCTCGGTCAGGCTGTACATGGTGTTCAGTCCCGGTGGCGGCGAATTCTGCACGTACTTTCTGGGGGCCAGCAGTTTCGGGTTGCCGCCCTCGTTGGGTGGGTTGGGCCACGGCGCTTGATTGACCAGCAAGGGGTCCGAGATGAAATTTCCGCAGCCAGCGCAGGAGACTCCGGTCACTTTGTTCTCTCCACCCCCTGAGATGTCTCGCCGCACCTCGAGGAAGAAGCCTTCGCAGCAGCGCCTGTTGGGCCAATTGACACCCTCGTCGGGAGAGGCCCAGATGTCGTTGTCTTGAGTGCCGAAGTAGAGGTGTGGGGGCGCGCTACCGGGGCGCAGCTGCCCCGTCACCTCGGTGATCTGAAGGGCATTGTAGCCGCGCCCCTGATCTCCGGCATACACCCAGTTCGCACCGCCGTCGCTGGTGACCCCGAGGCCGCCATCCGACGTGAGTAGCAGTGGCGTCGTGCCGCCGTTGGCAAAGCCGACGTCAGACGGGTCGGCATGATTGAGCGCCAAGTTTTCCCAAGCCGCGAGGCTAGGCGGGGTGCCATCGGTCACGGTGCTGCGCTTCATGCCGCCCCCGTTGCCGTAGTACAGCGTGTATTGGCTGCCCGTGGCTGCCGTCGTTCGCAAGAACACCGGGCGGTTGACGCCTGCCTGTTGCTCCAATTGCTGCCAGGTGACGGCGCCGTCCGTCGACAGGTAAACGTTGCGGAAGGGATTCCACTTGTCCGCCGCCGCATCGTACACCCAGTTGTAGAAGGCGTAGAAGACGTGCTGGGGATTGAGCGGAGAGAGGGCAATGGCGTTGTGCACACCGCGGGCGCGGTTGCCTGGCAGTCCCGTCGTCGAGTTGCTCCACGTGGCGCCGCCGTCGGGGCTCACCTGAACCACGTTGTTCTGCAAGTACATGATCCGATTGCCGCCCGGCACGAGGATCGAGTCGGCCCGCTGTTGCGGCGCCGTCGGCGGGTACTGCCAGGTGAGCCCCGCGTCGTTGCTGAAGGCAATGCCGCAGCTGGTCCCTGCCCAGAGCCGGTTGGCGTCGGCTTCGAAGGCGAGATCGTAGGCGCTCAGCGTTTCGAGACACGCTGGAGTGGGTGTGGAGACGCTGGCTTTGCTCCAGCTGGCGCCGCCGTCTTCACTGCGCCAAACGCCGCCGCGACTGACCAGGGCGCTGTGCTGCTCGGCGCTGGCGACGACGACGGACGGGTTCGGCGGGTAGTACAAGACGTCGGTGAAGCGGAAGCTGTGTGCTTGACTGACGTGGTCCCACTCGTTGCCTCGATCGCGCGTGCGGAAAAGGCCACCAGTCTCCGAGGCCACGACCATCTGGCTATCGTCTTCTGGGTGAACGGCAACGGAGACCGCTCGTCCGCCCGGGCCGATGTCGAGCGGCATTTGCTCGAGTTCCGGAGGCGTCACGGGCGTTCCACTACCGCCTCCGGGACCTCCGCCGATCCAGCACTCCGGGAAGTCGACGCGGCCGAAGCCGCCACGCGTACACTCGTCGCACACGTTCGAGAAACCGATCTCGACCATTTCGCTGCCGATCGGTAGCCCGCGCTCCTCGAACGCGCGGCTCCACGCTCCAACATCCAATGCAGGGCATAGGATCACGGGGCAGATCGGCGGCAGTCGTCCGATGCCGTTTTCTGCCAAGCCGCGGACTTGGCCACACAGGCGATCGACGAAACGCCCGATGTGCGGCACGCTCGGTCTGCCGATCACGGTGTATACACCGTTGTGCATCGCAACGCCGCTCACCTTGCCGAGGTCCGGTTCGAAGCGCGAGTCGTCGAGAATCTCGTAGCGCTTCAGCTGAGGATTGAACCAGGCAAGGCGAAGCGACTCTTCGGTCAGCATGAAGCGCTGTTTGACCGCCAGGGGGATCGCGATGCGGGCGCCCTGCCGCGGCACTCCGGTGAGCTGGTAGTACACGTCCGTCGCGCCGAAACTCCGCACTTCGGCTGGTTTGGTCGTCGCGGATATCTCGAGCTTGGGTGGCGCTGGCGGTTTGGGCTTTTTGTGCGGGCCGCACGCCGCTACTAATGCGATGACGATGAACGAGCAGAGTTGACCGAGACGACTCATGATTCCTCCCAAACAGGTGACGACGCACCCCGCGCCGACACCGTGAAGCGCGATTGTAGACGAGCAAACACGGGGCTGTCACCGCTGATTGCGAACTATCCCGAGCTAATCTCGACGGGCGTCTACGACCCTGGCGAACATGGGCGAGGGCTTCATGAACGTCTGGTAGGAACGGCTGGGCTTTTCCCCATCACGCCATCTTCGAGCGGGCCCTGCGTCCCCGGGGATCTCGCGTAGCGAAGGGCCGTCGGCTCGTTCCGCTCACTCCCCGAATCAGGCTTGCCTGCGGACCCTGCATCTCCCGCGTCGGCGGTTTGCCCGCCACGTGCTCTTTGTGCGTGTTCGCCTTTACCCGCCACCGCCCCACAGCCGGCCGTCGCGATGCCACAAGCCACCGTCAGGACGTTGCTCCACCCCTCCCTCGTCGATGCTTTCATCGCGTCCCCACGCTATCACATTCGACGGGCCCGCGCGAAGTGCGGCACGCGCGTCATCAGGCGGTGCCTGGGTTACAGGACACCGACCCGTCGCGGCAAGGCGGACTTTCGGAATTGGTGGCGGCAGTCGAACCCGACAAAGGGAGCGTCGCGGGTCCCGCCCTCATGGCACCGAGTTTACACCAGGCGACAGCTTCGCCGCCCCGCGAGCGGAGCTCTCATTTGGGGGCCCGGGTTTCCACTGCGCCGGGGGGCGTTCGACGCGAGATCCCCGTTGTGCGCGCGTCCAGGCCAAGCACGTCGCCTCGGCACAATCACGGGGTCGACACGAGTCAGCTCGTTCGCAGCACGCCACAGCGCGAGCGCCGAGACGATGTGCGGGCCGTTCTGCTTCGGCGATCAGCTGGCGCCGAACCAATTTGCGAATGCTGAACAAACCGTAGGGGGCCAGGGGCCACCCCGGACAACCACCAACCCTACGAGCCGAGTAAGACCACGCGGACGAGCGGCACTTCCTCTTTGATTCTCGCCACTTCAGCTTTGGGGGGCGAGCATGTCCTGCGTGGAGCCAACTGGCTCGAAGAGTTTTCCACTCGAGCAGCGACGCGAGATCCCCCGCGTCATCGGAATCCACCTCGGAACACACCGTGCTACGGCCCTGTAGCTCTGAAACGGTGCAGGCTGCCGCGTGGGCGGCCACTGTGGCACCCGATCCCACTCGGCATGTCCAGCTGTGCGCCATTGTTCCGGTCTCCCGGCATAGTCTGGGTTCTTCCGGATAGATTCGATCAGAACATGGCCTTCAGATGACTGTGCCCCACGAAGGATTCCAGGTCAGGATCCATCCACAGAAGCCCGAGTATTTGCTATCCCGACATTCGGTGGGAAAGGCCCGGGAAGGTTCAGTAACTGTTCACGTGAAAATCACGACCAACGCAGCAGCCTTTCATCACCGCGCGTTCTGCGCGAATCGCGCAGGTTCGGAAGAAGGATTCAACTTATGAGATGCACCAGCGACAGGCCGTTGTTCCGTACTCTCGGCTCTCGTGCCGCTTCGCAGTGCGCGCGAGCCATTGTCCCGCTCGCCTGCGCGGCGCTATTTTCCTGTAGCGGCAGCACCGACCCACAGCCCAGCATTGGAGACCCAGTAGCCCCGTCGGGTTCCAACGCGACGGGCACAGGTCCGCTGGGCTCCGGCCCAGCAGGTGCGTCAGGTGGGGTTCCGGGCGCAGTCGCCGGCTCGCCGAGCGCCACTCCGGGCGCGGCGGGAAGCGGCGTCCCGGGAGCAGCTCCCGGCGGCACCGCAGTGCCTCCAGGATCCGAGCCAGGTGCGACCGAAGGCGATCCTGCCGCCGGTGAAGACGGAGTCGGAGCTGAAACCGAACCGGCCGTGCCATTGAGCGAGGGTGGAGTGAGGCTACGATTGCTCACCCAAGCCGAGTATGCCGCATCGGTCGAAGCGCTCCTTGGCCCCGTCACGGCCGAGCTGGAGACCGCACCAGATACCTCGGTCGCCGGTTTCGTGTCGGTAGGAGCCGCTCTGACGAGCGTGACTGACTCGGGAGTGACGGCATACGAGGCTTCCAGCCGGGAGGCGACATCCGAGGTCTTCAGCGATACCCAACGGTGGCAGGAGCTCGTCGGTTGCCAACCGGCCGCCGATCTGACTGACGCCTGCGTTACCGCCTACATCGAAGACTTCGGGCGGAAGGCCTTCCGACGTGACCTCACTGATGAGGAAGTGCAGCAGTGGCTCGACGTGGCCCAAGGCGCTGCAGCGATCGAGGGCTCCGCTGCCCAGGGGTTGTCGACCGCTACGGTAGGCATGCTCCAATCGCCAAACTTCCTTTATCGGGTCGAGATCAACAGTCTCGAAGCTGCCACGAGTCGACTGAAGTATGACGGTCTGTCGATGGCGACTCGCCTGTCGTACACGGTGACCGGCGGGCCACCGAGCATGGAGTTGCTCGACGCTGCAGCAGCGGGCCAGCTCGACACCGCGGAAGGCGTCGCGGCGGCTGCCGCATCCTTGGTCGCCGATCCTCGTGTCGCCGATCGCATGACGGCGTTCTTCAGCGAGTACGCCCAACTCGAGCAAGTGACGCATATCGCCAAGAGCGAAACGCTTTTCCCCGAGTTCACTCCAGAGCTCCAGAGCTCCATGCTGGAGGGCGCCGAACTTTTCCTCAGAAACGTCGTGTTGGCCCCCAACGCTGACGTGAGGGCCTTCTACAACGGCGTGCAAACGTACGCGGATGCGAACCTCGCTTCGCTCTACGGGGTGGCTGCGCCGGCGTCCGGTTTTGAACAGGTCACACTTCCGGCAGAGAACGGGCGCGTCGGTATTCTGGGTCAGGCAGCTTTTCTGGCGGGTCAGTCCCAAGCTGACCGCACCTCCCCCACTCGGCGAGGCCTGTTCCTGCTGCAATCTCTATTCTGTACGACTGCGCCAGCGCCTCCTGGAGGCGTGGACACCACCCTCGCTCCGCCCGACGCGACCAAGACCACACGCGAAAACTTGGAAGCTCATCGCGTCGATCCGCAGTGCGCTGGATGCCACGCGTTGTTCGATCCTCTCGGGGTTGCACTCGAGAACTTCGACCCCATCGGGCGATACCGGGACAACGAGAACGGCCTACCCATCGACGCCAGTGGCGAATGGGCTGGCACGCCCTTCAACAATGCAGCAGAGCTGGGGGCGATCCTCGCGCAAGATCCGAATGTGGAGGCTTGCTTGCTGCGCAACTTCTATCGCAACGCGAATGGACGCGCTGAGGATGACAAGGACCCGACGCAGATCACAGCCATGGCTGAGTCGCTCGAGGCGAACGGCTACGTCTGGAGAGACTTCCTTGCCGACTTCGTGGCTAGCGACGCCTTTCGTTCAGCCCCTGCACTACCAGTCATGACGGAGAGCCCGTAAAAATGGAATCCCTGAAGCAACTCAAGTTCTCTCGACGACACGCCCTCCGGGGCATCGCTTCTGGCATTGGTGTGTCCATGTGGCTGCCGGTGTTGGATGTCATGTGTAACGACAACGGCACCGCGTTCGCGCAGGGCGACCCATTGCCCACGACGTTCGGCATTTTCTTCTGGGGTAATGGCATCTACCCAGGCCCCGACTGGACGCCAAGCGGCACGGGTGATGGGGGGGCTTGGCAGCTTCCTCCGAGTCTCTCGGATTTTGCTGAGCTCAAGGGCGACATGACCTACGTCACTGGGCTCGACATGCTCTCTGCCGAGTTCAAAGGGCACGGCTGGGGCGTGGTTTACGTCTTGGCTGGTGGCGACGGCACGATTTGCAACACGATTGGAGACATCTCCAGGTCGCAATACGGCGGGCTACCGGAAACGGCGAATGGCACGCAGTGGTTGCCCACCATCGACCAGCTCGTTGCCGATGCCATCGCCACGGACGAGCCTTTCAAGTCTCTCGAGACGGGCATCCTCAGGTACACCGGCCTGAACATGGGGACGGCGAGCCTGAATCTCGCACACACCGGCCCGAACCAGCCGCTGCCTCCGGAGCGTGATCCTGCTGCGCTGTTCGACAAGCTGTTCAGCGCGGGCGCACCGAGTGGGGGAACGGACAACGGGTCACCTAGCGAACTTTCTGGCGAGATGCGCCGCAGTGCACTGGACGCGGTGTTGGAAGACGCCAAGCGCATGCAACTAGGCTTGGGCCTGGGTGCAGCGGACGCACAGCGCATCGAGGCGCACATGGAGAACATCCGTGCGCTCGAGGCGCGTATTCCCGACACGGCCGGGGGAGCCAATCCCGAGCCGACGGAGGGGGGCGGCTGCGCTGCTCCACCTGCGACGACGGAGGGAGCCGCGAACATGGACCTTTCGAGGGTCACGGCTACGAGCGAAGCCATGAACCAGCTGATTGCGTCTGCGCTGGCCTGCAACATGACGCGGGTCTACTCCCACCTGTGGTCCGGTGCGCGCGACGACAACCACTACCCGATCATCAACTTGGACACGGAGCATCACACCTTGACCCACGACGGTAAGGCTGCTGAAGCCGGGCGGATCAAGAAGTACATCATGAGCCAGTACGCGCATCTGGCACAGACTCTGAAAAACACCTCGATCGGTGACAGCAACTTGCTCGATCAAACCCTCATCTACGGCATCAGCGACGTTGCCGAGCCGCAGGGCCACGTCATGTCCAACTATCACATCATCCTGATGGGTCATGCCGGCGGCGCGATCCCAGGTGATCGACACATCCGTCGGCCCGGACGCAAGGTCACCGAGCTCATGCTTGCGATGCAGCAAGTCATGGGCATGGACGTCAACACTTTCGGCACTTGGGATCAGACGAGCACGCCCTTCAACGATATCCTCTGAGGTCATCGTTCGGGCGTGGCGGACGGCATCACCTGGACCTGCGTGGTCCAGGTGAGAATGCTCGTCGCGAACGCACGGGGGATTGATCGCGGATGGCCTAGCGGTGGTGGCAGCGTCAGTCGCTGTTCGAGGGCCGGGTGAGGTGGGCGCCTTCGACGTCCTTCCACAAGCCGCTTTTGGTGCGGGTGACTTTCGCGAAGCCCCACAGCCAGCTTGCGTGGTGCTCGACCTGAAACAGCTTGGGAACACGTTCGAGCAACGACGGTACGCCTAGGATGGGGATGGGGCGACCGCTCCTGCACTCGATGCCGTTGGCGTCGAGCACGGTGGTATTGCTGACAACGTCGCTGGTGAGGGCCACCTGCTCGGCCACGCCCGCGAGCGAGGTCAGGTGGTCTTGCTGCAACCGCAGTTCCAGGGAGGTGAAGTGTCGGGCCCAGCGCAGCTCGAGCGCGCTGGGGAGCGCTCCGAAGCGCCGCTCGTAGACGCGCCTGGCGTAGACGCGATGGGGCCACGACACCTGACTCAGCACGCAGCTCGAGACCACCAGGTCCGCATGTTCCGGCGGAGGCAATAGGCAAGGCGATGCAAGTCGGTACGTCCAGCACAGCCTCTCGACTCGATCCCGTGCTTCGGCCGCGTTCTCTGCCTCCGCCACCGCCTCGTCGATCCGACGTACGAACTGTCCGTTGATGCCCGTGAGATCGAGCAGGCGCAGTTCGGCGCGGGCGCGTAGGCCCGGATCTTTCAGCACGCCGCGCACGGTCGCGTTCAAAGCCTCGGCGTCGATGTCGACCAAAACCAACTTCTCGAACGTCTTGGCCAGCGCGACGAGAGGAAGGTCGAAGGCATGTCCTGCCCCGAGAACCACCGCTAGGTCGCGTCCCTGCGTTTGGCGGACGACATCCTCGATGAATGCACGGTTCCTCTTGGCGTGGGCCCCCCAGCCTTTGCGGTTCCTACGCCTCGTGTCCGCGAGCCCCGATGAGGTTTCGTGGAACCGCAGCTTGGCAAACGCGTCGGCGTCGATGCTCGTGTCGAAAGTCCAAGGGACCTCTTGCGCATGGGGAACCAGCGCGAGGGCGGTCAGCGCGTCACCCAGGTTGATCTGCGGCGTGCTGGGATCCAGTTGACCGACGCGGTACATCGCTTGCGCGAAGGTCACGAGGAGCTCGAAGTCTTCCTCGGTACGCGGTCGTGAGCCGGCCAGCACGGCGCGCAGGTGCTCCGTCTGTGCCAGCGACACAGGAGGCTGCTTGATCCGCGGAACGACTTCGAGATACCAGTCGAGCGCTCCACGGACGGCGAGTTCAGCCGGGGCGATGCGGGGCTCAGTCGAGAACAACACGGCAGCCTACAGTGCTTTCTGTCGCTCGCAACGGCAAGACGCGAAATTGTAGCTGCTCGTCCGTGCGGGATGGTGCCCCAAAGCGGCCTCAAAGAAGCCGCGATGTGGGTCCGACTTGACGCGGGGAGCGCCAGACCTGCAGCGAGTCGGTGCTCGAAGTCATCGAAGACGAAGCCCGATGTGGTTCCGCTGAACGCGGGGACCAGGAGGTGGGGGGCTGTCCACGATGCCCCCAAGGAGAGCCCCCGCTGCCGCTTTCGACTGTTTACACGAAGCCCGCATCCCGATGGCGCTCTGCTTCATCGCGCCCGACATCCCGCGCACAATGTCGCGACAACGGCATGCGGCTCGGCGACGCGCTGGGCGGACATGGCCCGAGCGAGCGCGTGTACGGCAGCTCGATGCGCGCCAGGCGTCGAGCCAGAGCCCGATTCTCGCGGGGACCGGCGTCAGTCTGGTCACTATCCGCTGGTTCCAGCCCTGCTTCAAGGCGCCCCTCGGAGCAATCCCAACGCGCAGCGAAACCGGCCGCAGGACTTACGCAGACGAATATCCGGTAGTCCCGGTTTTCTGGCGCGCCGCGGCAGGACAACAGTGTCATGGCTGGCTCAGCAGCCTGAATCGAAACGGGCCGACCGGGCGCTAACTTGCGACTGGCTCAAGTCATGTCTTGAACTTCTGTGCGGTCGGATCATAAGGGGGGCGCGTCCCAGGAGTGATCATGACCGAGATGACCAGTGGAATTGGCGACCTGTTGCAGCGCCTCCGCCAAGACGGCGTGGAAGCCGGAGAAGCCGAGAAGCAACGCCTGTTGCGCGATGCGGAAGAGCAGGCAGCAGCGCTGCTCGCGGACGCCAAGGCAAAGGCCAAGGAAATCGTCGCGGCCGCCGACGCCGAGGCAGTGGCCAAGCGCAAGCAGCTCGACGCCGAGCTTGGCATGGCAGCGCGCGATTTCGCGTTGCGTTTTGCCGAGCGCGTGAAGAGCCAAGCCATCGAGCCGCTCGTCCGCGCGCAAGTGGACGCGGGTCTCGACGACCCGAACCTGCTCAAAGAGGTGCTGTCCGGCCTGATCCGGGAGAAGGCGGGCGATGCCAGCGTGGCGGTTTCACCAGAAATGCAGCAGAAGCTCAGCGCCTACTTCGAGCGAGAACTGGCCCGACAGCTCGTCGATGGGCAGCTCGAGATCAAGTTGGAGACTGGCCTCACCGGCTTCCGCTTGCAGCGCAAAGGGGAATCGTTCAGCTGGGACGTCACGGGGGAGGCGGTCGCCGACGAGCTGTCGCAGCTCGTCGAGCCCTCGCTCCGAAAGTACTTCCAGGTCAACTCCACGTCGCGCTGAAGCAGCTGGCCCATGTCTCTGATCTATCTAGTGACCCGCCTGCCCCGGCTGACGTTGGGCGAGCCTGCGCCGATGTCGCGGGCGGACTTCATTTTGATGGCCAGAGACGCTTTGGAGGGTACCGATCTCGTCGAGTTCGAGCGCGCGGCGATGCTCGAAGAAGTGGAAGAGACGGTGCGCACCCTGCACCGGGCTCGGCAGGAAGCCTCCCAAGGGCGAGCGGTGGAGCAAGGGGTCTACGCACGGTTGCATCGCAGGCCTACCGCCCTCGGTCGTGCTGTGCGCGATCTGCCCGACTGGGTCCTCGAGCCAGCGCCGCAACACGTCTTGTTGCGCCGCTACTGGCAGCGACTGATCCAGGAGTCCCGAAGTAAGTTCATGCGCGACTACGCGAACTTCCTCGTGGACATCGAAGAGTCATCGACCGCGCTGCGCTGCCAGCGCGAGCAGCTTCCCCGTTCCGAGTTTCTGGAACAGATGAGTGGTCACTTCGACCTCTCGTCGCGGGTTATCGTCGACCACTACGAGCAACCCGATCTGGGCATCGCGACACGCTTTGCGTGGTGGCCGCGGTTGGTCGCTGCCTTGGACGACGAGGACCGCGTCGAAGGGGAACGCGCACTGCACCGCCTGCGGTTTGCAGCCATCGAACAAATCAGGAGCACGGACACGTTCAGTATCGACGTGGTCCTCGCCAGTTACTTCCAACTGCGCATCGTCGAGCGCGAGTCGTCGTGGGACAAGGACAAAGGTTTGGCCGTCCTCGACGAGGTACTCACGATTCCGGCCTTGGAACGAGCCATCGGAGCCTCAACATGAGCGAAGCACAATCAGAACGAGGCCGCGTCGTCGGCGTCAACGGCAACATGGTCTCTGCCCGTTTCGGGCGCAGCGTCCGCATGAACGAGGTCGCGTACGTCGCAGTGGGCGATCTTCGGCTGAAGGCCGAAGTGATTCGCGTGCGCGGCAACGAATGCGACATGCAGGTGTTCGAAGACACCCGTGGCATTCGCGTGGGCGACGCCATCGAATTCAGCCAAGAGCTACTGGCGGTGGAGCTCGGTCCGGGCCTGCTGTCGATGGTGTACGATGGCTTGGGCAACCCGTTGCCCGAGCTGGCTGCTCAGACGGGCTTCTTCCTGCAGCGCGGCACGTACCTGCCAACGTTGCCCCGAGAGCGCAAGTGGGCCTGGACGCCCGTCACGCGTGAAGGGTCGACCGTTCGCGCCGGCAACTGCCTTGGCACCGTGCCCGAGGGACAATTCACGCATCGAGTGATGGTCCCGCTAGGCCTCGTGGGAACGGCCAAGGTCACGTGGGTAGCGCCGGCGGGCGAATACACCGTCGATACTACGATCGCCAAGATCGAGCTGCCGTCGGGTGCCGTGCGTGAACTTTCGATGGTCCAAGCCTGGCCCGTCAAGCGCCCTATCAAGGCCTACGCGGAGCGGCTCTTGCCGTCCAAGCCCCTGACCACGCGCATCCGCATCGTGGACGCGTTCTTTCCCGTCGCTGAAGGCGGCACGGCCTGTGTGCCCGGCCCCTTCGGAGCTGGCAAGACGGTCTTTCAGCAGGCCGTGTCTCGCTACGGCGATGCCGACGTGGTGATCGTCGCCGCTTGCGGCGAGCGCGCCGGTGAGGTGGTGGAGACGCTGCGCGAGTTCCCTGAGATCGAAGATCCGCGCACGGGTCGCTCGTTGATGGAGCGCACGCTGATCATCTGTAATACCTCGTCGATGCCGGTCGCGGCTCGCGAGGCCTCAGTGTACACGGCGATCACCTTTGCCGAATACTACCGACAGATGGGGCTCAAGGTCCTCATGCTGGCGGATTCGACGAGCCGCTGGGCACAAGCGCTGCGCGAAATGAGCGGGCGTTTGGAGGAGATCCCGGGCGAAGAAGCCTTCCCGGCGTACCTCGGTTCGTTGATTGCAGCTTTCTACGAGCGCGCGGGCCTGGTGCGGGTCGAAGACCCCGTACTCGGCGAGAGTCAGGGCTCGGCAACCATCATCGGCACCGTTTCGCCCGCGGGTGGTAACTTCGAAGAACCCGTCACGCAGGCGACGTTGGCGGTGGTGGGCTGCTTCTTGGGCCTGACCTACGCACGTTCCTACGCCAAGCGCTTTCCCGCCATTGCCCCCCTCGATTCTTGGTCGAAGTACCTCGACTCGATGCAGAGCGAGCTCGATAGTCTCTACTACGACGGCTGGGTCAGCGACGTGAAGTCGCTACAGGCGCTCTATCGCGAGGGTCAACGCATCGGCGATCAGATGAAGGTGGTGGGTGAAGAAGATCTGTCCACCCAGGAGTTCGTGAACTTCCTCAAGGCCGAGCTGCTCGACTTCGTGTTCCTGCAGCAGAACGCTTTCAACGAGGTCGACGCGGGGCCCGAGATCGAGCGCGTAGCTGGGCTGATGCGCCTCACCAAACGGGTCATGGATCACGACTTCGCGTTCGAGTCGAAGAACCAAGCACGTGAAGTGCTGACGCGTATCCAACAGCGGCTGCGCGATTGGAATCTCGCGTCGAAAGGTAGCTCCGAATACGAGTCGTTGCTCGCGCAGGTCGATGCCGAGCTGGCGGGCAAAGCCCAAGCCAAAAACGCGGTCGCCGAGGCCGCAGAGTGAGTGCACTGGGAGAATCGAGCGCACGTCATCGAGTGAAGTCACCGCTTGGTCAGGTCAAGTCATGAAGAAGGTCTATCGCCACATCGAACAAATCGCCGGCCCCGTCGTCACCCTGCAGGCTGAGGGTATCGCCTACGGCGAGTTGGCGCGAATCACGCTGAAAGACGGCAACACCACCTATGCACAGGTCATCAAGCTGCGCGACAACGAGGTGACCCTGCAGGTCTTCGCGGGGTCGAAGGGCGTCTCCACCGGTGACGAGGTGGAGTTCTTGGGACGTCAAGTGCAGCTCAAGTTTGCCCGCGAAGATCTGAAGGGCCGCATCTTCAACGGAGTCGGCGAGCCCATCGACGGACGCCCGGCCCTGGCCGAAGGCGAAGACGTGGACATCGGCGGACCTTCGTTCAACCCGACGAAGCGCATCATCCCGAAGCGGATGATTCCGACGGGCATTCCCATGATCGACATGTTCAACACGCTGGTCGAGAGCCAGAAGTTGCCCATCTTCTCGGTCGCGGGTGAACCGTACAACGAGCTGTTGGCTCGCATTGCGCTGCAAGCCGAAGCCGACGTGATCATCGTCGGTGGCATGGGGCTCAAGTACGACGACTATCTGTTCTTCAAGCAGCAGCTGGCTCCCAACAAAGAACGGACAATCATGTTCGTGCACACGGCGGCCGATCCGGTCGTGGAGTGCATGATGGTGCCGGACATGGCGCTGGCGGCCGCGGAGAAGTACGCGACCGCAGGGCAGCGCGTGCTGGTCTTGCTGACGGACATGACCGCCTTCGCGGACGCCATGAAAGAGGTCGCGGTGGCGATGGAGCAGATCCCCGCCAACCGCGGCTATCCTGGCGATCTTTACTCCCAGCTCGCCTCCCGCTACGAAAAAGCGGTCGATATCGAGGGGGCTGGTTCCATCACGCTGCTCGCCGTGACCACGATGCCAGGTGACGACGTCACCCACCCCGTTCCGGACAACACCGGTTACATCACCGAGGGGCAGTTCTACTTGAAGGGCGGCGTCATCGACCCCTTCGGCTCGCTGTCACGCCTCAAGCAGATGGTCAACAAGGGCACGCGTGATGACCATGCGGAGCTGATGAACGCGATGATTCGGATTTACGATGGCGCCCGTAAGGCACGTCAACAGGCCTCGATGGGGTTTGCACTATCCGAGCTCGACCAGAAGACCTTGCGTTTCGGCGAGGAATTCGAAGAACGCATGATGGACTTGCGCGTCAATCTCCCGCTCGAGGAGCAGCTCGACCTCGGTTGGGAGATACTGAAGAACCACTTCGCCAAAGATCAAACGGGCCTGCCGACCAAGTTGCTCGATCGCTACTGGGCCTGATCTGTCGCGGACTTGATCGCTACTGAGTCTGATTGCCAGCATGACCACTCGCCGCATCTCTCTCAACAAGACTGAGCTGACTCGTCTTCGCCGCGAAGAGAAGACGTACAAGCAGTTCTTGCCCGTGCTGCAGCTCAAACAAGAGCAGCTGCAAACGGAGCAGCTCAGGCTCAGGCGTCAGCTCGCAGGGCGAGAAGAGGAGCTTGCGCGGGCCAGAACGGAAGTGGAACGCTACGTACCGCTGCTCGGCGAGGTGCTGCCTGTCCCGCTCGTCGATCTGGTGAAGGTAGAGAAGGTGCGCCTCGGCGAGAAATCAGTCGCTGGCGTCAAAGTCCCGGTGCTTGAAGAAGTCGTGTTCAGTCGGCTCGAGTACTCGCGCTTCGGAACCCCCGCGTGGGTAACCAGCGTGTTGACCGACCTGCGTAGCCTGGTCAAGCAATCGACGGAACTCAAAGTGCTACGACGCCAGGACGAACTTTTGACCCGCGAGCTTCGCAAGGCGACTCAAAAGGTGAACCTGTTCGAGAAGGTGTTGATCCCTGAAACCAAGGACGGCATTCGGCGCATCAAGATCGCCTTGGGAGACGAGCAAGTGGCGGCCGTGGGACGCGGCAAGATCGCCAAGGGCAAACAACAGCGCGCAAAGGCAGCGGAAGTGCGAGGTGACGTGTGAGTCAAGTCCCCATGGTCGAGTGCACGATCGTCGCAAAGCAGGTAGAGGCCGAAGCGGTGCTCGAAGCGCTGCAAGAAGCGGGCATCGTGCACATGAGTCCCATCGAGCTGCCGGCGCTGGAGGAAGAGGGCCTGTCGCGCGGCGCGTCGCCGGCTCCCGACGCCAAAGACGTTCGCACGATCTACGGGCGCTTGCAGAAGCGACTGGATGCACTCAACAGTGTCGCTCCTGCGCCGGCACGCCTGCAGATCCGCGACATGACCTACCTCGACGTCGGCAAAGCCGTGGACGAGCTGATCGAGCGGCGTGCCGAACTGCGACGAGAGCTCGAGAATCTCGACACTCATCGCGATCTGCTCGTACCTTGGGGCAACTTCGACCCCAAGGACCTCGCCGCCCTCGAACACGCTTCAGTTCGTGTCGTGTTCATGGAGTTGACTGAGCAGGAATGGGCCCGTTTCGACCGGTCGCTGCCCCACGCCACGGCATCGGTCCGCGGGGGCTCGCGCCGAGTCGTGGTCTTCGATCCGCCGGAAGCCGTCGAAGGGACCGTGGTTTCGGTTCCGCGCATGTCGCTCGAAGCCGTCGTCGAACGCATGGAACGAGCGCGCGCCGAGATTGCGGAGGCACAGCGTGAGTTGGGTCGATTCCACCACTTCGCAAGGCTGATCGAGCAACGGCTGCACGCGCTACGCGACCGCATGGAAGTGCTGGACGCGCTGGATGGCGCGGTGAGCTCCGGGCCGCTGTTTGCGGTGGAGGGCTTCTTTCCGCGAGACCAGGTGGTCGACGTCCAGCAGGCGCTCGCGGCTTTTCCGTGCGTCACTCAGGTCAAAGACGCCGTGCCGCTGGACGAGCGCGTGCCTGTCAAACTGCAGAACGGAGCGTTGCTCTCCGGTTTCGAGTCGGTGGTCGAGGCCTTCAGCGGCATTCGCTACGGCGAGAAGGACTTCACTTGGGCGGTGGGGCTCTTGTTCGTGGTGTTCGGGTCGCTGTGTTTGCTGGATGCCGGCTACGGTTTGATGTTGGCCATCTTGGGAGTCGTTCTGCGCAGTCGCGGCGCCAAGGCCATGGGTAACGTGTTCGCGCTCACCGGGCTGGTGTCGATGGTGGTCGGAATGATGGCAGGTCAGTTCTTCGGGCTGATCATCGGCCAGACCGTGATGCTCGATTCGCGGCCCTTACTGACGTTGTCGTCAGAGCCGTACCACGCGTTCCTGTTCTCGCTGTTCGTCGGCATCATCGCGCTTGGTTTCAGCTACTCGATGGCGATCTGGCAACGGGGCATCGCAACCGAAGCCACGGGCGCGTTGATGTTGGTGCTGGCCACGCTCTGTGCGGTACATGCCAACATGGCCACCGAGTTCGTGCTCACTTTCGTCACTGGAGCGACACCTTCTGCTCAGGAGCTGGCTTTGCACCAGTTCTGGGGAAACTGCCTAGCAGGGGGCTTCATGGCAGCGGCGCTGTGGGGCTGGATAGCCTCTCCTGGGCAGGTCTTTGGCGAGAACGCGCGGGTGGGCAACGTGCTGTGGACGATCTACTCGGGTGCAACCGGGTTCGTTCAGGACGTATTGAGTCACATGCGCCTGTTCGGTATTGCGCTCTCCGGTGGCATCATGGCCCTGGTCGTAAACCAGATAGGCGCACGTTTGCCGCTGCCGGCGATGGCACTGTTTGCCGTCTTCGGTCACTTCTTCGTTTTCCTTCTTTCTCTCCTTTCGCTTTACATTCACACTAATCGCTTGATCTTTCTCGAATGGGGAAGCAAGTGCATCGACGGCGGCAGCAACTTCTATGCGCCCCTTCGACGGAGCTCGGTATGATCCGCAAGATTCTCGTTCTGTTCATCGCTCTTCTCATCCCCACGACGGCCTTCGCCGACACCGGGACAGCCTTGACCCAGCTGGATTCGACCCTGCAACTGATCCTCTTCACCTCGTATGTGGTGATCGCGGTCGGGATCCTGTCCTCTGGCTACGCCCTTTCGATCTCGCTCTCGAGCTACGCTGCGGCGGAACCATCCGCGCGCCAATCGGCGTTCATTCCGGCGGTGATGCCTGGTTCTCAGGGCCTGTACTCCTTCGCCATCATGTTCCTGATGATTCAGGCCATGAACGACGGCAAAGACGTGCTGAAGATCGCCCTGGCTGGGGTGATCTGCGGGCTGCCCTGCCTGTTCTCCGCTATCGGTCAGGCGCGCACCGCGGCGGCGTGCATCAAGTCGATCAACAACGGCCAGATGACGCAGGGGCAGGCGCTGCTAGCTACCGGTATTCCGGAGCTGTACGCACTCACCGGTCTGGCCGGCGCGTTCTTGATCATGAACTGACTCTCAGCTTGGACGGCAGGCGTCCAAGCTGATCGGGTTGGGGCCTTGCAGTGGGCTCGGCTGGCGTCGATGCGCCATGAGTAGCTCTCGTGTGTTGGATGTCCCGTGGCGATCAAGGCGTTCGCCATGGGGCTTCTGCCGGCACAGGATGTGCTGTTGCCTCGAGTGCCGAAGGCACGGTCTGTCTTCTCGGCCGCGGCAGCCAGGGAGACAAGGCGACGGCAGGGAGGGCAAGCGCGTGAGGCAAGTATTGGAAGACGGCTGCGCAGAACAGCATGCTTGGCAACAGTCCAATACTGGCCAGTGCGCGGGCGTCTCGTCGACGTCGCCAGCTCAGCCAGCCGTGGATGCTGGTACCCAAGCCCAGTAGCGCGTATGCGGGGACTTCCAGTCCCCAGAACACCAGCTTGCGCAGCTCGGGTTGGGACCAGCCAAAGAACCAATAGGTACCCGCATCTGCCACGACGGCGACTAACGCCAGGCGGCTCAGCCATCCAGGGAAGTACTTGGAAAACGCGGTGCAAGGCTCGGGAGGTTCATTGGTCGGGGCGGCCTGGGCAAGCACGACGAGCAAGCTCAACGGTACCAGGAGAAACAACCGACCGAAGCGGTCGTAGTTGGCGGCGGGGTCGCTCCATATATGCCGCGGGACGCAATCAAGCATCCAACCAGGGGCCGACCCGCCATGCCATATTGACGACTGCAGAACGCTGAGCACGGCGGCCACGCTCGCCGCGACGAGCGCGATGCTCCGCTGCTGGGTTCGAGACAGGCAATACGTGTCTTCGTAGGGTGCGCGCTGCAGGAGCACGCGCGCTGCCATTCGTCCGACAGCGACCAGGTAGGAAGCGTAGGTGATGAGCAGGGCCGACAGTTTGAGGCGCGTCACGACACTGGCCAGGGCCACGCTCGACTCGTGAAGGGTGGGTGCACTCAACAGCTGGAGCAACAAGGCGTTTTCCAGGAGATCGAGAACGCAGAAGCCCCAGGGGGCTAGCAACAAGAGTCGCAAGCTCTTGCCGTTGCCGAACGTGCCGATCAGCGAGTGCCCGACGATGCCGACCGAAACCGCAAATAGCATGTCGACCCAGCACAGCTCTGCGTAGAGCGAGCGCCCTGCCGGTCCGTACGCGTTGAGCAAGTCGAGCACGTCGCCGACATCGTAGCTCCAACGCATGTCGAGCTTGGTCGCGGCGGTGGTCTGGGTGAGTCGTGCGTCGTAGTCTTGCAGTGTCGCCGCCAACAAGAGCCACGCACAGCACGCCAAGAACGTGGAGACGCTGGCGAGGTTCGCTTGCTGGATGCCCCAGAGGGGCGTGTTCTTCTTCTGTGGTTGTGCTGCCATCAGCATGGCATGCCAGCATCGCCAAGTGGCCGCCTTAACCTGAGTTAAGAACGTGCAGGCTGTTGGCTCGTTTCAGCGGTGCTGGCTACGCGCCTTGCGCAGCCGACTGAGCGCTTGCGGCGTAATGCCCAGATAGGCAGCGATTTGGTAGTCGGGGACACGACTTGCCAGCGCACGATGTTCCGCCAGAAACTCTTCGTAGCGCTCCGCGGCGCTGTTCATCAGTAGCGATGCCTCGCGGCGCACCTTCTTGACATACACCTGCTCGATGACCAAGCGTCCCAGCCGCTGCCAATACATGTCCCGTTCGAAGAACTCCACGACGCTCGCGTAGGATGCTACCAATAGCTCCATTTCCGTGATCGCCTGGACGGTCAGTTTGCTGGGCGTTTGGGTGAGCAGAGCCTCCAACGCGGACATGAAATCGGGAGCCGATACGAAGCCCTTGTTGAACTCCTTGCCGTCGCTCCGGGTGTAGTACATGCGAGCGATGCCTCCCGCCACCACGGCGATGTTCGCTGGCGTGTCACCGGCGCGAACGAAGCAGGCACCCTTCGCCAGACCGCGCAGCGAAAACAGGCTCGCAAACGCGTCGAATTGAGGCGCCGGACTACCCCCGAGGCGTTCCACCAGGGTTTGCAGCGTGGTGATGGATCGAGTGCGCTGGGGTGATGCAGTCACCGGGAGATTCTACACGCAGATGCTGCTCCGTGCCTTGCTCCTTGGGAGCCTTGCCTCGGCGTAGCGCCGATAGCCGTGGGCACCTGGTGCGACTTCGCCTAGACTCGGCGCATGCTGTCTCGAGTTTTCTGGTTGATGGTGCTGGTGGCATGCTGCGCGTGCCAGACGGAAAAGGGAGCGGCGGAAGGGCAGCCAGCGCCGCAGTTGGCTTCGAGTCTCGAGCCGACTCGACAAGACTGTCGGCGCTCAGGTGTCGTGGCGCAGCGCATGGTTGCCGATGGCGCCGTGCTTCTCGACGTTCGCACGCAAGGCGAGTGGAACGACGGACATCTCGAGGGGGCGACCCACATCGCGGTCGATGAACTCAGCGGGCGCCTCGATGAGCTTCCGAAGGACAAAAGTGTCGTGACGTACTGCCGATCTGGAGCACGCGCGGAACGCGCTGCGACCACACTGCGAGAGGCGGGCTATGACGTTTACGTTCTCGGCGGCATGTCAGATTGGGACGCGCCCGGTGAGTGCAAGAGCCACTGAGCGAACGACGCACCAAGTCACGCTCTGAATGCTGCTGCATGGACGGCCGCGACGACCGAGCGAGCCTCGTTCATAGGTGCTGCGGCGAAGCATTCATGCTACACAGCTCGGGGATGCAGATGTGGAGCAGAGCTTTGCTGGCATCGCTCGTGGGTGTCGTCGCTTGCGACGATGTTGCCGGGCCAATTGCGGGGCAGACAGCTGGCGAGGGGGCGCAGGAGAACTCAGATGCAGGCGCTGCCGCCGTATCGTGCGCTCAGGGAGATACTCGCCTTTGCGTGGGGCCAGGCGGATGCACGGGGGGTCAGGCCTGCGACGCGTCGGGATTGTGGCAAGTCTGCGATTGCGGCGAACCCGGAGCGGAGTCGACCGTCGTGGAAGTCGACGACGATGGGGGGACCGACGACGTGTCGGAGCTCGAGCCGCAGATACCGAGCGATGAAGTCGCACAGGAGTCTGATGGCGCCCGAGAGTCGACGAGCGACGCCGGCAGCGAGCAGGAGCCCCTGTCGACAGTCCCCGGCGCAGATGCTGACGCTGAGGTGCGACCGGACCCCGCGATCGTGCCACCGGTAGTGGGCGAATGCTTGTCGCTGACGAACTCGCCCACCCAAGAGGGAAACATTCCGCTGGTTGCGAACGAGGTGAACAACTACTCCTTCAGGAGCACCATCGAGGTGGCCACGACGGTCGTTGCGGCGAACAGCGAAATCTCCTTCGATTGGTCGGCGCTGACGAAGGACATGAAAGGACGCGATGTCGATGCCATGGCGGACATCGACATGTTGTCCTTCGTCGTCTGGAAACTGAACCACGCCGAGATGCAGGCCAAGTTGAATGCGGACCAGCTGGGTGCCAGCGACACGTTGGGTGGCGGTGTGCTCGCCCTTTACACCGAGAACGCCCGTACTAGCGGGAGCATCTTCGACTTCAGCGTGCCGGGCTCAGGCCCGCGTGACCCCGACGAGTCCGAGGTCTCCCAAATGGAGTTCCAAACCCAGGTCCTGACAAGGCTCGACCCAGCAGAAATCGACCCCGCAACGCACACCTACACCATCATGGCCCAACAGGGGCTCGTGCTCGGCGAGAACGTGCGAATGATTCAGGCCTTCAGCTTGAGTGAAGCAGAGACCAATACTGAGGTCACCATCACGCCAGCGTCCTCCAGTCTCACCTACGAAGCAGACTTGACCAGTCTCACCCCAGTGCGGATCCCCGCAGGGGTGGCGAACCTCCTCGTCGATTGGAGGCAGATGCAGACCAACGCTCTGGGGAACGAGTTCGAGCCACGCTGGATCGACGAAGTCGTGGTCGCGAAGTACTCGCGGACGCCGCAAGAGCTGGAGGCCGAGTTCCTCGACTTGGAGGTGGACTTCGACGAGATGTTCCGAGGTGTCGTCGCGGCTGGCGAAGAGCTGGCTCTGACCGAGCTGACCGACGCCGCCGGTAGGCACTTCACGGGGATCTCCGCTGACGGCACTTGGGTCTTGGCGTTGGTGTGTGGCTACTGCGCAAACCCAGCGCCCTGGTACCTCACGCTCCTTCAACCCTGTTCGACCCAGTAGCCCGCCGACGAAGTGCAGCAGTACTCTGCCTGTCAGCCCCGCGTTGCGTCGGACGGACCGCAGGCGGTTTCTCGAGTGTCGCCTATCAGGAGAAAAGCTCGGGTAGCCCGCCGATTGCATGGGTCGCGTCGTCCGTGGTTATTCCGAAACTATCTATCTCCACGCCGTAAACGTTGGCCAGTGACACTAGCAAGTGGTTGTGGGAGATGAGCGCGCGCGCTCTCTCTTCGCAGGCCTCGCCAACGGTAGGACAATTCTCTTTCAGTCGGATGTGGCGTCCCATGGTGAGCCGCCCGCCCGCGCCGCCGGCGAGAACCATGGGCACGTTCTCACTGCTGTGGGAATCCGGATTGCCCATATCCGTGGAGATCATCAGCAGCGTGTGGTCCAAAACACCGCCTTGCTCCAGCTTCTGCAGGAGACGCGCGGCTTTCCCGTAGCTGTAGCGATTCTGTACGCCCAACGAGTCCCAGGTCTCCGGAAGACCTTCGACGCCAGCTTCACCGTACACTGGATCGTTGGGAGGTCTGTAGCCGTGGGCGATGTTGTCGTGTACGTCAATGTTGTCGTTGTAGGCGGGATGGGTGATCGAGGTTCCCGTGATGGCGCCTGCACTCAGGTCCGCCAGTGCGAGTGTGGCGAAGCGAGTGAGGTCGCACACGACGGCTTGGGCTAACATGTCGATCTGCAGATTGGTGATTTGCTCGAAATAGGGTTCGCCGCCCTTGAACCGCTCTATCTCGTCGAACTCTGGAGGCGTGGCGGGCCAGCTACACGAGGCTTCGAAATCGGCGAGCTGCTTCTCGAGCTCCCTCAGACTGGTGAGATGCTGGTCGAGTTTGGTCGCTTCGGGTTCGGCTAGGCGGCCCTTGAGGCGATTCACGTCTGCACGCACGAAGTCGATCACGCTCGCATCATTCTTGCGCCGCTGCTCGGCTGCGTTCGCGGGGTCATCCGTCGCGGCGAAGCGGGAGAACACTATCGAGAACGTCTTGGATGGGTCGATGATGCGAGGCAACGGGGTTCCTGCCGAGGAGAACGAGAGCGTTTCTCGTTCGTTCCCGAACAGACCGACGCCAAGGACCAGACTGGAGAACGGCGTGACGGCGCCCAGGCCTTGATCCACAGCCAAGAACTGATCCAGCGAGGGAGCTTCCTGCCAACCGGCGCCAGTGAAGATACACCTCGGGGCGTCATGCCCCACGAGGCCTGTCGTGATGTCCAAGCCGTCGAGCACGATGACTTTGTCTTTGAAACTGCTGCCATAGGTGGCGGCGTCGTCGAACGGCGCGAGAACGGATTGCGCCCCGCATATGGGCTCCACGAAATCGAGCTCAAAACTGGTCTCGGTGTCTTCTGCTCGGCGTCTGAACAGCGGCGAGGCTGCACCGTGAGGGTGGTAGATGCCGATGAAACTCAGAGGCAGGTCGTCTTCCGCAGCGTGGACCGCGGAGGTTTCCAAGAGACGGAAGAAGGGCAGACTGGCCGCGCCCACGCCCAGAGCCTGGAGGAAACGTCGCCTGGAGCGTTCGAGGCGCTGGCGCTGTTCATGCGTCCGGCGATCACCGACGAGACGCGAAGCGTTCGAGGTGTTCATCTAGTTCGCTCCCCCCGTGGTACGCTGCGCGAAAAGGTCGCTACCCACATAGGCGACCAACAACTCGGTGACGCTTGCTCGAGCTGTGGCATCGAGGGTGTCCCACAGGTGTAGGAACTGCGTCTCGAGTTCGCTGCCATTCGTCGCTACGGCAAAACGGTACAGGTTGCTGGCGAAGCAGCGGTAGACATCTTCATGATGCGACACCAGCGCCAGAAGCTCGACCGAGCTAGCCACGGGGGTTTCGGGAACGTCCGTGAGAAGACCGGCACCAATGACGCCGCCGGTATCGACCGGTAGCCCAGGCTCCTCGCTGGGCAACCCAGGGGGTCTTTCTTCCGTCCTGACTGCGCCGACGGCGTCGAACTCCTCGAACGAGTCGCCCAGGCCGTCAATGCGTATGTGACAGCCGGCACACGCTGGGTCATTCTCGTGCCGCGCGAATCGCTCTCGCGTCGTCGTATGCTCATCAGGAGCAGGCGCGGGCGGAACGGTGATGGAAAGGCTGCTCGGATCTCCCGGATCTGCGCACAAGACTCGTCGCATGATGGTGACACCGCGGCGGACGGGAGAACTCGCTACCTCCGTGGCATTCTTCGCGAGAAAAGACGCCTGCGATAGCAGCCCTCGGCGCGGAGTGTCCGCCAACGAAGTGCGCTGGCCGTCTCCCGCCAGCTCCACACCGTAGAAGTCGGCCATCGTCTGATCCAGAATGCTGAAGTCCGCGTCGAGCAGTACGCTCAGACTTCCTCCCTCGGTGCGCATGACCTCATCGATGAAGCGGTTCGTTTCGAGCTCCATACTCTCGCGTCGCGCGAGGAACCCGTAGTACATCTGTTCGTCTTTGGCCAAATGGGCCACGTCGTCGACGGCGATCCATTCCTTGACGAGCCTTTCCAACTGTTGGGCCGCGTCCCCCGAGCCCAACAGACGACGCGCTTGTTCAACCCGTACCGCGGGATCTCGGAGGGTGTCCGCTTCGGCAGCAGACCACAACTCGTCATCCGGAGGGCCGCCGGTCAAAAGATATGAGAGGCTGGAGGCCAGCTCGAAACTCGTGAGCGACGCTAGGGTCGCGCTGGATCCTTCGGCGCCCAGCTCGGTGTGATACAAGAACGCGGCCGACTGCAATGCAGCGCTCACCGCGAGTGCCAGCCCTGCTTGGAATTCCCCAGCGGGTTCAGCCAAGCGGTACACCGTCTCGATCAGAGAATCCACCTCAGCGGCCTGCACCGGGCGTCGGTAGAGCTTGGGCAGCAGGCGAGTGAGGAACTCGCGGGCGCAAGCTTCGTTCGGCGAGGCGACCGTGCAGTTGACACTCTTGTAGAACGACGACTCTGGCAAGGCTTCCGAGATTGTTCTCGCTGCCTGCTCCAACTGACGAGCCAGGACCGGATCGACGATGGACTCCGCGTTGCGCGTGTAGCCAGCCTGACGCGACTCGGGTTCGAACTCTATGGGCACGTTGAGGTCGAGATCGAGGTCGAGCCCCAAGGCATGCGATACGGTGGCCCGATACTCGGCGTTGGTCAGGCGCCTGATACGCGGACCCACCAAAGCGGTCTCGGTGGTACTTGGTTCAAGGTTAACAGCGACCTCGCCGCTCGAGTCGGGCAGGTTCTCCGGAGAGCCCCCGGCGCTGCCTGCCACGTTGGCCGTCGACGGGTTCGTTGGTTCACCGGGAGCAGCGCCGGGCTCGGGTGCACCACAGCCGGCTAGCACGGCGCACGAGAGCAGCGGAAGCCGTGAGAATCTGAAGTATCGCGTTGGATGCAAGGCAGCTCCTCGGTGCCGAATACAGTGCCCAAGTGTGCCGCAAGAACAGTAGCCAAGCGGAGTTACCGTCGCTATAGGAAATTTCTGCACGTGACGTCTGCTCCACTGGCCCGATTTGAACGCACCATCGAGCAATCGCCCTGGAAACCGGTCCAACGCCGAGCCGTCATGATGGTCGCCGTGATCTGGAGGGATTCGGTGGCGAACTCTGCCGCGGATGTTCGTCGTGACCTCCCGTCCGTGCTCGACTCTGCCGCGACTGTCGTCCCTCCTCGCGCGTCAGCTGGCAGAAGTCTGGGCGGGCCCAGCCCCTGGCGTCGGGGGGCGGCTCCCTCCCACCACAGGCGCCCGCTTTGCGCGCTCATACCGAAGTCGCCACGATGACCAGCGTCATCGTCGTGACAGTCGAGGGGGCCGTTCGAGCAGTTCGCGCGGCCCCCTCGCCGCCGCATCCACCGCCCGCCACGCCAACGACCCGGTCAGCTGGCGTCGTTGTTTCTGGAAGGCCTCGTGCATGGGCGATCGCCGACCCGGCAGATGCCGGAATACCCATCGGGGTATCAGCTGCCCGCGAGCTCGATCTTGGCGGTTAACGGAAAGTGATCGGAGAGATCGAGTTCGCCGTCAGTGTCAGACTGGTATGTCCAACGCTCTGCCGTACACTCCGTGACCTCGGCGGTCGCGTTCGCCGCCTCACTGTTCGCCACGAAGATGTAGTCGGTTCTCTTGGCATCGTCGTCGGGCTCAAGCGCGAACTTCCTTGCGAGCAGGTGCTTGCCGCTATCGACGGTGAAGCCCGCTTCGAAGTTGTCCGCGGAGTCCTTCGCCGGGGGGTGCACGACGCGATAGGCGTCTCGTAAAGACGTTCCTTCAGCGGCGAACCGCTGCATCATCCAGTTGTAGTGGGTAGTGGGTTGTTTCGCCTTCTCTCTGGAATCCTCCCTTTCGTTTTTCTCGGTGTACTCGGCCTGGATGTTGAGGTCGCCGGTGAAGATCGCCAGGCTGCCCGGGTGATGGTTCTTGCCCTTGTACTTCTGGATCCTCTCCCTGGCCTGTTCGATCTGCGGCTGTTGGACGTTGCCCCAGTACTTCGAGTTCGACTGCATGTGCGTGTTGAACACCGCGAACACGGGCCCCGGCGGGTCGGCCTTGGACCGGCTGCGGACCCCCTTGTCTGCGTAGGCATCGTCATCGGCGAACACCCCGTAGGAACCCCAGCTTTCTTGCTTGTCCTTCAGCCCTTCACGAAGAAGGATGACGACGCCGCCGCCCAGAGGCTTGAAGGTTTTCTTCCAGTCCAACGGGTCCGTGGGGGCCTGGTTGGACCAGTCGACTTCCGAGATGGGCGTGCCCTGCTTCTGGATCGCATACAGGTAGTCGTTGAGACCGAAGCCACTGATCACCTTACTCGCGTAGGCGTCACCGACTTGTTCTTCGATGATGTCCAGCAGTCCCGGATCCCAAACTTCCTGGAGACAGACGATGTCGTAAGCCGCGTTGCCCTCGCGGTCGAGGAGCCTCTTGCCGATCTCTGCGGCCCGCCGCTCGTCCTGAAAGTAGAGCGTTCGATCCTTCTGGAGTATCTTGTTGACCACAATAGCGGCGGTCTTGCCGAATAGATGGACGTTGTAGCTAAGAATTCTTAGTTCGCTTGGCACGGTTTCCTCACTTCCAATGATGTTGTGACAAGCACAGCCGTGCGCACAGCCCAATGGCGCCATTACAGACCATTACAGCGTGTCGACGTGTGCAGAGCGTGTCGACGTGTGCACAGCGTGTTGATGTCTGTTTTGGGGTAGATGGTCCAGATTTGGCTGCTGGGTCCGCGTTCTGTTGATACGTGGGAGGTTACCATTAATGCGTTGCGCGTGCTTTTCGTGCGCCATTGCTGCGAGTGACGGCGGGCTACCTAGAGCGGCCTCAGTGCCGCTGCGCGTGGCGCGAGCGCTGTTGCGCCATCGTTTCCAGCGTCTCTGCTGCCGTCAACATGTGCGAGAGCATGGGCGCCTCGAGTGAGAGCACGGGAGCCCGAGCCGCTGGCGACGACGTCGTCGAGGTAGCGACGGACACTGCCGTACGAAGGCGAAGACCTGTTGCCGCGCGAGGTCTACGCGCTGACGCGCTTGTTCCCGGCGTTCGGTCGAGTGGAGATCGTGGCCGCTGCGCCCGCCGAAAGACATCGCCGACCGGATGGGGCTGCGCCGTCGCGCGCACGGCTCGTTTGGCGAAATGACGGCGCCCCTGCGCGACCGCTCCGCTCTGCGTGCACCTGGACGACGCGCAGTGGGTTCGAAGAAGGCGCTGGCGACGACTCGTCATTGCCGCTGGCCTCCGGCAGGGCGCCAGCACACGCCCCCTCCGCCATCGAGCGCGCAGCGTTGCGAAGTCGTTCGAGAAACGGCCGCACGCGTCGCTTGGCCTGTGCCTTGCTGAAGGTCGGGGATGCCGCACTGGCTGACTCGTACTAGCCGAGGTATCTTCGATGTCGATGGCGTCTCAAAGCACTGCATCCGCGAACGACCGGCCGCGCTACCTGGAAGAGCGGGCTCCGGTCCTCTTCCCGGAGTTCGCGGACGTGCCTGAGACCCAGCTCCATCTGCACTTGCGCACGCTGCTCTACCTGTTGCTGCGGCAGTCGCTAGCAGACGAAGCAACGATTTGCTCTGACCAGTTCGTCTACTTCGATGCCGAAGACCCGTCGCAATCCTTGGCCCCCGACGCCTTCGTGCGTCGCGGCGCATCGACAGAGCTCGTGCGGACTTGGAAAGTGTGGGAGCGGGGCGCTCCTGAGGTTGCGGTTGAGATCGTCAGCGATAGCGATAGCGGGGAAGGGCCTTGGGCGAACAAGCTATCTCGCTACCGACGATTGGGCGTGAGTGAACTCGTGCGTTTCGATCCCACCGAGCCCGGGCACCCGCTCAGGATTTGGGATCGCGTCGAGGGGGCGCTCGTCGAGCGAGAGCTCACTGGCAGCTGTGCACAGTCTCTCATACTGCCCATCGAGTGGGTGGTTGCAGCTGCTGACGATCTCTCCTGTGTTCTCCGTATCCAGCGTGACGGCGTCCTGGTACAGACCGACCGCGAAGCGAAGGACGCCGAACGGCGAGCGAAGGACGCCGAACGGCGAGCGAGGGACGCCGCCGAAGCTCGAGTCAAGGAACTCGAGGCCGAGCTGCGTCGCTACAAGCGCTAACCTAGCGCAAGAAAGCATCGAGGCGCTGTGGCGCCCCGATGTTCTTGCTGTGGCGCCACAGCGACGGCGAATGCATCCAGTGAGCTCCGTGATCGGTGAGAAGGGCCGGCGTCGTAGGCGGGCCTTTCGCCGTGCCGGCACCGCTCGAGGCGCCGCCGTCCGCTGTGTCGTGGCACAGGCCTCCGCGGAAGCCGCGTTTTGGTGAGTTCAAGGGGCAGTCGTCGCGATGGGCACACCGAACGGGTTGCTCGTCACGTGGACTTACCAGAGCTTTTGCAGTGGGCAGCACCTGGACGAGCGAGAGACTCGGTAACCTTGTAGCCATCGAGGCGCCATCATCCCACCCGCCTCATTCGATTCCGTTCTGACCGTAGCTCCCCGCTTCGAATCGGCGATGGGTCACTGCTGGAGCGCGATTGCCAGCCGTACAGCAATCTACGCCGACAGGCCAACGACGCGGAGCCCACGGGGGGCTCCGGTCCGTTTCAGAAGCAAGGGGAGCATGATGAGCGACAAGCAGTTCAAGACGCGCGGTCCAGCCGCTGTATTCTTTCTTACCATCGTCACGTTCGGGATCTACGGGATCGTCTGGTTCGCAAACACGAAGAACACGTTGGAGGCTCGCGGGGCAACGGTCGGCGGTGCTTGGCAGATGTTCATCCCGATCCTCAGTCTGATATGGCTCTGGAAGTGGTGTCAGGGTGTGGACCAGGTATCCGGGGGCGAACTGTCTGCCGGGTCGACCTTGCTCAAGGTGTGGCTCTTGGGGCCCATCGGGATGGCCATGATGCAGGCGGCGTTCAACGCGATGGAGCAAGGCGCGACCGCCCCGCAGGTGCCTTCCGTGGCTCCCGCGGAGTGACGCCGTTTCAATAGCCCTCGCTGCCGTCACGCGGCGCCGACTCCTGCCCAACGTCGGGCTCGAACTCGGTGTTCTGTTGCGACGAGCCTCTCGATCTGGGCAGAAGGTAGAGGGGCCGCAGCGAGGGAGTCAACGGAGTCCTGATCCGTCGCTCCAGACCAGACGGTGTTGGTACGGCAGCTCCACGTCGGTGTTGTCGGTGGCGAGCGAATAGGTGGGCGCTACGCGTCCGACTTGTCAGTCTGCCAGCGGCGCTGTGGTGTGGGTACCCCCAGGGATCGCCGAATTTGTCACTCGGGTCGTGAAAGTCCTGAGCTGTTTCGTGGGCTCGAGGGTTCATAACCAGAGCCATGGGAGTCCGCTCTTGAACCGCGTGCAAGGTCCGCCAACCGACAAGATGGTCGGCTGTGGAAAAATGTGTGCCTCGTTCGCGGCCCTAGCCGTGAGCGCTGCTGTTTCGGCCTGCAGCGCTGGCCTGGGCGCACAAGACGAACGACCCGACGCTCCAACGGGAACGGAGATGAGCGACGAGCCATCGACAGACGGCGAAGGGGTAGCCATCGACATCGACAGAAATGGGGCGCCAGCAGCTGTCGAAGGCAATGACGGCCCCACCGAGACGCAGGACGCTCAACCAACCCCAGGCGGCGACGCGGGCTTCGATGCAGCGTTTGCCTGCGATCCGAACGCGCAAACACCAGAGCCAGCGTGGCGACGGCTGACCCACACTCAATATCAAAACACGCTTCTCGACCTCGTCACCCGCTGGCTTCCGGATGAGAGCGAAGCTGCAGCGGTCCTCCAAGCGGCTGCGACTCCTCTCGCGCTGCTTCCGGAAGACGAGCGGCCCAGGACGAACGCCGACCTGCGTGGAGGCTTCCGCCGTCTGGACCAAAGCGTTTCTCAGGCCCACGCGGAAGTCTGGTATGAGGTGGCCGTCACCATCGGCCGAGAGCTAGCAAGAAGTGATCGCTTGGCAGCCGCCACTGGGGGTTGCGATGGATCGGAGAGTTGCGCTCGCGATGTCGTGACGCGCCTCGGTGCGCTGGCTTTTCGGCGACCCCTGTCGAACGACGAAGTGGATGAGTATGCGTACGACTTCGCCCTCGACGGGACCTATCCCACAGGCGAGGAAGCGTTGACGGATGTCATCACCAGCTTGCTGACCGCTCCCCAGTTCCTCTACCTGGTGGAGCACGGCGACAGCGGCGCGGAGCCCGGTGAGCGAGCAGAGCTCACGGCTCACGAACTCGCAAGTCGCCTCTCGTACCATTTCTGGAACACGATGCCCGACGCTGAGCTCCTAGAAGCGGCGAACGACGGCTCACTGCTGGACGAAGAGGCCTACGCAGCCCAAGTGGAGCGCCTGTCCCGAGACCCGCGGGCGGAAGTTGCGCTTCGCGACTTCTTCCGTGAATGGCTCAAGCTGGAGAACCTCCCCGCACTCGATGCTGCGGTGGGACAACCCGTATTCGACGCCTTCGCGGGTGACGACATTCCCGATCAGAACTGGCGAAACGACATGATCGAAGAGGTGGTCGACCTCACGAGCTTCATCGTCATGAATCGAGACGGCAGCTTTGCGGATCTGATGCGCACCGAACACATCGTTCCGAAGACACCCGCTTTGGCCCGGATTTACGGTGTGGAAATCTCAGACAAGCCGGTGCCCGCCCCCAGTGGCGAACGTCCGGGTCTGCTCACCCGGGCGGCGTTTCTCGCCACCGGCAGCGCGAACACTCGTCCCATCATGAAGGGAGTGTTCATCCGCGAGAATCTGCTGTGCGATGAGATCCCGCCTCCGCCCGAGGCGGCGGCAGCTGCAAAGGTCGACCTCTCCGACAGCCTTTCGACACGTCAAGTCGTGGAGGCCATCACGGAAGCCGACGGTACCACATGCGCAGCGTGCCACAAGGCGTTCATCAACAGCCTTGGTTTCCCCACAGAGAACTACGACGGCTTGGGGCGCCTCCGCACCGAGCAGCCTCTCTTCGACGAAGACGGGCGGCAGGTTGGCACCGCATCGGTGAACACCCACGCCACGCCCTCCGTCGTCATCGGTGACCCGACCGAAGTGGACGGCGTTGAAGAACTCGCCGAGCTCATCATCGAGAGTGGGAAAGCACAAGCCTGCCTGGCGCGACACTACTTCCGCTACAGCGCCGGGCGCTTCGAGGATCTCAGTGGCGACGGCTGTGCGCTGGAGGAACTTCGTACCGCAGTGGACGGTCCCGGGGGCGTGCGCGAGATGCTCGATCGAGTCGCCCATTTGGACAGCTTCAAGGGACGCATCATCGCCGAGTGAGCGGGACTAATTGAGGAAGAGTCATGAGAAAAAAGCGAGTCACACGGCGACGGCTACTGCAGGGCGCGGGTGGGTTCACGCTGGCGTTGCCATTCCTGCCCTCCTTGGAGCGAACAGCCATCGGCCAGGATGTGGAGTTCGTTTCGCCCAAGCGTTTTCTGTCAATCACCACGAACCACGGCGGCGTCTACGAGTCATCGATGTTCCCGGACGAGAGCATGCTCTCACAGAGCGAAGAGCTATATGCCGGACATGAGATATCTCGAGGTACCCTGACGCGAGAAGTGCAGGGCGATCGCGCGATGCTATCGGAGGTTCTGAGCGCACCCGCAGATCTGCTGACGGACGCGCTCGTCTCCAAGCTCAACGTCCTTCGCGGTCTAGACATCCCGTTCTACATCGCGCACCACACGGGTGGGCATCTCGGCAACTTCGCTCGCAATGACGGTAATGGCGATCAGGGCATGGGCCTCGATGCGATGCCCACGATCGACCAGCTGATGGCCTGGTCTCCGAGCTTCTATCCCGATCTGAGCCAGGTCCGGCATCGCTCAATGAGCACCGGTTCGAACGGCCGCATGTCGTACAACTGGTCCAACCCAGCGGATCGTAGCGGAACGATCGAAGAGGTTCGCCAAGTCACCGATCCCGTCGAGCTCTTTCACGATCTGTTCACTCCCGAGGATCCCATGGACGAGCCGGAGATAGTCCGACCACCCGTCGTCGATCGTGTCTTCGAGCACTATCGCAGTCTGCGCGACGGTGATCGGCGAATCAGCTCGATAGATCGCCAGCGGCTCAGCGACCACATGGATCGCTTGGCGGAGCTTCAGCGTCGCCTTTCCGCTGGACCAGTGCAACGCACGGCGACCTGTGAGGGATTCACCGCGCCCACGAGGCCCGACAACGACTACCAGGCAGATATGCGAATGTGCGCGGACGTGATTGCTGTCGGCTTTCTGTGCGGCACCAGCCGTATCGCCGTCATGGGGCTCCACGAAGACCGCTACGAAGCACCCGTACCCGACTGGCATCAAGAGGTCGCTCACTTGTGGGACACACCCGAAGCGCAAGTGAAGCTCGTTTCCGCCAACCAAGCAGTCTTCGAGCAAGTCTTCCTGTATCTTGCCGCGCGGCTGGATGTCGAGGATGCTCCCGGCCACACGGTGCTTGACGACACGCTCATGGTGTGGAGCCAGGAGTCGGGAGAGTCGACGCACAACTCGCGTTCGATCCCCGTGATCACCGCCGGCGGCGCAGGGGGCGCGATGAACACGGGGCTCTACGCCGACTACCGCAACCGAACCGAAGCGGGCATCGTCTCCTATTGGGACGACGCGCTCGGCTATGGCGGTCTGCTGTACAACCAATGGTTGGCGACTGCCCTGCAAGCGATGGGTCTCGGCCCAGACGAGTGGCAAGACGTGCCGTCCAATGGACAGAGCGGGTACGGCTTCCCGCAATACGCCGAAGAGTACACGCGCGCCCAAGTCAGTGGCGTGATTGAACGCGCCAGCGAGTGGCTGCCGTTCCTCGAAGCGTAGCGCTAGTTGGCGCCGCGGCGTCGAACACCGGACATTGCGTGGTGGCGCACTCGTCAGTCGTGCGGCAATCGGGGCTGGGCGGGCTCGACAGCGCCTCGGGGACCTCTCTACTCCCAGGTTGACCAAACAGGGATCTACGTCGATTGCGCTCAACCGCGCGGAGGTCCACTGGTGGCAACAAAGGGACTCGTCGACTGCGACGACGCAGGGGTCGGCCGGCGGTGGACCGGGCTCCACCAGGACACATTGCCCGCGCTCGCCCTAAGCAGTTGGCGCATAGTCCGCCCAGCTTTCCCAGTATGCCGCGCAGTCCACGTTCGGACATTCGTCGAGTTCTCGTCGGCAGGGCGCAGTTTGCGCGAAGTACTGCTCGGGCGTCGAATCAGTCAGCGGCACATAGCACGGCGCATCGTCGCCCGCGGCGCTGTCGGCAATCACAGCATCTTCGATGGCAGCGATCTGCATGCAGCAGTGAGTGGAGTCTACCGTGACCACGCACTGTGGTCCCTGCCCCCACTCGGCGGCGTGGTCGGTGGGCACCGGTGCTTCGCACGGCGCGGCGTAGGTCAATCCGTCACAGCCGCCGATGGGTGCCTCGTCCCAACCTGGATTGTGCCGCGCGGGACTCGCGTCACAGGCTGGCCCCTTGCGGCAGTAACCGTCGACCAGATAGCCGCAACCTTCGCAGCGCAGTCCGCTTCATCTTTCTTCCCTTGGATCGAGCAATGCCATCCGGATGAACCCGTATTGGGGCACGGCTGAAATCGGCTGAAATCGCGTTGAGCAGGCGCGTCGGTCTAGCTTGCGAAAGCCCCCCCACGTTTGGGGGAAACGATGTCCGGCTTGGCCTGATGAGTATGTGCAGGAGCGCTCGTGCTTGGGGCGGATCACGGGCGTTTTCACGCAAAACAGAAAGCACAACCATGAAAGACACCCACTGGAAGCCCGCAACGGGCCTTCTTCGGCGTTGCGCGAAGCGCGCTTTGGCGGCTTGGGTCCTGGCAGGCGTGGCAGCGACTGCGCTGTGCGCGCCCGAGGCCAAGGCTGACGACAGAGGAGCCGGAGGCTTCGACACCAACGACAACGGCCTCGTCGAGATCGTCGACATCGAAGACCTCAACGAGATCCGCGAATACATCACCGACGGCACGTTCTACGGATGGGACGGCACGCAGCTAGGTTGCCCGAATGGCGCATGTGACGGCTTCGAACTTGCCGCTGACTTGGATTTCGACCCCAACGACGACGGCTTGGATCCCAGCGATCCGTATTACAACGGTGGAGAAGGATGGTTCCCGATCGCCAGCGATCCGCTGACTCCGTTCACCGGCACCTTCGTCGGCAGCTTCAACGGCACCGTCCACGTCATCTCCAATCTGAGCTGCCGCAACGAGAGTGGGGGCCAAGTCGCTCTTTGCAGTCTCTTCGGGCACGTATCAGGTGCGACCCTCTCCGACGTACATCTGGAGCGTGTCTCGATGAGCGCTCAGCAGAATAGCGGGGCGATTGCATCGGTATTGACGGACAGCATTCTCGAGAAGAGCTCCGCGACGGGCTTCGTTGGACCGATCACGGGTCTTCCCTCTGTGGGCGGCCTGGTAGGAGAGGCCAACGGCAGCATCATCGACGAGTGCTACGCCCACGTAGGCGTCGTTGGGCATCACTCGAACGGCGGTCTGGTAGGCAGAGCCGTCGGGACAACCATTCAGCGGAGCTTTGCGACTGGTCGTGTTCTCTCAGGGCGGCAAGGGAGGTACTCGGGTGGCATTGCTGGAAGCCTGGAGGACAGCGCGATCATCGACTGCTTCTCGACCGGCAATGTGGGTAAATCGCGATACACCGGTGGATTGGTTGGCTTCGCGGACGCAGCGAGCAGCGTAGAGCGGTCGTTTTCCACGGGGTACCTGGTAGGCGCTTGGCAACCCCAGGGTGGTCTGATTGGTGGTGGGGACGCGGCGGCGGTCTTCCAATCCTACTGGGCGAGTGACCTTTCGGGGTTGGAGACCAGCTATGGCGGTGAAGGTTATCTCGCCTGGCAGCTGCAGTGCGGCACCCCCGCACAAAGCGGCAGTTGTGGCCAAACCAATCAGTTGTTTCTCGACTGGGACCAACCGACGAACTCCAATGGGGGCGCCCTATGGGATATGGGCACCACGGACGAGCTGCCGGGTCTGAACATCCAGGGGACTCTGTTCCGCGACTCAGACGGCGATGGTGTGCTTGATGGTGAGGATGACTTCCCGCTCGAGTATGCAGCAGCTACAGACACTGACGGAGACGGGGCGGTCGACAGCTGGAAGGAAGGCTGCGATGAAACGTGTCAGACCTCCTCTGGGCTCGTGCTCGATCAGTTCACCACCAACCGCTTTCTCTCGGTGGATCTGGATCTCGACGGTCAACCTGATGCCTGGAACCCCGGTTGTCCGCCGTGGTGCCCTTGGGTGTTTCCTTTAGATGATTCCGTTGAAGTCGTGCCAGGCGAGGCAGATGCCGACTCGAATGGCCTCATCGATATCGAAGATTGGGAGGAACTCGACGCCATCCGCTATCAGTCCCACGGCCACGGACAGCTCATGGCTGCGAGTGAAAGGAAGTTCCGAGATGACTCGATAGATCAGATATACGACGCGGACACGAGCGGTTGCCCGCCGCGTCTACTTCTCGAAAATCTTGCCAAAGCCGTGGCTGACCCTGGCGACCAGATTAAGCCCGAAGACCAGCTCATGATTGCTCCGGGCCTGGTCCTGACCCAAGCCTGCCGAGGCTACGAGCTCCGCAAAGACTTGGACTTCGTGGACTTCGTGCCCCCAGCCGTCGGTGACAAGTGGACACCGATCGGGCGTCAAGCCGACCAAGCTCAAATGTCCTTTCAAGGCATCTTCGACGGCAATGGGCGCGTGATCCGGAACCTGGAGGTGGACTATTCTCAACAGGCAGGGCTATTTGGTCACACGCGTGATGCGGTGATCCAGAACCTTGGTTTCGACGGGTCAGGGACATCGATCACTAGCAGTGAACGGGTTGGCGTTCTCGCAGGAGCAATCAACCGCACAGAGGTGCGGAACGTCTACTCGACAGGCACGGTCAACGGACTCAGTGGGACCGACACCGGCGGGCTGATCGGCAGTGCGACGGACTCATTGATTATCGCCGCGCTGACGACGGGGAGGGTCGAGTTGGCGGCCTGCTCCTCCGCGGTCGACGCGAACGCCATTGGTGGCCTGGTGGGCAGGTCCTTGGGTACTTCGATCATCGCCAGCGCCGCCACCGGCTCGATAGGCCTCGATGCACAGGGCAACCCACTGCTGGCCTGCCCCAACACCGGCGGACTAGTAGGGCAGGCCCTCAGCGCAACGGAGTCGGGCTGGGAGTCCTCCATCGAAGGCTCATATTCGACTGGCTATGTTTTCGCCGTGGCACCCAAGGGCGGCTTCGTCGCGGTGACTCCGTATGATGTGGTCAGCTCGTATTGGGCGACGGACGGCAGCGGCTTGTTCGCCAGCGCCGGCAATCCGACCCCAGCAACGCTCGCCCAGATGCAGGAAGCCGAATCAGCGGACTACGCCACCGGCGGTATCGTTCTGTACGAGGGATGGGACGCCTATGAGGACGATGACGGCACGCCCTATTGGGACTTTGGCGACAGTTCGGAGCTGCCGGGTCTGTGTCTCGGTGGTCTCGTCTACCGAGACGCGGACTCCGACGGCGAGTTGGAACCGCCGGTAGCGTGCGGAGCGACGACGCAGAACCCATGCGCTGGGATTTGCGAAAACCCGACGAGCATCAGCTGGCCCGAGAACCAGACCTATCAGTCGGGTAATCTAGGATCGGGCGAGGTATGCCTCGAGACCTATGAAGTCGTGACTCATGGTGCTTGTGGGAATTTCGCTTCGGGGCGTCAGCTGACCGTCAATGGGGTTCAGCGGTCTTGCGGTACCGGCAATTGGGCGGCGCCCCCACCTGTGAATGGCGGACACTGCATCCAAGTGACCGCGGGTGACTACAGTTGGGCGTGGATGGCACTTTGGGATGAGAACTAGTCCCAGCGCCTGGTAGGCCGCTTCTCTGGCACTCTGCTAGGGCACACTTGGACTACTCCTGGCAATGGAAGAGCCCCTGAGGAATGCTCGGGGGCTCTTCGCCATTTGCGGCCAGGTTCGACGCCAGCGCCGGCTCAACGCGAATACGACGGTGCCGACTTGAAGTCCTGTGCCACCCTGACCGTGCTCACCACGGCGTTGCTTCTGTCGAGCAGCGCCGCCGCGAGCAGCAGGGAGCGGCGCTCGGCGGCGGCTGGTGTCTTGGCGACAACCTCGCGGCGGTCGAACGCCACCAGCAGGTCATCGAGGCCGTCTCCGTCGAAGTCGCCGAACTCGGCGGCGTTGCGCCCGTCCACGATGGCCACCCCTGCATCATTGCCGTCCCCATCGCCGAGACGGGTGACGGCCGGGTCGATCAGGCGCGCCGGGAGCGTGCTGGTGCCCGGGATCAGGATGGTGATGAAGTCCAGAGCCTCCCAGGGCGGCGCGGGGGCCCACGGCTGGCAGTTGCATGAGTAGGAGTCGGGCTCGTTGTACGACCACCAAGCAGCGGCGTGCACACTGCCGCCGGGAAGACTCGCATAGCCCACGACGTGTCCAGCGTCGTGCACGTCCTCCGCTCCGCTGAGGCTGCCGCCCAGGGTGCCGAGATCCTGCAGCTCCCCGCCGGGAAACCTGCGGAACGCGTGCCACTCGCCTGTTGGCGTTTCGCTACCGCCCACGATAGCCGCGTTGTCGTTGATCGCCGCTGCGGAGGACTGCGCCCCACCCAGTGTGCCGAGCTCGTCGGGGGGGGCACCTACATTGCTCCAGATGACCGCGCGGTAGTCTCCGCCGATGCTCAAGGCGCCCACGATCGCCCCCGTTTCGTTGATGCCGGCGGCCAGAGCATTGCCGCCTGCCCCGGGCTCAGGGAGAGTGAGTACGTCGCCACCCGCCCAATAGAATGCACCACCCGGTGCTGGGGACGAGAAGCTGCCCACGACCTCGCCGCCGTCGTTCAGGTCAGTGGCGACACCGAGCATTCCCGGAAACGGAGCGTTCGGGCCCGGCGGGATCCAGAGCGTGGGCGCGAAGGTCGATACCTCACCCTTGCCCGCGACCCAGCCGAGGTTATTGATAGCCACGCCCTCTTCCTCACTGGCGCCGCCGAAGCCACCGAAAGGGACGACGTCCCCCGGCGGAGCCCAGACGTACCCTTCGGATAGGCACGAGGGTTCGCAGCCGAGGAAGCTGCCGTGGCCGGTGACTTGCCCGAGGTCGTTGATGTCAAACGCTCTTTCCAAGCGGGAGTCGGGGGCGGGTGGATTGAGCAGAGGGAGTTGCTGCATCGGTCCAGGAGGGGTCCAAATGAACGCGCGCGGCAGGCCCAGGCTGCCGCCGGCGGAGTGTCCAACGATCTGACGGCTAGCATTGATCGCGTAGCCGCGGCTCGTGTCTGCGCCTGGCAGGGTACCGAGGTCCTCGGCGATCACGACGACGGCGACCAGGTCGAGCGCCTCTGAAGTTCGAGAGATCTGGGTGTCGTACGAGCTGCAGGCGGCGAGTGCACCAGCGATCAGGCCCAGGCCAACGTGGCTCGGGCTCGGCTCGGTGCGGGCACGATTGCCGCCGACGAGGTTGCGGCAGATGCGATGAACTAGTCTGTGCGACGTCTTCATGAGTCCCTCTCTGTTGGTACCGGGACCTTCACACGCGAGTCCCAGGCTGTCCAGTGACTACCGGTATCATGCCGCCGAGAGATCGCCTTCCGCGCCCCACGAGAACAGAGACAGCCATGCAGCATACCGCGATTTACCTTGGGCACACACCGACACCGTCGCGTCGGTCGTGAGGCCTCAGTGCGGGAGGCGTGGGAGTAATCACAGTACTGGCCCCCAAGAGAGCAGATCTTCGTGGAGCTCCATCGCTGCCGCTCGGACGGGAGCGACCAGGCCCGCGAGAGTTCGTCAGAGTTCCAATCATCAGTACCTGCAGACGCCGTTCGGCGAGAGGCGCGATGGCTAGCCCAAGATGCCTGTCAAAGGGCCGCAGTTGGGCTCGATACCAAAGCCGTTCACCTCGTGTCCGAAAGCGTTCAAGACCGAGGTGTGCAGCTGGTGAGCACTCTTCGTGCTGAATTCGACATACTGACCGCTTTGGAAGCCCAAGTTCCTGCCACCAATCAGCAAGTACTGCATGTCGTTTGGGTTGTGGCTGTGGTTGGTTCCACTCTCGACACCCCAGTAGATGAGCGTGTTGTCGAGCATGCTGCCGTCGCCCTCGGGGATGGCGGCAAGTTGTCCGGCAAAGTTGGCGATGAACTGCGCGAAGAAGCGATCGAAGAAGATGAAGGCCTCGCGGGTCGTTCCACTGCTGCCGTTGAACGGGATGGAATCGTCGGTCCGGCTGATGTGGGCGACATTGTCGTGCCAGCTGTTGTTGTTCTGCGCGCCTTGCAGTCCGAACATGCCGTTGTGGTGGGCACCTGAGAATCCAAACTGGTAGCTACCGACTCGGGTGCGGTCGCAAGCCAGCGCCTGGACGAGGACGTCTGCTTGGGCGTTTGCCCACCGTACGATCGCATCCCCGTTTCGATCGTCGCGATCGACCATCGGTACCTCCAGTGAGCCGCAGTCGATCTCAGTGGTCGTCGCGACCGGCGCGTCCATCACCGCCAAGCGCTGCTGCAATTCGAACAACGCCTCCGTGTGCGCCTCGAGCTTGATGCGCTCTTTCGCTCCCAAGTAGGCTTCGATGCGCCGCAGCTCTTGGAGGTTCACCTCGGTGATTTGATGGTCGATTCGGCTCCGCGCCGCTAGGGCGTCGGCGCCGTCAGCGCCTGCGGGTGCATTGACATTGCCCATGTCCACACCGTCGAAGATGTCGCTGTAGGCGGCTCTCGGATCCGCCTCTGCGGCGATGGGTTGGGCTGGGCCCGTGTAGGAAACGACGTGGCGCTTGTCGCGACTACTGACCCCAGCGGACATCAGGTGCACGCTTCTGATCGGAGTCTCGCCACGAATATCAGTGTTATCCAGCAGGACTTGGTCCACGGATGGGCCGTTCGAGTAGTGAGAGCTCTCATCCGAAAAGCGTTCGCCGGTGAAAAGCTGAGCCATGCCCGCTTCGTGATGATTGTCGTATGTCCAGCTGTGATCGAGGCGTCGAGGGAAGAGCAAGTGCTCGCGCAAGTCTTCGAAGTCGGCGAGCGGTTCCTGCAAGACGAAACTGCTGGGATCGACACCCGCCTTCGGCCACCATTCCGGTGGATGTGAGTCCGGGGTGAACGCCAAGATGAGGCGCCTGGGGTTTGCGTTTTGCGCTTCCAAGTTACGTTGACGCAAGAAGGGAGCCAGGAAAACGCCTCCGAGCGTGCTCTGCAGCAGCAAGCGACGGGAGATGGACTTCGGCTTGAACATCATAGTTGCTCCGGCTCACGCCGCGTGCGCGATACAGTGCTCGCTGTCGTCAGGACCGCGGTCACCATGGCGCGCAGCTCGCCTGCTCCGGCGAGCGCCACGCGGCCTCTTTGAATGGGGGGGAGGCCGCGGTCTTCCTCGAGTCGGGTTCCGTTGGGGCCGAGCTCGAGCGAGGTCGTGCTGCCGAAGTAGAAACGGAAGGCTTGACGCGCCAAGCACTCGCGTACCCACTCGCTCTGCGCCAATGCGGTGGCTAGGTCCACGTGGTTGTGGAGCTGTCGGTCGACGTCGCTGTTGACGAGCGATGCGCTGGTATCGATGGGAACGCCGTTCTGCGACGAGCGAAAGCGGCCGACCTCATCGAACGTCTCCAAGGTGAAGCCGATGGGGTCGAAGAGTGCGTGACAGCCGCTGCACGCGGCGTCCAGGGCATGCAGCTCGTACAGCTCGCGGGTGGTTTCCGGCTGGTACTCCGCCTCGAGGTTCGTCAAATCAGGATTGACGGTGGGCGGGACGACGAAGTGCTGGCACATGACCCGCTCTCGGACGAACAGGCCCCGTAGGGTTGGAGAGGTCGACGCATCTTTTGCCCGCATGGCCAGTCCAGCGCCAAGGGCGAATATTCCCACGCGGTCCGCCGGCGCTGCTGCGCTGGTCGGCTCGCTACCGTAAAAGGTCGTCAGCGCCTGGTCGTTCGAGGAGACCGGGGCCGTGAGTAGGGCTGTCAGCGTTCCGTCGAGAGTGCCGTTATCTTGCAGGAACGATTCCGTTTCCTCTTGCATCGCTTGTTTGACGTCGTCGAAGCCGGCGGCGGCCTTGGCGTCGTCTCGGCCTAGCCCGAAGTCCGGGTCGAGGAACGCCTCGACCTCCAGCCACTCCTGCATGAAGTGTTGGAATTGCACCTCGGCTTCGGGCTTTCGCAGTAGGGCTTCGACTTGCGATTGAATCGCCGTCAGATCACTCAAGCCACCGTTCGCGGCCGTAGCCAAGAGCTCTTCACTCGGAGGTTGCCCCAGAACGCTGAAGGACAGGAACGATGCGACCTCGTAGGGGGTCAATTCGAACTCGAGCTGGCTGGGCTCGACGCCGATCTCCGTGCGGTAGAGAAAGTAGGGCGACGTGAGCATCGCTTTGAGGGCCGAGCGATACGCAAACGCGTCGTCATCGACTGTCATCGCCTCGAGTTGGGCCGCATCGAACAACTGCCCGAACACGGTGAGGTCCTCGGAGTTCGCCGGCCTGCGGAATGCCTTGCTCAGGGCTGCCGTGAGGAAGGAATCGCGTGGGCAACCGGGGCCAAGCGTCGCGCAGTCGCCGAGCGCAGCGAGTTGAGCGTCCGAAGCCCCCGCTGACACCTCCTCCGCAATTTCCATGTAGTCTTTGGCCAAGCCATTGGCGATGGAGACGAAGCCGGCATCCGACAGGTTCGAGAACACGCCATTGCTGGTTTCTGGCGCAAGTCGCTGAGCGGCCTGCCCTCCTGTGAAGACGGATGTGTCCAACAACGACAGGACGCTTGCGTGATACTGGGCATGCGTCAGTTTCCAGGTGCGGGCTTCGAGTGCCGCTTCTGCAGCGGTCGGCTCCTGGTAGGGTAGCGATGTGTCGGATGCGTCTGGAGCGGCTGACGGAGAGTTGGGCGACGTTCCCGGCGCAGCCGTCGAAGCTGACGAGGGGCTGAGACCCGGCGTCGAAGGCACCGCGTCGTTGCTTGACGTCGACGCCCCGGGGTGAGGCGGAACGAGTGGCGACGCTCCAGGCTGAGGCGGAACGAGTGCCGCGGAGCTGCCCGGCGCGCCTCGACCGCTGGCGACGTCACCGGAGCAAGCCAGATTGACCATCGCGCTCGCGATGACGCAGAGAGTTGACTCCAATAGCTGACTTCGATTCACGGTGCCTCGATTCCAACTCAGGAGGGTAAAGGATGGAGCTGCCGTTCGGAAGGTCGCACCGGCACTCGATTCGCACCGGGTGGGGCCAGAATCAGCTGCACGTGCAAGCCCAATAGCGAAATATTCCGTCTTGTTCGTCGCGTTCGCGCCTTTCAACACGGCGTGCATCAATTCTGAGCGTCAGTGAAATACAGAAAGCGAGAAGTGAACATCGGGGAGGGTGCAACCCTTCGACGCCGCAGGGGATCCGCTCAGGGAAGTTCGCACGCTCCGTTCTGACCCACGGCTGAGAAGGGGCCCCGTACGCGTTTCATCGCGCGACTTTCCACCTGGCGCAGTTGGGTGGGCCACTATCTGCTGGGTGTTCCCGGTCGACGGCGCCTCTAGGCTCAGCGATGACGAAGTGCTTGGGGTGCACACGCATCTTCCTCACTCAGCGGCTGGTTCGTTCACCTGCAGGGGAACCCACGCGACCGGTACCCAATCAGGCATGCATGAATAGCGACCACCTCGAGGGTAACGTTGGTCGTGCCCTGACAGCGCAACTCTTCTGTTTGCTCACCTCAAGGGGCGCCGTACCAACACTGGCCGGGCTGATCGAAACACCCTCCGCCGATGCATACGCCGCAGTCGCAATCTGCTCTCGTAGTGCAGGGCAGGGGGCGGCACTGGTAGCTGTCGCCGAATTCGATGCAGGCGGTGTTGGAAGTGCACGGGAGCGCGCCAGGTTCGTTGCACTGGATCCGTTCGCAGCCGTGTTCATCCTTCCTCGTGCTGTCTGTCGCGCAACGCCAGCCATCGGCGCACTCGTAGTCGGGACCGGTGCAGGATAAGGGCTCACAGCCGAGTGCGTTAGCTTGCTCGCTGTCCGGATTGCACACCGTGCCCTCTTGGCATCCAAAGGACTCAGCTTCGTCACAGGGGATGGGTTGGCAACGCCGACCGTCACACCTCTCGTGGGTAGCGCAATCCGCGTCTGCGGCGCAGCCGATTTCGCACACCCTGTGGCCGCAGTCACCCCCAAAGCTGTTGCATTGCAGCCCAAGCTCACAGTCCCCATCCGTCGAGCACTCGTCCGCTCGTTCGACGCCGCCGCAGGACGTCGGCGCCGTGGCGCCGGGGGTACACCCGCCCTCGCTGCCCTGCGGCACCTCGCAGGGATTGTCGTCATGGCAGCCGCTCTGGAGGTCCAGTTCGGGACACTGCAGCGCTGCGACGCTTCCGTCTGCGGCGGCGGGCGAAACTGCCGCTGCGTCATCTGGGGGAGGATCCGGTGCTTGGCTGGTCGAGCTCGTGGCACCAGCGTCCGACGGCGTTGGAGAGTCCGATGGGGCTGGCTCTTGCGGGGTCATCGCAGGCGCGGTGTCAGTGCCATCCTCACCGAAAGACGCGTCAGCGCTTGGCGGCGAGTCGGGACTGAGAGAAGCGTCGGCGGGAACTGCAGAACTGGTGTCCCCGGGCGAGTCTGCGTCTTGCCGCGCAGCGGCGTCTGGGTCAACGGCTGAAGCGTTCGCGCAAGACCCTCCCTGGCAGCCTGTTTCACCGGTCGACTCGGAGCTGCAACCCGCCGCGAGCGGGGCGAGCAGCCAGAGCCCGAGCAAGATCCACGGCGGTTGCGAAGCCCGAGTTTCTGGCAAGGCTTGCTTCGGTCTCCCAATCATTGGTCGAATCTAGCATGAGCGCGACGTGTGGCGGGCTGCTCTAGGTCGCGCGGTGGCAGCTTCCGTATTCTGCCAGAATACAGCGCTGCGACGAGTTCGCGCCCGGCTGCGGTGCAGGTGCGCGCCGTGAAATCGGTTGAAATCGACATCACAGTTGCTGCGCAGTAGATGCCGCACCCTTGCGTGATTCACGAGGCTTCGCCTCGAACGGATACAAGATATGCGACTTCTCTCTTCCCAGCGTTTACCTGCGTTGATCGGCGTATGAAGTGGTCCCCATCTAGCGGACACCAAGGGAGGGCGGCGTGTGAGTAACGGACTGCTCTTCGACGACGACGTCGATGATCGAGGTTACTTCCTCGAGCTTCATGATCTGAACAGTTCGTACAAACCCGGCGGCTATGCGTTCGACTACTACGGCGGCAAGAGGGGCGGCAAGCAAGGCTCCAACGGCGGAAATATGTCTTGGGCGGGCATGGGGGCAGATTGGGCAGGCGCGAGGTCCGACCACACGAACATCACTCCTCAAATCATCTTCGCGGTCTTCTCGGAACGGGGTCAAGACGAGGCGGTCATGACGACCATCATGCAGGAAGCGCACGATTACCTCGTCAGCATTCGGTAGAAGAAAAGCGGCGCGTAGAGAGTTCCGGTCCGCTCGACGCAGTTCCCAAGCGCCCGCGAGAGCTAGAGGTCGCTTCAGTGGGTAGGATCGGAAGCAGTCGGAGCGGCTGGCCTGCTTCGGCGAGTTCGCCCTGAAAGCCCTGTCGAGTTTTGGTGCTCGCCCTTCAGTCCTCTTGGTGCACGGCTTTTCTTGGGAGCGCTCGATGATCCTTCGCTACGCTCGGTGGATGAGCGGAAATGCCTCGTTGGTCGTGTTGGTGGTTTTGGTCGGTGGGTTGATGCCCTTTCAGTCGGGCGTCAACGCGATGCTCGGCCGGCAGTTGGGCCACCCCGTCGCGGCGGCAATGGTCAACTTCGCGGTGGGCGGAGCCGCGCTGATCCTCGGCGGCCTGGTCCTGCGCGTTCCGTTCCGGCTGGGCGCCGCGCTCTCGAACGCTCCCGCCTGGGCGTGGCTCGGGGGCTTGTGTGGCGCGAGCCTCGTCCTGACTGCCGTCTTCGCCGCCCCCCGACTCGGAGCCTCGCTTCTCGTCGCAGGACTGATCGCGGGCCAACTCGGGTGCTCGGTGGTGCTCGATCACTTCGGCCTGGTCGGCTACGCCGTGCACCCCCTGTCCGTCACTCGTGCTCTCGGCTTGGCGGCTCTCGCGGTGGGGGTTTACTTGATTCGGCAGGGGTGAAGAGCGGCCAATCCGACACCAATTGGGTCGACCATGGCGCTGATGACATCAACGTAGACGTCAAGACGTGCAAGTGCGGCTTGGCGTGCCCCCGTCAATCCGACGGCGGCACGCACGCCTTGCCGCTATCGTCGTCGAGGTACGTCACGTTCGACGAGCAGTTGGATTCGTTGTCCTCGTCGCGCCAGCGGTTGCACTCGTCCTTGTTGTCGCAGTCGCGAAAGCAGTAGGTGTTGCCCTCGTGGTCGACACAGGCTGAGCCCCGGGGGCATTCGGCGTTGGTTTCGCAACCGAGAATACTGCAGTAGCCGCCCTTGAATTGGAGCAAGCAGCGCTTGGTGACCGAACCCTCTTCTTCGTCGAGGCGACAGTCGTCGTCGTCGCTGCACTGCGCGCCCACGAGACGCTGGTCTGCTTCGGTGCCGTCGTCATCGTCGTTGCCACAGCCAGCGAGACTGGCAGCGAGCGCGACGCCGCAGGTGAGGGCCCAGTAGGCGAAGTGGTTGCGTTTCGGTGCCACCCTGCGTTTCGGTGTCGCCTTGCGTCGCGGTGTCATCATGCGCCGAGTGTACCCGAGATCGGCGGGGGAGAGGGGCGCCCGTCGCGGGGGGGCTTGACGGCGTCGGGTTGACCCGGCGCAAGCGACTCCCATCCGATGTCGCGGCTGCGCTAGCGCTGGCGGTTGCAAGTGTGGGGCAATGTCCGCAGCTCGGCGCTGGACGGTGTCGATGTCGCGGCGTCCGGTCGAATCGTCGCGAGGTGAGCGACTCCTGGTTATTTCCGTGCGTTTTCGTTACAAAGGGCCCATGCGCAGGTGGGGTCTTACGGGGGTGCAGCGTTTGAATGGACTGGCCGCAGCGCAGTCAGCCGTGAGGGCCGCCGCTGCCGCCGTGACGGGTGGCCGTGCCAGATGGATGCTGTGGGTTCGGCGCATGGTTGCGCTCTGCGTTTGTCTGCTGTGCGCAACGCTGGTTGCCTGTGGTGGGTCCATCGTTGCTGAGTCGAGCTCGCCGGCGAAGGCCGGTGGCGCCTACGCCGAGCAGGAGGCCGCGCAGATTGAAGCTGCCCCGGTTTTGTGGACACCCAAATCTGACGTAGAGTCAGGGGAGTCCAGAAATGAAGAAACGCAACCAACGGTACTCAGAGCAGTACAAGAAAGACGCCGTTCGCCTGCTTGAAGGTCGCGGCACAAAGACAG
>JBNKHV010000019.1:0-35780 GCA_050290545.1 Polyangiaceae bacterium | reverse complement strand
TGCGGTCTCGGCTGTCTCACCATCGCCTGTTCCGCTGCTCCGGGTGCCGACGGGCGCGAAGGCGCGCCGGTGACGGAATCGAGCTGCGACGGAGAACGTGTGCCGTGGTCCGATGAGTCAACGGTGGTCGGCTCGTTGGGGTTCAGTGCGGCGGATCTGAGTTGGGCGTTCCGCGATGAGCAGAGCGATGCTGTGTGGCTCGAGTCCGAGTGGCTCCAGCCGAGTAACACACTGACGCCTGAGGTGAACGTGCGATTGCTCCGAGCTGAAGGCCCTGCAGAGGTGAGCAATGAGAATTCCTCGTGCGCCCCCGGCTTGTACCTGCCCGCAACGGTGGAGCTCAGCAGTAGCGATGGTCAGCTCGCAGAGACGTTATCCGGACACATTCTGTCCCAACGCGAAGGGCTCGCGAGCTTCTGGACGCAGCTGCCCTTGGATGCGCTGGAAGGAAACTTGCATCTGCAGGCTGACGCGAGCGACGACAGACCGCAAATGCTGACGGTCGAGTTGCATCTGAGTCCGAGCAGGCTCACGGGAGCCATCAACCTGGTCGAGCAACGAAGTCCCAACACGATACCCGCGTCGACGCCAGTGCTGGAGTTCCCCCTCGGTAACCCCTGCGAACGCGGCGCCGTGGCGAGCGACGCAGCGGTAGCCGACATCACCGGGGATGACTTGGAAGGGGCGTGGCTCGGGCAAACGGACGTGGGGACCTTCGAAGCCCGCATGTCGGCGAGCGACGTCATCTGTCAAACCCCGTGGGATGAAGATCGGCTGCCACTTCGGGTCGTGTTGTCGACGCCGCAGGGCTCGGAGATCGAGTTCGGTGGCTTCCTGCACGATGGCGCCAGCGGCCTGAGCGGAGCGCTGGGCGTGGGCGACGCGCCGGCAGCCTTCGAAGCGGCCTGGGGCAACTTCGGTTTCGAACTCTCCGCCTACGGCTACGTATGGCTCGGCGTGAGCCTCACCGCCGCTGCCACGAGCGAGGCCGAAGCACCAAGCCCAGCCGCAATGACGCTCTCACTCAACGGATACGAAGGATGTGAACCTGCACCGTCTCTCCAAGCGCCGTTTCCTGGCTGTCCCGAGTCGTCGAGAGTGCCGCTGCTGAGCCTCCCCCTGCAGCGCAACGAGCCATGATACGCTCGCAGCAATGAGGCTCGGAACGGCGGTGTTCGCGGCAGCGGCTCCCGTCATCGTCTGGAGCGGCGGTCTTCCAGCGGCCAGAGCTCCCGCCGCGGCGGGAGCTCTGGCCGCTCGCGCTTCATCAGAACGTGCAGGTGCCCATCGTGCAGCCAGTGCTGTCTGAGTTGGCTGGTCCGGGTTCGGACATGCACGCCTCCGTCGAGTAGTCGACGACATACTCCACGCCGTCGCACTGATAGGTGATGACGTCTGGGTTGGCGGCTTGCACCGTCGCGGTCATCACCGGCGTACCGGTGGCATCCTTCCAGACGTAGTTGTAGGTCGCCGTCAACGCGCCCGTGAACTCCAGGCTGTAACAAGCGTCGCCGTTGGGCTTCTTGAAGTTCATCACCAGCGGCTCACTCGTGAGGCCGGTGACCTGCGCCTTCACACCGTTCGCGTAGCAGACGTTGGTCGAAACGGGCGTGAGGTCTTCGATGTTGGTCTGGCAGGTATCTGCAACGTCGGGCGTGCACTCCGCGATGTCGATGCTCGTCCAACAAGGGGGGGCCTCGCAGGTCGTCCCGACGTCGGTTCCACCCGTATCGGTACCGTCCGTCGCCATGTCCGTCATCACGGGATCAGTGACGTCGGTCATCATCGTATCCGTGCCGTCTGTCACGACGTCGGTCGCCATCGTGTCAGTGCCGTCCGTCGCATCCATGCCCGCGTCTGGAGAGTCGCCGTCGAGAGTCACGACGCCAAATGTCGTGAAGTGCTCGACCTCACAGGTCACGCTGCCATCGCCCAGACTACATTCCAGAAGCGGCATCCATTCCCCCGCATCGAGCCACGCGATCGCCAACTCAGCGTCACCAGCAGCATCCGGGTCGAAGGGAATGGTGAGCAGTGCGGGAGGATCGAACGTCACACCGTCTGGCTGAAAGTCCCAGGCTGGCGAAACCAGCAGCTCGGGGTTGTCTACCTCGACCTCCCCGAGGGTGATCGCCGAGGGGGGATCGATGGAGTTGGGGGGAACCACCAACATCACCCCCTCGTCGTTTTCGATCGTCCCGCCCTCTGCCCCGATGAAACCCGCGGGCTCGGGCTCGGGCGTCACGCCGGCATCGGGTTCGTCGGCCTCACTGTCCGTCGACGCTTCGTCCGTGACTTCGACGTCCGTAGCGTCAACAGCATCGCTTTCCGAGCTCGCTTCCGTGTCCGCGACATCGCTGGCTTCCGTGCCGTCGGTCGCCTCGTCCGTAGGCTCCTCGTCGGTCGTCTCGCTGTCCGTCGCGGCAGCGTCCGGCTCGTTCGACTGGGTCTCATCATCGTCACCACACGCCGCAAGGCAGATCGCGGTGGCCAAAAAACTCACAATAAAGACAGGCTTCATCTTCGTGTAACTCCCATTTGAACACGCGCCGGCGCGCCGGCAGCCGGATTGTGCCTCGTCACCCTCTGTGTTTCCAGCGCATCGTCGATGGGACCGCTGGGGAGCTGTACCAATGCGGAAGTCGCAGTTGGTGTGGCTGGCAACGCGCTGCGGCCAATCCGCACACGGCGACGCATCCCCTTGACGCCCCGCTACTTCGCTGTCTCTCCCCGCTCAGACACCCCACTTGCCCTCGCCCCTGCGCCGACAAAAGGTGTACTCTCCCCCCATGACACGGCTCTCGGATCTCGATGGCACGAAGTGGGTGGGGCGCTGCGAGCTATGGCTCGATCCCTTGGGCGACGACGTGGAGAAGAGTGACTGCACCTGCGCCATCGACGGCAACGTCGTCAGCTACACGTGGGAGCGTGAGGGCAAGACACACCACGGCAGTATCACGCTGCATGGGGTCTACGAACGTGGTAGCGACGCGCCCGCCGCCGGCGAGGCGAGCTTCGTCGATAGCTGGCACAGCCCCGAGACGATGCACTGCCGAGCCGTTGCCGATGCCTGGGGCCTGTTTCAGGTACAAGGTGAATACGGCGAGAAGCGCGATTGGCGCTGGCGCATCGGGCTCAGTCTGCGACAGCCCTCCGGACAGCTCGTCTTGCAGATGACCAACGTGACGACCTGGGGCGAAGAAGTCCGCGCCGTGCGCATGACCTTCGAGCGCGCGCCGTCGGCGTGACGTGTGCGCGCTGTGCGTGTGAGCGCGCCGTCGGCGTGACCCGCGAATGCGCGACGTCGACGTGCGCCGCGGACGGGACAGGCGCTTCGTAACAGCACTGAAACCGCGAAACCAACCCGCAACCTCAGCTGCGGCTCGGGAGCTCCCGTGCGCGCTCAGACGTCGCAAGGAGTGAACATTTTTGGGGCACCATCGCCTCGCAACCTGCACGAATACGGCACGCAATGCAGGCAGCGTAGCACTCCGAAGAACAGCTTCGCGATTCCTCACCAACTTGGAAAAAGGGGTGTCCTATGAACGGCGCCAAAACCCGCTCCAACATAGTCAGTGGCACGAGCGACGACCTCGTACGACCCGCAGAGGACCCCTTCCCGGAGGAGGTCACGAGACCCTACAACGAACCACCAGAGCGTTACGGCGAGCTCGGGCAGCCACGGGCCAACAGCGGCGTTTCGGCGCGACCGACGGAGGAACATGCCCGACCTCAATCGTCCTTGCGACTGATGACAGGAAAGACACTCGGAGGCACGATGCTGTCCAGACCACGGGCTGCACGCGTCGAGCGCACGGAACCGAGCAAGAGCAGCGTGCCGTTGTGGGTTCTGCGGGACCTCCTGAAGGCCTACACGGAGCGTCTGGGAGCCGCCGCGCGACCTGTGCTCGTCGCTGAGATGCGCGCCCTGGGCGTGACACCCGAGAGCATTCGGGAAAACCAGATGCCGTTGCTCGTCGGCCAGCTAGCTGCACGCCTGGACACCGTTCGAGCACAAAGCGAATTCCTGCGGGCGGCTCGTATCATTCATCCGTCGCTCGCAACGTACTGAACCGCCTGCAACCCTGCCTCCAACCCATCATGCCCAATTCGATCTCTTTTCGCCTCACCCTGGCCAACCTAGTCTCTCTGTTGCTGATCCTCGGCATCGTCGGTTCCACCGCCGTCGTCTTGTTGCGGCAATCGGATGACGGTCTCGTACTCAACCTGTCAGGCCGACAACGCATGCTCACCCAACGCATGACGCACCAACTTCTCGGCTACGCCGCTCTCCAGGAGCGAGGCCGGGACACGCAGGCGCAGCGGGCGGCGGTGCTGACGACGATGCAGGTCTTCGAAAAAACGCTGGAGGCGCTGGATCATGGCGGCCCCGCACCGCTAGACCTGCAGCTGGTGAACGTTCGCAACACCCCGCCTGCTTCTGCTGCGGTTTCGGACCAGCTCCGCCGTGTCCGCGAGCTGTATCAAAAATACCGAGCGGCCGCGAGAGACATTCTCGATGGCGCGGACACCGCGCGGACTACAGGCGAGCAGTACATCATCGACAACAACACGGAGCTGCTGAGCGAGATGAATTCGGCGGTCTTCCTGATGCAGGCCGAAGCAGAAGGCAGGGTTCGCCAGCTCTACTATGTCCAAGGAGGAGCGGCTGCGATAGCCTTGCTCGTCTTCTTGCTGCTATCGAGTCAGGTGCGACGGACCGTGGTGGAGCCACTCCGACGCCTGAACGACGTTTCCGAGTCGATTTCCCGAGGCGATGTCCACCGTTTGGTGGTGGTCGAAGGTCCGCGCGAAGTCGTTTCCCTGGCCACCTCCGTCGAGCGGCTGCGCCTCGCGATGAAGAACTTGCTTCCGAATCCAGAATTCGATCGGGACTTCGCTCAGTTGTGAGCGTCGCTGGGACCGTGTGAGCCCGCGCCGGCGGCCAGTCTTCGCGGGTCACGAGTCTCGAACGCAAACCTGGTGCCCGGTGCCGGCTCTGGTATGGTGGCGACGTGCGCTGTCTCGTCGCGCGTCACTTCGCAACCCGCTGGCCATCGCAGCTGGCTCTCGCCACCTTCCTTTGCGTTTCCGCCGTCCAGGCCGATGAAACGTTCGTCTACGATGTTCCGCCCGAGTGCCCGACGAAACACGACTTCGTAAAAAGGGTCGGAGAAAAATTGCGGCGGGCGGAACTCGATGATGTCGAACAGCGGCTTCAGACCTTGTTGCGCGAAGTGCGGGTCGCAGAAGACTCCAAACGAGCCGTCGTCACGTATTCTGCTGAAGGCGCGCCAGCAGAGGCACGGGTCCTCAGCGCCGACAACTGCGAGGACTTGATCTCTTCCGTCGCCTTGATCAGCGCGATGGCAATCGAGGGCTCGCGCAACGCAGGACAACCGCCGCCGGTAGCACCGGCCACCGCCGGTGAGCCCGACCCGCCAACGACCATCAGCGAAGAAGCGCCCGCGCCGACGGCTGCGACGACCAACGGACCTGCAGCCAACTCCGGGACGCTCATCGGTGAAGAGCCAAGCGGAGAAGCGCCGCGTGCCGAAGCGCGCGCGACCGCGCCAGCGGAACTAGCTGGCGCAGCCCCCGGTACGCTCATCAGCCCCTTGTCGACGACGGACGGCAGCGCGGAGCGCAGCAGCGCAGCGAGCAGCAACGACTCCCATGGCTGGGGTGTCGCCCTCGGCGCAACCATCGACGCCTGGACAGGACCGAGCTCGTCTCCCGGCGCCGATCTCGCACTGTCGTTCACCCCGAACACTGGCCGTTGGACACTGCGAGTGGGCGCGCGATACGCTCGGTCAGCCACCAGTGTCGAAGAGCGCGAGGCGATCTTCCACATGCTCGGTGCGAGCCTGGAAGGCTGCTTTGCGCTCTTGGAAGAGCCGCCGATGGGGTTTGGACTGGAATTGGGTGCGAGGACCGTTGCCGGAACCCTGGTTGGACGGGGCGTCGACAGCCCCGCCCTGCCGCGCACGGAACAACACGTCATCCCTTGGCTCGACGGCGCGATGTTCGTTCGCGCCGTCAGCCCGGCATGGCGGCAATTCCGTTTGGAACTTCAAGCGGAAGCGGGCACTCCGCTCATCGAGCACCGCTTCGAGTTCGAAGAGCCTCAGACGACGGTGTTTCATCCCCGCGTTGCCCCGAAAGGGGGCGCGCGCTTGGGCGTGCGTGGGGAATGGTGACTCCGCCGGCCATGTGGCTGGTAGCATGCCTACTCTTTTTCGTCTGATGGTGATCCCGTTCAGGCGTCTCCGGGATGAGTACTTCAATCGTGGACTCGTCAACTTCGAAGACCGCGGCACTCGATGCCAATCAGCGGGCACGACTCGTGGAGGACCACTTCGACTACGTGTGGCGCCTGCTGCGTCGACTGGGTCTGTCCCATGCGGACGCCGACGACGCCGCGCAGGAGGTGTTTCTCGTCGGCCTTCAAAAGTGGGAGCGGATCGAACCCGGGTGTGAACGGTCTTTCCTATACGGCTGCGCGTTGAACAAGGCGCGTCGAGTCCGCACGAGTCGCAGGCACGCCGAAGAAGCCGTGCACGGGGACCGACTCCAAGGCACGCACGCACCGCTGGACGAACTGGTCGATCAAAAGAAGGCAGCAGACGTTCTGGATCGGTTGCTGATGATGTTGTCGGATGAACAGCGTGACGTCTTCGTCCTGTTCGAGATCGAACAGCTGACTCTCGACGAGGTCGCCTCGCTGCTGCAGATACCGCGAGGGACGGCCGCTTCGCGATTGCGCCTCGCTCGTAAACACATTCGAGCCCTCCATGCCAGTTGGGCTCGAGGTGACCAGGGTGCGGTCGCGCCCGATGACGATACGGACACGGATCGCGCCTCCCGAGTTGGCACAGAACTTCTCCAATCACTGCGAGCAGCACCATGAAGACCGATCCGAATCGATTTTGCGAACTTGGCGATCAGGATCCGTTGGCCCAACTGCTGCTGGCCGGAATCGAAGAACGTCCAACGCAAGCATCCCGCGAGCGCACGCTGAGCGTGATACTCGGCCCAACCGCAGCGGTCGGCGCCGGGGTCGCAGCGACCGCCGCTAGCGGCAAGGCTGCGGCAGCCTCAATCAGCGCGGGCGGCGCGATGGGTACGGTAGGCGGCATCACTTCGGCAGGCGCGGTAGCCACCGGAGCGGCATCACTTGCACCAGCGCTTGGCGGCGGGGTAGCGGCGAGTTCCGGCGCAGTCCAGGTTGGCGCGGCGACCGTCGCCGTAGGCTTGGCCAAGTGGGCCGGCATCGGCGTCGTGGCGATTGCTGCAACCACTCACGCCCCAGACGGTATCGAGTACCTGGAGCACGTTTGGACCCCACAACCGGTAGTGGAGTCGACAGACCAAGCGCCCACGACGGAAGCGTCGCGACCAAGGTTGCAGAGCGACGCTATCGCTGGTGGTGAACCGAAGCTCGAGTTGATGCCTCGCGGCGAACTCCCTGCGACTACGGAACTCGGGCAAGCTACGCCGGTCGTGAACGATGTGCGGTCCGCACGTGAGGTCCCGAAGTCGTCAGCACCGGAGAAGCCGTCGAATGTGAAGCTGGCGCAGGAAGTTGCGCTTCTGGAGCGGAGTAGAAGCGCGCTCCAGCGCGGAGCTCCCAGTGAGGCGTTGCGCCTCCTGTCGAGCTACGAGACACGTTTCGACGAGCGTCAACTCATCGTCGAAGTGCTGGTGGTGCGCATGGAAGCTGCTCAGGCCCTGGGACGATTCGAGCAGTCCCAAGAACTAGCGCGCCGCGTCCTTCAGCTCAGCGGAGGCGGCCCGTATTCCGCGCGGGCGAACGCAGTCCTCGACAGCTCCCGCTAGGTCGCCTCCAGGCCAACCCTCTCAATCGGGATTTCCAGAAATCGCTGCCTGAGGTTAGCGATGAAGCAACGCCGAACCTGCGCCTGCAGCTCAGCCACCATTCGTGAAAGGATCGATGATGAACGAGCAACGAGAACAGTCAACAGGAACAGTGGGAGAAGTAAACATGCCGAGCGCAAAGTGGTTGAGTAGTCTGGTGCTAGTTGGGTTGTGTGCGTGCTCCTCCGGGACGTCCACTCTCGGATCCGGTGGCGAGCGTGGGCAAGAACTCGGGACCAGCGGCAATTCCGACGGAACGCATACCGAGTCCAGCGAAACGGACGATGAGACAGTCCCCGGTCCATCGCCTGGCGAGCCGGAACCTGGCAACGCAGCGGACGCGACGACGGATGATCGCGACCCGCCCCCGGCGGAGATGTCCAATTCCGACACGACTTCGCCACTCACGGCGGAAGACGACGGGAGTACGACGCCGGCCACCGCAGAAGCGTCGAGCGCGAGCGACGTCGCCAGCACGGAAGTCGCCAGCGCAGACCCCGACGGAGTGACGCCAGGCACGGACGTATTGGCGCCCAGTGAACCCACACCCAACGCGACGGACCCCGCCGCGCCTTCACCGGAGGATCCCGGGGCACCGCCCGTTGACGACGAGGACCCCTACGCCGCGCGCACTGGCCCATTCAAGATGCTGGCTTACTCCAAGACCAATGGGTTTCGTCATCAAGACTCGATCGACTCCGGCAAACGCATGCTGACGGAGCTCGCTGCCCAATACGACTTCGAAGTGACGCTCACCGAGAGCAACGACGAGATCACGCCCGAGGGTCTTTCGCAGCACGAGATACTCTTCTTCTTGAACCCTACGGGCGACGTCTTCAACAACGAAGAGCAACGGATCTTCGAGGAGTGGATGACCCAAGGCGGAGCGTTTGTCGGGACCCATTCGGCAACGGATACCGAAAACGGTTGGGCGTTCTACTCGGAAGTGACGGGCCAGTACTACGACTTGCACGACGCCTGCTGCGCAGAGGCAAACATTCAGTGGGACCCGTCGGCACTCACCTTTCCTGGGGTCCAAGCCTTGCCGAGCCCATGGCGACGCGCCGAGGAATGGTACAACTTCAACAGCGCCGCCGATTGGTCCACCAAGCCCGGATTCAGGATCCTCAGCCGCGTGACCACCAACGGAAGCACGCGACCGGTGAGCTATATTCGCGAGTGGGGCAACTTCAGGGCATTCTATACGTCACTCGGCCATGAAGGGCCGACCTTCGATGACGAAAATGTCCGAAAGCACATCGCGGGCGGCATCCTGTGGGCCGTGCGCCGAGAAGCCATGTTCACAGCAATGTGATTGGAGCGGCGGGTTTTCGGCCGTTCCGAGCGCGCCCTTGCTTGCCGAGCAGGAAGTGACATGATGGCGCAGATCCACACGATCGGGAGGTGACATGAACAACGCAGGTATCGCATCGCTCGCCATCATCACGGCGCTCATCACGACCACTGGCACCGTCGTCGTGATCGAGAAGCTGGGGGTCTTCAAGCAAACCGTCGCCCAAAGCGTGGTGCCCGATCTGCGCGGGCTCGACGAAACGGAGGCAACCCACAGCCTGCAGAGCGCCAAGTTGGTCATGATGCGAGGCGGCAGCGTCGTCTCCACCGAGACCAAGCCCGGCACGGTGGTGCGCCAATCGGTCGCCCCCGGCCTGAAGCTCGATCCGGGGCAGACCGTGCTGGTCACCTTCGCCGATGCGCCCCCGCACGTGCCCGACGTCTCCGGCATGACGGTGGATGAAGCAAAAGCCGCATTGCAGGCCAAAGGTTACGAGGTCGTCGTCGGTGATCCCGCCTACGACGACAAGATCGCCGAGGGCAAGATCGTGAGCCAAACACCGGCAGCCAACGCCAGCCTGGAGAAGGGCAAGAGCGTCATCATCAAAGCCTCCGCCGGTTTGGGCGAGGTCGAGCTGCCGAACTTCCAAGGGCAAGCCGCCAACCAAGCCTCAGAAAAAGTCCGCGAGTTGGGGCTCGAGCCGAAGATCCGCTGGGTGGAGTGGGCTGAGGTCGCCAGCAACGTCGTGCTCAAACAAGTGCCCGCCGCCGGCGAGAAGCTCAAACGCGACGCCGAAGTCGAGTTCACCGTCAATCGCTGACCGGCCTGTTCAGTCGCTGCGCTGAGTTCGACGTCGCGGTCAACCATACCTTCGATCGGTGAGCGGCCTTGCCGTCGCCGGGCTGGCGTCGGGCGCCAGCTCGACGAGAGCGTGGTTTCAGCTACGCACGAGCTTGTAGAGCATGGCCACGACGCGATCGTAGTGCTTGACGGTTGCGCGCGCTTGCGACTCACTCACGTGCCCCCAGGCAACGGCGGCTAGGAGTCCTACGCGAACTTCGTTAGCGCTGCCTGCGGCAGATTGGTAGCGACTCTTGCGAGTGCCGGCATCGTTGTGAGCACCCTCGCCGATGTTGAGCACCACGCTGTTTGCTGCATCTGTGACCTGCTTGGCGAGGATGCGGTCGTGGCGGCGGATCCGCGCGACGATTGGGCGTAGTTTGGCGATGGCTTCGAGTGATACGCTGAGAGCTTGGAGTTTCATGAGGTTGTCCTTTGTGGTTGGTCCCCTGCGGCGGGGCTCACAGCCACGCCCCGCCCGCAGGGGACTCGGACAAAGCTCCTGATTCGACTGTCCGGCGGAGCAGCTCGACGCATTTCCGCCACGTCACCTGCAAGCAGGTGCCAGTGACAGCTCTGCTGGCACGCACCTGCGAACGTCGTGCTCACGCCGACTGCGCAGGGCCACCGTCATCGGCTCGCGGCCACCGATCATTCGGTCACGGCTCGACCGCCGCGGCCCCGGACACGGCCCGCGGCCACGAATGCGAAGTGGTGCCCCGGCCCTCGTCGTGCGAGTCATGCTGCGACGTTGTTTCGTTCTAACCGCCGCGGCGGGCGAGCAGCGCGGCGAGGTCTTTCGCCAGCCAGCCCCCCTTTTGGCGCGCCGTCAGTTCCCGCAAGCGCTCGACGGCGACCGCTTGTGGGATGCGCCCGTTGATGAGTTCGTGCATCGTGCGCACAGCACGCTTGTGCCGCGAGATGGCGTCGAGGTGGTCGATGAACGGTTCGACCCAACCGAGCACCACCGACAGCGCCGAACGCCGACGTTTGACGCTCAGACTCTGGAACTTGCTCTGGTAGAGCTCACTCAGCCGCTCCTTCAAGCGCTCCAGAGTCGCGCTGTGGGGCTCCCAATCGGCGGTGGGGACTTCCAGCGCGGCGCTCACCGCATCCAACGCGAGCTTCGAATCCAACAGGCCGTAGTCCGCGTGACTCAGCAGTTGGTGCAGCGTCGCCCCGCGGTCCTCGGGCTGTTCGTCCAGCAGCCGCAACCAGTGATCGACCCGCCCGAGCGACGTGAAGCGATAGACGAAGTCGAGACCCGTGCCCTTGATGTTCTGACAGCCCAACAACTCGAGAGTGAGCCCCGGAGGCAACTGCCGCGCCACGAAGTCGATGACTTGGTCGCCCGTCGCGTCGCTGTCGTGCAAGACGGCGAGCTTGGACTCGAAGCGCGCCACGAAGAACTCGCGCACCGTGGCGACCACGACCGAAGACTTCGCGGAGGTCGTGGCGACCCAGCGGCTCAACACCGTGCGCTCGCACCACGGCAGCACGAGCGCCACGAGATGCGCCGCGAGCTCCTGGCTCTGGCCCTGTGGCGACTTCGTGTAGCACCACGAGCTGTCGTCGGACTTCATCTGCGTCGCCCGCTCCTGAGCCCACCGCTGCACGCGCGAACGCAATGCCCGGGGCTCACTCTGCTCCCGCACGAGCGCCTCGAGCTCCTGCACCAGCTCCGACGACTCTGCCGCAGGCTCGGATGACTCCGCCGCGCGCGTCGCGGGCGCGTGCTTGGGCACTTCGGGCTCGGCTGAACGCGCCTCCGGTGAAGCTTCGGGTGCAACCGCGGGCAGGAGCGCGGCGCGCAGGAGCTCCACGCGCTGGGCGACCGCCTGGCTCGTGCGCGGCGCGCCCAGCTCGTCCCACAAGCCGTGCACGGTCTGCGCTCCCGCCTCGCCTGCGGCGAGCTCGATGTCGCGGCTGCGTTGTTCGATCGCCTCCGACAGAAACCGCCGCATGCCCTTAGTGTTGGTGCCGATCACGACGATGGAGTCCAAGGTCGCATCCCGCGCCAACAGCTCCGCGAACACGCGTGAGCGCGGCACGCGGTCCGCTCGGTTGTTCACCACCGCCACGATCAAACGCTCGGGGCGCTCGTCCGCGCGGTGCTCGGAGAAGCCCAAGCGCCGCCAATTGGACAGAAAACCCGCCCGCTCGTTGGCGCTCATGCCGTTGGAGAAGCGCAGCGCGCGACCCTTGTGGCTCGCGAGCGGGTACGTCTTGAGCACGCCCAGATCGGGGAAGACGTAGTCTGCCATGTCCACCAGCGCCCGCTCGCGCTCGAGCCCCAAGACCTCCGCCAAGCGCAGCACCAAGGCGATGTTGCGCGGGTGCTCCTCGTAGGGGAATCGCTGCAGCAGGTCGCGGGGCAACAAGTCCGCCTCCAACGCGCCCACGTCGAGCATCTTCGCCCCCTTCTTCGTCGCGGATTCGGCGATCACCGGACGCATCTGCTCCTCGCTGGAGATGACCACGCCAGCTTGGGGCACGAATTGGCCGATGACACGCGCCACGTCTTCACCGCTCGGCCCCATGACGTCCTCGTGATCGGGGTAGGCATTGGTGATGGTCGTGATCGAGTCCTTCATCCACTCGCGGTTGAGGATGTCGACGAACTCGGGCTGCAGCGCCATGCACTCCCACAAGAAGACTTGCGCGCCGAGAGCTTGCGCGTACTCCACGACGCGCTCCTGCTCCCAGATGGTGGCCTTGTCGTAGGGGCGATAGAGGAACACCTCGCTGGCGGGCTCTCCCCGACGCGCCACGATGATCATCGCCTCGCAACCGGTCGTCTTGGACACGACGTCGTAGTGCTGGGAGTGAAAGAGCGCGGCTTTCAAGCGCTCGGTGCCGCTCTTGCCCCGGCTGCCCCAGCCCCCCAAGCTCAAGGGGATCGCTCGCCGTGAGCTCTCGAAGCGACTCAGCGTCCAAGCCGAACGGATCACCATCGCACTCAAGAGCAGCCATACGACCACCGCCAGATGCCAGGCGGTGTTGCCCGTCGGCAGCAACACGTACTGGATGACATCCTCCAGCCACAGCGTGATGGGTAGCGGGGCCAGGGCGTAGTAGGTGTCGACGCGCTTTGGGCGCAACTGGATCTCGGTTTGAGCCAGTTCGACGGTGTCCTCTTCCCAGCGGCATTCGAGCCCCAGTCGTCGCAAGCGCGCGACGTAGGCGCGACGCGGGTCCCCTTCCGCCGCGCGCAGCGAGCGCTCGCGGAGCTCGCACAAAGAGGCATAGCGCAGGCTGATCAGCAGCCGCGCCTTGAGGCGCGCGAACCAACTCACCGGCGGCAGCAACGCCAAGGTGCCGAAGACCGTCAGCAGACGCCGCGCGCGCCCCGCTTCACAGGCGAAGAGCGCATCGTCCACCCGCGGCAAGAAGCCGCCCCAACTCTGCCCGAGTGCCGTTCTGCGTTCACCCGGAACCCGAGTCGGGGTCACCTCCGCCAGACGCAAGGGCACGCTCACCGCATCAGAGGCGTCCGCCCGGGCGTAGGGGTGCAGGTAGTTCTGGCGCTTGTCGGGGGCGGGGTGAAGCAGTTCGTGCAGCAGGCGCCACGCACGCGAACGGCGACGCTCCCCGCGTTGCAGCCGCACGGGGCGCCGCCTGCGGTAGCGCAGGCCCAGAGGAAAGTCGTTGGCGCCGCGCACGCACACGACACGTTCGAGCCTTCGGCGTTGCCAGCGTTCCGAATCGGGCAGCTCCACGCTCTTTCCTTCAGCGAGGCTGCTCTGGGCGCTGGCTACCTCTCGTTCCAGCGCACTGAGCTCACGGTCCTGTTGGAGCTCCCAGGCGCGCACCAAGAGCGCCGCCTGCTCCGCCAGCTCCACACTCGAGCGCTGGATCATGTCGCTCAGGGCCGAGGCCAGGTGGGCGTCGATGCCGACGGGACCATCCTGGAGCAGACGTTCACCCACGAACAGCGCCGTGCGCTGCAGGAGCTCGTCCGCGCCGCAGGCGTAGACGAGACTCTGTTGCAGCGGGCGCCCCGCGGCGGGATCCTCGAGCGCGGCCGCAAGCAGCTCCAAGAGCGCGACCCCGCACACGCGCGGCGAGGCATCCTTACGAACCAGCTCGCCGAGCAGCTCGTAGGCGTGGGGCAGCGCCAACTCGCGCAGCGTCTTGGCCAGGCCTTGGCGCACGTGTTCACTCGGATCGGCTCGCAGGTGCCAGGCGAGCTCGAGCTTGAGCTCCGGCTTGACGCGCAAACGTGGGATGAGCCGCACCGCGTGATGGCGCTGCAGCATCGAGTCCCGCCCGTCGATCGTATGCAACTGCTCGCGCAAGACGGGCAGCACCTCCGCCCCCAACGCCACCGTCAGAAAGCTCAGCGCCTGACTCTGCACGAAGCCCGTGGCCCCCTGCCCCTGCGCGTACTGCGTCACTTCTCGCAACGCCTGCACCCCGACACTCAGCTGCCGCTCGTGTAGCGGCAGGGTCTCCAGCGTCGCCGTCGCCAGCGACAGCGCGCGCTCACGCACCAAGCGGTCGTGCCCGGCACTCGCCAGCGCGAGCGCTGTCTCCAACAGCGTATCGGTGTCGAGGCGCTCGCTGAACGCGTCGGGATCGTCGCCGATCGCGATCACCAGACCACGCGACGCTTCGAGCGCCACCAAAGCCTGGTCCCGACGGTCGGCGGAGGAGAAGCGTTGACGTTCGGCACTGAGCGCCTCCCGGCGCTTCGCACTCTCGCCAGTCGCGGCCTCGTCCTTGCTCTGCGCGCTGCGGATCGCGGCAGCCGAGGCGGCGACCCGGGCCAACGCCACCGCCAGAGTCGCTTCGTCTTCCAACTCTTCGGCAGCCAGGGAGCGCGCACGCGACGTCACCGTAGCGATCACCGGCAAACGCAGATCGCGCTCCAACTTCGGCAGAGCCGCCGCCACCGTTTTCCGCGCGTCGAAGTTCTCGCGCCTCACTCCCCGACCTCCGGATCGGGGCCCCCGCCCTCGACGTCGCTCGTCGTCCAGTAGCTGTCACTCGCCGGGGGAGCGGTGTTGAGTTTTCGTGAACCTTCTTCCAGCCGCGCCCGGTGCAGGCGTTCCAGCGGGCGATGGTCGGTCAGGCCACGAGCCCCGATGAAGTCGTAGCCCACGCCGAGTGTGCCGAAGAACGCGACGGGCCGCGAGCGCAAGGGAATGTCGACGTAACTGCCCAGGGAGCCCTCGAAGCGCAGACGCCCCGCGCCGACGAGCCAACGCCAGAAGGTCGCGCTCGGGGCCGTCCACAGACGGAAGAAGGCGTCGTCGCGCAGAGCGTTGCTCGGGCGATAGCCGAAGGTGGTATCCCAGCGCACCCACGGGCTCCAGCCGGAGCCACCCAGCCAATCGAAACGCGCCCCGAGCTGCGCTCGATCGACGCTCGTCATGTCGGGGTTGAGTCGCACCAGCGCGCCGTAGCGTCCGCGGGTGTCGAAGTAAGGGCGATGCGCGAAGGTGGTGGTCAAGTCCAGCGACAGCGGGTGGTCGTCGGCGTAGACGGACGCCACGTCGCGATCCGAACCTGGGCGCCCGAGCATCGCCCGATCCGAATGGCGCAGGGTCAACGCCGCACCGGGCAAGAGCGACCACTTGGCGTCGAGATCGATCGCTTCGAACGCGCCCAGGGTGCTGCGCGCCCCGACGACGAGCCCGCCCCGTAGCTCCTGCGCCGCGATGCGTGTGCGCACGAAGGCCCCCGGCACGTAGCCGCGCGAACTGTACGAGGAGACGACGTCGAGGCCGAGACTGCTCGGCCCATCGCGCAAACGATTGAACAGGCCGAGCCCGGCCCACCAACGATCCTGCAGCAGCTCGCGGCGTACGCTGACCATCAGCTCCACGTGGCGATCGCGCGCGTCCACGTCGGACTCGGCCAGGTCGCGATCCACGACCAGCACGTCGGCACTGACCGTCAAGGGCACGGGATCGGCCGGTTCGGCGGGTGCCGGAAAGACAAACCCCGCCCAAGGCGGTGGTGGACCCGCGCTGACGGCAGCCTCCTCAGTCTCAACCTCGGGCGGCACAGGCGCTTGCACGGTCACGGGCAGCTCCGGCTTGACCAACACCCCGCTGCGCGTCGGCGTCACGACCAGCGTGCGCAGGCCTCGGCCCTGCACGACGATGAACTCGCTCATCTCGTACTGCACGGCTGCGTCCGAGCCGGGCCAACTGGCGTAGGGATCGCCCTCCGGGAAGAGTTCGACGCGCCAACGTTGTGCTGCGCCCAGCACCTCCCCCGGTGGCTCACTGCCGAGCACGCTCGCCGTCGCCAGCACGTCGAGCGCCGCGGGCTCTTCGCCGCGTGCCCGAGCCCTCAAGCGCACGACCGTCGGGGCCATGACCTGGATCTCGAGGGGCGCCTCCGGCGAGACCCGAGCGAAGCTGTGGCGCGACGGCACGATCACCGGTCCTTTCGCGCCCAGCTCTTCGGCGACGTAATAACCCGTCGGATCGCCCTCGGGCGGCAGCCGCAAGCGCAAGCGCCGCGCGTCGTCGGGCACCACGAACTCGCAGCTCCGAGGGCGCGTCGCGAGCCGAGCATCGGCGACGGGGGCCTGCTTTTCGGGATCACAAGGCGGCTTCTTGCCGTCGAGGGAGAGCCGCACCTCACACGCTTCCAACGGTCCCTCCTGAAAGAAGCACAGCGAGCTGATGCGCACTCGTTTACCGCGCAAGGAGAACACGTTCAGGGCCGACTGATCCGAGAGCCAGCGAGACTCGTCCGGCATGTCGACGAGAGCCGCTCGCAGCTGACTCGCCTCCGAATGCGCACGCGGATTTTGCCCCCGCACGTCGACCCGCACCGCCCCCTGCCCCAAGGACGAGAGACTCGGGGCCTGCCAGCGCACCGTGCCGGAAAGCGGCGCCAGCAACTGCACCTCACGCGCACCGAGCGCCGTCGCTTGCCGGGCCAAGAAGTGAGCGCGTTCGGTGAGCTCGAGACTCTGCGTGCGTTGGGCGAGCAACGTCGTCATCTCGGCGGCGGCCGCGAAGTTCTCCGCCGCCGGCACCGCCTCGCTCAGGGCCTCGTACAGCTTGGCGGCTGCGTCCACCTTGCCCGCGTCTTCGAGCGAGAGCGCCATCGTCTGCGCGCCGCGTCCCCGCGTCCGCGCCGCGCCGAGGCTCTCCAGCAGACTCAGCGCCGCCTCGTCCTGACGTAGCAGCAATTGCTCGTTTACTTGACGCAGTTGCTCCGGCGGCAGATCGGGCGGCATCAAGGGCAGGCGCGACGCACGCGTCGCCGCGATCACGGCTTCGTCGCGATGGGGCAACCACACCTCCGTGGGCGGCACCGCGAGCGGCGTGATGGGCGGCGCGCCCTCCACCCGCCGTGCCGCGTCCGCCGCGGACAAACGCCGGTGACCGAGTTCGAGCAGCAGCTGGGCGCGTCGCGTGCGGAGCTCACTCAGTGTCTCGACGCTGTCGAGTTTGCGCGAGTCGCGAGCCAATTGTCGCAGCCGCTCCAACTTGACCAGGCGCAGTTCCCGCTCACTGCTCGTCTTTTCGGGCGTGCCCGGCGAAAGACCCGTGCGGTGCTGACGGATGCGTACGCGCAGGAAGAGCGGCGCTGCACTTTCGATCTCGAGCTCCGTCTCACCCGGGGCCACGGCGATCTCGAGCGCTCCCGTCGCCGGCCGACGGATCTCGGCGTGATGTTCGACCTTGCCGATGCGCAGCCTCAGCTGGGCACCTGCTTCGGGTACCGAGTCGGGCTCCACCACGAGGCTCGCCAGGGTGGGCGTGTCCCCTGGGGGCAGCGGGACCGTGATCCTGCCTCCGAGTTGGTACCAGCGACGCGACTCGAGCAGGGTCTCGCACGGCGCCTGACCTGACCGTGGTACGCGAGCCACCACTGGGGGCCCGCGTGAAACAGAAAAATCATAGGCGCCCTTGGCTAACAGCACCCGCGACGTGCGCCCCGGAACGACCAACACCGACAGCGGCTCGCCGGAAATGGACACCTTGCTGTCGTCCGGAAACTCGCCATCGTCGGCTGGCAGGGGCCGAAACGGGACCGAGGTGTGCGTGCCCACACTGGGCGCGATCTCGAAACGTTGGGGCTCCGCGCCGAGGCGGGTCCAGCGCAATCCCACGGGGCCCTCGATGTCACACAGCTGCTCGTCGAGTTTCGGCAGCGGCGTCTGCCACCGCAGTTCACCCCCCGCGGCATCGTCCGGATCCAGCGTCGTCCACGGCGAGACGCGCCGCCACACGGTACGCGCCAAACGACGGAAGTCGGCGCGGAAGGGCGTCGAGGCCGAACGCTCCTCGAGCGCTGCGGCCGTCGCCGGACGCAAACCATCGGTCGGGGGCAATATCAGCTCGACCAACGCGCGGTGGGTCAACGCCCGCGACGGCTCCATCTGCGCGATGCCCGCCAAGAAGTGCGCGCGCAGCGGTTCGTGCTGCTCGGGCTCCACCGGGGGAACGTCGCGCGCCGCGTGAATACGTCCCAGCACCCACTCGCGCAAGGCCGTCGCCTGTTCGGGCGGAGCGGAAGCCGCCGCTTCCCAGAACTCCAGGAGCTGCTCGGCGACGGAGCGCTGCTCGGAAAAACGCGGCAACAGCACGCTCCACAGCAGCGCCCGCAGCGGCACCCGCGTCTCCGTCTCGAGCAGCCGATGTAGCCTCTCGCCACTCTTGGCGGAGCGCAAACGTTCGTCCAAGACGAGCAGTCGCAGCAGCTGGTCGGTGGGCTCGGCGCCGGCACCGATCTCCTGCAGCGCGCCATCCAACAAGGCCGAAGGTGAACGCAAGTCGCCGGGCTCGAACAGAGCGACCTGCGCCGCGACGGCCTTCGTCGCCACCTTCAGGCGCCCTGCCAAGACCACGATGCGCGTCGTGGCCCCACCGCGCAGGACCACCCGACTCGACTTCGGCGGCGTCCAGCGCTCTTCAATCATGCTGCGCTCGGGGATGATGCGCACCTGCTCGCTGACCAGCTCGTCGCCCTCGAGGATCTGATAGCGCGCGTCTTGTCCGGCCCAGACGCTGATGGCGAGGCGCAAGACGTCTGCCCGCTCGGCGGCAAACGTGAGCGTCTGCCCTTGGCCGACGCTGTACCAACGCTTGCCCTCGGCGTCCAACTCGACGGGGCCACTCGCCCCCCCGACGACGACGGGCTCTTCGAGGAAGAATGGCCGCAGCAACGGGCGGATCAAGTAGGAGCCCGCAAGCCAACGCGCCGCCAACCAGCGCACCGCGGCGCGCTCGAGCTCACCACGGCGCGGCTCGGGCACCTCACGCACGGCTTCGAAGACGAGGTTACGTTGCACCACCAAGGCGTCGAGCAAGTCTTGACCTTCGCCGTCCGGCAACACCGGCGTGGGCCGCGCCGGATCGGCGAGCACCTCTTGGATCTCCGCATCCAGCCGATGAAACGCGAGCTGGTCACGCACGGGAACCGCAACCCGCACGCGCACGGATTGTTCTGCTTCGACACGCACACCGACGAAACGCGCGTAGCCCCAGGTCGGGACCCGGATCACCGCGCGCCCCGTCTCCGCGGCATGCCACACGATGGCATCCGGCAATTCCAGGCTGCCATACACGAAACCCGGGACGAAACTGTCGGCGCTGATCTCGACGATGTCTCCCTGTCGCACCGGTACCAGCAACACGCGCCCCTGGGGCAGCGTGACCTCGGCGTCCGGATCGTACACTTGCCAGGGCTCCGTGCCGGATGGTTGCTTCGTTGCGGGCCACGGCAGCGAACGCAGCTCGGCAGCGGGACCCCACAGCATGCGCGGCAGCTCGTCGGCCCTCGCGTTCGAGTGGCTCACGAGCAGCCAGGCGCAGACTCCCAGTAACCAGGCGCAACACCTCGGCAGCCAGCCGCATCCACCCAAGACCCAGGCCCCGCGCTGCGGCGCGCGGGCACAGCCGGTCAGCGGACGTCGAAGCCGAGTACCGGTGCTGGATGGAGCGCTGCTGCCGTCGATCATCTAGGGGTTTAGTCGAGCAACAAGGCGCGCGCCAATGCCTTGGCGAAGTCGCGCCGCAACGACTCCTGCCGCTCCATGCGCTTGCGCAGCTCGGTGGATAGCTCGAGGTGCAAGAAGCCGCGCTCTTTGGATTTGTTGTGTTGGGCTTGTACGTTGGTGGTGCCGCCGAGCTTCTTCACTTCTTCCGGATAGACGCGCGCGGCACCCGCGCCGAGCACGTCGTTGAGCGCCTTGGCCACGGGCAGGGGGTCTAACTTCGTGCCCGCCGCGCTGACGATGACGGAAACCCCCGGCACTTGCTCGTCTCGAAAGCCGTGGAGTTGCACGAAGGTCGTGTCTTTCCAACGCTTGACCAAGGTCCGGTGCGCGAGCTGAAAGTAGCTCCGCTCCTGATGTGCCAAGTCCTCTTCGGTCCTTCCTGCTCGCACCCGTGCGGCGCGCTCTTCCGAAGAGCCGATGGGGCCGGCGCGGTGAATGGTGTTGATCATCAGCGCGCGCGCTTCGAGCTCGTCGAAGACGGTCAAGGCCAACGGCAAGGTGCCTTGGTCGAAGAAAGTGTGCGGCGCCTGCACGACGACGTTCTTGGGTTCATCGACGCGCAGCGCGAGCGCGCCAGCGCCGCGCTTGTCCTTGCTCTTCTCCGCGAGCAGCCACACGCGGCCACCGTCGACGAAGGTGCCGCGAAAGCCGTCGGGGGCGCTCTTGACTGGCAGGCGGCGCTTGTCGATGGAGTAGCTGAGGTGGGAGAGCCAGCCTTCGTACGCGCTCGCCTGCTCCTCCGTGGGCAGCACGAAGTCGCCCTTGGCGCGGCGAAGTGCGTTCAGCTCGGAGGACAACGCCTTGCTCTCTTGCTTCGGCTGCGCGCTGGACGGGGCTTCGACCGTGGGCGTCGGCGCTGGCGTCGGCTTCGGCCGCTCCTCCTCCTCGCGACAAGACAACATGGCCGCGCACACGCACAGCGGTACCAGACATTCGTACTTCATCGTCATCCTCGCTGTACTGCGAAAGCTCATCCTCGGAGGCCTCATCTTTCCTCGACTCCTGCGCTGCTGTCGAGCAGCGTGCCGACCAAAACCGCTCGGATCCACACGGGCCCCTGCGTCTGTCGCGGCATCGAAACCTGGAACGAGTGACGCCCCTGGGCCAAATCATCACCCAGACGCACGATCACTCGATGCACCGCGTCCGCGTCGGGCGTCACGCGTTTGCGTTTCTGCGGTGTCCAGACGAAACCCCGCCCCACCGCAGGGCCCTGCACGGCGTGCTCCCCCGTCGCCTCGGTCATGCGTCGAAAGAACGCCTGGTGGGTAGCGACGTGGCCACGATCGATCACGTGCCGCAAGACGGGCAGCGACTCCTCCGCCTCCACACCTTCCGATAACCCCACGACGAACACGGCGATGCTCGCAAGCTCGCCTTCTCGGCGCTGAAAGGGGAAGGTCAGCGTGCGGCCAGGAGCCAGCTGGTAAACACTCTGCCGCTTGACGACGGTGGCGGGCGCCGCAGGCGGTGTCTTGAGCAACAGGACGCCGCCCATGCCGAGCCCGGTGAACGAAAATTGGGCCACCCCCGGCACCAGCTCGACCACACCTTGTCCGTCGGTGACGACCACCGGTTCCAGAAGCGCTTCGCGCCCGTCCGTGCGCAGCGACCACCTGCCCCCCAACGCCGCGGGTTCGGCGAGGTAGATGTACGGCACGCTGCCGTGGTCAGGTACCCTCAAGCGCTGCTCCCGACCTGGCGCCAACCACGTCCACGCGTTGCGCGGGTAGGCGACGCCCGGCGCCAGCGCCTCGGGTCGAAACAGCCAACGTTGCGTCACCGAGCCCACGGGCTCGAGCACTCGGGCCGCGAGCGGACTGCCGATACCCTCCAACGGTTCGAGCCGCACTTGGCGCGTGACTCGCACCAGCCGTTCGCTGCGACGAAGCGCTTCGACGTTGTCCGGCGCCACCGCCGCGACCGGAGCGACCTCCCACGGCTCGTTGCGCCACACCAAGCTCTCCGGCGGCTCCTGGTCGTAGGGAGGCAGCGCCTTCGCTTCGATCAGCCCCGGCTCCGTGACGAAGGGGGCAACGAGCGTGTTCTCGGAGCCGTAAATCTCCAACCGTACGGCGCGTTCGGGAACGAGCAAACGGGTCACGCTGTCATCAGTGACGCGTTGATCTTGCGCCCTCTCGAACGACGAGGGCAGAAGCAACGCCGAATGGCGCGCGGTCGAGACGGGCTCGCCTTCTTCGTCTCGCCAGGTCGCCACCACCGCCACTTGCTGCTCGCCCTCGTCCTCGTCGTCGAGCAACGCGCGCACGCTGAGCCCGATGCTCTCCTGCGACTCGGCCATCTCCACCACGACGGGCTTTTCGCGATGAAGCCGGTAGAAGGACTGGCGACGAAAGTCCGGAACCACCTCGTAGCGGTCCGCGATCACCCGCGGCGCGCGGGCGGTGACCCAAGCCCAACTCTCCCCGCGCGGAGAGCTCAGAGCAACCTGGCTCGGCTCCTCGGTGTACAGCTCCAAACTGCGCAACGGCCGTTCGGGCAACGACAGGTCGACGGAGCCTGCGGCGGGTACCACGTGGCGCGTGGGCGCCACCTCGTCGGCATCTCGCAACACGACGACCGTGCCCGGTTCGGCGCTGACGCGCAACGCCGCGGCGCCCTGCAGGTTGAGCGCCAAGCGACGCGTCGGCGACGTCGGATGTCCTTCGTAGCGCCAGGGCTCGCGCAGCACGACCTCCTCCGGGCCGCCCAGCAGCAGACGTCGGGTGAAGTAGTCGCGCCCCACGCGCCCCTGTGCCGTCAAGCGCCGTTCCCAGGTGCTCAACGCCGCAGTCCGCCGTTGCTCGGGAATGTCGAAGAAACCGAGGCTGGAGCGTCGAGCCATGATGCGCTCGATCTCGCGCGGGCTGAGCGCGCGCTCGACGATGCGCCGCTCGATGTCGCCGCGCTCGACCGCGTGGGTCAAGCGCAGCAGCACGCTGGCATCGGGCGCGGCGTCGGCCCCAAGCGACACTCTGAGGATGCCCGCCTTGCCTCCCAACGCGTCCACCGCCAACTCGAAGCTGCGCGGCTCACACACCCCGGCACTCGCGTCCGCCAAACGCGCCGAGGGCACGCTGGCACCATCGGCCACGTCGCTCACTCGCGTGCGGGTAGCAAAGGAGCGTTCGCCGATACCCTTGCCGTCGAAGCGAAAGAGCTGTGTGTCGATGCCGTACAGATGTTGTTCATCCGAAGCACCGATCGGCACCGTGAGCCAGCTGGTGATGAGCACGCGGTCGACGCCACCCGGTACACTGACGGAAACGGACGTTTGCGCGCTGATCTCGTAGGCGAGGATCTCGTCGCTGGGCTGGGAGCGGGGGTCGAAGTCCCGCACACTCCATAGGGCCGCCAGCATCGCGATGCACAACAAGACGACGGCAGCGATGCGACTCATGGTCCCCTCACGACGAGCGGGCGGAGTGGAAGGTGCGTCAGCGCTGCGAGTTCGGCCATTTCGATTGCCGCCGGCTCGTACGACCACAAGGTCTGCGCCAAGGGGAAGAGGTGGTCCTCACGTTCACCACGCTGCTCGAAGCTCGCGAAAGCCAGCCACATCAGATCGCCACTGGGCGGCTTGACGACCGCCAAGCCACAGGGCTCGGCTGCCCGTGAGAGCTCGCTCAACAGGTAGGGATTGCTGGTCTTGTGATAGCGCACGGAGAGCTTCAAGGCGTCGTCGGCTTGGCACTCGGGTTGCGGGCGCAAGGGCTGACACTCTTCCTCGCTCGCGCCCGCAGTCAGGCACGCGCGCCGTTTCAACACGAAATCGGACAGCTCGAGTTCGAAGGGCTGGCGCGTGAGGCGGCCGAGCCGTGCCTGGTGGCTGCGGCGCGTGAACGTGCGCGCCAACTGCTGACGCAGGTCGTCTCGCAGCCACAACACGAAGGTCGAGTCCGGGGCGAAGCGCCGTCCGAACGCCACCGCCGGATCGGCAGAGGCGGAGAAGGCAGAGCGCTCCACCGTGCCGTCGAAGGGTGCCAAGCCGAGTTGCTGCAGCGAGAAGACGTCCGAAAAATCTCGACTCCACAAAGGAGCGTGCTCCAAGTCCAAGAGCTCGGCGTCGAAGGTCAGCACCACGGGCGTCGAAACGTCGTACTCCGCGCCCATGCCGCGAATCGAAACGCCACGCCCTCCGAGGTTGACCCACGTTTCGTAGCTGCGTTGAAAGAACGACGCTCGCCCCTGCACTTGGCGCGCGTCGGAGCTGCCGTCGGCGGCGCTCGTAGCGAGCACGCCGTGAACGAGCAACGCGTCCGCACGACCCGCGAGCGCCAGAGCCGTTCCCGTGGCCAGAGTGCCCAGCTCCCAACGCGGCGCGGAGACGAACACCATGGCGCCCACTGGAGCTTCGGGCTCGCGCCGTCGGGCGAGCCAGGTCGCCGCACCGCGCCGCTCGGGTGTCACCGGTTCGTACAATGCCCACCCCGAAAAGCCCGCCGCATCCACCTCCGCAAACCGCAATCCGAGCGCTGCGGCGAGTGCACTCTCCCACGCATTCGGCGCGCGCCCCGCCGCGCGAACGCGCCGCTCGACGAGCGCGCCGTAGAGGCGGATCTCGGGGTAGCTCGGCTGGCTGAATGCGCCGGGCTCCGTGCCAACCAACTGCCGCAGCTGATCTTCGAGTTCACGACGGGTCTTGGCTTGCCAGCGCTCGGTGGGCTCGCTGCCGAGGTAGTTGGCGGCCACCCGCTCGGCGATGCTCACCGGCAACACCAAACGAACGGCCGTGTCCAACAGTGCCGAGGACTCGGCAGCCGCGCGGAATTCCGTTTGCAGCTCGATGCCCAAGCGCCGCTCGATGGCCGAGGGATTCAAGTCCGTCGGCACCCGCCCCGGAACGTTCAGCGTCGGAGCTGCCGCTTGCTCGGAAACGCTGACCAGCAGAGCCTGCGACAGGGACAGTGCGCCTGCCGCGCGCTCGATGAACGCATCGTCGCTCTGGCGGATCTGGGCCAGCCGCGAGCGCACGATGATGGCACCCGCGCCGAGACGCTCGGCCAGGGTGCTGGCGACGACCAACGCCGGAGAGGCGACGTCCGGCACGTCGACGAGCACCACCCAATGATCGCCGTACGCCTCCCGCGTGCGCACCGCAACGCGAGGACCGAAGGCGTCTGCGTTCGGGTCGTCCGCAGCGGGAGTGACGATCATCCAGTCGTTCGCCTCGGTTCTGCGCGTTGCCAGATGCTTCTTCGAGGCCACCTCGAGTGCGGACTGCAGGCCGCCGTTGCGAGCGCCGATGAGCACCGCCAGCGCCGCGTCGTAGCTCCCCGCTTCCTCCAGCGATGCGCCCGTGCGATGAGGCGCGGGGGCGGAATCACCTTGCATCAACGCGAGCTCCAAGCGCTGAGCTGGCGCCGGACTGCGCACACCCGCTGCGGCGTCTGCCGGCGGCGGACTGAGCAACTTCAAAGTGTAACCAGCAGCGAGCCCCAAGGGGAAGGCAATCATGCTCACCTGAAGCGTCGGCATCAAGACGCGCAACACCTTGCCCTTGTCCCAGAACTTCACGGCCAACAAGCTGGGCAGGAGGTAACCGAAGCCGAAGGTGTCGACGAGCTGCACCTGAGGCGCCAAACGCAGCAGCGCTTCGCCGGTGGCGAACTTCAGCAAGAAGCCGACGCTGAAGGTCACCACCAGCCGCCGAGAACCGACGACGAGCAGCCGCGAGAGCGGCGGCAGCCGCAACACCGCCACGCTGAGAAAGTAGACCACCAGCGCTTCGACCACGGTGGCCAGCACCTTGGACGGTTGGTACCAAGCGACGGCCAGCAGTGCCGGAACGAGAATGCCGTTGTAGTCCCAGCCGTAACGCACGTTGTTGCGCGCACCCAGCACGGCCCCGATGAGCAGGATGATGTGAGCGTGAGGCGACTCCAAGAACGCGAGCGAAACGCTCTCGTTGGCCACCTGGAAGCGCGAGATCGTGAAATTCGTGAAGCGCAGCAAGACCTGCGACACCACCAGGTAGGTCAAGCCCGTGACGACCACCATGCGCGGAAAGGCCCGCACCAAGCCGGCGTTCCAATAGCTGTTCGCCAGCAGCGGAACTAGAACCAGACCAAGACTGTAGAGCTCCCGGGAGTGCGCCAACCCGAGGCTCCGCACCAGACCCGGAACCACCGCGGCTTCGAGCAGCAGTCGAACGAACGACGCCACTGCGATAATCAACAGAAAGCGCTCACGCCCGAAGAATGTAAACCACACCCCCGTACGTGGTAGCACCCGCCCCAGGATCGCCGACATGACGTACGTCAGCACCGACTCGACGACAACGAGTACACCCGTCACGGGCGCGGCCAAAAATACTGTGGCAAGGTACCCTGGTACGACCAGCCCCGCATAGGTCCAGCCGAGAGTTTCCTTGAAGAAACTCAACAACAACAGCCCGATGAACACCGGAGCGTGCAAGCTCCGGTCGAGACCGTTGCTCGGAAAGAACTGCACCAGGCCCCAGGTATCCGTCATCCGCCAGTCACCGCCATGACCATGTACCGCCTCCACAAGCCAGGTTGCCAAGAAGTTTGGCGAATTCCGTCGCGGCTTCAGAGCGGAGTGTACTCCTGTGCTCAATAGACGGCGCAAGCGCAGAGTACCGAAAGAGTTCCTCAAACCGCGCCCGATGTCGGGGCCGGTGCCGCGACGGCGGGTGTGGAAGTACTTGCCGCTGCAAGTGGTCGCCATCGCTGCCGCGTTGACGACGGCGATGCTCGGTAGTTGGAGTCCAATCGATGAATGGTGGTACGCGACCCTACTGCGGACTACCGTCGACACGACACCAGCAGACGAAGCGACACTCATGACCGTCACACCTCAGACGGTGCACGACGGCGAGTGCGGCAACGTTCTCGCGCGGGTGTTGGCGCGCAGCGGCGCGCGCGCTGGGCTCTTGCTGGAGCCGACGGATTCGCTGTGCCGCGTGACGCAAGCTCCGCGCGACGTGGATGCGGAACTGATGCCACCCCTCGAAGGCGTGAGCCACGCCGTCTTTCGTCGCTTCGGCACGAGCACCGAGATTGTCGGCCTCGACCCAGCTCACGTCTCGCCGCTGCTGGACTCGCTGGGAGTCGACGGCGTGCGTTGGCTCGCGCGTCGCGCCCCCGGTGCCGTCCCGACGCTGGCGCTGGAACGCATCGCCGCCGGCGAGCTCGACCCGTCGTTGTTGCGGGGCAAAGTCGTGCTGGTCGCCCTCAGTACCAAGGGCGCCGAAGCGAGCACCGACGACCAGCTGCGAGCCTCCGTGTTGGTCGCCGCGCTGGCGAACGACAGCAAGTACCCCACGGCGCTGTGGGTGCTGCTGCTGTGCTCGACGATCGCCGCCGCCCTCTTCGCTCTGGTCAGTGCTCGCTTCCGCTCCAACCCACGCGCCCGCCTCGCGCTGTGGCTGGGGCTGGGCGCCGGCATCGCCGCAGCCATCGTTGCTGCCCTGGAATACGACCTGCTCTTTCCCCTGCCCTCGTGTCTGGCAAGCTTGGCCGTGGGCTCGTTCATCGTCGAGCTGCCCGGCAGGATCGCAGCCCGACGCGCCGATCGAACGGCAGAAGCACTCTTGCTCAAGGCTAGCCGCCAGCTCCAGGTGCGCGCCCCTCCCTATCTACAAGAGGAGGAGTTCTGGCAGAACCTGGCCCGCAAGGCATCCCAAGGCCACCCTGCCGACGAAGTGCTCGTGGCGGAGCTACCACCGTTCAGTTGGCGTCTCAAGGTGTGGCCCAACGGTGAACTCGACGAGTCGGTCATCAAGGAACGCCGTCGTGACATTCGGCGTACCCCCTACGCCAACAAGCAAGGGGTACCGGTGGCCAGCGTCACGCCCGATTTCTTGGTGATGAAAGGCGTGCCCACGGTGTTGGTGCCCATCGCCTACCGTGGTGACGTGGAGGGCTACCTGATACTCATCGGGCAAGACGCCGCCGACTACTTTCACGAGGATCCGACAGTCGCACAGAACCTCGCAGACGACATGGCCGGCTTGATCCGCCATCGACGGCAAGTGCTGCACGACGAGGGTGGGCTTCGTCACCCCGCGGGCTTGCCGGGACGCGCCAGTGCGGCCGAAGAGGTGTTGGCGGGGGCGCGGACGGCACTGGCCGAGCTGCACTTGATGAGCAACGTCGTTCAAGCGGCGCCCGTGGCCTTGTGTTACGCCGATCCGTTCGGTGATGTCCGCATTCTGGGCAAGTCGTGGTTCGACTGGGTGCCTCGCTTGAGCGCCGAGTTGCCGCCTCTCGGGCCGCGAGGCACGCTCAAGCCCGGCGAGTTGAGCCTGCGCCAACTCGTCGGTGCCATCACGCAGCAAGTGGGTCGAACCGCCCCATTGCTCAGCAGCCTGGAGGGCACCGGGTTCGAACTCGACGTGCCCGTAGCCAAAGGACTGCACAAGGGCGTCGCCGCGTTGCGGCTGCGCGTGTTTCGTTTGGAAGTGGCGGAAGGTGACGTCGGCGGGTTCATGGCTTCGTTGACGGAACTTCCCGCAGCCACAGGCAGCATCATGCCCCGGGCCAGCTTCGCTCCCGCTCAGGGGGACGCGCTGGTGGTCTTTTCGCTGGCGCGCCTCCTGCAGCGCCTGGTCAGCAGCTTGTCTTCGGATTCGCGTTCCAAGGTCAAGCTTCAGACCCCTCGGGAGCCCGCCCACGTCGTGGGCCATCGCCGAGAATTGCGCGAAGCGCTGGAGGCGTTCTTGATGACGGCGGGCTCACTGGCGGGCAAGGCCAGTGGTCCCATCATCTCCGTGCGGGAGCACGAGCATCGAGTGCAAATGCGCATCCTCGACTTGAAGCTGGGAGCCCCCGCGGCCGCTCTCGAGCGTACCGTACTGGCGCCCAGTGTGCCGCCCCCGGGTCTCGCCTCACTCGGTAACCTCGTACGCGCCATCGAGAACAGCCACGGCTACGTCCAGTTGCACACCGACGACAGCTGGGGGCTGGAGCTGGAACTGAACTTCATCCGCGCCCGCCCGCGCATCGAAAACCCAGACACCGTGCTGGAGAATCTCAGACGCCACAACCGAGGCATCGAAGTCTGAGCGCTCACGCGTTTCAGAAGGGCGCGCGACCGAACAGGCTCAGAGAGTCCCCCACGAGTTCATCGCACAGCGGGCTTTCGATGCGCGTCTCTTCCAGCGGATCGTCGAGCATGTCGTAGCAGTGCCAGCCGGTGTCGTAGGGGGTGCGGGCAAAGACCTTGATACTCCCCTGCATCATGCCCCAGTTCTCGAAGGCGCAACTCCACAGAGACGCGCAGTTCGTCATCGGCAGGCGCCGCCCGAAGACGGGGTCGCGCAGCAGGCTGACGCCGAGGATCTTGGGCTTGAACTCGCTCAGCGCTTCGGCATCCCAGATCCCCATCAAGTCCAACGCCGTCGCGGTCAGATCGGGGTGGAATGTGAACTCCTCTTCGTGCTGCTCGAGGTTTTCCCGTTCGGTCGACGTCAACGTGTTCGGCGGAGCGTCGATGAAGGCCGGCACCTTGATCTCTTCATCGAAGAGCGAAAAGGTGTGCCCCATCTGATGGTGATCGCGAAACGCTTCACCGTGATCACTGGTGTAGATGATCACCGTGCGCCGCCCCGCCTCGCTCTGTCTCAGAGCGCGCAGGATCCTGGCGAGCTGAGCGTCCTGCTGCACGACGGCGTTCTGGTAGTAGTTGCGAAACTCGGACGTGCCATCGGAGCCTTTGTCGAAGTGCGCGGGCTGGAATGGCTGCTCGGCATCCTCGTCGACCAAGTACGGGTAGTGCACGTTGCTGGCGTGCACCATCGCGAAGAAGGGTTCCTCGAGCTCTGGCAGGTGCTCGATGACATAGTCGGCGAGCAGTGACTCCTCGGCGCCCATGTCGATGTCCGCGTTCAGATCCAGCTGCGTCGCGGAGACGAAGTGGTCGACCCCGAGATTTTCCACGAAGCTGTGCGAGCTCGCGAAGAAGAGGTTCTGACTCGTCCAATAGGCGGTCGTCCAACCTGCGGCACGAGCGTAGTCGAAGAGCAGAGGCCAGCTGTGCATCACGTCCTCCGTCTCATGCGGACCAATGCCCGCCCACAAGACCGGCAGAGAAATCGCGGTCGTCGAGTCGAGGGCGCGGTGCTGCAACAAGGCGTGGCGCTCCGGCAGCAGCGCATTGGTGTGCGGCGTGAGTTTACACGCTGCGTCGAAAGCCGAACACACCGCGTCCGCACGCACGCTTTCCGTCAGCACGAACAGAACGTTGCGCGCCAGCGGTGGCTCGTCGTCGATCGGCTCGATCGGAAGCGAATGCCGCAGATGGGGACGGATCTGCTGCGACTGCTCCGTGACCCCCAACTGGCTGCGCACGTAGGCGCCCACGGCGTTGAGGTAGAGCGTGTCGGGAGTGGCGGCTTGGGGTGCGCGAAACTTCAGGGGCACGAACCAGCAAGCCACGAACACGAACGGGGCGGCGAGTGCCACGCGCCGCCCCCGATGGGATCGCCTCGTCACCAAGTAGCGGCTGGCGACGACCAAGCTGATGGCTGCAGCGAGAAACGGCGCCTTGGCGGCGACGTAGCGGCCGAGATCCACCGCCAACTGATTGACCACACTCTCCGTCAGGTTCGCCGCAAACAAGGTGAGGTCTTGGGTGAGGTAGGCCTGGTATTGCTCGAAGAAGTAAACCTGGCCCCCCAAGGCGAAGGTGAAACCCAACACGAAGAGCACACTCGACAGCCCCCCGACCCACGACTTGCGCGCGGCCGCATAGAGCAACAGGCCCCACACGCCGCAGCTCTCCAACAGCGCCAGCAGATAGAGCAGCTTGTGCACGCCCGACAGCTCCAGCAGGTGCGTGCCTCGGTGAAAGCAGTCGACGCCCAAGGCCAAAAACCCAGGAGCGAACAGCACGAGTAAGACCAGTGCCCGCCGAAAACCCAGCTGCGCCCGAAACCACGACAGCCAGCGATGCCTCGGCGACGGCGTTGGGATCTCGGGAGTGGGCATGGCGAATCGACGAGCGCTCGCAATGGGCGAACGCGGAGGCCACGTTTATCACAACGGCGTGACGAAACCTGGCCCATCGGCCTACCCCCGCTCGATCAGTGAGAGGGCACAGGGTTCTGATTTTTCAGCCGTTTTCGATTCTTACGCAGTGCGGCTTCGGGCGCTTCGCAGGTGGCGAGCGGCGGCCGGGCGCCGGGCGCCCCTGCCTCGAACACCGTCGCCAGCCGCTGAGCGATGGCCTCCGGCTCGGGCAACAGCACGGCCCAGTTCTTCTCGGTGCGGTGGGCATTCGTCTCCCGGTGGCCGAGAACCACGCCGTGCACCTTGGACGCGTCCTGTTTGAGCACGCGACGGATCAGCTGCAGCATCTGCAGCCGGGACATGTCGCTCACCACCGAGCGCTCGATGGAGGCGAAGAGTTTCGGCGCTCGCGCAAGCCCTTCGACGTTGGCGAGCTTTCGGTGCAAGCCGCGGAGCACGAGCTGTTGCCGGCGAGCGCGACTCCAATCACTGCGTCCGTGTCGGGAGCGGATGAACATCGCTGCCGTGGCCCCATCGAGCAGTTGCGGGCCCGCGTCGAGCCTCAGCACGCGACGCCCACCGTCGAGGCGCGGGTCGCGAAAGTCGTCGACGATGGGACATTGCACGTCGACGACCACGCCGCCCACCTCGTCGATGATGTGTTCGAAGACCCCGAGATCGATGGCCACACTGTGGGCGATCGGGATGCCGAGCGTGTCGCGAATGACACGCTCCAGCATGGCCAAGGGGTCCTGTTTGGCGCGCCGGGCGAGACCGTAGACGGCGTTGATGCGGTTCGGCTCCTGCTCGGGGATCTCCACCCATAGGTCCCGCGGGATACCGATCAGCGCCAAGTGACCGCTGTCGTCGTCGAAGGCCGCGACGATCAGCGTATCGGTGCGCCCGCCCCGAATGACGCCCGATTGGCGGTCGAGCCCGATCAGGAGCACGTTCTCGGTTTTCTCCAAAGAAGGAACGATTTTGGGGATTTGGGTCGCGGGCCACGGCGGCCCCGCATCGCGTACCAGCGCCTTGGGCGGCGCGGCGTCGGGCACGGCAGTGGGCGGCAAGCTAGCCGCAGCGGGCGGCAGCATTGCGACATGAACACCATCGGGCGCTGCCGGGTCGTCCGTTGCCGTCGTCGGCTCGGACGCCACAGAGCGATAGGGGGTCTCCTCCAGCCAGCGCCAGAAGAGCACACAGCAAGCCAAGAGCACCCCCACCAGAGTCCACGTGAGCTTACGCATTGCTCACTCATCAGCAAGAGCCGGGCCAGCGCTCAACGGCGCCTGGACAGACTGGGTCCGGCTCGCCTCCCCTGTGTTACTGCGCTGCCTGTGTTACTGCGCGGTCCAGCCGCCGTCGACGGGAAGCACCGTGCCCGTGACCAAGCCGGCCGCGCCCGATGCGAGGTAGATGACCGCGCCAGCAACGTCGTCGATGGTCCCGACGCGGCCCGCGGGGATGCGGTCCTCGACCGACTTGCGAAACTCCGGTTGGTCCAGGCGCTCGGCAGTGCCCGGGGTGTAGATGAACGTCGGCGCCACGGCGTTGACGGTCACGCCACTCGACGACCACTCCAACGCCAGAACTCGCGTCAAGTTGTTCACGCCACCCTTCGACGCGCAGTAGACGGCGTGCTTCTCGATGCCGACGAGGCTCGCCTGCGAGCTCATGTTTACGATGCGCCCGTACTTCTGCCGCAGCATGTGCTTGCCCGCGGCCTGACAACAGAAGAAGAGCCCGCGCAGGTTGACGTTCATCATCTGGTCCCAATCCGACTCGGTCACCTCGAGCGCGGGATGATTGGCGCCGAGCCCAGCGTTGTTGACCAGAATGTCGACGGAGCCGAGCTCGTCGACCACGTGGTCGACGCCCTTGCGAATGCTCGCGACGTCCGAGACGTCCATCGGCACCGCCAAGCCGTCGATGTCGCCAGCGAGTTTTCGCAACGGCTCCTCCGATCGCGCCGCGACGGCGACCTTGGCCCCCGCCTCTGCCAGCGAGCGCGCGAGCCCTTCACCGATGCCGTAACTTGCCCCCGTGACGAGAGCGACCTTGCCGTCGAGACGAAATGAGATTGCCGCCATGGGCAAGCTAACTAGCGGCTCAGAGGACGCACTGTCCACCACCAAAGGCGAGGGCCCAGGAACAGCTCCCCGCACGTTCGCCACGACTTTCCCGTGACGGAGAGCGCGAGTGACGATTTCCCCGCTGACGAGAATCGGGCCCCCAGCGCCGAACACGGCGCTTCGCGGCAGAGCCGCCGCGAGCATCGCGTCGCTCGCGGGAGGGCAACGCGACCTGACTCACGAACCTCAGAGGCGATAGAGCATCCAGTAGATCGCCACGCCACTGCCGGAGACGTAGAGCCAGAGCGGCAGCGTCCAACGCGCGACCTTGCGGTGCAGCTCGACGCGGTTCGTCCACCCACGATAGATCGTGAACAGCGCCAGCGGCACGATGCCTGCCGCCAGAATCACGTGAGGAACGAGTATCGAGTAGTACACCGTTCGCACCCAGCCCTGACCCGTGAACGGCACGGAGCCCACCTGCGCGTGGTGCAACAGGTAAGTGATCAGGAAGACCGACGACAGGCCGAACGCGCCGAGCATGCAGCCACGATGGACTCGGATCGCCTTCTGCCGCACGGCGACGAACCCGGCGATCAGACACAAGCCCGAGGTGGCGTTGAGGCACGCGTTGAGCGTCGCCAAAGCCGTCGGCCCAGTGTCAGCTCCCCCGCCGGGCGACTTGGGCACCAGGGTGACGACGACGGCGACTGCCAGCGAGACGAAGAGCGACAGGCCGATGATGAGCCGCTTGGCGAAGTGAGTGTCCGAAGTTTCGACGTTCATGAGTGGGCTTGGGGGCATTGCGAAAGCTGTACGGGAAGGGACTGAGACGCGGAGAACGGGCACTTTGCCCGAGCTGGGCCGTTGCCGGCGAGGTACAAATGGCGACAAGACGCCGTGTGGGCAACAGGATGCATTGTCGCACTCTGTGGTCGCGCCTGACCAGCGGCGTGACCCCACACCGCGCGTCGCAGCTCCGAGGGGCACCCGCCGGCACGTCGGAAACATACTTACACACCCGCAACAATTCAGCTTTTTCTCCTTCGGAGTGGGCCTCCATCCAGCTTTGCGTGATATGGTCAGGCGGTGGGTCAACGGCAGTTGCTGGTACTTGGGAACCTCAAGGGTGCCGCAATGGCGGCGCTGGATGTGGCTCGTCGCGATACCGGCTTCGACGCACTCCTTCACCCCAAGGCGGACGATGCGATTGCAGCACTCGATGCGGGTGAGTACCGCGCGATGCTCGTCGACCTGACGACGCCCGGTGCTGCACGTTTCTGTCACGAAGCGCGCGCTCGCCGTGCGCTCTTCAACGTGCCGCTGATCGCGCTATCGCCCAAACTCACCGATCTCGCTTTCTCCAACGCGCTTCGTTGGGGCGCAGATGACGTCGTCGAACTCGGCGCCGCCGATCCGCTGTCAGCACGACTGCAGGCGCTGCCCAAAGTGGTCGCACCGATCATCGACCCGACGCGCGGCGAAGCCGTGATTGCCGATCCGGAGCGCGGTCGTTGCGACGTCTTGGGTCGGGTCTTGGCCAACGCCGGGTTCAACGTGAAGTACGCCACCGATGCGGTGACGACGCGCTTCTACCTGGCCAAGCCCAGCGTCAACTTGTTCGTCCTGAACACGGAGCTGGGCGATCCCGCCACCTTGATCGGCGATGCCCGCAATCAGAAGAACGAAGCCGATTGGGTCGTGACCACCAAGACCCTCGACGTCGACGGAGTTCGCTCCAAACTCCGTGGGCTCAAGGGCGTGATGGTGATGTCCTCCCACGGGCCACCGGAGAACGTGCTGTTCGCGCTCAATCTCCTGCGCCCCTCCCAGGAGACCCAGCGGCGCGCCGAAGTCCGCGCGCTGTACGGCGCCATCGTGCTATTCCGCCCCGTCGGCTTGGAGCGAGACGAGTTCGGCTTTTCGTACAGCGTGAGCCCGCGTGGGCTCTATTTACGAACGTTGCTGGAGCCACCTTCGGAGCGCTTGTGGATGGAGATGAGTCCACCCAACGTGCCGCGTCGCGTGAAGTTGTTGGCAGAGGTCGCCTGGTCGCGGACCTTCGGCGAAGCGGGAGCGGGGACCGCGCCAGCAGGCTTCGGGGTGCGCATTCTCGACGGCTTGGGGGACGACCTCGAGCTGTGGCAGCAAGGGTTCGACTCGCTGGACATCAAGGTGCCGCACGGGGGCGTGCCTGAGGTGAGCACGTCCAACTCCTCGTCGTTTCGAGTACCGCTGCCGTCCAACCCGCCAGCTCGCGCCTCGCGGGTGCCCGCAGCAGGCCGAACCTCGCGCTTACCCTCGACGCGCACGACCAGCAACATCGGCCGCATCAGCACCTTGCCCCGGTTGAGCACGACTCCGGCATTGCGCCAGAGCCGAGCCCCGGTGGCAGTCGCGAAACCGCCCGAGCTGGCCCCACGAGCTCCCGTGAAGACACCAGTGGTGGTACCGCCGACGACGTGGAGCAGCGGCGAAGAGTCTGCCAGGCAAAGCCCGAAGCCCCCACCGGGCAGCAACACGTCTCAGGAAGCCGTGATGCGGGCGATCCGCGCTTCACTGCCTCCGGGCGCCCTGCCTGACCGCCCCACTGGCGCCTCCAGATTACCGGCTGAGGCCCAGGTCGGAGCCGCCGAGGAGGCGAGCGCCGAACGGGTGGCGTCGTTGCCCATTCCCCCGGCGAGTTCGGAGTCGGATGGCGCCAACTCGTCCACCGCGCCGCGTTCGTCGACCGTCGACCTCGATACCGG
>JBNKHV010000018.1:0-137629 GCA_050290545.1 Polyangiaceae bacterium | reverse complement strand
GCATCTGCCGAGGTGAAGGATTGTGCGTGCAGCGCCGAGTCAGCGCTCGAGGAACCGTTTCGTGTCACCGGACCTACCCCCTTTCGTAGCAAGACGATGGTCGTACTGTGGTCGCTGAACGTCAACACTCGAGTTGAGGAGCTTGCAACGGGGAACGAGTTTTCTTCGGGGGCCGTTCAGATGAACATCGCCGATCTCGTGGCGGTCATGACGCATATGGGCTGCGTTAGATAGCTACCAACGCGTAGGTAGGAAGTTTTTGCGGATTGCAGTCTGCCGCGTTTCCGCCCCTCGTACAGCCACCCCTGTGCAATGCCTCCCGGCCGAGAGACTTCCCCACGCTCGCGACGGCGCTTCTGGGTCAATGTAGCGCCATGTGGGTACCCTGCGCTTGACGCGGTGTGCAGATGGAATACAGCTCTTCTTCGATGGCGGTGCTGAGTTGGTTTCGGGGCAGAGGGCCATCGGGTTTTGGCTACTCTTCGACGGCAGAACAAGTCACCGAAGGGCTGGAGCTCGCGGGCAAGACGTTCTTGCTGACGGGTTGCACGTCGGGTTTGGGGTTGGAGACACTGCGAGTTCTGGCTCTGCGAGGCGCGCGCGTGTTGGCTTTGGGTCGCACCTTGGAAAAGGCTAGCAGCGCCTGCGAGCGAGTCGCACGGGGCGCGGTCCCTTTGGGCTGCGATCTCTCGGAGCCGCGCAGCGTTCTGGCCTGCGTCGACTCGGTACTTCAGCGTGGTGTCCAGCTGGACGGCATCATCTGCAACGCTGGCGTCATGTTGCCCTCGCGAGTCGAGACGAAACACGGCTACGAGCTCCAGTTTCTGACCAACCATCTAGGGCACTTCAGCGTCGTGACACGGCTCTTGGAGCGGCTCACTTCGAGGGCGCGGGTCGTGGTCGTCTCCAGCGAGGGGCATCGCTTGGTGCCGCGCGGGGGCATTGCGTTCGACAACCTGTCCGCTCGGCGCGGCTACTCGATGTGGACCGCCTACGGTCAGTCGAAATTGGCGAATCTGCTGTTCGTCAAACAGCTCGCGACGCGTTTTGCCGATAGCGGGAGGATTGCCAACGCGGTTCATCCCGGAGTGATCGTGACCAATCTGACGCGGACGTTGCCTTCGGTTCTTGCCAGTGGGTATCGAGCCATCTCTGGTCTGGCTTGCAAGACGATCCCTCAGGGCGCGGCAACTCAGTGTTATGTTGCGACCCACCCATCTGTCTCGGCGTACAATGGTGAATACTTCTCCGACTGCAATCTCGCGCAGCCGAGCGCCCATGCCAACGATGCGAAGCTCGCCCAGCGCTTGTGGGAGTTTTCCGAAGCGGCTGTTGCCGAGCTGACTAGCCGCTGACGAGCGGTGTCACAGGCGTTTGAGTAGGCGTCGGTGTTCCTCGACCAGTGCGGGATCCTTGAATAGCCCGATCAGCAACGCACCTCCGGCGAAGCCGCCCACGTGGGCCCAAAACGCTGTGCCCCCACCGACCTCACCGAGTTGTGGCAGTCCGCCGATGAGCTGCAACAGAAGCCAGTACCCGAGCATGAAGTAAGCCGGCACGCGAACACTGGTGATGAAGAAGCCCAACACGATCAGCAGGGTGACCGCGACCCGTGGGTAGAGAACGATGTAGGCGCCCATCACGCCCCCGATCGCCCCCGAAGCGCCGACCATCGGCACGCTGCTCGATGGGCTGGCGGCGATTTGGGCGCCAGCGGCGGCCAGACCACAGAGCAAATAGAAGGCGACGAAACGCCCGCGCCCCATCGAGTCTTCGACGTTGTTTCCGAAGATCCACAGAAACCACATGTTGCCGATCAGGTGTAGCCACCCCCCGTGCATGAACATCGATGAAACCAGAGTAAACCACTGGGGGCGAGCCTCGAGTTGACACAACGCATGTTCCCCGAGTCGAATCGCGGGCTCTGTGGCGGTTTGGGTGAGCTCGCCGGGGATCAGCCCATATTCGCAGACTGAGCTGGCCAGAGCAGCATCCGTGCCGGCGCCTTGGAGCAAGAGCCAGCCGACGCAGTTGGCGATGATGATGCCGATGGTGACCACCGGCGTCCGGAGTGTGGGGTTGTCGTCTCGAATGGGGAACATGCGTTAGTGGGGTGGGCGAGGGGCATGCTCATTCAGAGGTCGAGCTGGTAGAGGGTCGTCGTGCCACTGACTCTGTTGCCGACGAGCAGGAGCGCTTCGCCCGTGGGGCTGTCGTCGGCGGCGACGAACTCCAGCCCTCGGGGCCCGAGATCGCCCGCCGCCTCGCTGGGCAACTCCGCATCGAAGTCACGCGCATTGACGTAGTCGATCAACACGGGACGGCGCGGGTTGCTGACGTCGAAGATGACGATACCGCCGACCTGTGCGAGCCCGACGAAAGCATAGGGGCGAGCGTCGACTTCACCGACGGTGACGGCAGCGGGCTGCGGCCCTTGATCGTCACTGCGGGTGTCGAAGTCATTTTCGGTGGCGCTGGCGTTGAAGTGCTCCGGCGTGGCTTCCGCGACGAGCTGCTCCAGGAGGTCGCCGCTGTCCCACACGAGGTTGCCGTACTCGTCCCAGATGCTGAACGAGCGACCGCCAAAGGCGTAGACGCGGTCGTGGTCGCCGTCGGCGTCCCAATCGCCGTCGAGTGCCGAGCACTGTAATCGCCCCAGGCTTTGCGGCTCTTGCAGCGCCTCGTCACTGAAGCTCACATCGTCCAGAGCCAGCGTGCCCAGGCGCGCCCGGTCGTAGCCGCGGTGAGTGCCTTCGTTGGCAGAGACGTAGAAGGTCGCTTCATCGACCTCGTAGCTGGCGACCGCGTTGGGCATGTACATTCCGTAAACCGGCCAGGGGCTGATGTTGATCTCCCCGTCTTCGTCGGATGCGTCGATGCCATTGCCTCGGTTGAAACTGATGACGCCGAGCACGGGGAAGCTGCTTTGAGTCGCGAACGTCGCGTTGCCGTCGCCCGTGGCTTCGTCGTCCGTCAAGCCGTAGCCGTCGTCGTTGAGGAGCACGATGCTGCCGTCCTCCAACACAGCGATGCCTTCGGTCTTGTCACCCGGGAAATAGCCGAGCGATGGCGGATTGACCAGCTTGACCTTGCTCACTGGCGTGATGCCTCGTTCAGCGAGCATGTCAGGGGTGTGTTGCTCGAGCGTCATGCCGTCGGCCAAAACCGGGGCATCGGTGAGCAAGTCCGTTGCTCCAGTCAGAGCCACCTCGAAGATGCCCTTCTTGGCTCGGGCATCGATCGAGGAGTCGCGCTCCACGACCAGGAACTTGCCGTCACCAGCGTACACGGCGTCTCCGATGCTATCGACTTTGCTCGTCGCGTGGTTGGCGGCTTCCAGTAGGTACACGTACTCGTGCACGGGTTCGCCGAACGTCGTGCTCTCCTTGTCCGCGTCGATACCCAGCACCCGAATGACGAGTGACGCGTCGCTCGCCGCTACATCCGGGTTTGCCAACGGGGTCTGGATGAAGGCGTAGACGACTTGCTCGTCCGTATCCAAGGCGATGGCCTCGAAGCCGCGACCAGCTCCTCGGCTCGCGTATTCTGCCGGCAGCGTTTCGCTCCCGAACGCGCCGGCAGGGGGGCTGCCAGAAGCCGCTGCCGCAGTACCGGCGGGGACGAATCGTTCGATGAGTTCACCTGTTGCGGTGAAGTTGTAGAGCGCTGGGCGGTACTCGTCGCTCAACCACCACGAGCCGTCGGTAGGGTCGACGAGGAGTCCCTCGAAGTCGGCCCCGAACGGGTCGAACTCCAAAGCGTTGCCCAACGCGTCCACGGGGAACTCGTCCGCATCCAGCTGTGCGTCATTGGCGCGCCCGGTGATGGGCGTCGTACCATCGGCGCGAAATAGCGGGATGGCGCTGTTGGCATCCACGTACACGACGCCGTATTCCAGATCGAATATCAGACGTTGAATCGACGCGGTGTAGTCGGGCAGCAAGTGGGGGCGCTCTGGCCCAGCGTGCTCCGTGTTGATGTCGCTCAGCGCGGCGGTGGGGCCGCGGTCGGAAATGGCGTAGAATATCTTGCCGGCTTCCGTGCTCTCATCCGCGGCGTACCAGAGGCCCGAAAAACCGCCGACTTGGATCTCCTGGGCGCTTTCTCCCGGCAGTGTGCCGAGCACAGGTCGGCTCTCCACCTCGAATAGCTGCAAAGCGGGTTGTCCACGTGCGTGATCCTTGACCCCCAAGGGCAGGAGATCGAGGAGCTCGGCGCTGCTCAAGTCTGCTGGCAAGCTGACCACCGCGAAGGCGTTGTTTTCCTGGAGTGTGACGAAGGCACTGCTACCGTCGGGGGCAATTGCAACGTGCTCGGGCTCCAGGTCGCTGCTCACGCTGACTTCACCTTCGCCGCTGACGAAGTAGTCGCCGCTCAGAGCGTGAACGCGCACGCCCTTCGCTTTCAATTCTGCCAGATGCTCGTCAAAGCCGTCGAAGTTCAAACTCGTGACCTCGGCGGCATCGACTCCGCCGCTCAGGTCGATGACGTCGATGGATCCAGGAGGGTCCTCGACGATGAGATCCGTGTCGTCACGCTCTTGCTCTCCTGCACAGGCGACGACCACCGCGTCTCTGCCGGGAATGAACGTGAGCATGGCCGGCGAGATCCCGAGCTCGATACTCCCCAAGTAGGTGAGCCCATCTGCCTCGTACACGGCCATCCGCCCAGGGTCCGAAGCACCTGCTGCGCGTACCGCAACGGCGACGAGCTCCGCGCCGATGGCGACGCTCCTGACTCCGCCGCTGTCGAAGTCTTCTCCGACGTCACTTGCGGGATCGAGCTGACCGATAGGCGACAGGTTACCGTCTGCGTCCAGCTGAAGAACGCGCACGGCGCCCAGGCTGCCATCGACGACGAAGGCTTGGCCCGTTTGCGGATGGAACCTCACGTCGTCCGCTGCGTTCTCGTCGAAGGAGCCGCCGCGGTCGACGGCGATGGTACTCAGGGGGCCTTCGCTGGGGTAAGCGGCTGGCCACTCTGGAGCTCCAGCTTCGGCAGTTCCAGCCTCTTCGTCCGTTGCGCCGCCTTCTGGCGCCGTCCCGTCCTCGTCTGTCCCGTCAGTGACGTCGCTCTCCGTTTGGGTGGAGCTATCCGTCGAAGTCGTATCGCTGGTCGCCGCGTCGGTGACCTCGCCGTCGTCCGTTCCTGCGTCGAGCGTTTCGGAACGACTCCCCCCATGGTCGTCGCCACAAGCAACGAGGGCGACGCACAGTGCCGCAATCAGGGCGCGGCCGCTCTGGCCAGAAGCTGCCCCACACGAAAGTCGATGCCTCGCAGGTGTTGGACGGCTCGCGCCAGGCACAGCGTTGGCGAAGCGTGCCGCAGTTCGGCTCGCGCCCGCGGGGACGCACGATGGTTCGGCATTGTCTCGCTCCAGGGTGGGTGTCGTTCTCATCGTTCCTCGTCGTTGAATCTGCTTGCAGCTCAGTGCGCAATTCCGTGTGCCGGTGAGTTGACCGCGTTCGCCTCCTCGAATTGGCATCGCCTCGCAGGAGACGCCGAACGCAACTGCCGGGTCGGCGGAGCCTATCAGGGAACGTCGGTTTTCGCTCAGTGTCGCGGAACGCGGAGCCCGAGAATGTCGATCCCACGGACCGAGCATTTTGAACGCGCGTTCAGGGCAGGCGCGCAGGATCGGGCAGCACGAGGCCGCCTCGTACCGCAGCGACGACGACGTCCGTCACTTGCTGTTGGGCGGCTCCGCAAGCGCCGGAAGCCTTGCCCATGCCCGAGCCCCGGCACGCCCTTTTCATCTTGGTGACGGTGCTCTTGACCTTGGCGTCATCCAGGAGTGCGTCCTGGATGTTGTCATCCAGCCACTGCCAGTTGACTGGCGGTGTCGCCTTCTGCCATGGCGGCTGATCGGTGACCTCTTCTTCCGTGAGCTTGACGCAGCTTCCATTCCAGCGCAGGGCGTAGAAACTGGCCCCGCTGCTGACCTGGATACCATCTGCAGGGGTCTGTTGGTCTTGGAGGACCAACACCTCTTCGCGGAAGAAGAGTTGCTCTTCGGCTTGGGCCCCCGGAGCTGTCGTCCAAGCTTTGGCTGGACCCTTGAGGTACGCTCTTGTCCAGGGACTCGACTTGCCGAACAGTACCAATGCCACCCCGGGGTAGCTGTCCGAGCACAGGCGCTCGACGAAAGCACGCTCCGGGAAGCAGGGGCCCGTCGCTTCAGGAGCCGCTGCCGCGGGGGTGATGGCGTTTGGGGTGGCGGCTGCGTTCGTATCGAGCGCCGCAGGGGCGTTGGCCCCCGTACCGAGCGCGGGCGGAGTCGTGTTCGGCGCAGCTGCCTCGGTTGGGGTTGGGGCAGCGGCGGATGAAGGGCAGCTTCGCGGCAGTGCTCCCGCCGTCGAGTCCTCCTTGTCGAAGCGTCGCATGAGTGCGTGCTTGCGTGCTTTGGGTTTGTGCTCTCGTGGCGGCGGTGCGGCCTTCTCGTGCACGTCCAGAGTTGCCACTGCCCCAGATGGCTCCGGTTCGTGCATGGCCGCGGTTGCTGTGCTGTCTCCCTCGGCGTCGGTGCCCGCGGCTCCTTCGGGGCTCGCCGCGTCTCGGGCCGCCGTAGCGCAGCCAGCCAGCAGCGTCCCTCCCGCCGCTCCCCAAAGCACCCCACTCACTACTCGATGAAGTAGACGTCGCATTCTTCGAGCATTTCCGCAGCATCGCCGCGAGTCAATCGCGAGAACGCTACGTTGTGGACGACGTTCCAGTGTCAGGGTGCTCCGGCCCAGATGAGGACCGGAGCGAGGTGCGCCGATGACGGTTTTTCGTGAGCAGGGTATGTCCGACCTGAGTGGGGTGGGTGAATGTGTGAGGTTGGGGGCGTCGCTCGGTGTCGTCATGCGACCTCACTCGACGGAGCTTGGGACTGGAGGATAACGGGCTGCGAACCTACGGTCTGGGCTGCGTGTTAACCTGTGGCGACTGTTCGGTCGTGAGCGCGCAAGACGAACAGCGCGTGTCATGCCCGTCAGAGCACGCTGCTCTGCCGCGTCCAGTACGCCGTGCGCCCTCGTGCCTTCGCATCCGGGGGCGCAGACGCGAGCATGCGATCCCAAAAACCGCACCCGCGAGGTGTCACCGTAGATCCTTGCTCTGATGAGGTGCACTACGAAGCCGAGAGGGTCAGTCGTGTCGGAATTCTCGTTCGTCCGGGCAGGCCTTCTTGCCTTTGGTGAGTGCTCTGATCGGGCTCGTCAGCGTCGAACTCGAGAATGGCTCGTTGGTCGGGCCTCGTGCTAGACCAACGACGGTTACCTTTCGACTTGCCTCAACTCATGGAGTTCTCGATGCCCCGCTACTCGTTCCTCGCCCTCGGTCTTGCTGCTCTGTTTCTCGACGCGTGTAGCGCCGATGAGGCGGGCTCGGCACCGACTGAAGTGACCTCGGCCACGCCGGGCACGGGCGCGCCGGGAACGAGCGCAGCAGGTGGAACCGAGGCGGTGACCACACCTGGCGCAGGCTCACAGCAGCCGGCAGTGGGGGCGTCGCCCGGGGTGCAAGGCTCGACCGGGATGCCCGCGACGGTTTCACCGATGCCAGCCGACGTCGCCACCGGAGGCACGACCGCTCCAGCCGAGCCGCCAGTACCGGCGGTACCTGGCAACGAACCGGTTCAGGCCGGATCCGGGGGTGCTGCTCCGCAGCCCGTCGACTTGCCGTCCGAGGAGCCAGTGGCGGGTGGTGCTGGTGGAGCTGCCGAGCCCGCTGTTCCGAGCGATGGGGTCGGGGGCATGATGGCAGCGGGCGGCATGCCGGGCATGGACTCGCCAGGTGCGACGCTGGACCCAGCTGCCGTCATCTTGGAAGACGACTTCGACGCAGCTACTGGCTTTCCCGATACGGCGAAGTGGGAAGAATACGAGCAGTGGGCGCAGGATCAGGGCATCGCGCCGGTCATCGACAGCAGTAAGTCCCACAGCGCTCCCAACTCCGTGCGAGCGACCAGTTCGAATGTCGGCTTGGGGTCCTTCCTCGTTCCGGTGACCGGTTTACCCGTCGACGGCAACTCGTTCTACGTGCGCGTCTTCATCAACTGGGAGAACGCGACGTCGAGTATCACTGGCCACAGCGGCTTTCTAGTGGGGGCGACTGCACGAGACAACAGCGGCACGGAGCTGCGGCTCGGGATCTCGAACAAGGGGCCCGGTGACGAGGCCATGATGGACTTGAATCTCATCGGCGGCGAGGGTGGGGAGGTCACGCGCTACTCCAACGGCTTCACCGACGGGGGCAATCCGGCCGACTTCACGGGTGCTGGTTTTCAGTTCGAAGCGGACACGTGGTACTGCCTGGAGGCCTATTTCGGGGGAGGCACCGCTTCGGAGTTTCGGGTTTGGGTCGATGGCGCGGAGCTGGCGGATATGCACGTGACCGACTTTCAAGGCAGCGAAGGAGGCGCGGCCCGCACTAGCTGGGCCCCGAGTTACACCGTCCTGAAGATCGGTGCGCAGGATTACGACGCGAATCTGGGCAGTATCTGGTACGACGACGTCGTGATCGCCACACAGCCAGTCGGCTGTGAGTAACGGAAGCCTTCGAGCAACTGAGGACGGGGTGCTCACCCCAGACGACATACCGGCGCTATCGTGGTGTAGGGTCACGGAGGAGTGATGGCGGACCGCAGCCAAGCGTACGGAATTTTTGAGAAGCGACGGAATTGTCACGCTATTGCCACATCATGTGAGTGCTGGGATTGGCTTTGGGTACCTATCCATTGCTCGCTTCTGGGTTGCCTGAGCTGCCCCGCCCGAGTCCAATCCGTCGCCCCGGACACGAACAGGCCAGTCGAGCGCTCGCCCTTCCAGTCGCGGGTCCAACTGGCTCGCTGATCTTCACCACCACTTCCGCTCAATGGCCCGCAGTCTTTTTTCTCGAGTCTATCGAGCACGCCCCCTTGCCAGTTTCGTTCTCTGTTTGCCCGGCATCCTGCTGCTGACTTGGTACGGCTGGCGGTCAGTCACGGATCTCGATCGGTACCGCCGCTTCGTCGATCCCAACCAGGAGCTGTCTTCGGAGCTGCTCCAGATCGCTCTGCACGATGCCCTGACCAGCGACCGGCGGCGCATGCTCATGCCCCCGCCCCCCGAGGAATCGAGGCTGCGCACTTTTCGGTTGATCCTCGAGCGTCACGCCTGGAACGAGCTGCTGAAGTCCGCGGCCATCCGCGATGACCGGCCGTACGTCGAAGGTAAGGTCGAGGATTCGAAGTCCGGTACGACAAAACCCGCGAGGATCCGCCTTCGCGGTGGTCGCCATTGGCACCTGGGTGAGACTCAGAAGTCGATGAAGATCAAGATGAACAAGGGCGATCTCCTCGCCGGGAGTCGCGTCGGTAACCTCATCAATGATCCGACCCCCATGATGATCGATGAGGAGTTGATCATCGATTTGGCTCGCGAGCGAGGCATCCTGACGCCCGCTTCGTACTTCGTGAGGGTCAAGGTCAACTCCAAGGATCTCGGTGTCTACCACTACGAGGCGGGGGCGGACGAGAGTCTGCTGCGTGACGCCCGGCGCATGCCCGGGAGCATCTTCAACGGGGAGCTCCCGAAGAAGGCCGCCACTGCGGAGCTCTGGAGCGGACCGGAGAAATGGACCAAGGTCGCCTCGCGCACCGATTCCGAAGAGGACAAGACGGATTTTTCCGAGCTCGAGGTGTTTCTGAAGCACTTTCGCGAAGACTCTCCCTTGGCCTTCGCGGACTTCGCCGAGTTCGAGTTGGACTTGGATAAGTTCGCCGCCATGGACGTGCTGGACGTCGCCTTCGGTGGTGATCAGCACGACTTTCGGGAGAATCACAAGTACTACCGCGACCCATACCGCGGTCGGTGGGAGCCCATCGCGTGGAACTTTCGCGGCTTTCACGCCGATCCACACTTCAACCTGGTTGATAACCCGATACTGCTACGCCTGAAGTCACTCCCACAATACCTGTCACTTCGAGATAGACTGCTGTACGATTTCTTGACGCAGGAGGGACGCCCATCCCACGTTCGGGAGCGCGCGACAGAACAGCTCAAGCTGCTCGTTCCCGAACTGCTGAGCGACCGCTACTGGGACGCCTATCGCCAGTTGCCTCGGGTCGACGGCTTCAGTCGCCGCATGGTGCGGCCGATGACCCTCGACCGCCTGTTGCTGGTCGTCGAATCGGAGCTCACCACGTACCGCCACCGTCACGAACAGCTCGTCGTCGAGCTCGAGCGCAACCCACTGTACTCGCTCGTGGGGCCCGTCCAGCGACGCGACCCCACGTCGGGAAGGGACGCGGCGGTGCAGCCGCCCCCCAATAGCAGCGAAGTGCACGCGGACGCCGTCTCGGATGTGGAGGGGCAGCCCACGCCCCAGTACGAGCTGCCGATCACCTTGGTGATCGACGGACGCTCGGGAGCGGCGCTGCGAGAGATCGACGTCGAGTTCTCCAAGCGCTGCCATGACCCCCAACCGCAGCTGTTTCGCGCCGCCGATGGCACGACTCCGACGGACCGTGTTCGGTGGTTGTCGGTCGAGACACACAACGTCGGCGGGCAGCTCGAGCTCGCGGAGCCGATGGCGCTGCTTCCTGGCGTGCGGGTAGTACCACACGAGCGCCCCAACCCACGGCGGGGTTCGATTCGGAGCGCCATCGCACCGGTGGACTACCGCTTCAAGTTGACTGCCCACTGCGCACCCGGCACCGTCGTCGCAGAAGCGCGACATCTGTCTACCAATTCACGCATCGTCAGCCGGCCCTGGCCGAGCGAGGGTGCACCCCAGTTCGACGTCGACAGACTGTCGGTGAACCAGACTCCAAGTTTCGAGCCAGGTGAAGTCTTTCCCCACCCATGGGACTACCCAACCACGACGCCGAGCCGCGTGGTGTTGGGTCCGGGTACCGTCGCCGTCGAGCAGTCGCGGGTTTTTCTTCCGCAGGACCAAGTCGTCGTCGAACCCGGAACGCGCCTGGTGATGGCGCCGGATGCATCGCTCGTTTTCCTGGGCAAAGTGGAGTTCAAGGGACGTGCGGACGCCCCCATCACGGTCGAAGGTGGCAGTGCGGAGGACTGGGGCGGTATCGCCATCCAGGGGGCGGCCACCCGAGGGTCCCGGCTGAAACACGTGGTCGTTCATGGTGGCTCGGTTGCTCGCTGGCGTGACATTCCCTACCCGGCGCTGCTGAGTATTCACGCGACCTCCGACGTGGAGATCGAAGACTGCGATTTTGGCGGCTACAAGCACACGACGGACGTCATTCATGCCGCCTACGTGAAAGGCATCAAGATTGCCGATACCACGGTCACGGACGTCGGAGGTGACGCGGTAGATCTGGAGTTTTCCGATGGCGATCTCAAACGGCTGCGTCTAGTGAACGTAGGCGACGACGGTGTCGATACCATGGGCAGTGAATTGAACATCAGCGACTGTCTGCTCGTGGGCTTGAAGGGCAACGGGATTTCCGCGGGCGAAGAGAGTCGCCTCAACGTCCGAAACACGGTCATTGCGGAGGCCAAGGTGGGCGCGCTGACGAAGAACGCGTCGACGCTCTCGCTGTCCGGTAGCATTCTGTTGAACAACCGTATCGGCGTTCGCAGCTATCAACGTACCGTGCGGTACGAGGCGGATAGCCACATCCACGCCAACGTCCTGTTCGTGGTGGGGTCCGAGAAGCGGGCGATCAAGCGCCAAGACCGAGACAAAGACCGGATGGATTCGGGGCGGGTTCAGCAGGCACTTCCCCAGCCCGGGACTCTCGATCACGTGTTGGAGAACGTGTTGCAGCTCTCGGATTGGCAACAACTCGAGGCCAAGATCGCCGAAGTGCGGGGTGGGGGCCAACGATGAGTGCGGTGCGGCTGCGTCTTCCCAGTCTGGGCTTCATCATCACGATCTTCGTCTATCTTGCGGTTGCGGCGTTCCTCGTTTGGGGGTTTGCGACGCCGCGCCTGGACAAGATATGGCAGCTGCACCATGAGCTCAAGATTGGGCGCGTGTCCAAGTTGCGGAGCGAGGACACGGAGCTGCTTCGCCAAGCGCTCGAGGATCACCCCGCGCTGGCATCGGCGCTGCTGCCCAAGGGGGATGTCGGTCTCATATCCGCCAACCGTGACGGATGGATCGAGACCCCGGAAGTCGCCCTCGTCCGGACCGGTGACTCGAAGACGTCCACGCTGCTGATGAACGTGCAGACATCGCCGGAGCATTTGCCGTTCAAGGTGGAGTTGACGGGTGAGTCGTGGGAGCAAAAGCTCAGGATCACGGAGCGCAAAGAGTACGCCATCGAGTTGCCTCCCAGTCCGCAGCATTCGGAGCTCTTCACGTTACGCATCAAGGGGAAACGATTCAGGTCGGATCCAGCGATCCTCGGCATCCGCATTCACTTCGACGGCGATGCGGCTTGGCTGTCGAGTGACGACGACGACGACGAGGATGACGACCAAGGGTCGTCAGGAGACGAACAGTGATCCGTCGTTTCAACCGCTACGAGCTCAAGTACGTCATCCCGCTGTCCCGCTGTCCCGCGATCATGGACGACCTCGAAACCCGAATACGGCCAGACAAGTACGGTGGTCGCAAAGGGTACGGGCTGACGAGCCTGTACTACGACAGCCCGGACTACGATTTCTTCTGGGCGAAAGTCGAAGGGCTGAAGTTTCGTCGCAAGGTTCGTCTTCGAATCTACCCGGGCGAAGACATCATAAAAGTCACCAAAGGACTCGTAGAAATCAAACAGCGCACCAACACGACGGTGCAGAAGCGACGCCTGGTGCTGCCGTTGAGAGACGCCGAGAGCCTTTGTCTCGGCACGTTCGACATCGACGCTGCGAACCTGGACGCGATGGACACCTCCGTTGCAAACGAGGTCACGTACCTGGCTCAGGCCATGAACCTTCGGCCGTCAGCCATCACGGCCTACTGGCGAAAAGCCTTCGAGGGCGATGACGAGAACATCGGCCTGAGGGTCACCTTCGACACGATGGTTGCGGCTCGGATGCACGATCTGGAGGTGACATCTGCGGCCCAAAACAGACTGATACTGCCCGTCGACTGGTGCATCATGGAAGTCAAGGCCAACGAAACGATCCCAGATTGGATCATTTCGCTCTTGGCGCGCCATGACTGCCAATTGCAGAAGGTGAGCAAGTACTGTGCGGGGGTAGCGCAAATCGCTGGAGGCACGTCATTGCCCAAGGTGTGGGCGCCGGGCCTTTACCTAGGTCCTGTGGCTGAGGAAGTGGCTCCCGATTCTCGGGCACGACCAGCACAAACGGCGTTGTCCTAGAAAGACGAACGATATGGATGAACTACTCAAGGAGCTCGAACGCTCCGGAAATCTCACCCACAACATCACTCTACTCGACGTTGCGAGCGCGCTCGGTTTGAGCTTCTTGCTGTCCTTGGTGATCTGCTGGGTGTATCGCTACACACACAAGGGAGTGAGCTACTCCCAGCAGTACGTTCACACGCTCGTTCTGATGGGAACCGTGGTTTCGCTGATCATGCTGATCATCGGCTCCAACATCGCGCGTGCCTTCGCCCTGGTCGGCGCGCTGTCCATTATTCGGTTCCGAAATGCGATGAAGGAAACCCGTGACGTGGGGTTCATCTTCCTCGTCATGGCAATCGGCATGGCCGTGGGCACGCGCTTCTACATGTTGGCGATCTTTGCTGCTTTTGCGCTGAGTGCGGTGGCGATTCTGCTGGCGCGTTTCGACATGTTTGCAAAGGACATCACCGAGCGGATCCTACGAGTGCGCTTCCCTGCCGATCGCGACTACGAGCGAGCGTTCGAGGAACCATTTCGGGAACACCTCGAAGAGCATCGCGTGATCTCGGTCGAGACGGTGCGCGGCGGGACTCTGCAGGAGCTGGTTTGCTCGGTCGTTCTCAAGAAGGGTACGACCCCATCGAAACTCATCGAGGCCATTCGTGCGCACAACGACAACAACAAGGTCACTCTGGTGATCGGTCAACAGGAGGTGGATCTGTGATGGTTCGCGCTTGTACGCGCGGTGCTGCGGCACTGGCGGGCATGTGTTGGGGTGTGCTCCCCGTAGCCTCGTTGCTGTTCGCCGTCGGCTGTAACCAGAAGGATCCAACCGCGGAGCTGTCGGACGCCACGGAGACGGATGACGTGACGGACTCGGATGCGCCCACCGACGTCGCAGAGGGGGATGGTGGCGGCTCCCCGACGGATTCGGATGGTGGGGGCGACGATACCCCGGACATCCCGCTGGATGAACAGTTGTGCCCCATCGTGGGTGGGGCGACTTGGACGTACGCCCACTCGAGCAATTGGGACGAGGTGCAGACCGTGGAGGAGACGGAGTACGAGGGGGAGCAAGCCTTCATACTCGCAGACACACCCAACCCGTCCGACAACCTGCGTGCCGATTCCGTTCACGTCAAGCGCGACGGACGACTGCTTCGCGTGTTCAAGCAGGAGATATGGGTCAACCCGAACACCTTCCAGGAAGCACTCGATGCGAGTGCGACCTACGGGACGGGGTTCTTGCGCTGTAGCGAGGCCTGGGCGGACGTCGAGGAGGGGTTCTCCGAAAGTCCGGAGTACATACGCATCGAAACCCCCGCCGGCGGTCAGCCAAAAGACCCGGAAGACCGCAAGCACACCTTCACGGTCGAAGGACGCGAATCTGTCACGACGTCCAGCGGGCTGAGCTTTTCCGACTGTGTTCGAATCCGTCGCACGAAGGATTGGGCGGCGGTGGATTCGACCGACGACGCTCAAGAGAAGCTATTCTGGTTCTGCCCCGGGGTCGGCAAGGTCCGCGAAGAGAACGTTGGCAAAGCCAGCTACGAGGAACTGGTCGACTACTCGATTCCTGAGTGAGCGACTCTACAGTTCGAGCGATAAAAGCAGCGCCCACCTGGTTTCCTTGGGCCACGGGTTGATGGCAGCGAACTGATCCGAGCTCGGCGGAGCAGACAGAATGGGTTCGCCGACAGGTCGTGTCAGGGCCACGTGCGGCATCACTCTCAAGCGCTTGAGGATGAGCAAGTTGGCCCCAGCCAAGACTTTGAACGACTCGTTTCGCGAGTACTCGAGATTGGCGTCCGCGTACTCACCGAAGAGCACGGGCTGAAGCGCGAGCGCCGTCGTCAGCGGGAACGTATACGTGACCAGCGCCGTGGCTCCGTACGCCACGGCGCCGGACCAGGGCCGGTCCGCGAACAAGCCTTCTACCAAGCAATCGAGACCAGACGCTCTCCATCGCACATCCATGCCGACGGCCTGGAAGTGTTGCCTGCCTCGTTCGAAGTCGACGTACTTGTTGCCACCATCGAGCCCGACACGCAACGCCTTGACGGGTCGCCACTCCAAACGAGCGATCGTGTCGATACCTTGGTTGCGGAGGTAGTCGGGCTGAGGATTGGTCACGGCCAGCGTCCAGCGCAAGTTGGCTGACTTGATGCGCCCTGCGGCTTGCACGCCCAGCGCGCGGTCGCCCCAGGCCGCATCCTCGACGACGATCTCGTTGAGCAAACCGCGGTTGGTGATCGGTAGCTCGCCAAGTCCGATCAACTCCAGCCGGGAAAAGGGACGTTTGAACCGCCCCGCGGAGAGTCGCAGCTTCTTGCTGGGCTTGTACTGGATGACCGCTGTTCGTAGGTAGTTCACGCCGGGGCCAGGGTCGATGCCATCGGTAAGTTCGAAACTGGCCTTGACGGTGAGGTGCTTGCCGAAAGCGAGCTTCATCCCCGCCCGAACCTGCTGCGCGACGAAGCCGTATTCGGCGTCGTTGGACAGGTCGTCGGTTTGGTACTTGAACCCGGTGATCAGTCGGAGCTTCGGCTCGAAGCGCGACGTGGGCTCCAACGGAAGCGCTGCAACCAGATCGGAGTCACTGGGAAGCACAGCTTGGGGCTCGAGGGCAGTTGGCGCGGTCGGGGTGGACGTATCGGACGCTGGCTCTGGCTCGGCCGGAGCTGCGTCGGCTACGGGAGCTGGTTCTGGCTCTTGCCCTGGTTCGGCTGGAACATTGGTGGCTGCGTCGGATGGGGACGCTGCGGGTTCTAGGTTGTTGGACACGGAGTCCGATGCGGAAGCATTCTCCGACGGCGCGACGACGGGGTTGGGCGTCGGGCGAACGTCCGTGGCGGCCTGCGCGATGGGCTGCGAACCATCGCGGGCCTGTTCGCCGTCTGCGTGAGCGTGGTGGATGCATGTGAAGAACGCGAGACCTGCCACGCCCAGACCACCAATCGTTCCATTCATCGAGCGCGGATTGTGCGGGAACGTGACGGGCCACTCAAGTGCTCCCGTCACGGCGCTGTCACAAATGAGACAATCGTCGTCCCGACTGAAACCGAGCGTTCGTCCCCCGAGGTGTTGCTCTTGGAACTCGGTCATGTTGCGCAAGTGTCACCGAGGCTCCTCACTGGTGCCACGAGCCGACTGCAGACTGCTTGCCATGGTTCGCCTAAAAGCACTGTCGGCCCCTTGTCGAAGGGCGGTATGGATCGTTCGAGATTCCGATGGTTTTCCGGACAGCAGTGAGTTCGAGCGTGCCGACCCTGGACTCCAGCATGTCGATGAGTCCAGCGGGGCGGATGATGACCAGCCGCCCTCCCGTCGTGAGCAACCGCGGCATCGTCCGCGAGTCGTCGGGTGTCGGCGTCGCTGGCTCGTCGAACTCTTTGCTTGAAGAGAAATCCGCGCATGCGCGCTTTGGGTTCGTGCCGCAACGTCATTGGTCGGCCCGTCCAGTTCAGCTGCCTCGGTAAGAACGAGCCTACGGTGGAACGCGCCGAGGTTCGTTTCAATCGCTGCCTGGCGGGTGAGGCTTCGTGCTACCCAAACGTCACGCAGTCTTTTGCAAAGTGCCACCAAGCCGCCTGTCGCGGCTGGTGGACCGAGACCTGATTGGTGACGATGAGCTTCCGACGATTCCGACTGGCACCCACGCAGATGCTTGCGCTTGCGCTGCTCGCACCCTCGGCGTGCGAGAGTTCCAGCTCCAATTCGGGTGACCCGTCTGACGGCGACGTGGACTCCGAGCTGTCCCCTGATGATTCGACTGACGGCGACGACGGGACCGAGGCACCGGGTTCGGTCGAGTCCGACACGACGGATCCGGCGGAGACGGACCCTGCTGTCACCGACGGCGAGTCTGCGTCCGACGGCGAGTCTGCGTCCGGGACCGACGCGACCGAACCCCCGGAGAGCCCCGGTGCGAGCGAGAACCCCGACGACGGGGTCCCCCCGGCAGTGGAAGTCCCGAGCGAGCGACGAGGCGAATCCCTCGGGCAGTTCACGCTGACGATGCAGCCGGAGCGTGACGGCAGCGAAGCCTATGCGACCTTTCAAGGGAAGGTGTGGGCTAGCCCCGTGCCCGAGCGCGATGGCTGGGAAACGACGTCCAGCGAAGGCGATTGCCTGATTCGTGAACCTGTGCTTCCGCAGTGCGGTGATGGTTGCGACCCTCCGGCGTTCTGCGCCTTGGGCGATGAGTGCGCCACCGAACCCGATACGGTCGACGTGGGTGAAGTCACAGTGTGGGGGCTCGCGAATCAAGGCATGACGGACAGCTTCGTCATGACGCCGCTCAACCCCACCACCAACCAATACATCGCCTCGGGCGATGCACGGCTTTCCTACCCGCCGCTCGCCGACGGTGACCTGCTCACGCTGCGGGCTGAGGGAGGAGCGTTGGAGCCCTTTGCGATTGCCGTTCCGGGGATCGCGCCGGTGCACCTGACGGTCGGGGACGAATTGCCGTTCGAAGAGGACACCCCGTTGGAACTCACTTGGGAGCCGGGGCAGACCGAGGCTGCCCGCGTCGAGGTTCGGGTCAACATCAGCCACCACGGCGGAACGAAAGGTGAAATCATCTGCGACGTCCAGGATACGGGGGCCGCTACGATTGAGGGTCCGCTCGTGAGTCGACTGCTCGAACTCGGCTTCGCTGGCTTCCCCGAGGTCGAAGTCCAACGCTACACCGAGTCATTCGCGAACGTCGTCGACGATCACGTCGTGGTGCGGATGGTGGCCTACGACAAGCGTTTGCTGTCGATCGCCGGTTTGACGTCTTGCGTGGACGTGTCCGAGTGCGCCGAAGGGGAAATGTGCGTCAGCAGCATGTGTGTCGCCCCCGAATGACGAGAGAGTTGCCTTTCTCAAAGAACTAGGATTGTTCCATGCGAAGTGTGCTCATTATCTCGTGCTGCCTGCTGCTGTTGGCCTGCTCGAACGACGGGAAAGAAGGCGCCGTCACGGAGACGGAAAGCGATCGCGATGCCGCGGTCGATGAAACCGACGAGACGGACGGAGAGACTGACTCACCTGCCGCAGACGCTGGAACCGACGACGGCGGCTGTGTCGAGATCGGGTGGGCGTGTCTGCACGAGGGCTCCGACCGGCCCGACTACTTGAACCAGATCGGGTGCGAAGCAGACTTCTTGGCACTCGCGGCAGACCAATCGGTGAAGACCGTCATCGATCGGGACGACGGCGACAGACTGTACTTCCAGAACAGTGCCAAGTACCCGATTCACCACGCATTCGTGTCCGAATACGCGTCGGCGCCTCAAGGCTTGCCGCTGGTTCCCTCGTTGGCAGAGTTCAACCGCGACCAGTACACTTCGAATTCCCGTCGATTCCTGCTCGGTGCCGTTACGCGCTATGGCGACCAGTGGGTTTACGAGTTGGCGCCGTACGATACCGCGACGCCGGAGATGATCGAGAGCGCGTTCGATCGGATCTCGGCAAATATGTACTCGGGCTCGGCGCTGCGCTTCCACATCACTTCGGAGAGCATCGCTGCGGTTGCGGATGAGCTTCCCGGTCGTATCGAGACCGTTCGTACGGAAGAGCTCTTGGGTGATGGGGAGTATCAGGCACTCAACGTCGCACAGAGCGTCGGTCGGTTGACTTTCGTCACGGCTGCGGAGCTAGAGACCTCGTACGTGACATTTCGAGACATCGTCGTGCTCGATCACGTGCCCAACGACATCAGCGTGACGTTGGGCATCATCACGTCGGAGTTTCAAACGCCGCTGGCGCACATCAACGTACTCTCCCAAAACCGCGGAACGCCCAACATGGCTCTCAAAGGAGCCTACGACCGCGAAGAACTTCGTGACTTGGAAGGCAAGTGGGTGCGTCTGAGCGTTCGCCCCAACGACTACGAGTTGGTGGAGGTCAGCCAGGAGGAGGCGGACGCCTGGTGGGAAGAGAACCGTCCAGATCCCGTGACGGGGGTACCTGGTGTCAATCTCGACGTCACGGAGTTGACGGACATCGAGGAGGCGATCGACCTCGAGAACTTGGAGCTGCACGCGGCGATCAAGGACGCTACGCGCGCGTTCGGTGGCAAGGCGGCGCACTTCGCTGCCTTGGCGCACATCGACGGTGTTCCGGTCCCCAAAGCCTTCGCGGTTCCCGTGTACTACTACTTTCAGTTCATGGAAGAGAACGGCTTCGACGTAGAAGTCGAGGCCATGCTGGAGGACCCCGAGTTTCGAGAATCGGCGGCGGTCAGGGATGAGCGCCTGCAGGAGTTGCGCGATGCAATGCTCGTGGCTCCCGTCAACGAGGACTTCGAACAAGCGCTGCTGGCAAAACTCGAGGCAGACTACGCGGGAATTCGCATGCGGTTCCGCTCGAGCACCAATGCCGAAGACCTCGATGGTTTCACGGGCGCTGGGCTGTACGACTCGAAGAGTGGCGACCCCGGGGATCCAACGCGACCCGTCTTGGACGCGGTTCGCAAAGTCTGGTCTAGCGTGTGGTACTTCCGAGCCTTCGAGGAGCGGGAGTATCGCAGTATCCAACACAATGCCGTCGGGATGGCGTTGCTGGTCCACCACTCGTTTCCCGAGGAAGAGGCCAATGGCGTGGCGTTGACGAACAATCCGTTCGACAAGTCCGGATTGGATCCTGCGTTCTACATCAACGTGCAGCTGGGAGACGAGTCTGTCGTGTTACCGCCGGAAGGCGTGACCACCGACCAATTCCTGTACTTCTACGATACCGTTGGGCAATCCGTTTCGTACTATAGTTCCTCCAGCCTGATCCCTTCGGGGCAGACGGTGCTGAGCATGGATCAGATCCGCGAGTTGGGGGATGCGTTGGACAAGATCCGCACGTTCTTCAGCCCCGCCTACGCGCCCCCGTCGGGTTCACCCAATCCGTGGTGGGCGATGGACGTGGAGTTCAAGTTCGACGGTGAGCCGGGTGAACGCCCAGCGCTCTGGGTGAAACAAGCGCGTCCCTTCGGCAACTTGTGAGCGCGGAGGGGCGGGTCCTGCTGCAGCAGGACAGCCTGCACTCACATGCCGGAGGGCTCGGCCAGCTTGACGACGAAGCCGTCGAAGCTGCCGAGGCCAGCGCCAGCCACGAGTTCACTGCCGACCGTACCGGCGACATAGGCGTTGCCGTCCGCGTCGCCAGCGATGCCGCCGCTGAAGTCGTGGCTCAATGTCCCGAATTGTTCGCTGCCTGTAACCGTGCCGTTCGTCGGGTCCATCCACAAGGCGACGATGTCCCGCGCCTTGATGTGTTGCGGTCCAAGCGGTCCGTAGCTGTCGGCAGCTACGAGCAGTGTGTCCGTGGCCGCCCAAAATGTTGACAGCGCCAGGTCCCAAGTCGGCGTGCCGAGCTGAGTCGTCCAGACCTCCTCGCCATCTTCTCCAGCTCGTTTGCTGACGAAAGCGTCGAGCATTCCAGCGTTCGGTCCGTCCAGGTCGCCTTCTGTCTCTCCCACGGCATAGAAGTCACCGTCTTCGTCCACGGTGAGGGCTCGAACGGCATCGTCAGCGGTGCTGCCAACGAGTTGGACCCACAAAGCTCGACCATCGGTTCCATCGTGCTTGCTGACGAATCCGTCGGAGCCGCCCAACGGCGCGTGACCTTCGAACTCTCCTTCGGTCACTCCGGCGACGAGCACGTCGCCTGCGGCGTCGACTTCGACGTCGTGTGGCGTATCCACACCAGGGCCGCCGAATTGCGTCCACCACAGCGCGTGGCCGTCGACGCCATCGAGCTTGCCGAGGGCAACGTCGCCATAGCCCAGAGCCGTATCACCCAGGACGCCTTCGGTGTAGCCAACGACGAACACGTCGCCGTTGCTGTCGATGGCCAGCGAATCGATTTCGTCGTAGGCGTCGGTGCCGAACTGAGAAAGCCACAGCAGGGTGCCGTCATCACCGTCGAACTTGGCTGCGAAACCGTCGGTCCCTGCGCCTTCGGACGCGTCGAGCACTCCATTCGTGTAGCCAACGACGATGACGTCTCCGTTCGAGTCGAATGCGACTGCCAGCGGTTGATCCAGTTCGGGTGACCCGACCTGAACTTGCCACGTCACGCTCCCGTCGGCGGCATCCAACTTGGCAAGCAGGATGTCTCCACCGCCGGCCTGCTCGAAGTCTGGCGACGCACCAAAACTGAGCCCAGTGAGCACCAAGGCCCCGTCGGAGGCGATGGCAAGTGCATCTCCGTGGTCCGTTTCCTCGGTTCCCACTTGGGTCAGCCAGACGAAGTCGGGATTGCTGGGTTCGTCTTCCGCGTCGGACATGCCAGTGTCTGGAACGTCCCTCGACGGTGCGCCGTCGGGCGCGTTTCCGGGTGGTGCGCCGTCTGGGAAATCATCGCTCGGCCCGGCGTCTCGGATGCCGTCGTTGCGAGCGCCGGCGGAGCTCGGTGTGCTTGCACAGTTGGTGAGCACCAAGGGCATCAACCAACGTACCAGCTCGGTGCTTGCAGTCATGGCGCTTGGCTTCTTACGCATCGGTCGTCGAGCTCATCATACGCGCTACGCTGCGCGCGCGTCACGTTGACCGCGAGTCAGTTGCCACTGTCCGTTGTCGCGGGGAGTGCGCACCGATTGAGACGCGCTGCAACGCCCCACGTCGATTGCCCTCATCGCTGGTTGAAGTTTTGCGCTTTCACCGTCCGTGTGGCGTCGAGGTTGCGATTCGGTGAGGCTTTGTGCGCGTATTATGTCGATAGAGTGACAGATCCCAGGCCACAGGAGACTGAATCGTGATCTACACCGCCAAGACTTCCCGCCTCCGACGGCCGCTGACAGCGGCGCTTCTTCTGGCGATGCCGTTCGCTTGTTCTTCGGAAAGTGGATCTGAAGATACAGGCACCGACACAGCTGGTCTCCCCAGCAGTATGCCCAGTATTCCGTCACAGGGCGGCGCGACACCTGCCGTCGGAATGCCATCGTCGAGCCCTGGCGCTTCAGACACCCCGCAGGTCGCCCAACCCACGACGCCTGCCGAGCCGTCTCCGGTCACTCCCGCCGCAGCGGAGTCTGAGCCTGCGGACATGCCTCCCTCGGAGCCCGCGGTGGAGCCTCCGACTGATCCAGTGCCGGCGGAGGCGGATCCGATGACGCCTGCTGAGCCCGAGCCTGGACCGGTTGAGCCTGCGGAGATGATGGCCCCCCAAGATCCGCCTCCTGAGGACGTGATGGAGATGCCCGCTGAGCCCGAGCCAGAACCCGTGGTGGAACCCGAGCCTGAGCCGGCGACCGACCTCGAGCCTTTCAGCTTCTTCGTCACGAGCTACGCGGCGATTTCTCGATTGGCCGGCAACCCCGATGGGTTTGGCGGCGACTTGCGCTACGGCGAAGCCACGGGGCTCGAAGGTGCCGACAAGATTTGCACCGAGATCGCCGAAACGTCCATGCCGGGTAGCGGGGCGAAGCAATGGCGCGCCTTCCTGAGTGTGGTTAACGGTCCCGATGGCGGACCGGTGCACGCGATCGACCGGGTAGGAGAGGGGCCCTGGTACGATCGCCTCGGCCGCCTGGTGGCAATGACGCCCGCTGATCTCACCAACACGCGTCCCAACGGTGCCGATCCGGAAATCGTCAACGACCTACCTAACGAAGACGGTGTTCCCAATCACGCTCCGGATGGACAGCAGATCGACAATCACCACGTGCTGACGGGCTCGAACGATCAAGGTCAGCTCTACAGTGAGACATCGACCTGTGCCGATTGGACCAGTACTGAGAAAAGCGCCGATGGACGACCCCGAGCTGGATTCTCGTGGCCTGCCGGAGGCCGCGAACATTGGATCTCTGGACAGGATGAAGGTGGGTGCCTCGTCGGAATCGACATCGACGGAGGCGGCGGGTCCGATCCCAACGTCGGTACGGTTGGGTCCGGCGGCGGCTATGGGGGCATCTACTGCTTTGCATTGACGCCCTGAGCCGCCGGCGCGTCCAGATAGGAACATGATGTGTTGGGCTGCCCGCGGTCCTGGGGGGAGCCCGACAGCTTGCTCAGTCTGTCGACTTGTGCTTGGCGGCTGGCTATTGTCAACTCATGCCGGTCATCGACATGCCACTCTCCGAATTGGAGAGCTATCAGGGTACCAATCCACGACCACCTGACTTCGACGCCTATTGGCAACGGGCCCTGACCGAGCTCGAGATGGTCGACCCAGCGCCCGAGCTGGTTCCGGCCGAGTTCGACGCGCCATTCGCGGAGTGCTTCAATCTCTACTTCACCGGCGTCAGGGGTGCTCGCGTGCACGCCAAGTTCCTGCGCCCCAAGCGCGCGCAGCGCCAGCCGGCGCTCTTGGAGTTTCACGGCTACAGCGCCGACAGTGGCGACTTCATCGATAAGCTGCCCTGGGTTGCGCGCGGTTTCGTCGTGGCGTCGATGGACTGCCGCGGTCAGGGTGGGCTCAGCCAAGACGTAGGGTCCGTCAAGGGGCCAACTCTTTCCGGTCACATCGTGCGGGGTCTGGCGGATGAGCCCGACAATCTGCTCTTCCGGCACATCTTCCTGGATACCGTTCAGTTGGCACGGTTAGTAATGAACATGGACGAGGTGGACGAGCGCCGCATCGGCGCTCGCGGGGCTTCTCAAGGTGGAGCGCTGACGCTGGCGTGCGCCGCATTGGAGCCACGCATCACGAAGCTGGCTCCTGTTTATCCGTTCCTGAGCGACTATCAGCGCGTCTGGGAGATGGATCTGGCCAAGGACGCTTACCAAGAGCTGCGGGACTTCTTCCGCAGACACGATCCAACACACGAGCGCGTCGGGGAATGGTTCACCAAGCTGGGCTACATCGATGTGCAACATCTCGCCCCGCGCATCACCGGTGAGGTGATGATGGCCATCGGCTTGATGGACACCATCTGTCCCCCCTCATCGCAGTTTGCGGCGTTCAACAAGATAGCGTCGCCCAAGACCCGCGTGCTCTACCCCGACTATGGTCATGAGCACCTGCCCGGATGGGGTGATCGAGAGTGGAACTACTTCGCCGATCTGGCTGAATGACGAAGAGGTCTCACTCTCGTCGAGCGAGCGAAGCGGCTGCTAGATTAGCGCCGTATTTCGGGTTCCACAGCACGACGGAACCCAACGCGGGGTCCGGCTTGCTCGGCAGCGGGATGATTTGCTCAGACTTACCGTTCTCCAGAAGTCCCATGTCGTATTTGAGCTCGACATCGTCGACGGCCCGGGTGTTCGGTGCCCGATCCAGGCCGACCAAATACACGTGCGCTTCGCCCTCGTGGTTGAGTGTGACGCCGATCAGCCGAAGCTCGTAGTCGTCGCCCGACTTGCGCAGCTCAACGGCGCCTGACACCTGCTTGCCGACACTCTGGAATCGGCCACTGCCAATCACGACTGGTCCGTCTTCGGTTGGGCTTTGCTCTGCAGGGGCCCGGTCCTTCTTGCAGCCGATAGGCATCACGAGGAGCAGTGTGAACACCCATAGCAGCTTTGCGAACTTCATGGTCAACCTCCGCGATGTTTGCTTTCGGCGCTGAGTCATCTTTCGATGGGTTGTCGTAGCGTCAAACCGAGCCCGAGAGCTACCGTCGGGCCTCCGAAGGTGTAGGCCTCGCGCTCGTCCATGCGAATGACCATGGCCTGGTCGAGCACTTCCGCTTCCGCCTCCGCGAACACGCCGAAGGCTCCGGTCAGCCAGAAGGTGGCGCCCAGCTGCAGAGCGCCCGCTGCTCGGTGCTGAATGCTGTCACGCGCTACCAGTCCTGGCTCCGTGCCGACGCTGGCGTTGATGGCGAAACGGGCCAAGCCGACTCCCCCCATCAGGTAGAGATTGCCGCTGTTGCCGAGTTGGAGTTCGCCACGAATGACGGCCATGTAGCGCGTTCTGTCGAAGTCAGCGCTGCCCACTGGGGCCGTCACTCGAGGCCGCTGCAGATCGCTCCCCATCCCGCCCCCCGCGAACAGTCCGGAACGACCGAAGAGAATCACCCCGTGCAGGCCCAGGTTGTTGCCAGCAGCGCCTTCCAGAGCCAGGCTGGGTCCGAGTGACAACTGGAGCGTCCAACGTTCGGTATCGAAGTCCGGCGGTGGCGGAAAGCCCAAGCTGGGGCGCTGCACGTCGACCGAAGGGGTGGCGGGTCGGGCGGGTTCTTCGGCTGGGCGAGGAGAAGCCGGTTCTTCGCTCGGAACCGATGTGGGCGGTGGCAGGGAGGAATCGATTCGCGTGAACTCGCGCACCTCTTCGGGCAGAGTGGCGTTACTCAGTTCGCCGTACTCCAGCCACTTCGCCCTCAGCGCCTCCACGGCTCGGACCGCAATCACCTCGGCGTTCGTCTGTGGGCTGCTCGCATCGACGCGCTGTGAGTACGGTTTGCCGCCGTCCGGCGCCCAAGTATCGAGTTCGATCCACTGACCCTCACGTCGGATCGCCAGCAGACCGTGCGTTCCCGCGTCCAAGGGTGGGAGCTCGCCGGCCAGTACTTCGCTGCGGTGAAGCACTTCGACGTCCAGCCCCACGGCGCTGAGTTCGCCCAGGATCCGGATGACGGCCTCGTCGATCAGCGGATCCCCTTGCAAGGGTCGCTGGATGCGCACCCTCGGGGCGCTCGCTTCCGATTGCGCGCGTGCGGCGACACCGGACAGAAGCGTCGACAGCGCGATGGCGAACAACGCGCACAGCCGTGTAATCGTTCTCACCGATGGGCGAGGGTAGCACGTGCCGTCTCGGCGTAGGCACCCTGCGGGAAGCGCTCGAGATACTCACGCGCCAGTTTGCGCGCCCGGGGGCTGTTCGCGCCCGACATACGTCGGGTCAGCACCAGCTTGCGCCCGTGGGCTTCGGCGGCGTACACCCCGCCCGGCGCTTCGCGCAGATAGGTGTCCAGCCAACGTACGGCTTCCGCCTGTTGCCCCTGCCGCTCTTCCAGGCGTGCCAAGAAGAACGAGCCCCGGGTTCCACTGGAGGAGCCGGGAAAGCGGTCACGGAGCTTGCGCCAGGCGTTCTTCGCTAGTGCGTTTTCGCCTGTGTAGCTTGCGGCTTGAGCCAGTGCTGCCAAGTCCGTCGTCGACGCGCTGCCGAGGATGTCGTCGATGCCGCGTGACTTGGCGTCCTGGACGATGCGTTGGAACTTGCCTATGGCGAGCAGTTTCGACCAATCGTTGCCAGCGGGGATTGCTTTGGGTTGACGGGGGCGAGGGAGGCTCGCCACGTTGGTCGCCGCGGCGACTGGCTCGTCGAGGGCTGGGTCTGGCGCTGCTGCGCTGGATGTGACGCTGGTGGGCTTCGGTTGCGCTGGCGGCAAGTCCAGACTTTCCCCTTTGCTCACGACCCAGGCTTGCTGATTGGGCCCGCTGACTCGCACCTGGCCGTCACGCATGAACAAGGAGAAATGTGAGTCTTGCCACGAGAGTTCGAAGGCGGTGCCGACCACGCGGACTTCGTAGGGCCCCGCGAGGAATGACCAATTCGTCGTCTCGGCGTGGTGTACATCTGCCGTGATCTTGCCGTTGGAGATCCTCGCCAGTGCGCTATGAGCACCGAGCACGTTGACGTTCAGCAGTGTGCCTCGAGCCAGCTCCACGACGCTGCCGTCGGAGAAGTCCAACGCGACGTCAGTCGTCTCCGCGCGAATCCATCCATCATCCACGACCGCGCTTGTTTCGCCGCGTAGCTCGAAGGACAAATCCCGCGGCGCCGGCCAATGGATCAGCGTCAGTGCCAACGCGCACGCCGCTGCCAGGGCGCCGACTTTGATGCGCCAATCCGGGAAGATCAGCCACCCCGAGCTCCGCTCTCTGACGCGGTCTTGCCACTTGATCTGCAGTCGTCGCCAAGATGCTTCTTTCGAACCCCCACCTCGAGTCGCGGCGTGGTCTTCTGCCAGGCTGCGGAAAATCCGCGCCACCTGTTCTTCGGTGGGAGGCTCACGGCCCGTCATCTCAACTGGACCTCTCCCGGATGTAGTCGCAGAGTAACGCATTGCGACCGACTCGCTTCATCACGTGTTCGGTGGCTCGCCGCGTCCATCGCAAAGCTGTCGACTCGGAGATGCTCAGTGCCTCGGCGATCTCCACGTAGGCCATGCCCTCGAGGCTCCGCAGCAAGAACGCAGAGCGCTCGTCACCATCCAACTCGCCCAAAATCCGGTCGAGTTGGATCAGCGCTGCTTTGGCCTTCGGATCGTCATTGCCGGCCCGATGGTCTATTTCTTCTGCTTTGCCCATGAGTCGCTGGAAGAGCTCGTGGCGTTTGCGTTTTCTGATCTCGTGCCGGATGCGGTTCATCGTGATCGAGACGACGTAGCTCCTCATCTTTGCGGAGGCTCGAATCCGGTGAGCACTTTCAAAAAAGCTCAAAAAGATGTCGTCCAGCACCTCATCCACCTCGGCAGCCGGGCCGAGCGACTTCAGCACTAGGCGGTAGACGAGCTCGTGGTACTCGTCGAAGGCCTCTTTCTGCCAGTCAGGCTCGTTATTTACAATTTTGTTGTAAAGCTCTTCCGGTGAGCGCCGCTCAGAGGCACGGGCCTTGGCGTTGGTCAGGTTGGGGCGTCGGGCGGAAGACACGGGGAGCTGCAGTGTAGCGGATCTGGTCGAACTCAGGAGCGGATCTGAAAGACACCGCTTTCCATGCGAAGGTCATCATACACCCGTTGTACCGACATGGCCTCGCCAAGCCGCTCCGATACCGCGGCGCTTGCAGGTCAACCGAAGAACTGTACGCTGCTTCAACGCCATGCTCCCACATGCGCCGCTCCAGGACACCGCCGTCGGGTTCGTCTTGCTTTGCTTGGCCCTGCAAGCCTGCGGCAAGTCCGAGCTCGACGTCATCGTGCGGGTCGACGACACGTCCGCGGCGGCGACGACGGCGCCTCCCCCGTCAGCCGTTCCCACAGGCGTGGTGGCGACAGCCCCGGATGCGGGGGTTGCCGAGCCGCCGGACGCGGCGGTGGTAGCTCCCCCGCCAGCGCCGGATATCCCGCCCCCAACGCCCATCGTTACCGCTCAGCCCAGCCTGCCAGTGCCCACGGATGCCGGCCTGCTACCGATCGCCGATGCCGGCGAGTGTCAAACGGTTGGTGGCGTCGTGCTGGGGGAGCGTGTGCGGTTCTTCTTGAAGGCGGACGATCGATGCCTCGACATCGGTCCGCCGGTGACTCTTGTCGGCGTGCGCACAAACTACGTGCGTGCCGGCGACGAATGGTGCGACCTATCCGGATCACTGTGGCAGTTGATCCACTCCCGTGAAGGATCGTTCGAGGTGCGCAACTCGCTGACGAACTACAATCTGGAAATCGAGGGTGCCGGTTCGGACATCGGAGATCTCGCTGTGCTATTTCGGCTGCACGAGTTCGACCATCAGCGGTTCTTGATTCGCGACCGAGGGCAGGGCTACGCTGCGCTATCGCCCCTGCACCAACCCGCGTTGTGCCTGTCCGCCAGCTCCGCAGGATGGGTGAGTCTGGCAGCGTGTGTGGCGGGCGAGCCGACGCAGGAGTGGTTCTTGGAGGAGGAAGGCTGCGCGCCAGATGCTGCGGTTCCGCCCCCAAGTGCCACCCCAGATCCGGCCAGTTCGGGTCCTTAGCGGGGTGACTGAAGACGCAGCCTCAAAGAACTAGCTGGGCGAGCGCGAGCGGGCCTCGGTCAGTCGCCTCGCCAGATTTGGCGCCCACCTTCGCGACGGTCCTGTCGACGTTGCTGCATGAGCTGTCGGTACTTCTCGAGTTGCTCGGCATCGAGCACCTCTTCCATCTTTCCGTCGGTGTTGGTGCGCATTTGGCGTAGGCGCTGTCTCCACTCGTCGCGCCCTTGGGGACGTTGCTCCTGGTTGTTCGGGTTTCTCAACTCCGCAAAGGCCGCCATCTGCTCTGCGAGAATCGAGCGTACGCGATCCGTCTGAGCCGGTCTCAAGCTCAGGTCTTCGGACAACATTTCCGTTTGATGTTCCGCCCGCTGTCGTCCGCGCAACTTTCGTTCGGCTTGTTGTTCCTCGTTCTTCTCCCACTCGATGCGATCGTAGACCGTGCGCACCGCCAACTCGAAGGCGGGATTGTTGGCGTCGGGCTCGGGTCTGCGCTCCTGCGCTTCAGCGGGTGAGTCGGCATCGTCCTGTTCACCCAACGCCTTCGCGTAGCGCTTCAAGTTCTCCCGCGCCGTCATCGAGCGTTGCAGCGAGCGGAGTCGCTCGTCGAGCTCCTCGAGCCTGCCTCGGACGTCGGCGTCGCTGGCCTTCTCCGTCTCAGCCTTCTTCGTCGATCCGGACGCCGCCCGGTCGATACCACGCGCGGCCTCGGCGTCCTGCTCCGTGCCGGGATCGGTGGATAGGCCGAGGGTGTAAACCAGTCCGCCGCCGACCAGGCCCCCGCCGAGTGCGACCAGAGCGAATACCCACAGTGGTTGCGTGCTCATCGACCTATTGTTGCCCGACATTCGAGGTGGTCAACCCGAGGCTCTGGTGGCCGCTCGACTTCGAGGAGCGATGACGCCCCTCAACGCAGCACGGTGAGATTGACCGCGGCCCAGCCACCGGGTGCGAGGTCCAACGTGCGCTCGAGGGTCTTTCCCCGCGCACCGAGCCGGATCACGTGCTTGCCTGGAGGTACCTTCACACGTCCGAGTGCGATGCGTCCGGGCAGAGTTGACCAACTTCTGGTGTCGGGTGTGTCGGCGGCCGTCAGCGTGGCCTGGGTGGCGAGCGACAGCAGAAAGCCGACCCCACCCTCACCGCCGGCCTTGTTCGCTGCCTGGCCTGCGACGACACGTGAAATCATGCGTGTGATGGCCGAGGCGACGATTGGTCCCTTGCTGTCGTCGTAGGCAGCCACCGTCAGCTTGTCGATGGCCACGCCGTCGAGTCCGTGGTCCCGCTGATCGACGGTGAACGTGGGGTTTTCCATGTAGCGTTTCGGCTTTTCGAGCTCCGGGTAGTTGACCCAGGTGACCAGGCCTTGGGCTGCCAAGCGGTTGGCTTGGGCCTGGTCGGTGGGGCTGATGGCACCGCTCGCGTACGTGAGCGCCAGCCCGATCGGGACGCGCTTGGCAATCTTGGCGGGAACGCGACCGAAGCTGATGATGACAAGAACCTCTGCGTCCTTGGTCGGGGTGCTCGTTGCCCCGGAGCTGTCGTCGGCTCCTGCGGTTTCGCTGCCGGCGTCTGGCTCCGTACGGTCGCTTTCGGTTTTGTTGGGAGATTCAGCTTTCTGCGAGCTGCTTTCCGGTGCGCTGCTCGCTTTCTCGAGAATCGCCGTGATGCGCGGGGTTCGGTACGAGGCACGTTTTGCCAGTTCGACGATGGTCGGTTCGAGGGTGTGGAATTCGCCCGCCGACAGGGCTTCGTCGTAGTAGCGCATCGCACTCTGAGCTTCTCCGCTTTGTTCGAAGATGAAGCCGGCGAGGTAACTCCCTGGGCCCATCAGCTCCGAGCCGGGGCTGTCGTTGTCCTTGAGATACTTCTGCATGACGGCGAAGCGGCGAGCTTCGACGCGGCCACCGCTCAGGTCACCCTCCACGAGATAGTTGATCATGTTCATCGTGTTGATCATCAACTTCTCGTACGGCGGGCTCTTGTACGGGCCCACGTCATCGCTGAACAGATAGCGACCGATCTCGTCCGCAGTGCTGCGCGAGAAATCGAGTACCTCGACTTGCTTGTCCGCTGTCTGCAGATCGCGTGCGCTGAGCTCGTTGTTCTCCAATTGTTGGAGCACCATCGCCCGGTCGAGGATCAACAGCGCGTTGTCTCCGCCAGTGTCTTTGGGGAGGTCCTTTTCGGAGTCGACCTCCAAGAGCTTGTTGTACAGCTCCAGCGCCTTCTTCGGCGCATCGCGGTCCAGTGCGGAGCGAGCATCCTTCGTCTGAGCGGAATGCCCCGCACATCCGATGCTCAGCCACGCACACAGCGCGACGAACCATGGTGAGAACCTGGACCGCGACATGGACGAGCGACGCGAGGTGAGATTCAGTTGACGAGCGCCTTGGTGACGCTGGTCTTGTTCTGCCACAGGATGTCACCCGTCGCGGCTTCCAGCACACGCATGAAAAGGAAGTACTGCACGCGACGTTCCCCGTCCATGCGCTCGTCGACGGTGTATACCTTGCCGGTCACGAAGTAGCGCGCGCCCACTTGCTGTCCCCAACTCGCCACTTGGCTTTGGTCGAAGGCATCCGTCTGTTGTGCGCGGACCTTCTCGATCAGTTCGGGTTGGTCCTCTGCGCTGATCACTCGAACGTGGCCTGCGTTGATGAGCGAGGTCTCGATATCACTGATCAGCGCGTTGAGCGCGCCCTCGATGTGTTCACTCGTCTCGTTGCGGATGGTCAAGACGGCGACCGTGGGACGGTTCTCACTCTCCCAACGCTGGACGGCTGCCGATGCCTGCAGTGCGTCGAGATTCGTCTTCAACATGGCCTGCAGGTCTTTCCGATCGAGCCCTGTGCTCATCGCTCCGTCGTCCAGGCCTGCGACGTCCGAGCCGCGCACGGCTTTGGGGCCGCAGCCGGTCAGCGCCGTGGCCGAAGCCAGGATCCAAGGGGTCAGTCGAATGAGAATGCTAGGAATTGCCATGCGTTGTCCTTTCCCGAGACGCGGTAGGGGAACATTGGTGCGTCCGCGCCGCCAGTGCAAGAGGGGCTGCTGTCACACTTTCGACGCACCGGGTCAGTGAATGATTCAGCACAGCTTGGCGTCCAAGCACACGGGTCTCGCGGTTTCATTGGGTTCCGCCCCCAGAAATAGGCCCATTCAGTTGGCTTTCCCCGGTGGGCGTGCTCGAGCGCTCACCGGGGCAGCTGCTGAACCGCACCCCGGCCTCCCGGCTTGCACCAAGTTGCTCCGACTGGTGGGCCATGCATGGCGTCAGTCGGTCATCGAGCTGCGCAAAGGTTGCGGCCGACGCAGCGCCTCTGGGTGCGCTGCGTCGCCGGCTTCGGATGCGTTTGGCGCTCAGGTGGAGCGCCGCACCGGGATGATCTGCACCCGGCGCGTCTCACCTTCGCCTTCGCTCTTCGTGATGACACCGTCGAACTTCGCGAGCGCGAGATGCACCAGGCGACGGTCGCGTGGCGGCATGGGTTCGAAAGTGATGATCTTGCCATCGGTGACCGCCTGCTTGCCGAGGCGTTTGGCCATCGCGGTGAGCGAGTTGTCGCGGCGGCTACGGTAGCCTTCAGCGTCGACCGTGACATAGCGACGCTCTTCCCCTGGCCGGTTCAAGATGCGGTTGGTCAGGAACTGAAGAGCGCCCAACACTTGGCCACGCTTGCCGATGACTCGCGCCGAGTCACGCCCCTGAATCTCGAGGCTGATGTCGCGGCCGTCTTCTTCGCGCGGACGTCGAGCCTGGACCTTGCAGTCCATCTCCATGTGATGGAGTACGTCCCGCACGAAATCCAGAGCTCGCTGGCTCTGCTCGTCGAGCGGCGCGTCCGATCGAGGGCGCCCGCGCTTTCTCTTTGGCTCGTCATCTGAGGCGAGCTCTGCATCTTCGGGTTCGTCGTCGAGGTCGTCGTCGTCGTCGAGGTCTGCCTCGTCGTCGTCGTCATCGTCGTCGAAGTCTTCCGCCTCTTCGCGGTCAGACTGCCCCTCTGGGTGCTCGTTTTCTTCTTCTTCGAGCTCGCCCTCGTGTTCTTCGATTTCGGTCGACTCGGTCATGGACACTTCGCCTTTCTGGAGTCGAGGAGTTCGCTTCCTCGTAGAAACTTGGTCAGGTGCGCCGCCGCTTCGGGCGCCGTTTGGCTGTCTTGTCGGGCTCTTCGTCTCGAACGGTTACCGCAACTGCCCCCTTCTTGGCAGCACTACCGCGCATGTGAGCCTCGACGGCCTGTTGTTGAACGATGGCCAGCACACTATTGGTGAACATGTACACGCCCAAGCCCGAAGGCAGGAACAGCATGAACACCGTGAACATGCCGGGCATGAAATACATCATCATCTTGCGCTGGGCTGGGTCGCCCTGCATGGGCATCAGCTTCTGCTGCAGGAAGAAGGTCCCGCCGATGATGAACGGCAAGATGAAGTAGGGATCCGACTCGGAAAGGTCCGGAAACCAAAGGAAGGGGATGTTGTACAGCTCCACGGCTGTCTGCAAAGTCGTGTAGAGCGCGAACCAGACGGGCATGGTTGCCAACTGCGGCAGGCAGCCCTTGACCTGATCGAACGGGCTCATTCCATGCTTACGGAAGAGCTCCATCTGCGCGACGCCCTTGGCGCGCATGTCGTCTTTGTACTTCTCCGTCAGTGCGTCCAGCTCCGGTCGGAGTTCGCGCATCTTGATCATCACCCGAATACTCGGGATCGACAGCGGGAAGAGCAGGAAGCGAGCGCACACCGTCAGGATGATGATGGCGAAGCCCCAGTTGGGCACCACGCCATACACTCGCAAGAGGAAGCCCACCAACACCTTGGCGATGGCTGAGAAGAAACCCAGGTCGATGAGCTCGTTGAGCTCGTGGCCACCGCCAGCGGCGTGCGCCAGAATGCTGCGCTCTTTCGGGCCGATGTAGGACAGCACCTTGTACGTTGCACTTTCGCCAGCGCCGAGCGTGCGGACCGGGTAAGCCAGGCGGGCCCGGTAGAAGGCGCCTGCAGGGGCTCCGTTACTCTGCCGTCGTTCGATTTGCAGCTGGCAGACGGGTTTGACGTCGGCCTCTAGCGGGACCAGAGCATGAGAGAAGTAAGCGTTGGAGACCGCTGCGACAGCCGGCTCGCCGTCGGCTTGAAACCAGCCCCAAGGTGCGGTTGCCGCGAAGCCCGGCTCCGACAGGTCGTCGGGGTCGAAAGCATCGGGGCGCATGCGGACGGCGTTGCCGTCGTCGCGCACACACTCGACGTTGGTCACGTAAGGACTGACGCGAAACATCTTGGCTTCGACGTCTTCGTCCAACCACCAGGCGACCGTATCGATGGCAGCGGCGTGTTCTTTTGCTTCGGAGCTCTTGTTCTCGATGGTCGTCGTGATGTCGAGTTCGTACGGGCTGCCCGTGGGGGCGATGGTTTTGGTGAGTTTGACGTCGGCGTCCTCATACGAAAACACGCACGTTCGCTCGTCGGGCTTGTCGAGTTTCCAGTCGACGGTGTCGTAGGCGACGTTCCAATTCGCAGACTCCACCTGATTGGGTGAAGTCACGCTGCGGAACTGAACGAAGAGCTGCTGCCGAAACTCGTGGGCGGTACCTGCGCGTTGATTTTTCCCCGCGTTCGGATCGTGCTCGTCGGGCGAGTTCGGTACCGCACCCGGTTGCGGCGTGGTCGAGACGTCGTGGGGTTCGCCAGCCTTTTCGTACTTCTTCGCCAACAGCTCGAAGCGCTTGAGCGTGGCGCCGCGCGTTGTGAGCTGAGCGCGGAAGAGATCCGTCTTGATATCGCAGTACTCGTACGCGGCGCGGGTTTCCGGCTCGACCACCTCTGGGTCGGGGATCTTCGCTGCTTGCGACTCGTCTTCGGAGCGACCCAGCCACATGAACAGCAGCAGGCCGGAAAGCGCTATGAATGCGAATCTGAGGGCACCAGCCACGAAAGCTCCGAGTGGGTCAGTGCTCCCTCACGGGAGCGTTGGGGGCGCAGTCGGGACAAGTGTCGGACTGGCCGTGATAGTTCGTCAGGCGTGCAACGCGCTCCCAATCGGGTTCGGCCAAGCACGGATCGACACCTGGGGGGAGGTCGATTCCTCCGCCGAACAATGGGTTGCAGCGCAACAGGCGCCTACAGGTCAGCCAGGTGCCTCGCAGCGCACCGTGATGCTCCAAGCACAAGACCGCGTAACGTGAACAGGAGGGCTCGAAGCGGCAGCAGTCGCCCGTCAACGGCGAGACGAGCCGCTGGTAGAGAGCGATCAGCGAAAGCAGTAGGCGCTTCATCGCGTCGTCACCGGCTTCGAATCTGAGGTCGACACGTTCTGACCCAACGCCAACGCTTCTCGGCTCTTGCGCTCGATCTGTCGTGCTGCCCCCATCCATTCGGACGTGACGTCGCTGAGCTTCAGGTCTTTGCCTCGATGGCGGACGATCACGACGAGATCCATTTGCGGCGACCACAGCGAACGCGTTGCTCGAAATGCCTCACGCACCAGTCGTTTGACTCGATTGCGAACCACTGCGTTGCCAACTTTGCGTGACGCCGTGACGCCGAGACGAGCGCTCCCGGTGGCGGCCGTGCGGGCCCGGAGCAACATGACGAAGTGAGGCGTGACTACTCGTCTCGCCTCGGCCTGAACGGCTCTGAATTGACTTCGTTTGAGGATCCGCTGTGCCTTCGGGAAGCACCCCACTGGTCGGGGCTGCTCCACGCCGACGTTACTTCTTCTTGTTGTTGTTCGTCGTGACGGCCAGGCGCCAGCGTCCTCGCTGACGACGGTTCTTCAAGACGTTGCGCCCACCACGGGTGGACATCCGCTTGCGGAACCCGTGGGTCCGAGCGCGGCTGAGGTTGTGCGGCTGATAGGTGCGTTTCATGGGCCCTCGCCTAACTTGAGAGGCTGACTAGGAAACCGCAGGATTGCGGAAAAGGGGTGAAGGAGTCGGGATTGGACAGCGTGGTTCGCTCGTCCAGCTCGCTCACTTGCTGTGTGGCGGCATCTTGGCTTCTTTGAACACGACGTGCTTGCGCACAACCGGGTCATACTTCTTCAGCTCGAGCTTGCCCTGCTGCTTACGCTTGTTCTTGGTCGTGTAGTAGGTGAAGCCAGTGTTGGCACTGGACACCAAGCGGATGTTGTCACGCATAGCGGGCGAGCTGGTACCACGCAGCCGTGACCCGTGCAAGCGAGAAGCGGGGAGGGTGTTGGCCTTTTTCCGGCGAAAACAGCTTCAATAGGCAGTGATGGGCGATCGCTCGCGTCTGCTCGTATACTGAGCAGACGTCCGGTATGGGCGGGCTGAAAGCTCTCTAGCTTGCGCCCGCTCCCCGTCTATTGCTGCAGGATCTTGAACTCCACGCGGCGGTTCTTGGCGCGGCCTTCTTCGGTGTTGTTGTCACCCACCGGCCGCTCCATGCCGTAGCCAGCGGATTCCAACCGCTCCTTCGCGATGCCTTTGTTGACGATGTAGTTCATGACTGCGGTTGCCCGTCGATCGCTGAGCGCTTTGTTGTAGTCAGCGCCGCCCTGATTGTCGGTGTGACCGTAGATACCCAGCCGCAGCGTCGTGCGGTCCTTCATCAGCTCGACCACCTCGTCCAGAATCGGGAAGCTGACAGGCAGGATATTGGCGCGGTTGTACTCGAACTGGATCGGCTCCAAGAGCTGGATCTCGTTGCGGCCGACGAAGATCTTCTTCTTCTTCTCTTCGGGACAACCATTCTTTTCCGCGTCCTCGCTCTTGACGCCTTTGACCTCGGGGCAGGCGTCATCGACGTCCAGCACGCCATCTTTGTCGGCGTCCTCCTCGGGGCAGCCGTCTTCGTCTTGGATGCCGTCCTTGTCCTCCGGCACGGTGACGCACTTGTCGTCCTTGTCGAGGATGCCGTCGTCGTCGGTGTCCAGATCCGGGCAGCCGTCATCGGGGTACGGGGGTTTGCCGTCCTCCTTGATCGTCACACACTGGTCGATGTCGTCGGGGAAGCCGTCACCATCCGTGTCCTTGTCGGGCTCGAGAGACACGCGCTCCAATGGTTTGCGGATCTTCGGCTCTGAGTCAGGTCCGATGTCGGAAAGGTAGACGTGCGAGCCAATCTGCCCCAGCAGGCGGACGTCGGGAGCACCGTAACCCGGCGTCAGGCGCGTGCCGCCGCCGGCCATGATGTACCACTTCTTCTCTTTGCCCATGTTCCAGCGGCCTTGGGCGAGCCACTCCAGTGGCGAGTTCTGGCCGCGCAGGAATGCGTTCTCGGTTTGGTCGGTGGTGTCTTCGGTCTTGATCACCTCGTTGAAGCCGAGCGAGCCGAAAAGCTCCACACCGATTTGCAGGTCATCGCCGCGCATGGGGACGAAGCCGCCGATGGAGTAGCGGGCCTCGTTGCCCACCTGAAGCGAACTAGGTCGTGGACCCTGCTGCTGGCGGAAGTGCGGTCCGACCATCCAAACCAGCATCCAGTCGTCGAAATGGTGTTCGGCGTTGGTGAACAGCCAGACGCCCGTCTCACCGTCGCTGCCGAACCGGGTCTCCGTGCCCGTAGGGACGGTCAAGGCACCGCCAGCGCCCCAACGAAACTTCTTGTCGTCGCTTTCCACCGCCAGGGCCCGTAGCGAAAGCCGCAAGTCGTACAGGGTGGTGCCGTTTTGGAAACCACTGCCGATGTTGTTCGGCTCATCGCCAGCGCTGATCCAAGCGATCGGGAGCATCAGCTCGAACGCCAAGCGCTTGTTCAGCTGCACGCCGGCGCCTAGGTAGGTGGTGACCTCGTGGGCGAACGGATTGGGCTCGCTGTCGGCAAGCCGCGAATCTTCCGTCAGCGACGAAGCCCGCAGTGGATTGAGCGAGTAGCCCAGCGTCGCCGAGCCGTAGAAGCGTGTCTTGTCGCTGAAGAATGGGCGCCAAGTCATGAACGGATCGTCGGGGCCACCCGCGATTTGCGCTCTGTCGAGATAGAACGAGCCTGCGTCTTGGGCTTGCGCTGTCACAGCGGCGCTCATCGCCACGGCTCCAGCCGCCAGTGCACATACTCCCGCGCGGACACTGCTCTTTTGGAGCAAGGCCGCCGCCCACGTTGTCACTCTTCCGATCACGGGCGGAACTTACCCTGACGCCCGACGACGGGGGAAGCGAGAAACCGCGCTTGCACGCGCTTCTGACGCCGCGCGGCAGATCAGAAGCTCGCGAAGACTTCGCAGACCCAAACCCCACCGTCGTCGCCGACGGCGACTCCGACGCCCGCGTCGCTGAACCGGCTGTGCAGCATGTTGCCTCGATGCGACGGGCTTGCCCACAGAGCGCGATGGGCGTGCACCAGCGTTGTGGCGCGGGCGACGTTCTCTCCGACCATCGAGGGGGTCAGGCCGAGCCCAGCTATTCGATCTGCGGGGCCACCGCTGCCGACGTCATGGGCAACCCGTCCAGCTTCCATCATGGCGTTGGCGTGGATTTGGGCTGCTGTATCCAGCGACGGGTTGTGCCGAAGTCCGGCGAGTCCTTCGCTTTGCCGCGCTGCGTTCAACATCTCCAACAGGGCCGCCGGCTGAGTGGGATCACTTGCCGCCACCTCTCCCGGAACCGCGGTCGCTTGAAACGCCCGCGGTGGCGGCTGGTCGACGAATACCATCGCCTCCACGGCGGGCCGCGGTCCGCTATCCAGTGTAGGTAGAACTTGAATCAGCCAGGGTCCCGGGTAGTCGACCACCACTCGGGCGCTGATGAGAGAGCCCGACAAGGACGACGGTACGCTCCTCGGGGTGCCGCGCGGACCGAGCACGACGACTTCAGCCCTGGAGGCCGAGACGAGCAACCTGGCTCGAACGTCGAGCCACTGCCCCACGCGCGCGGTGCGGGGCAGTGCTTCCAAATCGGCGATCGCGTCCAGGGCTACGACCGCCACGACCTCACCCAGACTCGACGCGGCACGACCCAGCCCGCAGCGGCGCTCACCGCCGTCGTCGAACGAGCCCAGCCAACCACGAAGCCCGAGCGCGGCCTCTTCCGGCGCCGTCTCGCCGACGATCGCCCAAGCCCGGGGCCAAACTTGGGGCACCCCAGCGGCCCGCATCTCGAAGGCAATTTCGTCATTGCCGAGCATCTCCATGCGCTTGCTCTGGTATTCGGCCAGGCGTTCGGCTACGCGCACGAGCCCGTCGTCAACCAGCGCGCAGGGAGCAAGTAGGTCACGATCCCCAGGGCTGAGCTGGGTGGGGCTCGGAGATACGGTGTACGGCGCCCAGAGTCCCTCGGCCGGAGGTACCGTCTCGAGCGGGTCGCCGCTGCTCGGAATTTCGTCGGGTGCGGTCGACGGCGGTGTTTGCGGTCGCGCGGTGGAGCAGCCACCGATGGCGTGCACCAGCAGGAGGAGGCCCGCGGCCCAGCCGGCTAACGTGGACGTGTGTCCAAGCCCGGAGAACATGGGGTGCAGTTTGGTAGGCCGAGGCGGGTTGCACAATCCAGTTCGTTGCAGCACCGTCCCGGCGCCCTGCCATGAACGGTGATAGGACCCGAGACCCGAAGATGAGCCATCTGTCGCCAAAGAGAGTGAGCCTGAATCTGAGCTTTGGGCTGTTGATCGTCTGCTTGTTGTCGTTTGCCGCGGCGATTTCGTGCAAACGCACCCCGAGTAAGGAACCGACCGAGGTGCCCAAGGTGCCAGACGTCCGCTTCTATCTCAGCTCCACCCTGGCCGGAGCGATGGAACCTTGTGGCTGTCGTAAGGACATGCTGGGGGGCGTGGACCACGCCGCGGCGATGCTTGCCAAAGGCAAACAAGAGGCGCCCAACTCCGTTGTACTCGGTGCTGGCCCACTTTTCTTCCTCAATCCCGAGTTGACCGCGGACAAGCGCCAGCAGGACTTGTGGAAAGCGCACGGGATTGCGGCCTCTTTGGCGGACATGGGGCTCGCTGCCTGGTCTCCCGGGGTGAACGACCTAGCGGCGGGCAGTGACGAGCTCGCGCGTCTGAAGCAGGAGAGTCGGGCGGCACTGCTGGCGGCCAATTTGCAGATCCCCGGCGTGCCCACGGAGGTTACTCGTATCATCGATGTGGGTAAACGCAAGGTTGGTATCGCTGGCGTCGTCGACTGGGAGAAGGCCGCGCCTCTGCTCGGCAAAGAGGTCAAACGCAGTGACCCGCAGGCGGAGTTGCAGAAGGCCCGCGACCAGCTGCGAGCGCAGGGCGCAGACATACTGGTCGCGTTGATTTCCGCTCCACGAGGCAAGGCGCTGCGACTGGCTGAGGCTGTCGACGGATTCCAACTCGCGGTGGTCGGCAAGCCTCTCGACCGGGGCGAAGGCAACGATGCCCCCACGCCTCCCATCACGGTCGGCGACACCCTGGTCGTGGAGGCGCCCAATCACCTGCAATCGATCGCCGTCGTCGACCTCTTCGTCGCTGGTGATGACCTCTCCTTCAATGACGGCTCGGGTATCGAGGCCGAGGAAAAGAAGCGGAGCTTGCAGCGGCGGATAGCCGAACTGACGACGCGCCTGGCCGTGTGGAAGGAGCGAGGCAAGTTCGACCCGAAGGACGTCAAAGCGCGCCAGGCAGATCTGGACGCGATGAAGAAGGAGTTCTCCACCCTCGAAAAGCCGCGTCCGACGCCCGAGGGGAGCTTCTTCCGCTACGACCTACGCGACGTGCGTGAATCCAACGGCAGTAACGAGCAGGTTTTGGCTCGCATGCGCGGCTACTACAAGCAGGTCAACGAGTACAATCGAGAGGCCTTCAAAGACCGCAAGCCCGAGCCGGTCGGGAAGGGACAACCCGCCTACGCCGGTGCCAAACAATGTGTCGAGTGCCACGAAGAAGCGTACGAGTTCTGGACCAAGACCGGGCACGCCCGGGCGTACGCAACTCTGGAGGTCGACTTCAAGGAGTTCAACCTGGATTGCGTCAGCTGTCACGTCACGGGCTACGAGAAACCCGGCGGGTCCACGGTTACCTTCGTCGAAGGCCTGAAGGACGTGCAGTGTGAAGCGTGCCATGGTCCGGGGACGTTCCACGTCAAAGAGGAAGACACGGATCTGATCACGCTGACTCCCGATGAAAGCGTGTGCAAGAAGTGCCATCACGCCCCCCACGTCGCAGACGATTGGGACGTCAAGGAGGCTTGGCGCCACATCATCGGCAAGGGGCACGGCGATCCGGGGGATGGTAGCGCCTTGGGACCGACGTATGGCGGCGGGGGCGCTGCCAACGTCGACGGGCATGGCGGCGGTCCCGGCTGAGCATCGACGTGATGCAGTGGTTGCGGAAGTTACCCTTCGGGCGGCTGTGCGCCGGTTTGGCCCTGCTGCTCACCTGCACGACGGCGAGAGGTGAACCCTCCCCGTTTCCTCGCGATGAGCTCTACCCCTACGCTCGAGGCGAGCGCGTCGTAGTCGCCGACAATCTCGACCGCAACAACCTATTCAAGCGTCGCCTGTTCGACCGCCAACTGTTCGAGCAGTTGGCACAACCCGGGCAGCGGTACCGCCTCGGTCGCGAGTGGGAGACGGTCGCTTTCGCCGTGGATGGCTCGGTCGCGACCACCCAAGTTCTCGACGGGGAGTTCACCCGCTACCACGGCTACTTCTTGTTCGACGTGTTCGCGGCGCTGCGCTCGCCCTACGGCGTCGACTTCAATCTCAATCTCACGTTGACCAACCCGAGCAGCAGTGACGGGGTGCGCGTCTCTTCGGCCGCCCTGCCCGACGGCTCGCTGCATTTCTACCAGGATCTGAACTGGGACGGGCAGAAGGGGCGTCTTGACTTGGTGGGTATCGACTTGGGTACCACGACTCTGGGCAATGGACTCATCCTCGAGCAATGGCCCGTCGAGGGCGCGTTCGGCAACCTGGCCCTGGGGGATTTCTACCTGCGACACTACTTTGCGGGGCGCGTATTCTGGGACGACGATGATCTGTTCACCCTGCAGGCTGGTGCGCTGGGTGGGAACGTCGAACTGATGCTCTTGGGTTGGAAGTTCACCCGACACGACCCGAGTGTGGCGTGGTACCTGGACGCCTCCTACAAGCTCCCGCTCTTGGATGAGCGTTTCCAATTCTCGGCCGAGTACGCTGCCAACCTGCGCGCCGGACCACGTCACGGATTGCTGCTTCGGGGCGATACGCGAGACCAGTTCGCCGGCACTCGCTGGCACCTCGGTTACCAGTTCCGTTGGTATCAGCGCGGCTTTGGCCCGCTCAGGGACCTGCAGGCGCCCAGCACGAACTTCAACTTGCCGTATCGCGAGGAGCAGTACGCCAACAACAGCTTCGAATACTTCGGAGCCTCCGAGCTGTACGAGCAGTGGTCCCATGGCGTGATGGCGGAGCTCGAAGTTCCGTTGGGGTGCTTCTTTCAGCTGTTTGGCCAAGGTGAAGTCATTGCAGGTTACGCCAGGGACGACGCTGGCTCGGCTCAACTCGTGCGGCTGCCGCGTGGGCGTGTTTTGCCCGGCGCCTGGCTCGAGGGCTACTATCGAGCGGGGCTGCGTCACTACCCCTGGCGTGACATGCCCCATCGGCTGAGCATGTGGTTCTCGAACAAGCAGGTGATGAGCCCCATGTCGTTTACCGAAGCGACGGACGTGCTCTACCAAACGAACGGGCACTGGGTGAGTCTGCAGTTGGAGGCGTTTCTATGAGGCTATTCGCTCTTGCTTGCGCGGCTTGTGCACTGTTCGCTTGCGAGGCGCCAGAGGCACGCATCGAAGAGACCTTGGTCGCCGAGGTGCGTGTCTCGGGAGAGCCGGTGAGCGACTCCCCGTTGAGACTTGCCGTGCTCTGGCTCGTGCAGGGCGAGTCAGGGCAGGACGTCGTGGTGAGTTCGCTGGACGAGCCCTACGATGGCGCGGAGGAATTGCGCTTGGAGTTCGAGGTACCTCCTGACGTGGAGCTGACGCGGCTCAAGTACCTCGACCTGTTGGAGGTGCGCTCGGAGTCGCCGGTGGTACCGCAGGGGTACCGTTACCCGGTGATTCGAGGTTACCGACCGAGAGTCGTCATCTACCAAGATTTGGACGAAGACGGCAGCTTTGACGCTCCGGCCCTCTCCACTGGGACCCCGAGCCCGCTACTCGCCGATGCGTCAGTTAGCGGCGCCGAGCTGGATGCTGGCACGCCTGCCAGTGATCGTCTGGTCAGGACGGACGATGGTCAGCTTTCGGTGGTCGCGTTCGTCGACCCAGAGGCTGAGGTCGAGGCGATGCGGCTGCAAGACGCACAGCGCTTCTACGAACTCGTGGGAGGGTTGCGTCGGTTTGGTTACAGCGGTCCCGGTGGTGTCGAATTAACAGTTCCCGGGATGCTGAACCTGACCACCGACACTCCCGTGCGTCTCGAAACCGAACTCTTGTGCGGTCGTTTCTTCGGTGGGCGGAGCGGTACGACGAAGAGCGAGGTCTTCGTCGACGTGGGATTGGATGCGGTCGCCATCTGCGGTCTCGAGCACGACGATTGCAGCTCCCTGGATATGGCGGCCACGAGCGTCGACTGGGAGCTGGACGAAACCGATGGCCGCGCCGAGGGTGGATCGGGCACGATGGTTCAGTGCAAGCACAACTCGCTCGTCGAAGCGCTGCACGTGCTCGAGTCCACCACCGTCTGCCAAGCTTGTTACTGCGGTACGGACCTCGACGTGCGCACGTATGTCGTGCGACGCACGAAGATCCCCTCGTGGTGGCCGTGCGGGGAGGAGGTGCCCTTCTGCGATTTCGGAGCGACCGGCAGTCCCTCGGTGCTGTGCCCTCCTGCAGCCGAGGGCTATCTCGACGCGGGCGTGCACTCGCGACCACTTAAGGAAGCAGGGGCCGAGCTGGATTCGGGGCGGATGGGTTCTGGTGACGCCGGCATGGCGTTGGATGAACGTGGCGGACGCGACATGTAGGTTCATTCAGGGCACTGGGTTGACGAGACCCACTGGCCCGCGCCTGTACGCGGTCAACGGGTGCCAGGCAGCGCTAGCGCCTCGCGCCCAGTGCGACGCAGTTCAACTCCGGAAAGAAGTCGGAGCTAGTGCCGTGACATGCCACTGAGCTGTGCCACATTCTAAGAGCGCTCCGTCATGTCCACGATCAATCCACTCACTCGCGAAATGTCGGCGAAGATCGTGTACGTCGGGCCTGGCCTGTCGGGCAAGACGACGTGCCTGCAGCACATTCATTCGCGCCTCGGGCCAGAGCGTCGTGGGGAGCTGGTCAGTCTCGCAACGGACGAAGACAGGACTCTGTTCTTCGACTTTTTGCCCGTGCGCGTGCCCAAGGTCAACGGCATGGGGGTGCGCCTGCATCTGTACACGGTTCCGGGGCAGGTGTTCTACGCAGCGACGCGCGACCTGGTGCTTACGGGAGCTGACGGCATCGTATTCGTCGCCGACGCACAGGAAGCACGGATGGAAGCCAACGTGCAGTCGCTGGACAGCACCAAGGAGCATCTCGATGCTCACGGCATCGACTTCGAGAAGTTCCCCATCGTCTTTCAGTACAACAAGAGAGACCTGCCGGAGACCGTCAGCCTCGAGACGTTGAGGGCTCAACTCAACCCCACGGGTAGGCCGGAGTTCGAGACCGTCGCGACGGAAGGCACGGGAGTTCTGGAGGCACTGCGCCAAGCCGTGCGGGACGTGATCAGTGCGTTGAGTCAGCGCGGGGCACCGATCTCGAGTTCCAGCCGGCGCGAGCCGGAGCCGGCTTCGGCGACGGGCATCGCGCAGCGCTTGGCAAACTTGGCAGAGAGCGGTTCCCCGACGGCTTCCGCCCCTTCCGGCAGCTCGCTCGCGGCCAGTGGCGAGGGTAACAGTGCAGTCGTGCGGTTGGGTTCGAAGGGCACCGATCCCCGCAGCAAGGGTTTTGGGGACTTGCCACTCATGCCGCGTGGATCGGCAGCCAGTCGCGCCTCCCAAGTGATCGCGTTGGACGAGATTGCATTCGTTCCGGAGGTGATGAACCCGGAGGAGCAGGAGCACGTAACGACGGAACGCCCCGTCGCAGGCGTGAGCTTCAGCGAACTGTGGGATGTCAGCGCGCGCGCGCCCATCGCACTCATCGAGTCGTGTATCACTGCCAGTCGCTACAACGACGCCGTTCATCATGTCGCGAGTGCGGTCGCCTCCCTGTTGGCGCGCTTGCCCGTGCCAACGGATACGGACATGGGCACGCGCGCGAGCTTGCTCGGGCTCGATGGCACAGAGTATCTGCGTCTCTGCCGCCTCGCGAGTCAGCCAGCGGAGAGTATCAGCAGCGCGGATGCGTTGTTTGCGCTGTACGTGCTGGTGGCCGCGCGCGTCAAGTTGAGTGCGGCCAATGCTGCCATGTGACGCGGCCTGAAGCGCCCTGGACGCTCAACCGGCGCGAGCTGCCGGTTTCAACAGGTAGTAGGCACAGCTCGAAAGGATGTCGCGCACGTAAGGCAAGCGTGCGATCGGCGCGAGCTGTTGTTTCGTCGGGAGCTTGAAGCGGTACGAGTAGATCGGGTTGAACAGGTACAGGCGCTTGTTCAGAGTCTCGTAGCCGGTTTCGCCGGCGATGCGCTCGAAGCGCTCCACGGTGATGCCCGTGTCTTTGTTGCGCATCAGTGCGGCGATACGGTCCGGGCTCTCCCCAAAGCTCAGTACGATGCGGTGGTAGACGGGTTTGGGTAGCAAGTGCAGGTAAGCTGCGCGCGACAAGAGCTTGCTCTTGCACACCTGCTGATGCCCTCCGAATGGCATGAGCCACGGTGGAAAGCCGAAGAAGATGCAACCCCCGGGGCGAAGGTAGGCGTGCAGTCTTGTCAGGAGCCTGCTCTGGTCCGGGATGTGCTCAATCACGTCCTTGAGTACGATCAGGTCGAAGCTGCCGAGTTGGGCTTGCACGTCTGGCGCGTAGATATCCCCCAAAATCAACTCGAGCTGACCGGACGCGATCCATCGCTCGGCGAATTCACGGCCGAGTTCGAGCCGCCGCTTGTTCAGGTCGACTCCGACACATTGGCAGCCTCGCTCGAGAAACGCCTCGAGCACCCCCGCTTCACCGCAGCCGATCTCGAGGACTCGGGCACCGTCGGGAATGGGCCACACCGCTTCGACGAACGGGATCACGTGCTCTTCGGTGACTCGCCGTTGGTGCTCGAAGTACTCGCTCTTCTTGCTGTGATAGTCGTAGGCCATTGGGACGTTACTGAGGAGCGGGGGCGAGCGGGCGCTGCTTCTGCTCCGGCTCCTGTTCAGCTTCCGAATTGCCGGTTGCTTTCGATGGCTCGTTTCTGGGAGTGCGTGGCGGCTTCTCCTCCCGGGCGGCGTCGGGCTCGTCGTTCGAATCCGGCTTGTCGCCGCGTTTCTTTGCCTGCGGTTCGTCGTCGCGTTTCTTCTCGTCGCCGCTGCCTTTCGGCTTTGCTTTCCCCTGCTTACTCTTGGGCTTGCGGGGATTGCGGCCGTAGCGGGTCTCGTAGACGATCGTATCCTCGTGGTTGTCGATCTCCACGAGATAGCCCCTCTTGATGTCGGCCTCGACGCGCTTGGTCAGCGGGTTGCGCGTGGAGCGATAGATGAGATAGTCCGCCCGTTTGCGATCCTCTGCCAACACGATCTTGCTGCAGTTGCCGAGGTGAGCCAGCATGCGGCTGTTGGCAGCGACCGTGGAGCCCTCTGGTAACTCGTTGCACACGGTCTTCAGCCACGCAGCCAGTCGGCGCTGGCTCTTGGACGGTTCTCTGACGAGAGGGCGAAAGCCGGCCATGAACGTCGTGTTGGGAATGATGGCGCCGAACTTCCAGCTGCAGATACCGGTCAGTATCAAGCTGCTAGCCAGGCCTGCCGCGTACAGCCGTCGTCTGTTCAAGGGCAGCCAATCGAAACCAAGCTGCCGACGGAAATTGCCCAGCACGGAGGCGGCCAGCGGAAAGACGAAAGGCACCAGAACCGCGCTGTACTGGAAGTGAATGGTATGGAGATAGGTGCGGCTCGCGAGCAACGTGAAGGCAAAGCCGTACACCAAGAGCAGGCGCTTGCTCTTCGCTAGCAAGGGCAAGAAAGACAGTGGCAGAAGGATCTGGACGGCGTACAGAACCTTCTCCTCCTTGAACAACGTGTTGAGCACACGCATCGGCTTTCCGATGAGCGTTGCGAGCAGTGCTCGGGTGTTGCCGCCTTGGGGGATGAGGTCGGCGTAGAATCGGGTGTATCCAGACGGTTTCTTGCCGCCCCCGCCGCCGCTACTCGAGCCGCTGCTGTCGGACGCCATCAATAGGTCGCTGCGCGTCATCACGAAGCCCTTGATGATGACGAGCCAGAGCAGGGCGCTACCGATGACGAGCCAACCCCAGCGACGACCGTGCTCCTTGCCACTGACGAGTGCGTACAATCCGACGAAGCAGGCGACGAGTGCCATGTCTTCCCGCACCAAGAGCATGAGCGCGAAGGTGACGAAGAAAGCGATCTTGCGGCCCTGTTCGAAGAACAGCAGGAGCCACATGATGATCGGTACGGCCAGGGCAATCGAGTGAAAATCGAACAGGTTGATGCCGTGCAGCGCCGGGTAAAGGGCGTAGCAGACACTCAGAACGATCGACCCGACGTTGCCGCAGCCGAAGTGTCGCGCGAGAAAGAAAACGGGAAACACGCCGGAGCCCAGCCATGCGGCTTGCAGCAGGAGGATCGTCTCAGCGTGTGGATAGATGAGGTAGAGCGGGGAGAGCAGTACCAGTATGGGGTCGAAGTGACCGCTGAGGTGCGTTCCCGAACTCGACAACGACATGCCCAGCGGCACGCCCTGGCTACTGTGTCGAAAGATACTGACGTAGTAGCCCATGTCCGAGCGGGCCATGTTGAAGCCCCACAGGTTGTTCCACGAAAGCCGGGTGAACATCGCCGTGTAGCCTGCGAACAGTCCCGTCAGCGCCCACGCGATGGACCATCGCCGCCAACGCGGCGTGGACGACTCCGCGTTGGCGGCGCTTTCCGGTGCACTACTCACGTTAGCCCAGTGATAAGCGCTGATGGCAGCTGCCGCCGCCGCAATCGCTGCGAAAGTCAGGACTTTGAACGGCTGCTGGTGCTCGATGTGAGCGTCGAGGGCGAACAAGAAGAGCGGGATCACCAACCAGGAAAAACGTGGGTTGAACCAGCGTGCCGCATTCGCGAGTGCCGGCAACCGAACGCTCCGCTCTCGCCAATGGGATAGGCCGACGAGCACGCCAAGCACGAGCAAGATGCCGCCGATGGCGAACAACGCGTGGGTGGTCGTGTTGGCACTGCGTAGGAGCGAGAACTTGCGCAGGCCGGTCAACGTGCCGCTCCCGAAGAAAGCTCCGATCAACGCCGACCCAAGACCCCACGTCGTGGCCGCTTGCGCCAGTGCTCGAGCCAGCTCGTCGACGGCCGCAGGCAGCTTCCGGAGCCTTCCTCGAATGGATGAGTCGCTCATCACGGTGGGACTCGTCTCAGTGCAGCTGTGTTTCTAGGTAGCTGCCTCGTCGGTAGGCGATCACGTAAACAATCGCCGACGCCAAGTAGGTGAGGGAAACGGTTTGCCACAGCGCCGTCGCCGGTGCGTCCAAGACGCGCACCACGAACCAGCACGCTGGCACCTGAAACATCAGGATCACGGCCAGATCCAAGATGAACGTCTGTCGCGTCGCCCCCGCGCCTTGAATCGCGGAGCCCAGCACGATGCCGACCCCCAATCCGACGTAGCTCGGCGATACCCAGTGAAAATACGCGAGCCCGAGCTCGACCAGGTTCTCACCTGGAGCCAGAAACGCGATCATCTGCTGGCCCCAGACGAAGCAAGCGAGCGCAAACAGCGCCATCATGATCGAGTTGTAGACCATGACGTAGTAGCCGCTCGCCTTGGCGCGTTCGATGTTGCCGGCTCCGAGATTCTGCCCCATGAACGTCTGCGACGCGCTGCCCCATCCGAGGCCGACGAACATCGCCATCGTCTCCCAGCGTAGGACCACGCCGAGAGCCGCCGCCAGGTCCTGGTCTTGGGCGGTGGTGTAGCCGCGCTGGGCAATCGCGATCACCGCCAGGATCCCCATGATGCGCACGACCAACTGTGAACTCGTGGGCCAACCCAAATCCCAAATCTTTCGCATGATGCGCCGATCGGGGGGCTGACGCGAATCCTTGCGGAACAGGTCGTGGCGGTGGAAGGTGACGACGAACGTCGGGAGTAGAGCAACCCCGCGCGCGATCACGGTGGCCCAACCCGCGCCGACGAGTCCCATGCGAGGGATCCCGAGCAGTTCGGCGAGCGGTGGGCCCCAGGCGAAGACCGCGGGTGCGTCCCCAGGGCCGTAGACGAACAAGACCGCCAACAGCAGGTTCGCTGCGTTGGCGAAAATGAGCATGGTGATCGGCGTCTTGCTGCTGCCGAGGGCGCGCTGGATGGTCACCAAGTGCAACAACAAGAAAACGGTGACGCTGCCGCCCATCGAGACCCGGAGGTACGGCACGCCCTGCTCCAGGACTTTGCCCTTGGCCTGCATCGCGCCGCCGAGCAAGAAGTCCGAGCCCAGCAAGCCCAGCAGCGCGAACGCAGCGCTGATGAACAGGATCAGCAGCGTCGACTGCCAGGCGATGCGACGGACCCCATCCTCGTCCCCCTCGCCGTGACGACGGCTGATGAGCGTACCGGTGGCGATCGACAACCCGTAACTGAGGATCGTGCCGACGGCGGCAACGTAGTCGCAGTTGGCGATGGCAGCGACGGCAGCGCGCCCTTCGGTGCCCCCGAGTCGGCCAATGATGTAAGCGTCGACGAGGTTGAACGTCGTTTGCAGGCCCATGCCGATGGCCAGCGGAACGCCAAATCGCCCAACCTCCAGAGCTAGCGGGCCCTTGAGAATGCGACGCACGTTGGGGTGCATCGACAAGGTGTCGAGGCGCGGCCTCGGCGTGGGCGTGCGGTGCGGGGCTGCGCCAGGAGGGGGGCGGGGGGCCTCCCGCTGCTCGCTACTCATCGGTCGGCTGTCGGTCATCTCTCGCTGTGGCGTTCGAAGCAGCGGTCCGGGATCCCCAGCCTCTTGCGTTTTGGCGCTGTGAGTTGGACCAGGCGCGCGGTGACCGGGTCATGGTAGCCGCTGGCAGATGGCAAGTCGTCGATTTGCTTGGTGTAGAAGCGGGAGATTCGGGCCATCAGCAGCTCGCGCAAGTACTTGCCGACCAGGGAGGCCAGCATAACTAGCGGATCGCTCGCATCGGCGTCTTGCAGGAAATGGAGCTCTCCCAGGCCTGGAAAGCGGTAGCTACTGCGGGGGCGGCTTTGTTCCAGCACGACATGCAATCGGCCGGACAATGGTCCGAAATGTTTGGGGTAGTCCGCTATCCCACCTACTTTGCCGCAGACCGCATGCACCTCGGCACCAGCCAGGTCGCGCAGGTCCAGAACGAGGGCTTCCATCGCATGAAGATCGGCACCGAAGCGGTTGTGTCCCGCCTGGCGCAGCCGATTCAGTCTACCGACGCAGAGCGGACTCGAGCGAACGGCTACCACGTCCACCCCTCGACTCCGCATGGTCTCGAGGTGCCGTTTGACGCGCGCGACCAGTGTTTCATCCGCCACGAAGTGTTCGTCGCTGAGCGTCCAGCATTGCCGGAGCGCGCGCTTCGGGCAGTCAGCTTGCAAGGCCGAGGGGCTTTCGCGGCTGATACTGGCCACCAGCTGTTCGGGGGTTTCGGCCTGTGGCACCAGTGCACGAGCCCAGGCCTCACCGAGCGCGTGGTGTCCGAAGGCCACGAGTCGCTTCGAGTCGTCGAGATCCTGGCGCAAGCTCTTCGGCAGACGACGGGACAGCCAACGGCTGCCGTTGGCGTCGACGCGTGCCAACGTGGCGGTCACGAGCATGGGCCCGAGCCGCGCTCCAAGGCCGTTTTCGTCAGCTCCAATCCGGTATTGAACGTGTGGGGTGGACATCGACATCGCGGGTGTTCGCATACTTCGGGCGTGAGGTCAGCCCGAACGTCGCGAGACGTGTCTGGTCGTAATTCATGCTACGGTGCAGAAGACCGCCCCCGGAGCCAGGTTTGCCTTTTGCCTCCTCATTCGGGGGCTGTGCATTCGGGCGGCGTTCAGGAATCCCTCCATGAGTTCTGCGTCTCAGCACAAGGTTTTGGTCGTCGAGGATGACCCCTCCATCTCTGCCCTCCTGAGTAAGGCGCTCGACAACGGCGGCTATCAGGTGGTGACCGCCGGAGATGGCGAGGCCGCGTTGGTTCTGTGCGTCGAGGAGCGTCCCGACGTCATCTTGCTGGACGTCAACCTGCCCAAGCTCGACGGTTTCTCGGTCGCCAAACGATTGAAGGGTGTCGACTCACTCAAGAGCATCCCGATCATCTTCCTGACGGCGAAGGACCGCCCTGCGGACATGATTGCGGGTATCCAAGCCGGCGCGAAGCACTACGTCACCAAGCCGTTCAACATCGATGACCTGTTGAGCAAGGTGGGCAAGCTCGTCGCCTGAAAGCGCGCGGGGTACGACGTTGCAGGTTCGCGTGCTTTTCTTCGCCGCCCTGAGAGACCGAGTCGGTGTCAGCGAACGGCGGATGCAGTTGCCGCTGGAGGTCCGCACGATTGCCGAGTTGGGCGCGCATCTGCAGCGGGAGCTGCCCCAGCTCGATGGGCGTCTGGGTAGCGTTCGCTTCGCGCTCAACGAACAGTTCGTCGAGCCAGCGCAGAGCATCGCCGAAGGTGACGTCGTTGCGCTGATCCCGCCGGTCAGTGGCGGCTGAGCCCCGCGCGGGCGTCCGCGACCTCAGGCTTGGATTTCGACCTTGCCCACGGGGTAGCCCGCTGGGCGATACACGGCGTAGGACAGGGCCAGGATCTCGACGAGGATCACGCGGTAGATGACATCGACGTCGTCGACTTCGATGTGCGGCGCATTCGCCTCCAGCGTTGCGTTGACGTGTTCGTACACGAAGTCGAGCAGCTGAGGTTGCTCCATCGCGATGATGTCGTCCGTGTCCAACGACTCCATCGGATCGGCTCGGCGCAGCTCTTCGTCGAGTGCCAAGAGCTCTTGGGTAGCCGCGATGGACTCGGCGCTCACCTGCTCCAGTTGGTGGCGGTGCGCTTGCTCGAAGGCGAGCCAGATCGCAAGCGCTAGGAAGTAGCCGAGCGCCAGTGCCGTTTCGTCGAGTGGCTCTCCCAGCACGTCGCCGATGTGAGCAGCGAGGGCGGGCTGCTGTCGCTCGAAACGATCGAATGCTTCATCGAGCTGCGTGCGCGCCTCATCCTCATCCTCCGCGAGGCTCATGCGAACGCTGTCCAGGGCCCCAGCCGGTACCTTTGCGTAACCAGGCACCGGTCGAATCGCAGAAGCTCTTACCCACACGCGATTAGATCTAGCACGAAGCTTTCGGGGCGCGGCTCGTTTTCTCGTTTTGACCCACTCTGGGCACGGATGGAATATTTCCGTGCCAAGTCGGGGAGTTGTCTCCTACGTTCAAGGTGCAGCGAGTAACCTGAGACGGTTGCTCTCGACCCAGGCTTCAAAACTTCCCCAGTTAACCTGGGCTAGCCGGCCGCTCCGTCCAGTGACGAAGACTGATGCTCCCTCGGGAATGGCGTTGGCTTCGACATCAAGCGCCGTCGTGGTCAAACGTTTTCCTGTCTTGTCGAGCAGTTGGGCCTCGGATGCAACGACGACCGCTTCTTGACTGGTGTGTCGATAGTGAGTGGATGCAGCAGCGAGGGAACCGAAGCAGAGAGCGAAGAAGAGCCCAGCGGCACTACTCACTTGACCTGCGAGTCGTGTTGGTGTTTGCGGCGCAGCGCGTAGTAGTAGCAACAGCCCGATGCAGAGCACGGCAGAACCGAGCAAGGTTAGTGCCGCCCACGCATCTTCCGGAAGCAGGCTTGCAACGGCTCGTGCCAGAGGCGGTTCCACGACGACTGGATCGAGACCGCGCTGCGCACGCAAGCGAGATATCTCGCGGCGCGCGGCGTTGAGCACTTCCGAGACGTGCTCATCTCCGCCCTGCAGTCGCTCGGCTTCACGCAGTCCAGCCACGACCTGTCCGAGGTCGCCTTCTTTGCGCTTGGGGCTCTCGGCTCGGAGCAGATAGGCGAGGGCTCGATCGTAGCTCGCGTTGGCGCTGATGATGCCGTTGTCCGAGAGTTGCTCCAGGTTCGCGATGGCTTCGGTGTAGGCCCCGCGCTTCAAAGCGGCTGCTGCCGTGTTGAAGGTCTCCGTCGGATCGGTTTCGGCTTCTGCAGGACTCGGCCAAACGACGAACGCGACGAGCAGCGCCAGCAGGCCTACCACGCAGCGTGCCAGACGCTCGACGTCGAGGCGACGTGAGCCCCGCGCCCGGTCGCGGGTGTTTCGATGCCGAAGATTCACGCTTCGGCTCCCGCTTCGGCGCTGCGCCGCGCGCGCTTGAGCTTGCCGAGCACCCGCTCCGTCTGGCGGATCAGAGCTTCCGTCTGGCCCTCTTCTTGCCCGAAGCGCAGCTCGTCGAGAGCCACGAAGATGCTCTCCACCTCCGAGGCGAGTGCTTCGCTCGTTCCCAGGTCGACGAGCTTCTTCGTCAGCTCGACTCTCAGCAGAGCGCGCCCCTTGATGCCGGTCTTGTCTTCGATGCCGCCGAACAGGGCGCGCTCGATGGCGCTCGAGGCTCCCTTGAGGTCCCCGGTCTTGCTCTTCGAGCGTGCTTCGGCCAAGGCGTCACTGACGACACGTGCTTTCGAGTTCTTCGCTTCACGGCGACGTCGCGACACGTTGCTCAGCAGCGATGCCGTTCCGCGCGTCAGTACCAGACCCACTGGCGCCCCAAAGACCGTCCACCAGAACCAGGTTTGATCGGTGAGTGGCCCCCTGACCGTGGCCGCAGCGTCCAGCTGTTCGCGCACGCTCATGCGTTCACTGAGGCGAACACGCGGGCTCGCAGTGTCAGCCGCATTCGGAGCTCCCGTCGCGGGGCGTTCTTCCACCACGACTCTTCCCAGGGCCGCGCGAGCGACTTGGTACCGCTTCTGATCGGGGTTGTAGAACGGCAGCCGAAGCTCACCAAGATCGACGGTGCCGCTGGTGTCTACGTTCACGACGTACGAGAAGGTTCGCAAGCCTCGTACGTTGTCGCGCCGGTCCGTATCGACCTGCTCTTGCAAGGTGGGTTCGAGCCACTCGACGCCCTTCTGCTCGGGGGTGACCAGCCGGGACGGCAGGTTCCCCGTGCCTTGCAGCGTTGCGACGACGCTCAACGAGTCTCCTCGTTTGATCTTTCGCGGCGAGACTTCCACTTCCAGGCGGTAGTTGCCGACGTCGCCGGGCTGGTAATCCGCCGGGCGACCCTCGATTGGCGGTTCGACGACGTTGACGGTCAGAGTGTTGCTCTTCCTGACGAGGCCGTCGGTCGAGCTGTGGCTTCGATAGCCCGTGCCGACGAACGTGATTTCTGTCGGGCCAATCTCGAGTGCACCCGTCTTGAGTGGAAAAAGGGCGAAACGTCGGATCAACACCGCCTGATAGCGCCGCCCGTCGATCTCCGCCGAATACAGCCTCTGTCGCCCGCTGTTTTCGACCAACGGGTAACTGTAGAAGTCCGTTCGGCGGGGCTCTCGGGGAGCACCTTCACGGAACCTCCCGCGTGCGCCATATGCGTAGACACTGAGGGTCACCTGTTGCCCCAGTACTACTTCCTTGGGGCTGACTACTGCTCGTAGGAAGGCGACGTCGTCCGGCGCGTGGTCGATTTGGTATTCCGGTGGAGCATCGGGCACGGATGGACCCGTTCGACCGAACAGATCATCGAACAGCGAGCGGCCCCCGAGGTCGAAGGGGTCGTCGTCGAATGGACTGCGTCGGGTTGGGCGCTGTCTTTGTCTTTGGGTGGGCAGCGTTCCAGCGGGAACGACCTTCAAGGTCACGACGTTGCTCGTGACCTGACCGTCGGGACCGGTGACGCTTGCCGGTCCAATCGAAAACTGCCCGGTACGGCGCGCCGTAAGCTCCCAGGTTGCCGTGATCCCCGTCTGTCGCTGAACGCGTCCGTTGACGAAGCTTATCTGATGGTTCGTGCCAATGGATGGGCCGTGTTGGACGAAGTCCTTGCTGACCTGAAGACGAGGCTCGCTGGGACTGTCCTCGCTGCTCATGGCTTTGGCTTGGACTTGGACCGTTTGCCCCACCTCGATGACGGAGGCGCTGAGTTCGAGTTGCACGTCGACTTCTGCGGCCGCCGGAAACACCCACAGCCAACACGCTAGCGCAACGAGTAGGGAGGTAAGTATACCCACCCGCGGCCGAGCGGTTACGCAGGCAGCGCCTGGCGTCATTTGTCCTCCATGTTGACCCGAACTCGCGCGTTGGCACCTTGGTCGACGTGCTGGAACATCGGCGCTCGCTCCAGTTGGTCGAGGACACGTTCATCCTGACTCAACGACGGCGGTTTGGGGGCAGCGGCTTGTGAGGACGCAGCTGGCGGCGGCTGTTGGTCTTGACCTTGCTGCTGTTGCTCGTTCTTCCCTTCTTCGGGCTGCTGCTGTTGGTCCTTCTGCTCGTCCTGGTTCTGCTTCTGGTCGTCTTGCTTCTGCTCTTGGTCGTCGTCCTGCTGTTGTTGGTCTTGGTCGTCGCTCTGGTCGCCTTCGTCTTGATCTTCGTCGTCGTTCGGTTGTCCGCCGTCACTCGGTGGGGGCTTGCCGGCGTCCGGCTCGGGCGGCTTGTTTTCGTCTTCTTCTTTGGCTCGCTGCAGGGCGATCGCTCTGTTGAACGCGGCCTTGGTACCGAGCTCCGTGCCCGCGTCGCCAGCTCCCCCGGGGTAGAGCGCAATCGCTTGATCGTAGCTCTCGACGGCTGCTCGATAGTCGTAGCGCAAGAACTCGAGATTGCCGCTGAGGTAGTAGGCCTGCGCGCGGAGTTCGAGCGGGACTTCCGTGTCGGCCGCGATGATGCGCACTAGGCGCAATGCGCAGTCGACCTCTTCGCTGCGTTTCGCCAGTAGACCGGCGGCGTTGGGGTCCTCCGCCGGGGGCGCAGGTTCACCGAACTTGGCCCCATAGCGCTCAGCCAAGCGAAAGAGAGTCAAACTCAGATCGAGAGTGGCGTAGGGAAGATCGCGCACCTGAGCTGGGGTGCCCAGGGTGCCCTCGTTGCACTTGCCGGTGCTCAGGTATTCCGTCAGCAGTTCGTTCGCGATACCGGCGTCGGCGCCGCGCTCGAGCGCTTGTACGGCTTCGTCCACTACGGGACTGTAGCGGGTGAATACGCGTTGTTCCGTGTCCTCACAGCCGAACAGCAGCAATCCCGCGGATAGCAGGGCCGCGCCTTTGCGACGGCGAGCAAGCGGAACGAAGACTTCCACCATCAGCAGCAATACCGCCAGTGCGAGCGGATAGAAGAAGACGTCTGCGTAGACCGTCTCCACGCGCTCGGCGAGTTCTTCCGTCATCATTCGGCGCAATGCCTCGGCGATCTCGTCGATACCTGTCTGGCCTGCGTCGGGACGCACGATCTTGCCGGAGCCAGCACGAGCGACCTCGGCGAGCTGCGCTTCACCTTCGGCCGTCAGTGAGGTGGTCAGAGGCTTGCCGTCTTGCCCCCGCCGAATGCCGACGACACGCCCAGTAGCGTCCACCTCGGGGATGGTCTCCGGGGCGCGAGTCCCGATTTGTACGACGTTGACGATGATGCCGTCCTTCGCCGCGGCTTGGGCGACTTCGACCGGATTGCCTTCCAGATCCTCGCCGTCGGTCACCAGCACGACCACTTTCTGGTGCTTCTTCGACAACGGGTCGCGCGCTAGGAGTTCTCGTGCGGCCTCCAAAGCGCGGGCGATGGCCGTGCCGCCGATCGGCATGTCGTTGGGCGTGGTCTGACGGAAGAATTGAGCGATGGCGCCGCCATCGCTGGTCAGCGGAAAGCTCAAGGGCTCACCTGCGAATGCTACGGCCCCGAAGCGCGCTCCCGGAAGGTCGGCGATCAGTTTCGCCACTTCGGCTTTGGCGCGCTCCGTGCGCGAGGGGCTGACGTCTCTCGCGTACATGCTCTTGGAGTAGTCGAGCACGATCACGCAATCGAGGTTCGTCGCTGGAATGAGCCGCGTGCCGCGGCCATATTGGGGTCCGGCCAGCGCCACGAAAGCGAGAGCTACCGCCAGTACGACCAGGGCTCCTTTGAGCGCGCGTCGCCCGCCAGCTCGCGCCGTAACGAGCTGGCTAACGAGCTCCGGTTGCCCGAAGCGTTGCGTGGCAGACACGAGTTTCAAGCCGCCAGCGATGTAGAGGCCTGCGATCAGGAGCGCTCCCAAAGCGCCCAGCAGCCACCAGGGTTCGGAAAATCTCATGGGAACCTCCGCAACACGAGGGAGCGCAACAGGGCGTCCAACGCCAAGAGCAGCACGCCGGGCAGAAGCAAGAAGCGATACAGGTCCTCGAAGGTGGCCACGCTGGCTTCGAACTTGGTCTTCTCCAGCTTGTCGAGCACGTCGTGAAAGCTATCTCTCAAGCTCGCGGCGTCGGTGGCGATGTACATCTCGCCTTCGGTCTTGTCGGCGATGCTCTTGAGCAACTCCGGATTGACGGGGAAGCGGTATTGCCGATAGCGCGGCTGTCCGAATAGATCGAAGCCGTCCTGGACTTCGACTTCGTCGCCATCACCGATCTGGATGGGGTAGACTTTGGCGTCCACCACGTTGGCCAAGTGCGCGGCATACTCGGGGTCGATGTTGCCGGAGTTGTTGTCCCCGTCCGTCAACAGGATGATCGCCTTGCTGCGAGCGTTGCTCCGACGCAGGCGCGCGACCGCAACGCCGACGGCATCTCCGATCGCCGTGCCATTGGAGTCGATCAGATCGAGCCGCATGCGGGAGACCAGTCCGTCGAGCAGATGATAGTCGAGGGTGGGCGGAGAAACGACGTACGCCGCCGTGCCGAACACGACGACGCCGATGCGGTCGGTCTTTCGCCGCGAGATGAAGTCGCGCATCACGGCTTTGGCCGCATCTAGGCGAGTCGGCCGAAGTTGTCGTGAAGGTCGGGGCGAGAGTTTCGCTAAGTCGGGCGGCAGATTGTCGACGACGGCTCGCATCGACCCCGAGAGATCGAGCACGAGCACGGCGTCGATACCCTCGTCCGACGAACTCTGCGGTACGACGCTGTTCAGCGGGCGGGCCATGGCCACGACCAACATCGCAAGCGCCACGGCTCTCAGCACACCAGGAAGGTCGCGGAACCACACCCGCAAGCCGCGGGGTCCCGTCGCGAGTGCCTTCAACGTTCCCAGTCGCAGGCGCACGCTGCGCGCGTCCTCGCCAACCGTGCCTCGGTAGAAGACGAACGGGACGACGACCAACCCCAGCAAAAACCAGGGACGGTCGAAGCGCGCCGTCAGCAGCTCCGGGCCGCGAACGATGAAGGGATAGGCTAGCCCCAACAGCAGGACCGTCGAGGTCATGCCGGCGAGCACCAAGTAGCGAAGCCAACGTCGGCCCCCACGTTGGGCGCCCGGGGCATGCACGGTCACGGGTAGGCGCTGTGGAAACGGCTCCATCAGGTGCCTCCTCCGGCGGGGACTTCTTCCGGCGTCGGCGTTGATGGTGGGTGGTGAATGGTTCTTTGCACCATCTGCTCACTGCGGTCCAAGATGCCTCGGCACTGCGCTTCGGTCGGATCGACGTCCGCGAAACGAACCAGATCCGATTCGTGCAGAAAGTGTTCGACGTCGTCCAATACGGGGCTCGCGGCGGGGAGTTCTCGCAGGTGAGCCATGATCTCCGTCGTCGTGCTCTCGAGGCCGTCGAAACCGAAGCGCGCGCCGAGGTACTCGCGCAAGGTGTGCGTTACGCGATCGAAGTGGTCGGCGTACCGCTCCTGTTCGATCAAACGCGCGAGGCGGATGTCGTGGAACTTCTCCATCGCGACTTCCCACGGCGGCCGAGGCGGTGGCGGCGGAGGCAGCGGCTTGGGACGGCGCCGGTACCAGCGAATCAACCAAAACAGCAAAGCCCCCGAGGTCAGCGCAGCGGCGCCACCGTAGGCAGCGTTTCTCAGTGCCTCCCAAAACTCCATCTGCCGACGAGGTTTGGGGTTCTCCTTGGGTTTTGGGTTGGGCTCGTTGGTCGTGGGATCTTCGACGACGATGTCGTGCGGCTGCGTGCAGAGAGTGATCACCTCGCCGCTCGCCCGCGACATGGCAATGGGCAGCGACGGAAGTGACAGCTCGTGACGTCCCGGTTCTTTCGGCAGGGGGACGAACGCGAGCTGCACGATGGTGGTCACGTCGGCTCCATCTTCTCGTCGCATCACGCGCGGCCTACCGGGCCCCTCGACGTTCGGCACGACGAAGCCGAGCGCTTCCAGCTCCTTGACGGCGTCACTATCCGCGCGGATCTGCAATGGCCCCGGCAACACGCGCTCGCCGAGGCCGTGATGCACCTCGACTTCCAACACTGCGTGGTGCCCACTCGTGCCGCGTTGGGGAAAACGCTCGATCACCTCGGGGCGCGTCTTGCCTTCAGGGATGTGTTCGACACAGGAGCGCGCTGCGCCGCCGGGAGGCGTGCTCGGCGGTGGTGTGGTCGCCGCCGCCGTGGGGGCAGGAACGGTAGTCGCGGGGCTGTCTGGCGCAGGCACCCCCGTGAGGGCAGGAGCGGTGGCCGTAGGGCTGGCCTGCGTTGAAGCGCCGGTGGAGGCCGAAGCCGCGTTGCTCGTGGGCTCGGCGCCGCGCGCGGGCTCGTCGTCGGCGCTCGAGGCGCTTTCCGGTGCCGCGTGGGCGGTGGTGAGCAACAGTGTCGTGGCCGTGCACGCGACGCCGGCAAGGGCCGCGCACTCGCGAAGAAACGAACTCATCGATGGGCTCGCTTGGCACGTCGCGCGAAGAGTTCGCGCAGCGGATTGATGTAGGGTCGGTCCGTTCGCACCACACAGTGGTCGAGCCCGAACTTCTTGAACAGCCGGAGTTGCTGCTGCCGCTGCGATCGCATGTGCTTGCGATAGTGATCGCGCACCGCGCTGCTGGCAGTGTCGACGAGCACTTCTTCACCCGTCTCCAGGTCTTCGAAGGTCGCGAGCCCGACGTCCGGCATTTCGTCGTCCCTGGGATCTGCGAGCAAGATGGGGATCAGGTCGTGACGGGCTGCGGCCAGAGACAGCGCGCGTTCGTAGTCTTGCGCGAAAAAGTCGCTGAGGCAGAAGGCAACACTGCGACGTCGAGCGACCTTGGCCAGCGTATGTAGGCCCGCCGCGATGTCCGTCCCCGTACCTTCGGGCTCCGCACCGAGGATCTCGCGAATGACACGCATGACGTGCTTCTGCCCTTTCTGCGGCGGCACAATCTTCTCGATGCGGTCGGAGAACAGGATCAGGCCCACACGGTCGTTGTTCTTGATGGCCGAAAACGCGCACAGCGCGCCCACTTCTGCGGCGACCCGCGCTTTGGACGCGTTCTGGGTGCCGAAGCGCTTGCTGCCGGAGACATCGACCAAGAGCATGACCGTCATCTCCCGCTCTTCCACGAAGACCTTGACGTAGGCTTCGTTCATGCGGGCGCTCACGTTCCAATCGATGGTGCGTACGTCGTCGCCCGGTTGGTACTGGCGCACCTCGCGAAAGGCCAGGCCCTGTCCCTTGAAGCCAGACGTGTAGTTGCCAGACAGCTGCTCGTTCGCCAGCCGATTGGTGGTGATCTCGATCTTACGCAGCGCTTTGAGCAGCTCTTTGGGTATCACCTTGCACTCCTGGGTGGCGGGTCATGGGCCACGCGCTTCCGGGACTCCCTCAATCACGAGGGTCAGGGAACTTCGACGACTTCGAAGACGCGGCGCACCACGTCTTCCGGCGTGACTTCCTCTGCCTCCGCCTCGTAGGTCAGCACCATGCGGTGACGCAACACGTCCGGCCCGATCGCTTTGACGTCTTCGGGAGTGACGTACCCGCGGTGGCGCAAGAACGCATGGGCACGTGCGGCCAGGCTCAGGGCGATGCTGGCGCGCGGACTCGCACCGTACTCGATCAGCGGACCCAACTCCTTGAGCCCGGTCTGTGAGGGTTCGCGCGTGGCGAAGACGATGCTGACGATGTAATCCTTCACCCGGTCGTCCATGTAGACGTCTCGAACGATCTTACGCGCCTCGATGAGCTGCTCCGGCTCGATTCTGGGCTGTGCGGGGCCGATGGGAGCCCCAGTCATGCGGTCCATGACCAGCCGCTCTTCTTCGCGCGAGGGGTAGCCCACCTTGACCATCAGCATGAAGCGATCGACCTGCGCTTCGGGTAGCGGATACGTTCCTTCCTGTTCGATCGGGTTCTGAGTCGCCATCACGACGAACGGGTCGGGGAGCTTGTAAGTCTTGTCGCCGATGGTGACTTGGTGCTCTTGCATGGCTTCCAGCAGTGCGCTTTGCACCTTGGCCGGCGCGCGGTTGATCTCGTCGGCCAGCACCAAGTTGGCAAAGACAGGACCCAGTTTGCTCGTGAAGTCACCCGTCTTCTGATTGTAGATGACGGTGCCGATCAGGTCCGCCGGAAGTAGGTCGGGGGTGAACTGGATGCGCGAAAACTGGGCCGAGATCGCCTCACACATCGTGCGCACCGTCAGCGTCTTTGCCAGGCCCGGCACACCTTCGAGCAGCACATGGCCACCAGTGAGCAGTCCCACCAACAGGCGCTCGACCATGTACGTCTGCCCAACCACTACCTTGCCGATTTCGGCCAGTAGGTCGTCGACGAAGGCACTCTCCTTCGCGACTAGCTCGTTCAAACCACGGACGTCTTGCATTGCTCGTACTCTTCGTTCGCTGTGGGTCCCGCTCGCGGGCGTATATCGTGTCGGTCGCTGCGCTGACAATCGGCGTCTGTCGAATATTCCAGGCCTTTCCGCATCCGTGCGTGTAGCTTAGTCTCACCTGGCCCGACGTCCGGTACGCCTCGGCCCGGTTCGTCTGGCGCTCACTCTGCACCCGCCGATGCAAGCCGCCCTGTTCTGCCTGTCGATCGCCTTGTCCATTGCGCTGCCTCACGCCATCGTGCGCTGGGACAGCCGGCGACTACCGCCCCGGGCGGCCGAACGTGTCTGGAACACCGCGTCGCACTGGAGTGCCATCGTGGCATTCAATTGGATTGCCGTGGTTGTTCACTTTTGGCGGACACGCCGCAGCGTGTGGGGTTTCATGTTGGGGGTCTTGGTGGCGGGGGGTGGGCTTGGTGTGCAGAGCGCGCTGCTGTTCGGACTGACGTGGGTGCTTGGGTGAACACGTCTGCGAGCCCCGCGTCACGCCTTGACAGGCTCGCGCACTGGCAAGACCAACGCGTTGGGCGCAAGGGGGCGAGCCGCGCCAGGCGTCACCCCGGCCAACGCAACGAGTGGCGTGCGGCATCAGGCCGAGCGCGAACTCGAACTCGGAAGATCGCTTTGGGGCTCCGCATCCGCGGTTCGGTTGCGGGTTTGCGACACTTGCGATTGCGGTTTGAAGCAGTTGGCGATTTCGTCGAGCAAGGCATCCGTTCCTGCCGTCTTGCTCACGACCGCACCCAATGCACTGGCGCGCGCGGTCGTTTCGGCGTCCGTGCGCGCGGTGAAAAACACGACCTTGTCCAAGACTCCCTGAGCGAGGAGTTGGCGCGCGAGCTCCACCCCGTCGCCGTCACCCAGATCGACGTCCAAGATGCCGACGTGGAAGTTACCCTGCAGCGCTCGGCCTTCCGCGTACGACAACACGCTGCCAACCTCGTATTGGTGGACGCGAAGTAACCTCTTCACGGCGCGCGCCACCAAGGGGTCGTTTTCGACATGCAACAGTCGTCGCATCAGTGTTTCGCAGTGTAGACGATTGCTCTGAAATGACGACGCAAAGTGGCTATTGGATTTGCTGTTGCAGATCCGAGCGCTGCACAGTCGACGAGTTGAGCCGTCAGGCTACCGGGCGGGGCCCAGGTGACCCAGCTGTTCAGAGGGAGCCAGCCCCATCCCAAGACATGAAGCCTGGTGGGAAACATCTAGTTCGGCGGTCTCCGATGCCTGGAATGGGTCACGAAAAGTGATGTTCCTTCGTACTGGCGGCAGCCGCTACGCTCTCGGTGCGTTCCATCCCGTCACCCTGGTTGCGTCGAGAGCAACGTTCATTCGTAATTTCTGTCACGTCGATGGTGCCGTTTCGGATCCTGCGGACTAGTCTTGGTAGCGCTTCCAGAACCGACTCGCGGTCTGGATCGTGGTACCCACCACCCCGTGGAGTTACGAGCTGGGACTAGCGGCTTCAGCTACAAGAGTTGGAAGGGCAGCTTCTACCCGGAGCAGCTGCGCGAGAACCGATTCTTGGAGCACTACGCGGGCAGGCTGCCCGCGGTCGAGATCAACAACAGCTTCTACCGGGTGCCGAGCAGGGAGACGATCCAGGGCTGGTGTTCTCAGGTTGGGCCCGAGTTCCGATTCGCGGTCAAAGCGTCGCGTCGAATCACGCACCTGTCGCGGTTGAAAGACGTGGGGGAGGCGCTCGAGTTCCTGATCGAGCGATTGTCGGAGTTTGGTGAGCGACTGGGCCCCGTCTTGTTCCAACTGCCCCCCAATTTCCGCGCGGATCTCGAGCGGCTCGCGGTCTTCGTCGAGCTGTTGGCGGGGCGCATTCCCGCCGCCATCGAGTTTCGCCATCCGAGCTGGTTCGACGCTGGCGCGATTGACGTCTTACGCGGGGCTGGCGTCGCGCTGTGCATCGGCGACCCGGATTCGGAAGCCATCCGCGCCCCTCGTTTGGCGACGGCCAGCTTCGTCTACGCTCGGCTCCGCAACGAGGCATACACCAGCTCGGAAATCGCCGACTGGGTGCGGCAGCTCGAGGAGCTGGGGGTGCCGGAGGCCTACGTCTTCTTCAAGCACGAGACGCTGGGTCCGTCCTATGCCCTGAAAATGCTCGGTCGCGGCGACGCCGCCGACTGAGATGCGGCAGGCGTCTTCAGCCACCCCCGATCTGTGATATGACCCGCGCCAGTCATGTACTTCCAAGACATCATCCTGAATCTGCAGCAGTTTTGGGCCGAGCGCGGCTGTCTCATCGTGCAGCCCTACAACTCCGAGGTTGGCGCTGGGACCTACAACCCCGCCACCACCCTGCGCGCCATCGGACCTGAGCCTTGGAACGTCGCCTACGTGGAGCCCTCTCGCCGGCCCACCGATGGCCGCTACGGGGACAACCCCAACCGGTTGCAGCAGTTCACGCAGTTCCAGGTGATTCTCAAGCCAAGCCCGCTCAACATTCAGGATCTCTACCTCGAGTCACTCGAGGCGCTGGGCACGCGACCGTTGGAACACGACGTGCGCTTCGTCGAGGACGATTGGGAGAGCCCGACGCTCGGCGCTTGGGGGCTTGGTTGGCAGGTTTGGCTCGACGGACTCGAGATCAGTCAGTTCACTTACTTCCAACAAGTGGGCGGGATTGACTGCAAGCCTGTCAGCGGTGAGTTGACCTACGGCCTGGAGCGCATCGCCATGTACCTGCAGGACGTGGATTGGGTTTACGACCTGCAGTACGACTCACGCGTCAAGTACGGCGAGTTGTTCAAGCGCGCCGAATGGGAGTGGTCGACTTACAACTTCGAAGAGGCGGACGTGGATGCCCACTTCAAGGCCTTCGACCACAATGAAGCCGAGGCCAAGCGCCTGCTGGAGCGAGACGAGGAGCCGCTCAAGCAGTTGGTGCTGCCCGCCTACGACTTCGTGGTCAAGGCGGCGCACGCCTTCAACGTCCTCGATGCGCGAGGTGCGATCAGCGTCACCGAGCGGCAACGCTACATCCTTCGCGTGCGGACGCTGGCCCGGGCCGTGTGCCATGCCTGGTACGCCCAACGGGAGGCCCTGGGTTTCCCTCTGCTCGAGGGTCGGGCAGAAGCTGCCCAGTGAGCTCCACGACGCGGATGTCGAACACGACGGACGCAGCGTCGCGTTTCATCTTGCACCATCAGGTGTTGGGTGGAAGCGGGACGAGCAAGACGGCTCTGGTGTTGCACGGTGCTCTGGGGTCCGGCCAGAATTTTCGTGGATTCGTGCGCAAACTCATGCAGCTGCGTTCGGAGTACGCTTTCGTCCTGGCGGATCTGCGGTGCCATGGGCAGAGCCATCCAGCGCCCCCGCCGCACACGTTGGCGGCGGCCGCGGGGGACATCGCTGTGTTGGTCGACGCTCTCCGAAGCTCCCATCCGCACTTGCCGCCAGTGAGCACGTTGATCGGTCATTCGTTGGGCGGCAAGGTCGTGCTCGAAGTTGCCGCCCAGGACCCCGAGTTGGTGTCGCAGGTTTTCGTGCTCGACTCGAATCCGGGCACGCAGGACCCAGAGCTGGCTCACGAGATCCACACCGTGATCAAGGGCGTTCGCGCAGTGGCGATGCCGGCCGGGTCCCGCAAGGATGTCGTCGATGCCTTGCTCGCTCGTGGCTTCAGTTCTGGCTTGGCGAATTGGATGACCACCAATCTGCAACGACACGGGGACGAGCTCACTTGGACCTTCGCTCTCGACGCCATCGAGGAGCTGCTCGCGGACTACTTCAGACAGGACCTCTGGCCCTTTCTGGAGGCACCTCCCGCAGGACTCGAGGTCGAGCTCGTCATTGCGGAAAACAGTGACCGTTGGTCGAGCCCGATGCGGCAGCGCGCTCGCAAACTCGATGCGCCCAACTTGCACGTGCACGAGATCCCCAATGCCGGCCACTGGCTGCACGTGGACAACCCCCAGGCGCTGCTGGAGCTCATGGTCGCGCGCTTGCTTCCTTCAGCGTGGTAGCTCGCTCAGCACGACCTCCGCGTTCATGCGAACGCGGGCGAAGGTGTGTTCGTCGAGCCCTAGAGCGTTGCGGGCGAGGACCAAGGTTGCGGGTGCCACTTCGTTGCGCATCCCCATGTCCATCTCCGTCGTCAGTGCGTCGGCGAGCGCGACTTGAGCCATAGCGGGGTGCAGCTCTTGGTCTTCACGTTCGTAGTGATGCGCGCCGAGGACAGTGCCGATCTCCTCCGGAAGGCCCCAACTCCGCTGCAGAAGCGCGTTCGCTGCTTCGTGGTGTTGGAGCACGGCGGGCCAGACGACGTCGGCTGGGGGGCACGAACTGTTGGCGTAGTGTTCGCTGATGGCGATGAACCCTGCGGCGAGTCCGACGTCGTGGAGCAGGCCACACACGAACCCCTGGCTCGGGTCCAGGCTGGTGTAGTTGGACAGCATTCGCGTCAGGTGGGCGGTCGCGGTGCTGTGCAGGCGCAGCTGGTCCATCGTGCTATCGTAGCCGGGCGCCCGGAACACCTTCACGTTGACCGCCGTCTCCAGAAAGAGCTCGGTAACCCGGCGCATGCCCAGGTGAGCAATGGCGTCGTCGATGGAGAGGAGCTCCGAGCTGCCGCGGGGCGCCGCAGAATTGGCGACTCGCAAGGTGGCGGCCGTCAGCATCGAGTCCTGCTCCAGCAATTGGCAGACGTTCGCGACGTCGTCGTCGGGAGTCCGCGTCAATTCGAGCAGCCGCACGGCGACCGTCGGCAGCATCGGCGGTGTGTAAACCGGTGCCTGGAAGGTTTCCAACAACCACGCCGCCACGTCCTCCGCCGGCGGAGGGATCGAGGTGTCAACGGGCCGATACGCGGGACCGCCTGTTTCGGGGGAAGACGTTGAAGTCATCGAGGTTCTTCCCCGAGCAACGACCCAAAGCAGGCCAGGCTTAACCCCGCCCAATAGGCGAAATGGCCTCGAAGCGGGTTCGTTCCCCCGCGCAGGCCTCAGTCTTCAGCAGCGAACATCGGCATGGGGGGAAGAAACCCACACCTGCTCGGTGTCGGGCTCACAACCAGCACACCGTGAGTGCGTCGCCACCGTCCTCCGGTGCCGCCGGCTCCCAGCGTGACACGTAGGGCGAGGTGGCGACGTATTCGCGCAACGCCTCCTTCATCGCCCCCGTTCCGTGTCCGTGCAGAAAGAACGCCGCAGGTTCTTCAGCTTGGAGCATGCGGTCGATGAAGCCGTCGACTTGATCGAGCCCCTGTTCGACGCGCATGCCGCGCAGGTCGAACGTATTCGTCGAGGTACGACTCGGAAGAAAGCTGGATTCGTCCTTCTCGGGTTCTCGTCGGCGAGAGCGTGCAGGGCGCGCTACTCGGGGGGCAGCACCTCCGGCTTTGCTCGTCGCGAGTGCGAGCTTGTCCAAGGGAACGGACATCTTGAGCCCGCCGATGTTCACCCGGACGCTTCCCTTCTGTGGGGGCGCGAGGACTTCGCCTTCTGTATTGAGGTGCGGGATCTTCACCCGCAGACCTACTCGCACGAGGCTTGGGTCGAGTGGCTCCACACGAGATTCCGGCTGCAGCGCCTTGGTCAGTGTCCCGCCGAGGGTGACCGGCGCTGCGGCATCGTTGACGAGGTGTTCTGCGGCGCGCACACGATCAGATCCCGGTTCGGCTTTGCGTAGCTCTTCTTTGGCTCGACGCACGAGCGCCCGCGCTTCGAGCACCTCCATCGTCAGTGCGCGTGCTTCCTTGCTCAATCGTCGCCGCTCGTCTTCGCGTGCGCGCTCCGTTTCCGTTCGGAGGCGTGTGCTCAGCCGGCGTTGCTCTTCGAGCTCGCGTTCGGTCTTCTGACGCATGTCGTGCAACTGAGCCCGTTCGCGTTCCAACTGTTCCAACAGCTCTTGCTGGTGGACTTGCTCCTTGGGCAACAAGTCGCGAGCAGCTGCGACCAGGGCGCCCGGAATGCCATACCGCTCGGCAACCGCCAGGGCACTCGACTGCCCGGGGACCCCCAGTGTCAGTTCGAAAGTCGGCTGCATCGTTGCCAGATTGAAGCCCACCGAAGCATTCTCGAACGCATCGGGCTGACCGACGGCGAGTTGTTTGAGACGCTCGTAGTGCGTCGTCGCAGCCACTGCCGCATTGCGTTCGACGAAGCCTTGCAGCACCGCTGCCGCCAGCGCCGACCCTTCTTCGGGATCGGTGCCGCCACAGATTTCGTCCAGCAGCACCAGCGTGCCGTCGCCGCTGTGCTCGATGTAGTCCGCCAGACGCGTGATGTGAGCACTGAAGGTCGATAGCGAGCGGCTGATCGATTGTTCGTCGCCGATGTCCGTGAAGACCTGGTCGAACCAACCGACCTCGCTTTGCTCGCCAAACGGCACCGGCAGACCGCTCCTTGCCATCCACACCGCAAGCCCCAAGCACTTCAGGGCGACGGTCTTGCCACCCGCGTTGGGGCCGGAGACCACCAAGCCACGGCCTGCGTCGAGCGCGAGATCGTTGGCGACTACCGTCTGCTCGTCGCCGATGAGCAGTGGGTGACGCATCTGACGCAGCACCAGCTTCTTGCTTTGGCTGAACACGACGGGGATGGCGCGCGCTCGGTCCGCCCAGCGCGCGATGGCCGCCACGAAGTCCGCTGCGATGCAGTTCGCGTGTGCTTCTTCGAGATTGCTCACGTGCTCGCGCGCCGCATCGCTCAGCTCGGCCAGTACCTTTGCTTCCTCTCTCAGCAGCTCGGCCTCAGCGACGTAGACGCGATTGTTCAGCTCCGTCAGCTCCTTGGGTTCGACGTAGAGCGAGTTGCCTGAGCCACTCGAACCCAAGATCATGCCTTCGACTCGGTGAGGCGCGTCGGCACGCACCGGCAGGACGAAACGCCCCCCGCGCTCGGCCACGAACTGCCCGGAGAGCGAGTCTTTGTATTTGCTCACCAGCTGCTGGCTGGAGTTGCGGAGCTTCTGACGGACTGCCGCCAGGCTGCGTCGAGCGCTGCGTACACCGGGTGATGCGGAATCCAGTATCTCGCCATGTTCATCTATGGCGCGCAATATGCGATCGCGAAGACCACCCAGCTCCTTCGCACACCACAGGAGACTCTCCAGCTCCGGGCATTCCTGTCGGTGGTGCCCAATGTGGTCGCGCAGGCGCAGTGCCTGCCCGATCACCTTCGCTGCGGCGCATAGTTGTGGGGCCGAGCCCGACGCGCCGCGTACCAAGCCAGCGCACAATTCGGCGACATCTGGGACTGCTCGCACCGGCAGCGCGGCATCCTTTCCGATCAGGTACAGGGCCTCTTTTGCCCGCCGTTGGGCGCGCTCCGCCTGCGCCTCGTCGGCCAGAGGACGCAGAGAGAGCAGTGCTTGCTGGGCCGTCTCGCTCGCGGCGAAGTGGCCGATACGGCCGAGGAGCTCTTGCCACTGCAGATCACGAGCGGTCTTGTCCGCCGCGCTTGCCGGTGAGGCCTCACTGCGATGTTCCACGCCGGGTGGCTTATAGCGCTGGAGGCGACTTGTCGACCCGAGCGGAGCCGGTGGTTGCTCAAAATCTCATCACACCGCAACATAGCCGGATGGCTCCGCCCGACGACGCTCTGAGCGACTATCGCAAGAAGCGAGATCCACGGGCGACGACTGAGCCCTTCGCGGCACCCACTGCTGGCGCGGCGGCCGTGGGTACCCGCGTCGGGGACTTCGTCGTGCATCTGCACGCGGCCACACGTCGGCATCACGATTTGCGGCTGCAGGTAGGCTCCGTGCTGAAGAGCTTTGCCGTACCTCGTGGCCCGAGCTTGGACCCTGCGGACAAGCGCCTCGCCGTGCAGACCGAAGACCACCCCATCGAGTACCTCGACTACGAGGACGTCATTCCCGAAGGTTCCTACGGAGCCGGACCCATGATCGTATGGGACATCGGCCGAGTGCGGTGGCTGGAGAACCCGCCGGAAGTGGGGTTCGAAAAGGGCAAACTCGATTTCGAGCTCTACGGGCGGAAGCTCCGAGGGCGCTTCGCGCTGGTGGAAACGACGGCGCGGGTTCAGCCGCCGCCGAAGCAACGCCAATGGCTTCTGCTGAAGAAGCAGGACGCCCATTGCCAGCCCGATGGGGAGCGCTTCATCGAGGAAAACCCCTGGAGCGTGCTCTCGGGTCTTTCGGTGGAGCAACTGGAGCAGCGCCCCGCGATGGAGAAGGAGCTGTACGCTGCCGCAGGAGCTGCCGGCGCCGTCGAGCGGGAGCCGAGCGCCTTCTCCGCGCTCGTTCCCATGCTGTGTGCGGCAGAAGGGGCAGGGCTCGACGATGCCGCGCGAGTCTACGAATTGAAGCTGGATGGGGTGCGCATCTTGGGAGAACGCTGCGGTGAGTCCGTGAAACTGAAGTACCGCAAAGTGAACGCACTGACCCCCAGCTATCCCGACGTCGAACGTGCGCTGGCAACGCTGTTTGCCCGAGACTTCGTGATCGACGGCGAGATCGTGACCTTCGACGAAGCAGGCAAGCCGAGCTTCCAGCGTCTTGCCCCGCGCATCCACGCAAAGCGCCCATTGGACGTGCGGCGCGCCGTAGCCGAGGTTCCGGTCAGCTACGTCGTGTTCGACTTGCTACGGCTGGGCCCGTACGATTTGACGCAGCTGCCCTTGGTTGAACGCAAACGCTTGCTCGCCCAGCTGGTACCTGGCAAGGGACTCGTGAGACTGCTCGACCACCTGCCGGGCAATGGGGGAGCGCTGTTTCGACTGGCGACGCAACAACACCTCGAAGGTGTCGTCTCCAAACTCGCGGCCTCCAAGTACCACGGTGGTCCGACGCGCACGGGGGATTGGGTCAAGCACAAGTGCCGTCGCGAGGCGGAGTTCGTCGTCGTGGGTTGGGTCGAGGGCAAAGGCAGCCGCCAGCTGGGCGCCCTGGAGCTGGCGACCTATCGTGGCAAGCAGCTCGTCTATCGCGGCCGCGTTGGCGGTGGCATGAGTGAACGGGTGCTAGAGCGTCTGCGCCAGGAATTGGCGGCGTTGGCGACATCCGAGAGCACCGTGCTCGATGCTCCAGAGCAGAGCAAAGGCCGACACTGGGTCGAGCCCAGCTTGGTCGTGCGAGTGGAGTACCTGGAGTGGACCGACGACCATCACTTGCGCATGCCCATTTTCAAGCAGCTGCTCGACGGCGTACCGGTGGCCGCTTGCACCGAGGCGCCTCCGGAAGAATTCTTGGACGAAGAGCTGCCCGAGCTGGCGCCAGCTGCCGACGGCAACGCCCTGGCCGCGACTCGCGCACAGATCACCAACCGCGACAAAGTCTTCTGGCCCCAGGAGGGCTACACGAAAGGGGACTTGCTGGAGTACTACGCGACGATCGCACCGGCCGTGCTACCGCACCTCGAGGGGCGTCCGGTGATGTTAGTGCGCTACCCCGATGGAATCGACGGCAAGCACTTCTACCAGTGGAACACGCCGCAGGGCACTCCCACGTGGTTGCGCACGTTGCAGCTCAGGCACGAGGAGCGTGACGGCAAGAACGTCACCACCTTCTTGGTCGATGATCTCGATTCTTTGCTCTACATCATCAACCTCGGTTGCATTCCCATCCACGTCTTGGCCCGTCGAGAGCGAAGCCTGAACTTCTGCGATTTCCTGACCATCGACTTCGACCTCGGGGACCAGCCCTTCAAGGAGGCGGTGTTGCTGGCGTTGGGCCTTAAGGACCTGCTCGAAGAACTGGGGCTCTGTGGCTATCCGAAGACGTCGGGGCAGACGGGCCTGCACGTGCTGATCCCGGTCGGTCCCAACGTGCCCTTCGAGGTGGCCAAGGTCCTCGTCGAGTTGCTCGGTCGAATGCTACAGACAAGATTTGCCGAAACCTCGACGATGGAGCGCCGTGTGCGTGAAAGAGGCCAGCGGATCTACATCGACACTGGGCAGACGGGGCGATCGCGCACCATCGTGGCGCCCTACTCGGTACGGGCGTACCCTGGAGCTCGGGTTTCCGCACCGCTGTATTGGGATGAGGTGCACCTTGCGCTCAAGCCCGAAGCCTTCAACATGTTCACCGTGCCCGAGCGCTACGCGCAAAAGGGTGATCCGATGTCGAGCCTTCTCGACGAGAGGCCGGACATTCTCGCGACGGTCGCAAAACTCGAGCGCTGGGTGAAAGCCGGATGAACGACTTAGTTGTCAGCGGCAGCCGTACTGAGGCGATGCTGTACGCCGCCGTGCACGGAGGCACGCCCGGGGACGTCGAGCACTACGTGAGAATGTGTGCGGGAGCCCGTGCGGTCCTGGAACTCGGCTGTGGAGCGGGGCGGGTTCTCGCTGGTGTACTGGATGTCGACGTTCGGCCGCTGCCACGAGTCGTCGGGGTGGACAAGCATCCGGGCATGGTGGAGCTGGCGGGGGAGGCCATCGAAGGCGCGGGTGACGTGCTGCAGGGTGACATGACCGACTTCGACCTCGAGCTGAGCTTCGACCGAGTCCTCATCCCGTACTCGGGGTTTTGGTGTCTTGGTTCACGGGACAAGCGCCGCTGCCTCGCGTGCATTCGTCGACATCTCTCGCCGGGCGGCGAGTTGCACTTCGACGTCTACGATGCCGACGAGCTGGTGGAAGAAGCCGCGTTCCAACCACCGGGGTGCCAGCCCGACGAATTCGAACTCGTTTTGGAGCTCGACGTCGACGGAGATCAGCTGGAAGTCTTCGAGCAGAACCAGCATTGGTTCGACGAGCAGCGCATGTTGGCAGTGTTCGAGTACCGGCAGGTGCCGTCGGGGCAGGTGGTCTCGCGACAGTGCATCGAGCACTGCTATCTTTCGCGCGTTCAACTGGCGGAGCTTTTGGTCGACGCCGGTTTCGAGTCGCCGCGACGGATGGCGGACCACGACGGGCAGCTCTTCTTCAGCGCTCGTGCTCTGGCCTGATGCGGGGCGCTACATCACGAGGCATTGTTCGATCGAGTTGACGTCGTTTGCCTGCATCGCACACTCGAACTGCGAGCGGCTGACCTTGGAGGCGCACGCGTCGAACTCGAAGCGCGCGTCGTCTCGAGCCAGTTGGCGCGCTGCCGCTTGCTTCTCCGCGATGAGTTGATCGTTGGCGGCTGGATTTTCGTCGCGCACGAGTCGCTCCGTGTAGCGATCGAGAAGCGCTGAGCATTCGGTGTCCGTCAGTGGCGTGGAGCATCCGCCCAGGGCTACCAGCGACACGAGAGCCAGCCAGCATCGCGGGTGCTGGCATCGCGCGAGGGGGGCAAGTCTCGTCGAGGGTTGCCATCCTTGCCTCGCCCTCGCGGCAGCCAAGCGCATCAGTCGAAGCACTCCTCTACGATTTGCCTGGCACTGGTCGCCGACTCCACACATTCGAGGGAACTGGCCGATATGCGTCGCCCGATGCACTCTTTTTGGGCTGTCTCGCTGAAGCGCTGCTTGGTCTCCTCGACTTGCGCCTTGACGTTGTTGGGCTCGGAGATGTTGGCCTCCTTGAGTTGCAACTCGGTGATGCGCGTGACGATCCGCTCGCAATCTTCAGCGGTTGCGGGCTTGCCACAAGCGACGGCCAGAACGGACGCCAGCAGGCTGATGCTCAACGTGCTGGTACCTATGTGCCGGGTGAACTTTGTCATGCTGACGTCAACGTGCGGTTCGGGGGGGGCGAATTGCCCAGCTGCTGGGGGACGATGCCCTAACCAGGTCAGAATGGGGGTTCACCTGCCCGCTCGCAACCTCCTTGTGGGAACGCCAGCGGGTGAGATTTGGACGGCTGTACGGCTACTGCTAGACTCAGACTCGCCGAATCCGATCATGGGCCAAGGAGCTTCACAGACCCCCGAGGCATTCCTCGAGAAAGCCCTGCGGGCGAGCGACGCTGTACTGCGCGCCAAGTACGCGACTCGGGGCCTGAGCCATCCTGGTCTCGAGCGAGACACCCAAGTCCTGCTCCTGAGACAGCTGTACCTGGCCCACCTTCAGCGCGAACAGTTCAGCGAAGCCCGGGCCGTCGCGGAACAGATGACGTCACTAGGGGCGCTGGAAGAGCCGGCTTTTCACGATGCTGCTCGAGCGTGCATCGGCCAAGGCGACCTCGACGCTGCGGCTCGTCATTTCCGCATGGCGGCGCGCAGGGCCCCCGCCCATCGACGCGCGCTTCACTTCTGGAGCCTCGGTAGAGTGGTCTATTTGCAGGGAGCCTACGACGTTGCGCTCACTGCGTTCGTCCGAGCCGTGCGTTGGGGGACGGACAACCTGCCGCTCTATCGCGCTCACGAGGTGCTGACGCGACATCATTTGGGCGAGCAGGTCGACCTGCGAAGGGCGTACGAGGGCTTGGGGGCACAAGAGCCATTGCCACTGTACGCGGAGTTTCTCGGGGGCCAGCTGCTGCGGGAGCTGGGCGAACCGAAGCTCGCTCGCTCGTTGTTGCGCCAGTTCCTGCGCCAAGCGGGGGCGGCCGCGACGGAGATCGGGGTCGGGCTGCGGGCCGAAATGCGACGTGCGGAAGAGTGGCTGGTCGAGCTCGAATCTCTCGACTGAGCGGTGCGTTCCCAGCACGGGCCCCTGGCCCGTAACGGTTGATCTGCCCGGGCGTAACTCACAAAACTACCTTCGACCCGGTTGGCGGCCCTGGCGCGCGGTCGAAATGGTGCGGCCCTTTCGGCAGCGACTGGGCGCTGTCGTCGCCATACCCTATGAACCCAATTGCACAGATGCGAGCAGAGTCGGAAAAAGCACACAGCCACGTCCGCCCCAAATACTTCCTTTCGTCGCTGGCGATGATGAGCGTTTTGTTGGTGCTGCTGACGCCAGCGGCGGCGCAAGCCGAAGAAAGCGCGGGTGTGTTTGCGGCAGCGCTCGAGCGAGGACCGGTGTTCGTCGGTCTGGCGGCGTTCGGCTTCGGATTGCTCGTGAGCTTGACGCCTTGCGTGTATCCCATGATCGCGATCACGGTGAGCGTGTTCGGTGCGCAACAATCCAGGAGTCGACTCCAGGCGTTTGGATTGTCGGGAGCCTTCATGCTGGGCCTCGTGGCCATGTTCACACCGCTTGGGGTTACCGCGGGGATCACCGGCAAGACGTTTGGGTCGGAGCTGTCCAACCCTTGGGTGATCGTGGGCATGGTGGCGGTTTTCCTCGCTCTGGCGGCCAGCATGTTCGGAGCTTTCGAGCTCGACCTGCCCAACGGTTTGAAGAACAAGCTGGCGAGTGTGGGCGGCGCGGGTTACGCGGGAGCCTTCGTGTTGGGCCTGGTTTGTGGCCCGATCACGGCTCCGTGCACGGGGCCGTTTTTGGGCGGCCTGTTGACGTTCATCGCCCAGACGCAGAGCGTGACGATCGGCACCGCGATGATGGTGGCGTTCGCCTTGGGCTTGGGGACGCCGTTTTTTCTCGTCGGGGCGTTCGCGATGCAACTGCCGAAGAGCGGTCGCTGGATGATGCACATCAAGAGCATCATGGGCATCATCCTCGTGGTCGTGGCCTTGTACTTCTTGGCCATTGCCTTCCCCGTGCTCAAGGCGTGGACGAGTCCGGCGCTGTGGTTTGTCGGTGTGTGTGCTGGCGCTGTGCTCGTGGGAGTGTTGCTCGGCGCCGTTCATCGCTCGTTCGAGGGTGGCGAATGGGGAGAGAAGCTGATGAAGGGCCTTGGGGTGGCTGCGGTCTGTGTCGGTAGCTTCGGGTTGGTCATCGGGTTGACCACGCCAACCCGAACCCTCACCTGGGAGTCCCATCCGGAGGGCAAGGACCTGCAAGCCCTGGTGGCTGACTCGAAGAGCAAGGCGCAGCAAGAAGGAAAGCCCCTGCTCATGGACTTCACCGCGGCATGGTGCGCAGCGTGCAAGGAAATCGAGAACCTCACCTTTCCCGACGAACGCGTTCAAAGTGCGGCGGGGCGCTTCGTAGCCGTCCAGTTGGACATGACCGACGATAGCGACCCTGCCGTCGAAAAGACGTTCGAGGACTACAAGATTCGCGGTTTGCCCACGCTGATCCTCTTCGACTCCAGTGGCAAAGAGGTCAAACGCTTCGCTGACTTCGTCCCCGCGGAAGAACTCGCGAGCGCGATGGAAGCGGTGAACTGACACGGACTTGTTCGGGGCGGGGTTCGTCGGCTGCCCGCCCGAAGCTGCATCCCTCTTCACTCGGGCGTGCGCGCGACGCACACCACGGCCACCGGGCGAACGTTGGCCGTACGCAGCGCCTCGACGCAAGCGCTGGCCGTTGCCCCCGTCGTCACGACGTCGTCGACCAAGATGACTCTGCGCTGCGTGAGCTGTTGGCGAACGACGAAGGCTCCCTGCAGGTTCGTCAACCGGGTGAGTCGATTCGAGCGGCTCTGTTGGGCGGTATGAACACATCGACGCAAGGCTCGAGGTGCCGACGTGCCGCCCGTGAAGCGGGCGAGGTATCGAGCCAGCAGTGCGGATTGGTTGTAGCCTCGCTCGACCAAACGAAACGGGTGAAGCGGGACCGGAACGAAGTGCGCCCCAGACAGTTCGACGCGCCCACTGAGCTGTTCCGCCACGGACCGGGCCAGTCGCCGCGCCAACTCCGGGTGGCCCTGAAACTTGAAGCGCTTCAGGGCATCGGCGATCGGTCCCCGGTACGATGTCGCGGCCCAACACGGCAGATCGGCGACGGCGTGTTCCTCCACCCCCCAAGCTGCCTCGACGTCGCACGCGTTGCAGAACAACGCGCCGGGGGTGTCCAGATCGCGTTCACAGGCTGCACAGCGCTCCGGCACCAGGCGTGCCAATAGCCAGTCCAAACGTTCGTACCACCGCACGCACGTCCATCGAACGCGGGCGGATTGGGTTGCGCGTTTTGATGGCGTAGGACGCTCAACGCGCGGGAGCTGCGCTTTCTCGGCTCAGTGGATACCCAGCAGAATCGAAACGCTGGCTTCGTCGGCTGGTGTGAAGGGATACGACTCGAACTCGTCGCTGTGCACCCACTCGAAGGCATTGACGTTCACTGGGGCCGGCGTGCCGCCAGAAATGCCGCAGGAGTAGAGGTGCAGATCGATGCTGTAGCGCTCGTACTGGTGACTCACGAAGCTTATGAGCTTGCCCACGTCGACCGTCACTCCGAGGCGGTGACGGATCTCGCGCTCGAGGGCATCGGCGTCGGATTCACCCGGCTCCACGCGTCCACCTGGGAACTCCCAGAGTAGTGGTAGAGCAGCCACGGGGCGGCGCTGGGTGATCAGATAGCGGCCATCGTGTTCGATGACCGCCGCTACCACGCGGATCCGTGGTTTGGATTTCTTCTGATTGCTACTCATGAGCACGAAGCCCAGCCGCGCCCCGAGCCCATGAGCCCCGACTAGGACAAGTCCACCCGGAACAGTTGCTGACCCATTAGCAAGATGTCGCCGTTCGAAAGGGCGTACTCCTGGCTCAAACGAACGAAGGTGCCATTGGAGCTACCGACGTCGGTCAATTCGAGGCTGCCGGAGCCGTTGGGCGCAATCCGGCAGTGCAGGCCGCTGACGTAGCCATCTTCGGAGAAGAGAATGTCGCCCCGCTCGCGGCCACAGTGAACACCCCCCGAGGGGATCACGAAGGCGTTGCCCGTCGTGTCGCGACCGATGACGAGAGCTAGGCGTCCCAGGTAGCCCGCCTTGGGGCTTCCCAGTCGTTCGACGCCATCGCTGGCTGGCGGTTGGGGCTCCAACGCTTCGAGTCGGATGATCTCCTGGCCGATGCGGAAGATGTCTCCGAAGTTGAGAACCCAAGGCACGTTGGGTTTCAGCTTCAGGTAGACGCCATTGAGTGAGCCTTCGTCGCGCACGAGGAGCTTGTTACCCTGACGCGTCAAGCTAGCATGGCGGGGCGAGAGATAGCTATCGCCCGAGAAGATCCCTCCGACGTCGCGACCCAGCGTCACCTTCGGGTCGCTGGGAACGGAGTAACTTCCCGCCTCGCTGCCATCAGCACGCAAAGCGACGAGCGTGACCGTCGCCGTTCCAGCGTTGGCAGTGGGGGCCGCGGCGACACCGGGCGGCGGCGCGGGTGCCGCTTGGGCGGCAGTCAGATTGAAGCCGCAGGCAGCACAGAAACGCGAGCCCCCGCCGTTGCTGTGTCCACACTGCGGGCACTCCACGCCGCCTTGGGGGGCGGATTCGGCCGGTGCAGGTGGTGCACGAGTGGCTGAGACTGCCGCCATGCCGGCAGCGTCCGAAAGCGATCCCTTTCCACCGACGCCCCTGATGCCATCGGACGGGCTGTGCGGCGAGAACGGCTTCGGGCCTGAACCTTTCGATAGCTCCGCTCCGCACCCCAAGCAGAACTTGTAGTGGTCCTGATTATCCTTGCCGCACTTTGCGCAGTTGATCACTCACGGCCTCCTCTCGACCTGCAACACTCCGTAACTCGACCAGATCCGTCCGACACGTCACCGGTTTCTACGATGGATTGCCTGCATACGGAAGATGCCCAGCTTGGGCAATCACACAATTTCGCGGGTTTTCCAGCCGAGTGCACCCGGTGACTGTAACGGATGATCCCCAGGGTTGACCCAAAAACTGGCGAAACGGGGCTCTGGGCCGTCACGCCAGCTCCGCCAGGGCCGCGCGCAGGAGGTCGCTGATGGGCTCCTTGCCCAGCCGGTCCTGTAGGTGCTTGACAGCCGCCTGGGCTTCGACGGGCTTGTAGCCCATGTTCGTCAGGGCGCCGAGCAGGCGCGCTTCGTCGTCGCTCGCGACGGGCGCGGCTTCGGTGGAAACGCTCGGGGTCAGGTTGCCCAGCCGCGGCAACTTCTCCTTGAGCTCGAGCACCAGGCGTTCCGCCGTCTTCTTTCCTACCCCGTTGATTTTGCTGAGTCTTTTGACGTCGCTTCGGCCGACCGCCGCCGCCAACTCGGCGGGAGGCAGAGCGCTTAGAACAGCAATCGCGAGCTTGGGGCCGAGCTTGGGAAGAGTCAGCAGCAGGCGGAAGACGCGCCGTTCCAACTCGGAGGAGAAGCCGAACAGCTCGAGCCGGTCCTCGCGGGTCAAGGTGTGCACCGAAAGCGTCAGCTTGTCGCTTCCGGGCGAAACTGCCCGGGCGCGCCCCACTGCGCCCAGGGGTACGGTCAGCTCGTAGCCGACTCCGTTGACGTCCAACAGGATCGTGCCGTCCACGTCGTCGCTGACCAGCTTGCCCACGAGTCGTCCAATCATCGGCGCGGAGTGTGCCTGGTCGCACGACGGCTGAAAAGCCTGCGTGCTCCGGCGACCGTGCAAGTTGCGCTGGGCGAGGATCTGCTCTAAGCCGCGCCCATGAAACGTCAGTCCTGGTTTGCTCTTGCCGCGGCGGTCGTCTGGCTCACTAGCTGCGGCGGTTCTTCCAGTGAGACTCCGTTTCCTGAGGAGCCGCTACCGGACTACGTGCGTCATACCCCGGCCCCGAAAGAGAAGAAGTCAGAGCGCGGGCAGGCGTCTGCCCAAAACCAAGCTGGCCAGACTTCGGACGCGCCAACACCCGAAAAAAAGAAGGGCGAGAAGGCACCCGCTTCCGAGCCAGCGGGGCGCGGTGCAGGCGAACTGCCCGCCGGCAAGTCCGCACCGGCTTTCTGAGCTCAGAACGCGTGGCGGAAATCCAGCCCGGCGTAGCCCGGGGCGACCCGCGGTGAGAGTCCGGCGAACGGATCTTCCGAATCGCTCTCTTCGGGCTGGGCGAAGTACCAGATCACGCCTGCCGCCGCGACTGCGGCCCCTGCGCCGCCAACGATGCCCCACAACACCTGGCGATCGACCGCCTCGTTGCCCGCGTCGATGGCGTCCTGGTTCCGCATGCCGTCCGGCGTGAGGCAGTCCGCTCTGCCGCCTGCACCGCAGGCAGTTTCGGCGTCTTGCGCGTCTTGCAGGGCGACGATCCATTGGATGCCGCCCAGTACACCGACTCCGGCTCCGAGACCTGCGACCACCAGGGGAACCACAGACCGCCTGGGGCCATCGCCCGTGTACTCATCCTCTTCGCCAGCGGGGTAAGGGTCCTGCCCGGTTTCGGCGGGCTCTTGTCGTGTTGCGCTCGCCTTGCGAGCCTCTTCCTTCTTGCGCTCTTCTTCAGCCGCTGCGGCGGCTGCGGCGAGCGCCGCCTTGCGCTCGTCGTGCTTGCGCTCCAATGCTTCGATGCGTCGCTGGATCGACTCACCTTCGCCGGAGTCGGGGTTGCGCTCGAGGTAGGTCTGCAGTGCCACGATGGCGTGCAAGTACTGCTCGTTCAGCTCGTAGGCACGCGCCAGATTCTTGAGCATGGCGTGCGCCGTGCAGTCTCGACGGTACGCATCTTCCCAGTAGAAGATCGCGCGAGGGTAGTCAGCCTCGTTGAACGACGCGCTGCCCGCCTGAAACGCACCCTGCGCTCCTTGCATCGACGCTTCGTCAGGCGCAGCGTCACAAGCAGGGTACGGCTTGGGCTCTTTCTCTTCTTTGCCCGGTGGGGGCGCTTCGGCCGTTTGGGCCATCACCGGTTGCGCCAGGCACAGAACCGCCAGCGTCAGGGTGATCAGCAGCGGCCGCTTGCCATTCATTTGCATTGCTTTACCACGCTCGAGAGCCGGCTCTCTCATGTGGGGGCTACCATAGCCACACTCGGGGACCGACCACAAGAGAACCACTCGGGTAGGCTTTTACAACGGCTCGGCAGTGCGAGCCAGTCGAACACTGTCGCCGTCAGGTCACGGCGAATGAAGAATTTGTCGATCTACACGCCGGCCGACCCTCGCACGTTTGACGACCTCTCCCCGCATCGGTCCAGCACTGCTGCGCAAGCCGGACATGAACTCCGATTCAGCGGCCATTTGGGGTTGTCTCGCGCGCCGATTCAGAGTCAGCTAGCGCGCTGTGAGTGCGCTGAAAACCATGCGCGGGCTGCTGGCTGTGGCTGGTGTGCTGTTCGCCCTTCTGGGGGCTCTTCCTGCGCAGGCGAACCAATCGCAGCAGCTCGATGCGATTCGTCAGCGAATGGAAGATGGCCTAGCTCTGTTCGTCGCCGGAAAGGCCGCTGAAGCCGCGAAGCAGTTCGAGACGGGCTACGCCGAGCACCCCTATTCCGCGTTCTTGTTCAACGCCGGTGTTTGCTACGAGAAGCTCGGCCGTGATGCTGACGCTCTCGCAAAGTATCAGAAGTATCTCGAGGTCGACCCTGAAGCCCCGGACATCGACGACGTGAAGCAGCGCGTCGCGAAGCTGACCGCGAAGCTCGCCCCACCCGATGGTCAGACCGAGGCCCCGCCAACGACGACCGAAGTGGACCAACAAAGCATGCGCTCGCTGGTGGTGATCGAGACGGAACCGCCGGGCGCGCCGGTGCGGGTATTCCGCCCCGTGAGTGACCCCCCCATTCCTTTCCAACCCGGCACGGAGAAACCGGCAGGCTGGACTGAGATCGTCACCACGACGGCGCCGACCAGTCTCTCGCTGAGTGTTGGGCTCTACCACATCGTCGTGGACGAGTTTCAGGACTTCAACGCCAGCGATACTCAGCTTCGCGTGGCCCCAGGTCACGTGCATCACTTCAAGGCCAACCTGTCGCAGGGCGTGTTCATGGCTTTCTTGCGCGTGAGCAGCAACGTGAAGGGCGCGCACATCTGGTTGGACGAAGTGGACAAGGCCAAGCCGGAGTGGGGTACGACGCCGTACGGTGAACTTGTGCCAGTAGGTGAGCACGAGGTGTTCGTCGAGGCTCCCGGTTTCGAGCCCACTTCCGCCAAGGTCGAGCTCGCGAGCGGGGAGCGTCGTGAAGTCCAGGTGGAGATGACGCGCGTCAGCTACGGCCGCGTCTGGGTCGACGCGATGGACGCTCCGGAGGCTTGGGTCAGCTTGGACGGTCAAGCCAAGGGGCGCTGGTTCAAGGGCGGCAAGGCGCTGGAGATCGAGGCCTCCGCCGGTCAGCATCATTTGCTGGTGGAGGCGGATGGTCGCAAAGACTTCGAGGGAGTGATCGAGATCCCGCGCGGGCAAGTGCTGCCGATCCACGTGCGTATGATCCCCAAGTACCCGCGCGGCACGGCATGGGCCCAAGCGGGCATCAGTGCGGGGTTGCTCGGTGCGGGCATCTACTTCGGCGTCGAGAGCGAGAACATCAAAGACGAGTTGAAGGCCGATCGACGTGCCGGCTCGCTCGACGGTTCGGATCCGCGGATTTCCAAAGGACGTTGGTTCGCCATCGGAGCCGATGCGGGTTTCGCCGCAGGTGGGCTCATGGCGGCGCTCGCGACCTGGAATTTCATCAAGGATCCGCTTCCCGATTCGTCCCTCACCCAAGACGAACCCGTGGAGTTCGAAGATCCGCTCGCCAAACGGCCGCAGGCAGCAGATCCAGCCCCGGGCGCTCGGCGTCGAGAGCGGCCAGGTCCGTCGCTGGATCCGTCACCGACCTTCACGGTCTCCCCGGCCACCAGCAGCGACTTTGCCGGTCTATTCATTGGAGGCACGTTCTGATGTCGAAGCGCCAACATCGAGCCGTGTGGGTGGTTGCCGTTGCAGCCGGCGCGACGAACGTAGCTTGCGACTGGTCCGAGTTCGACCCTCTGGAGGAGGAAGCGCCCGTCGTCGCTCTGGAGAAGAGTTCGGACATCACGGGTCCCTTCGGGCACTTGTTGGCCTCCGGCACGGAGGGCAACAACGTCGTGCTGTTGGCAGGAGGCGCCGCTGGAGTGTCCAGGGCCGCTGGCTACAGCCTGGGGCGGGAGCAAGATCCGAGCGTCGATGCCAGTCACGGCGGCTTCTGTTCCACACGTGATCTGATCGAAACGTGCGAGCTCGCCAACACGGCCGCTCACCTCAGGGTGGAGGACGATGACGGCGAAGAGCAGATGTGTTTCGCGTATGGCTGGGGCAAGGTAGAAGCCAGCACGGACGGCATATTGGTGCGTTGTCTGAACAAGCGAGACGACAGCTTTCCCGCTCCCCGGCAGGTCGTCAGCGACCGAGACCGAGCCTTCGAGCGCACCGCTGACTTTCAGCCCGTGTTCTTGGCTTCGGATCGGGGGGACTCTCCGGTGTTGATTGCGGGCCTGCCGAATCAACGGGCTGCCTGGTTCTACCCAGCCGGCTCACGCGGTCCCGTGGAGCTCCAGCTCCCGCCAGACACCTCACCACCCGCGTCCTACGGCGGGCAGGTGGCCTCCCTCGCCTTGGCGGCGGACGCGCCTGCTCGGGTGTTTGCCGTGGCTGCGCCGGAAAGTGGAGAGGTCTGGCTCTCCCGTTCCGACGACGGACGGCAGGCCGTGCCGATCGGTTGTTTGGGCGGCTATGAAGGTTTTGGACAGGCGCTCGGCAGCGGTGACGTGGACGGTGACGGAAGCGAAGACCTGGTTGTTGCCGATGGGGAGCTGGTGACGGTTTTTTCTGGCGCGCAGCTGGCGACGTTCTCCGAGGCGCGGGTGGGCGGCTGCGGGCTGCAAGCCTTGCCTGAGCGCACGATTATCGCCTCATTCGGGTGCGGCTCGATGGAAGCGGCCAAAGACTGCGGGCGTTCTCAGTTCGGCGCGACGCTTGCCGTTGGAGATTTGGACGGCGATGGAGACGGTGAGGTGCTCGTGGGTGCGCCTCGCATGACCATCTACGGCCAACGGGATGCCGGTGCGGTTCTCGTCTACGACGCCGAAGGGAATTCACCCGAGGCACTGACGGATATCTTCTACATCGCTTCGGCTGAGGAGGGCGACCGTCTGGGAACATCCGTCGTGCCGGTGCGGCAGAGACGCCGCGACATCGTTGCCGCCGGTGCGCCCGGTCACAGCAAGACGCTGATCTTCTACTGTTCCGAGCTACTCGACGAGGGCGACCGTACTGGCCGCTGCGCGCCCTAGGGCGCACGGCGCGCCCCACGCAGGGGTCATGAGCTGACCAGCGATGCAAGAAGATGTTACCCGAACGCAGGCATCAGATCCTCGTCGTCGATGACGAATTGAACCTGCGCCGTGTATTGGCGGCGCAGCTCTCCCGCGACGGCTACGACGTACACACGGCGGCGGACGGAGCGGCCGGGCTCGAAGCGCTCGCCAATCACCACATCGACCTTCTGATTACCGATCTGAAGATGCCGGGGATCGACGGCATGGAGCTTCTGCGCCGCGCGTTGCGAGACGAGCCGGAGTTGCCGGTCGTCATGATCACCGCACACGGAACGGTCGACAACGCCGTGGAGGCTTTGAAGACCGGCGCCTTCGACTACATCACCAAGCCGTTCGATCAGTCGGAGGTTCGCGCCATCGTCAAGAAGGCGCTGGAAACTCGGCGCCTGGCATCGCGCGAGGCACACGGGCGTGCGTCCCCCAGCCATTCCCAGGCTCTGGGGCTCATCGGGCACAGTGATGCTGTGCGTGGAGTGAACGATTCGCTCGTGGCGGTGGCCGCGGACGAGCGCCCCGTCTTCGTCGTCGGAGAGAGCGGCACGGGCAAAGAGATCGTCGCTCGGTCCATTCACGACCGCTCGGCGCGGCGCGAAGCGCCCTTCATCAAGGTCAACTGCGCAGCCACTCCCGCGGAGAGCTTCGGCCAGGAGCTATTTGGAGCCACCTCACCGAGTGGGGGGCGTCCTGGTCGTCTGGAGCTTGCCGCGGGGGGGACACTGTTCCTCGACGAGATCGGGTCGATCCCCGTTGCGGTTCAATCGCTCCTGGCTCAGGCTCTCGACAGCAGGGCCTTCGAACGTGTCGGTGGCGTGGGTCGTGTCGCCTTGACTGCTCGCGTCATCGCGGCGTCTCGTTTCAGTGCGGAAGAACTGGAGGCGGAGCAGGCGTTCGCACCTGCGCTCGCGAAGCAGCTCTTCACCACGATCGTGAGATTGCCGCCGCTGCGTGAGCGACGGGAAGACATTCGCGCGCTGGCCGCTGACATCATTGCCAACTTCAACGCTCGTTTTGGCAAACAAGTGACGGCGCTCTCCGACGAAGCTACCGCGATCCTCGAGATGCACGCGTGGCCGGGCAACGTCCGAGAGTTGGAGAACGTGCTCGAGCAGGCCGTCTTGCTTTGCGACCAAGACGTGATCGTGAAGTCCGACTTGCCTGGGGAACTCACCTCGCTGTTGGACGGGGAAGCGTCCGGCCTGGATGAGCCTGGTCTGCGCGCACAAGTCAAGGCGATCACCGCACGGGTCGAGCGCCAGCTCATTCACAAGGCCCTGGCCCAAACGCAGGGCAACGTAACCCATGCTGCTCGCTTGCTGAAGATATCGCGCAAGGGGTTGCAGCTCAAGATGAAGGAGTTGGGGCTGCGGGAGCGCGATGAGTGAGCTGTCGGTGAGCGTCAGTGCCCAACTGCGGTCCGTTTTCCGTTGGTTGTACGGTGCCGTTCTGTTGAGCTCCTTTCTGGAGGGTTGTCGCTGTGATGCGTCCGGCACGGAGTCGGTCGATGCTGGCCAACCCGACAGCGGCGCGCTGCAGCTGGCGACGGTCAAGAGCAACGTGCCGCCGATACCCAAAGGCATGGCCTGGATCCCCCCTGGGGCTTTGGTGGCGGGCACCCCCCCAGCGCAAGTGCCACGCAAGGCTCATGAGGAAATGGCCGGCGAGCAAGTGATCCTCGACGGATTCTTCATCGATCAGTTTGCCTTCCCCAACGAAGAGGGGGCCATTCCACAGACGAACGTCACCCAGGCGGAAGCCAAAGCGGAGTGCGAAAAGCGTGGCAAGCGACTTTGCTCCGAGCTGGAGTGGGAGCGTGCCTGCAAAGGCCCCAACAACTCCGTCTACGAGTACGGCAATCGCCATCAGCCCGCGATCTGTCGCACGGGAGGCGACACCCGAACGCTGCCCAGCGGTTACCAGTTCTCCTGTCGCAGTGAATTCGGCGTGCACGACATGCACGGTTCGATTTGGGAGTGGACGGACAGTCCTTGGGGACGAGGTGACAAACAGATACTGATGACGGTGCGTGGCGGCAACGGGCCCGACGGAGATGTCGTGGGGCGCTGCGCCAACGGTCGAGGTTTGCCGCCCAAAGAGACCAGTCGCAACGTCGGCTTTCGCTGTTGCCGTGGGCTCCGTAATCCCGCGGAGGTGAGTCTCACCGTGACTCACGGCCCGACGTTGCGTTTGATCAATCAGCCCGACAAGAAGCTCCTGCGCTCGATGGAAAAGAAGCTACCCACCGAAGCCGCCGAGTCGATGAAGCGTTTGGGAGTATTCCGTATGGTGCGTTTGTGGGAATGGCGCCCGCTGCCCAACGAAGACCTACTGTTGGTGGGCGGATGTGCAGGAGTGCCCCCGCATCGGCAGTGCGGCGTGTTGGTCGTGCGCCGCACTCTCGGCAAGCTCGACGTCCTCGACTGGGCCCCCAGTGGGCACTTCATTCCGACCATCAAGGTCAAGTACGATCCTCGCAAAGCTTGGGTATTTGGAGGTGACAAAAAGTCTCACTACCGGCGAGAGGTGACCTTCGATTGGGGACGGGTGATTGTCGGCAGTCCAATACGGAACGTGCAAGATTGAAGGCGAAGTGTCGCTGCCGCGCAAACGCTGCGGATCCGGGTCGCGCTCGATTCGCACGCTTCACCAGGACGGACGACAAGAAACCGACATCGGTGTTGTGGCTCGTCTCGAGGAGCACTAATGTAGGCGAATGCTGGGAATACGTGAGCGAACGGATTGGCGTACTTTGCTGTACACGTTCGTTCTTTTTCCTGCGGTGCCCGCGATTCAGTTCGCCCATCCCGAGCTCGTCGGGTGGCTTCTGCCGCTCGGGCTCTATTGCGGTTTCTGCGCAGGGGTTCTGACGCACAATCAGAATCACTGCCCCACGTTCAAGAGCAGACGGGCCAACACGTGGTACGCCGCGTGGCTTTCCGTCTTCTACGGCTATCCGACGTTCGGTTGGATCCCGACGCACAACCAGAACCACCACAAGCTGGTCAATCGTGCCGGCGACGCCTCGATCACTTGGCGTTACTCGAAGAAGCACAACTGGACGATCGCGTGGACGTACTTCTTCATCTCCAGTCACTTCCAAGGCAAGCTGGTCAAGCAGTATCTACTCAAGGCCAAGGCGAACAACCCCACGCTCTTTCGCGGGATCCTGCTGCAGTACGTTTTCGTCTTCGGTGGGCATAGCGCGATCGCGGCGCTGGCCATCGCGCTCCACGGCTGGCGTCTGGGGGCGATCGTCTACGTCGTCGCGGTTCTGATGCCGGCGCTGTTTGCACTGTGGGCGATGTTCTTCATCAATTACATCCAGCACGTTCACTGTGACCCTTGGTCCAAGTACAATCACTCTCGCAATTTCGTAGGGAAAGTGAGCCTCTGGCTGACCTTCAACGCCGGTCTGCATGCGGCGCACCATGAGCAAGCGGGGCTGCATTGGAGTAAGCTGCCAGCTCTACACGCCGAACTGGCACCGCACATTCATCCTGATCTGTGCCAGAAGTCGATCTTCGGTTTCTGCTTCCGCACGTACGTGCTCGGGATGTTCTCCGACCGCTTCCGCACGCACCAGATCGGTCGCGCCGCGTGGGACCCCCCTAGCGCTCCGGAGCGTCTCGACTTGCGCATGCCGGACGTGGAGACCACGGAAGCCGGCGTGAACGCCTCGATGGCTTAGTAGTGCGGTAGCTCGGTTCGGTCGAGCCGAGTCTTGCAGCGGTACGGCTCACTGCTTGAGGAAGCTCGGGCTGCGAAGCCGCCCGCAGCGCTCACCGCCGGGCTGCGAAGCTGCCCGCAGTGCTCACCGCCGGGCTTTCGCGCCGTGGTGGAGTTCACAGCAGGGTCGGAGTCGAGCACCGGGTCCGGGCTTCGAAGACGTGGCCCGTCGCGGCGCCTTCACCTGACGCTACAATGTCTCTCGATGCGTTGATACGCGGCCTGGTACGAGCGCTGGTTCTTCGTCATGCGTTCACGCGCGCGTTCCAGGTTCTTCTTCGTGCGGTGCGCCTTGAAGTCGTCCGCCTCGACTTCCTTCAATTCGCGAAGCATGTCGCCGTAGCGCTGCGTCTCGCGTGAGGCGACCCTCAACGCGGCGCGGAGACTTGCCACCGCAGCGGCGAGTTCACCTTCCAAGGGGGTCTGCTCGAGCTCCGTCAGCTGTCGCTCGAGGTCTTGGTAGTGAGCCGACATCTTGGCGTAGTTGTCAGCAGGAGGAGCTTTGTCGTCTTTCGAGTCGAGCTCGGCGATGAGCGCCAGCGCCTCGTTGGTGAGTTCAGCGACGCGAGCGCATTCCCCCGCCCGATCGAAACCTCGGCACCCACCGGCTGCCAGTAGCGCCAGCACGATTGCAACCACTCTCATCACGCGCAGCTTCTACCTCGGCGTCCCGCGTTTTGAAACCGCTCTCGACGATGACCGCGACCGGCGCAGCGTGCGCCGCCAATTGGAGCCCGAATCGCGCTCGATTCACCGCACCGAGGGAGTCGAGCCCACTCGTAGCGGTGACGGAATAGCTCGCGCGAGCCACGGGCGCCTCAGAGGATCCGGTTGAATCGCCAGTCGGCTTCGACGGGGCCCGTTTGCGCTGTCAGCGAAAACGCCACCGAGTGTTCGCCGTCGCACTCGGAGTCGGTGTTTGTGGGACGGTGCGCGTTGCGACGCGCAGATCGAACAAACTCTTGAATTAATTCCCGCCCCGCACAAATGAAGTGCCGCGTGGTCGCCGTTGCGCACATCGCGGGCGGCTGAGCACCGCATCCTACTGCGACGCACTCGTGTCGACCTGTATCGATGTGTTCGTGGCGTACCGCGTTGGAGCGTAATAGGTTTCATTTGTCATGCCCTTCACCGTTCAATGCGACTCCTGTCGCTCGAAGTTTGCATTCCCAGACGCCGCTTACGAAGCGCGAATCGCTGGCAAGGTCGTGGACCTGACGTGCAAGCACTGCCGCAAGAACATTCGGATTGATGGAACGAAGCCCCGTTCCGACATACCCTCCGGGACGGAGCCCAAGAAGGTGCCAGCTCCGACGCCTGCAGAGAAATCGTTCGACGGTGAGGCGGACTTGCCGAGCGTCAAACCCGACAAGAGGACGAGTGGGCAACCCGCTCGAGGTACCGGCGCTGGTGAACTGGACGCCGACCTTCCCAGCCTCAAGCCGGAGCCGCCGAAAGATGCCGACCTTCCGAGTCTGAAACCAGCGAAGCGTGGCAGCGGAGTGTCTGATGCGGACTTGCCAAGCGCCAAGCCGCAGGCCAAGGCCGAATCCAAGGAGCCGCAGGCCGGCACATCGGCTCTGAAGGCGCCCACTCGTGCGAAGCTGTCAGCGACTCGCTCGCTTCAGGACATTCCGGTGCAGGCGAAGTCGCGTTCGAGCATTCGAGTTCCGTTGCCGAAGGTCACGATGGCCGGGTCTTCTTCCACAGCCGTGCCCTTGGCACGCACCAAGGTCGTGCCGAGCACTGAGGTCAACAAGCCGAAAGCCAAGCTTTCGGCGACGCCCATCCGCGTCGTGGAGCCCAAAGCGTCGGCGGCCGCCGATGACGACTTCGATCAGCCCACCCAGGTCTTTCAGCGTGACGACGTGTCGGTTTCGCCGAAAGCACAGCCCGCTGCACCCAAGTCCGCTCCGACCGCCGCAAAGCCGCCCCCGGCAGTCGCACCGAAGGCACCTCCGCCGAGACGCTCTGCGGGCATGAAGGCGACGATGATGGGGGTGGCTCCACCGCGATCAGTGGGCATGAAGGCGACGATGATGGGGGTGGCTCCGCCGCCGAACCCGCGCCGCCCGCCACCTCCAATACCGCCGCGCTCGCAGGGCACGGATGCCAAGTCAGAGCAAGAAGCGGCAGAGTCACTGCCGAACGCTGTCGCAGAGGTGACTGCTGAACCCATCTCACCGCTTGCACAGACGGCGATGGTCTCAGCTCCCCCGACCTTCCCTGCGGGTGCGGGAAGCAAGGGCAAGCTCGGGGGGGGCACGATGTTGGGATTGGCGCCACCACAAGGCGATTACGAACCGGAAAACACCGGTAACCACGACCGCACAACACTGGAGATGGCCCAGACCCAAGTGGCGTTTGGTGACGATGCCCAGCTTTCGCCCGGTTTGCCCCCTCACGACACTCAACCCTTGCCGGACCCGTCACCCGATGCACTGCCGCCGACGGGGGTGCTCGAACTGGTCGACGATTCAGATCCGGTGGCCGCAGCCGAGCCACCACTTCCCGACGGGTTTGGGGGCGCTGCCGCTGCTGGGCAGCCGTTGGAGCACGTCGCGCCGCCGGCCGCGACGGCCGCGGAGCAAGACCCGGCCGACTGGGACTCTGCGACTTCGGACGTTTCACGACAGATCGCGCAGTCGGTGCCCAACGGACAGCCACCGAAACGTCGCCGTGGACGTTGGCTGTTGGCGGCTATGGTTGCAATATTGGGTGGTGTGGCCGGAGCCGGCTTCCTGGTCATCGATGGCCGCGTGAAGTTACCGCCAGCGGCTCAGGCCGTGCTTGCCAAGTACGTTCCGCGCCTTCAGGCTCCTGCAGCCGTCGGTCCAGCAGCGGAACAAAACACCACGGCGGCTGCGGCGGAGAAGCCCGCGACACAGCCAGCCACGGAAGGTGCCGGCGAAGCTAGCCCGGCGGCGGACTCGCCAAAACCGGAAGAGGTCGCCGAGGCACCTGCGGCGGCGAGAGAGGACACACCGGCGGCAGAAGCCGCGAAAGACGAGCCGAGCGATGGATCCGAGGAAGTGGCCCAAGCCGAGGACTCGCCGCCGGAGCCAGACGCCGAGGCTGCCGAGGCCGCTCCGGCAGCGGCTGCAGAAGAGGACGCCCCTGGAGACGGCGCCAACGCCGAGCCCTCAGAGCTCAAACCACGCTTGGCCACACCGGTAACCGCCGTGCCCGAAGGAGTCAACGTGGCGCTGATGCAGCATCGGACCCGGCTGCGGATGATTCGTGCCGAGAAGTGCCACCTCGGAGGTCGAGCAACCGGTGATGCTACCGTGCTGATCACGTTCGGGCCCGACGGTCGCGTCGTGGACGCCAGCGTGAAGGGCGAGCCCATCGCTAGTGCTCCTGTGGCCACGTGCCTGCAGATGTTCGCGCGCAGTGTCGTGGTGCCCAAGTTCGAAGGGCGCGAGTTCACGGTGGCCTACGCGTTGACGCTGCACTGAGTCAGCGCGCCACGTCGGCGTTGGTCACTCGTAGCTTTGGCTTTCTGGATCCCAACGACGAAACTCGCCGTCGAGGAGTTGCTCGATTCGTCGCGTCCCGTGGCGGACACGAAACTCGCGCACGGCGAAGTGGTCATCGAGTTCGCCGTCGAGCTCGGGCTCGAACACCTTGCCCAGCGCTAGCTCGTAGAACCGTACGTGGAGCGCGTCGCTGGAAGCTTCCAACACGGCGTAGCCGTTGTCAGCGACGTTCTGGTAGGCGATGTGCGGGTTGGCTTGCTCGATCAGAGCCCCAGCGAGTGGGGCCAACAAGTCGATCCCCGGGACTCCGTCGATCCCAGATTGCAGCACCGACTGATAGGTGGAAGAGGAGACGGCACCGCACACGAATTCGATCACGCTCGCCGGATCGTCGATCCCGGTCGTGCTCGCGAAAAAGGAGTGGCTGTCGCCGGTTACTGCGATCAGATCGTCGACGCCGTCGAGCGCCTCGAGCAGCGCCTTGCGCTGGTTGGGAAACCCGTCCCAATCGTCGGCAGACAGTCGGAAGCGTCGCCCCAGCCCGCCGGGCAACGTGACGGAGCTCAAGTCCAGGCTTCGGGTCGCCAGAGTGTACGAGTTGCCCCAGATCTTCCAGCTGGCGTCTGAGCCGCGCAGTGTTTCGATGAACCACTGTCGCTGAGCTGCTCCCATCACCTCTTCGCTCAGGCCTTCGCTGGCCTGATAGCGATCGAGGGCGATCAGCTCGAAGATGTCTGGCTCGACGAAGTAGCGGGCGCCAAAGCTGGAGTAATCGGCGGTCTTGCCCACTTGAGCGTAGGCGATCCCTCTGGGGTAAGCGGTATCGTCCGGGTCGAGCGGGTCGAGCGGGTCAGCGTCCGCCTCGAGGTTGTGGGTCTCGATCAAGCCGTTGAGGTACGGCACGTTCGTCGCTCCACTCAGGCGCGTCACGTCGACGCCGAAGTTCACCCCATCACTTGCCGCGGCGCGAAGCGCTCGTACGTAGGCTCCATCGCCGAGCTCGTCGATGTCGACGTAGGCCTGTGCCTGTTCGGGGATCTCCCCCAAGAGCTCGACGAGACGTTCCTCGGTGATCGCGACGGCAGCCGGCACCGCGTCTTCCGCCACCAGGTGATCCCTGCGAAAGCGCCGCAGATCCGTCATCACCAGGTGCACGTGCTGTCCGAAGTGGAAGTCGCGGTAGATGAGCAGATTATCTGGGAAGTCGTCGTCTCGGTCGAACTCGAAGTCCTCTCCGGCGTCGTAATCCACGGGCATGTACTCGAACCACGCCTGGTCGGCGTTGGCTCGCCGCTCGGGATCCGTCTCATCCTCCCGCCCAGAAAGGTAGGTGGCCGTCTGACCGTAGCTGTCGTCGGAGAACTCGTGATCATCCCACACGGCGACCATGGGGTAGCGCTCGTGCAGGCGCTGCAAGTCGGGGTCGGAGCGAACCGTGCGGTAGAGTTCGCGGTAGTTGCCGAGGGAGCGAGCGGCGAAGAACGTTCGGGTGACAGCCTCTTCGCTCCCCGGGACGTCGTTGGTAGACGTCAGTTCCAGTGCGCCATCGAGGTCTGAGAAGACGACCCTGCGTTCTGCATCTTCTTGTTGAAATCTCGGGTCTCCCGCCGTCTCGTAGATGTAGTCACCTAGGTGAACGAAGAAATCCATGTCTCGAGCGGCCGCGTGCCGATGCGCGTGGTAGTAGCGCCCGCCGTAATCCTGACACGACATGACGGCGAACTTGACGTCGCGGTTTGCGGTCGGCTCAGGGGCGGTGCGCGTCCTGCCCGTGCGAGACGCGACTGCTTCTCCACCGTCGTCGCGAACGAAGCGGAAGAAGTAGTGCGTGTCGGGATCCAACCCGTCGACACGCACGCGCAGACAATGGTCCCACTTGCGTTCTGCGGACAGGCGAAGGCGCGCTGCGTTACCCAGGGTAACGCGCTGTTCGAAGTCCTCGTCCAGCGCCAACTCCAAAACGAGAGCCACGGACTCCTCATCCCCACCGTCGAAGCGAGTCCAAAGCACGACACTATTCGGTTTTGGATCGCCCGACGCGACGGACTGCGGGAAGCGGGTCGGGTCGACTTGCACGCGCGGCACTCCGCCGTCTTGCTCCGGGCCCGCGTCCTGCGTTGGGTCGGCTGTGTCAGATTGCGATTCGCCGTCATCCGGAGAACACGCAGCGATGACTGGGCCCGCTACGACCACACTGGTTCGGAGGAACTGTCGTCGCTTCACAGTCCAGGGTGTGGCCCACGAGCGTCCTCGGCGCAAGACCCGTATCGAGGTGCTTGGTCGAGAATCGAAGGGCTTGGTCGAGAATCGAAGGGCTTCGTCGACGAGGGCTTGTTCGCTAGCTGCTAGGCTCGTCAGTCTCGCGCTGGGGCGGAGCGAGTTTCGTCGCACCGCCGAGAGCCAGTAGGCGTTGGTAGTGCTCTTCGGTCAGAGACATCACACTCAGGCGAGCACGCTGTACCAGCGGGCAGTTCGCGAAGCCCGGATCGGCTTTGACTTGGGACAGGGACACGGGGTTGGGTAGCGCCGTCAGGGCGCTGAGGTCGACCGCCGACCAGATCGCCCGGTTGGAGCTCGGATCTCGGTACGCGGTTCGCACCACCTCGGCGAGGCCCACGACTTCGCGCGGCTTGCCCGAGTGGTAGACGAGTACACGGTCTCCGAGGGCCATCGCGCGCAGATTGTTCCGCGCTTCAACGTTCCTCACGCCATCCCAGCACGCCTGACCCTCCCCGACGAGATCCTGCCAGCCGTACTTTTCCGGCTCGGTCTTCACCAACCAGTACCTCACGCCCAATACCTGGATCCCGTTACCGCCCCTGTAAAGGCGCGAGTACGTCCAGATGCATCGTTCCATTACGACGGCGGCACAACCGCCCGCAGCGATCGCGCGGTCGAGGTGATCGCGCTGTGGCGTTTGCGCCATGCGCTTGGGGCTGCCGGGCACCCGCTTCTCAGCCAGTGGGCTATAAAAGGCCAGTGATTGTCGATGTGCTGATTTCCCGTCGGTCCAGCTTCTTCGCGTCCCTGCTTGGGATGGCGGCGCTGCTACCGAGCTGCTCTGGTCCCCCGGAGCGAACTATCGTTCCCCCCAGCTCTACCTCTTCGTCAGCGAGCCCCGCAGGTCAGAGCACGATTGCGACAGGCGCTGCAGCGCCGGGGCAGCAAGGGGCCGGCGCCGAAGGAGCCGACCCTGCTGCACCAGGTTCGCCTGCTGCCGGCACTGCCGCGCCGAGCGCTGGCGGACCTGACGGCGCGGGGACTCCATTGGCGCCGGACCAGTCCCAGGGCACAGCAGCGGCGGCTGGTTCGAACTCGCCGTCCGCAGAGCAGCCTGCCGGGGAGCCCACCGAGGGGGCCGAGGCGAGTGAACCTGAGCCCATGATCCCCTTGGGCCCCACGCCTGCCAACGAAACCGCGAACTTCCCCTTTCCCCAGAACCGAGAGCCACCCAACTGCGCGTTGCCGACCCGGTTCAGCAACGACGACGTGATGGCGGCGTTCGAGAAGTGGCGAGATGACACCGTCACCGGCGATGGCGCCAATGGTGCGCTGCGCATCCAGCGCCTCGAGTCTGACCCAGTCATCGAAGGGGACGTTCACTCCACGGTGTCAGAAGGTATCGCCTACGGCATGCTGATTGCCGTCTACATGAACGAGCAAGAGCTCTTCGACCAGCTGTGGCGCTACGAGCAGCAGTGGCTCAACGACACTGGGTTGATGCATTGGCACATCAGCTCCGGCGGTGACCGAGTGGTCGGTAACGGCGCCGCCTCCGATGCGGACGAGGACATGGCCTGGGCGCTCGTGATGGCGGACCGTCAGTGGGGAGGCGGTGGTTCGTTGGGAACGAACTACATCGACTTGGCCCGCGGCATCATCGACCAGATATGGCAGCACGAGGTGCTGGACGGCAAGCTGTTCTTGCCTGGGGATTCTTGGGGTGACTGGTATTCGGTGAACATCTCCTACTTCACTCCGAACTACTACCGCACGTTTGCGGAGGTCAGCGGTAACCAGGGCTGGAACGACGTCGTGCAAACCAGCTACGACACGATGTACAACGCCCTCAACAGCGAAAATGGCAATGCCAGCAACGGACTGGTGCCCGCGTGGTCCACGAGCGAGGGCCAACCCAACGGCGGTGTTTGGGGGCCGGACCAGCAGGCACCAACGCACTATCAGTACGATTCCTGCCGCACGCCCTTCCGAATCGGTCTCGACTACTGCTTCCACGGGGAGCAACGCGCTTACGACTATGTCCAGATGACGTCCGGGTTCTTCTCGGGAATCGGCGTTGCCAACATGACGGACGGTTACGAGCTCAACGGCAATCCTCGCCCTCAGTTCGGCGGTCTTTCGGCGGCGTTCGTGGGTCCGGCAGGCGTCGGTGGCATGAGTGACACCGCGCACCAACTGTTCGTCGATGAGGCGTATGAGGCGCTCAGTGGTTTGGACTTACTCGTGGGAGGCGCCTACTACGACGAATCGTGGACGGTGCTCGCTCTCTTGATGATGACCGGCAACTTTCTGGACTACACGCAGATCCAGCCCTTGTGACTCTGGCCGCAGAGTTGCAAAGGCTGCCGCTTCAGCGGAAGAAGTTCTGCACCGACCAAAGCTCGCCGCCAGCGTCGTAGAAGCCGCACGCGACGCTGGTGACACGAGTGTCGGTCATGTTGATGAAGTGGCCGTGCTCTTGGTAGCACTGTCCCTCGCAGGGCTCGGTTGGCGGCGGACCTTCGTAGTACATGCTGCGAATGCAGCCCTCGATCACTTGCTCGGTATCGCGCCAGCCGGGGCACTCGTTCTGCGAGTTGCCGCTGGGCATGCAGATGCGGTCGGAGAAGCCTGCGTGGGCACTGCGCGATGAGTCGTACTCCGCCTGCTGGTCCATGCACGCCTCCGCGTCGAAGTTGCGCTCCAACGGTTCCAAGCACGCGCATGCGCGGAACTGGTTTACTCGGTCCACGCAATCCGCGTAGGGATCGCCGCTGCTGGGCGGTTCAGGGTCGCAGTCGTAGTCCGGGACGCAGTCCTCGCTCGGCTCTTGTGTCACGGGTTCTTCTGGGGGCTGTGCCGTGGGGCCGTCGGGATCCGTCGTGGCGTCGGTCACATCCGGGTCCGTTGCGTTCTCGGTGGCTGGATCGGTTGCGGCTTGTCCGTTGGGATCGGGTTGTGGGTCTGGACTGGTGTCGACGCCATCGTCAGGCGGGAGCATGTCCGCGACTGGTCCGTCGGCGCCGTCGCCCACATCAGTACTTGGAGCGCTGCCGCTCGGGTCAGGGCTCTGCGTGGGCTCACCGGTATTGGGAGAGAGCGCTCCTGCCGGCTGCTCGGTGGAGCCAGTATCCCCCGCTGACGAGGCGCCCGATGCCTCCCCCGCGGCTACTTCGGCGCCAGTGTTCGGCATCATGTCCTCGTCGTCATCCCCGACGGACAGGCTGCAACCCGCCACAGACACCCCAAAACAAGCAATACGGCCCCACCTGATGATGCGCGTCATGGAATGATAGTAGCGCTACGAGAAACGACAGGCAGAAAACCTTCTGGGAGAAAACCGCCGTCGCTAGACTTGTTGGGTGGCGCTGGCATTCCGACAATCAGCTGTGGTCCCTGGGGTCGTCTCCTCACGGCGCCGAGGCGCACAGTGTTCTCGAAGGCTTGCGCTCTCCCTGGTCTGTGTCCTCGAGGTGAGCGCTTGCCGTACACCCCCCACAGACACGCAAACGGATCCATTCGCTGGCAACGTTTCGACGTCGGTCGAGGCAAGTGAGCTCTCAGCTTCGAGGGCTACCCCCGAGGACATCTCCGCAGACGGCACGGTCGTCACGAACGAGGTCCGCCCCAAGGTGAAGCTTCCAGCGACCACGCCGGATCCGTTCCCTCAGCTTCTGGCTTGTGGTGAACGCACCTTTGCGCGTCTAGGGGCCAATTCGCTCCAGGTTTTCGAGTTGCTGCCCGACGCGAAGCGTGAGGCTCGAGCCGTGGCCCACATCGACGTGCCGGAACCGTTGAACCTGATCTCGCTCGCGGGGGAAAGTCGGCTCGTCATCACGGCGTCGAAGCTGTTTCGTCACTACCGCACGGAGAAGTCCGCGCCCAGCTTCGCTCGCATTCCGGTGCTGGGTCCTCTCGTTGCCTGGCCCGACGCGCGTGACATCGATGGCTTCTGGGTTCGCTACCTGCGAGACACCAGCTTGCACCACTACACCTTGGCGCGCGTCCCGGAAGCGGCTCCTTCCGAATCCCAACCCACGGTGGCAGGGGGAGACTATGCGGTGACCATCGGAGAGGTTCAGCCGTTGCCCGGCTTCGATCGCCGCCTGTTCACGTTGATGGCCGACGGGAGTCCTTTCTACTCCGCCTCGAACGGGCTCGAGCGCGGCGGTTCGACACCTCGGCGTTCCCCATTGCCTTCGATTCAGAACGTCGTCGCCCTGTGGGCAGGCTCCAACTCACGTCAGTACTGGGCTGCCAGCGCGGTCGGTCTCGTCGGGCTGTGGGAGCAGTCGCGTGGCGAGCCCCAGCTGGTGGCCAGTCGCGTCGAAGGGGCCGTGCTGCAGGCGGCGGTGCGCGGCAAGACGACGGTGATTGTCAGCGTGGAACTCGCCAGCGAGAAATATCGCGTCCACGTCACCACCTTCGACGGGCGTGCACGCGGGAAAGAATGGGCCCTGACTCCGACCTACGACATGCAGCCGGTGGTCGACGTATGTCTACTCGGCGCGCAAGCTCGAGTTTTGGTCGGGGGGCGCGAGTGGCTTCAGCTCTTCGACGTCCAAAGCGGGGCCCTGTTGGGCGAATGGTAGAGCGAAGTCCCCGTTCCTCGCGCTTCGGACGTCAGTAGGCGTTGGGCGGGTCGCGACGGTCCAGGCGTTCGATCACGAAGGGGTACTGATTGTGTTCGTCCGCGTCGTGGCGGTCGAGCTCCGAGATCGTCCACTCACCGTCTTCGATCGGCGGAAAGTGCGTGTCGCCTTCGACGTCGGCCAGCACTCGGGTGCGGTAGTAGGTGTGAGCATAGGGCAGTGCCAGAGCGTATATCTGTGCCCCGCCGATGACGAAGACCTCGCTTTCGCCCTGGGCTTGGGCGGCTTGCAGAGCCGCCTCCACGCTTTGGAACACGGTAGCGTTCTTTGCGTCGTAGTCACCACGTCGCGTGACGACGAAGTTGTCTCGCTTGGGCAACGCGCCGCCCATCGCTTCGAAGTTCTTGCGGCCGGTGATGACCACGTGTCCGCGGGTCGTGCGTCGGAAGAAGTTCATGTCTTCCCGGATTTCCCAGGGCAAGTCGTTGTCTTTGCCGATGACCCCGTTCTGGGACACGGCGGCAATCAGGCTGACCTTCATCGTCATCAGACGGCGACCTTGGCTTTGATGGTTGGGTGCGGATCGTAGTTCACCAGTTCGAAGTCATCGTAGGTGAACGAGAAGATGTCGCGGATTTCGGGGTTGATGCGCATCGTCGGCAGTGCTCTGGGCTCACGCTGCAACTGCAGCTTGGCTTGCTCGACGTGATTCGAATACAGGTGCACGTCTCCGAAGGTGTGGATGAACTCGCCGGGAGACAGCTCGCACACCTGGGCCAACATCAGCGTCAGCAACGAGTAGGAAGCGATGTTGAACGGCACGCCCAAGAAGACGTCCGCACTGCGCTGATAGAGCTGGCAGGACAGACGCCCCTCCGCCACGTAGAACTGAAACAGGCAGTGGCACGGAGGCAGGGCCATTTTCTCCACGTCTGCGACGTTCCAAGCGCTGACGATCAGACGACGCGAATCGGGGCTGTCTTTGATTTGCGACACCAGTCTGGCGATCTGATCGATGGACCCACCGTCGGGGGTGGGCCAGCTGCGCCACTGGTGGCCGTAGACGGGACCGAGGTTGCCGTTTTCGTCGGCCCATTCGTCCCAGATGCGCACTCCGTGGTCTTTGAGGTAGGCGATGTTGGTGTCACCTCGAAGGAACCAAAGCAGCTCGTGAATGATCGAGCGCAGATGAAGTTTCTTGGTGGTGACGCAGGGAAAGCCTGCCTGAAGATCGAAGCGCATCTGGTGGCCGAACAAGCTGCGTGTGCCGGTGCCGGTTCGATCGCCTTTGAGCACACCGCGCTCCAGGATTTGGGTCAGTAGGTCCAAGTACTGGCGCATCGGCAACCCCTACCATGCTCTGCTGCCGGGTCATCGCCCCGTTTTCTTGGAAGCTCCTAAGTTCGCGAAAACGGTAGCGTTGCGATAGATGTCGGCGCAGAGTCGACGGTGCTGGGGCAGCGAGGGGCAGCCCGAACTCCGGGTGGTGGCCAGGGCGTCGTGCGAGTGAACGGCTCGCGGCCTTTTCGGGTCGACCTCGGGCCTGCCCCACGGAGATTGGAACGCCGACAGCGCAGAGGACGATGGCGGGCCGAAGCGATGCTCCCGGGAGTTGCTCCGTCGGAGAGAATCCGCTCGAGGGCAGAGGGCCGGGCCGAGGCTGTGAGTCGTCGCGGCCGCCGTCGCCATGGCGCGCTGCGTGAACGGCGTTCCTGGGGACGTCGAACGGTCGGAGTTGATTCTGACTACGCTGGATCTCTTTCTTGCGGCCAGGCCTTTGGGAGTCCTCCCGCCCGGGTCATCGGCTGGTGCCGTATGCCTGTTGTGGGTGAGCCCATCCCTTCTAGAATCGCGACGTGCGCGCTCGCCGTGAGGAGGACCTCACGGCGAGCGAAACCAACCAATCATCATCGAAGGAGGGCGCCACATGAGTGAGACGGAATCCAAGGACAACGCTGCACCCAAAGGGAGTTCGAATCGTTTGCCGTGGGCGATCGCCGTTGGCGCCGTCGTTCTGTGTCTGCTCTTGGTCTTCCAGGGCATGCTCCCAGCGCAGAAGGCCGCAGACGAAAACGAACAGAAGGCGGCTCGATTGGAAGGAGAGCTCGCGGCGACCAAGAAAAGCGCTGCGGACCAGTCCGACCAGATCGGCAACTTGCTCAAAGACAAAGAGGGCCTGAGCCAAGAGGCTTCTGAAACGAAGGTGCGTCTCGAACAAGCCCTCAAAGAAAAAGAGGAGGCCCTGACCGCCCTCGAACAAGCCAAGAAAGAGCTGAGCCAGACCCTGGGCACCCAGATTGCCGCGGGAGACGTCTTGCTCAAAGAGGTCAAAGGTGAACTCGTCGTGGACGTGGCGGACAAGCTCCTGTTCGACACCGGGCAGAGCGAACTCAACGAAGCGGGTCAGGCGCTACTGGCGGAAGTGGCCAAGAGCATGAAGCGCCTATCGCCTGGCCAGGTTTTTCAGGTCGGTGGCCATACGGATAGCCAGCGCGTCAAGTCGAAGGAGCTCGTGGAGCGCTACCCGACCAACTGGGAGCTGGCAGCGGCGCGCGCGACCAACGTCGTACGCCATTTGCAGGAGAAGGGCGGGGTCCCTGGTCGTCAGCTGATCGCTGCCTCGTTCTCTCAGTACCGTCCGGCCTCGACCAACAAGACTGAAGCCGGGCGTCAGAAGAACCGCCGCATCGAGATCGTGCTGCTCCAACGTAAACGTTGAGCGTCCGGTGCCGGCAGCTGGTCGAAAACTTGGCCCGCGCCCCGGCGCAGAAGCACTTTCGCTGGGCCCCCGAGCCTTCTCGGGGGCGAAAGCGAATCCGCCGAATGCCCACCGTTACTGCGCAAGGGGAGCCTGAACTCGTCGACCTGCGGCTTCGCGCCGAACAACTCGCCAGTGAGCGTCGGGAGCGCCTGACGAGCGCCCACCTGCTGGTGGCAATGGCCGATCAGGGGGCGACGGCGGGCGAGCTGCTGTTGGAACGGCGCCTGACGCGCGACACGCTGCTCAAAGCTGCCCGCTCATCGACGGATGACGAAGTCGATCCGGTTCGGGCTGCGGTGCAGCGTGCTCGCGAGGTCGCTCAGGGGTTGCGGGCGCGGGCGCCGACGGCGTTGCATCTACTCGTCGCCCTGCTCAAGGTGCGGCGTTGTGCGGCCTTTCGGGCGCTCGACCAGTGCGGGGTGGACGTGCACCGGCTCCGTGCCGCGGCCATGAACGCCGCTTTGGGTGAGCTCGGTCGAGGTGAAGTGCGTACCCCCAGCCCTGAGCCGGCGGTGGTGGCTCGACCCACGCCTGCGCGTCGCCACACGGGCAAAGCGGTGAGCGTGCCGCTGATGAGGATACCTGTTCGCCCGGCGCAGGTAGAGCTCAGCCCGAGCAAGCCGACGGAGCCCGCGGCGCCAGCTGGAGCCACCGAACGCCAAGTCCAGGCCGACGCTGCCAACGTCTCGTCCGCTCCCAATCGGCGCAGCGCTCAGCGCCGGACCAAGCGGCGCAAGTCCCGCTTCTCTCTCGACCCCAAGCGCTTTCCCCTCTTGTCCAAGCTCGGGACGAACCTTTGTGTGCTGGCGGAGCGTGAGGAGCTGCCGCCCATCGTCGGGCGAGACGCAGAGGTGGAGCAGGTCCTCGATGTGCTGGCGAAGCGCGAGGCAAACAATCCGTGCTTGGTCGGGGTTCCAGGGGTGGGCAAGAGCTCCGTCATCCGAGGGCTCGCTCAACGCATCGTCGATGGCGACGGCATCTCGGAGGCGGACCGCTACGTTCTGGTCGAGCTGAGCGTGAGTGATCTGCTCGCTGGTGCTGGCGTGCGGGGCGCGCTCTCCCAGCGTTTGGCAGACATCAAGAAGGAGATCGCCGCCTCGGAAGGACGCGTCGTCCTGGTGTTGGACGACGTGCACCAGATTGCCGGAGCCGAATCCACCGAGGAACTCATCGGCGAGTTGCGTCGCGGACTGGCGTCGGGGGGCCTGCGTTGCATCGGCGCTACGACGCCAGAAGATTTTGGGCGAGTCATCGAGAAAGACCCGAGTCTATATCGCTCCTTTTGCCGTGTGGAAGTGGAGGAGCCGGAACTCGAAGTGGCCTGCGCCGTGCTCGAAGCCTTGGCGCCCAAGTATCGGGAGCACCACCAAGTCGAGATTGACGACGATGCGATGACCTACGCCGTGGCCTGGTCTGCGCGCTATGTCGCCGACAGTGCACTGCCCGACAAGGCGCTTTCGATTGTCGACCTCGCAGCGGCACGCGCGTGTCGTCGGGGACTCGAGCGCGTTGGAAAAGAGCAGATCGCGAAAGTGGTGTCGGAGTTGTCATCCGTGCCCGAGGACCGCCTGCTCGAAAGCGACGGTGAGCGCATGTTGCGTTTGGAGAGCACGCTCGCGGAACGTGTCGTCGGCCACTCCGACGAGTTGCGTCGCATGGCCGACATCTTGCGCAGGAACGCTGCCGGCCTCGGCGGGCAGCGCCCCATCGGTACCTTCTTGCTGCTGGGGCCCACCGGCGTCGGCAAGACCGAGACGGCCAAGGCCATTGCGGCCACGTTGTTCGGCTCCGAACAGGCGATGACCCGTCTCGACCTCTCGGAGTACAGCGAGGCTCACGCCGTCGCGCGTCTGATCGGCGCGCCTCCCGGCTACGTTGGCCACGAAGCGGGTGGCCAACTCACCGAGGCCATCCGCCGCCGTCCTTACCAAGTGCTGTTGCTGGACGAGCTGGAAAAGGCGCATCAGGAAGTGCTCGAGACGTTCCTGCCGCTGTTCGACGAAGGACGATTGACGGACGGACAGGGGCGTACCGTGGACTTCACGAATACCGTGATCGTGTTGACCTCGAACATCGGGGCGAACCTCGGCAACAGCGCTCCCAGTCGGCGCGTGGGTTTCGGTCAACGACACCACACACCGAAAGGTGGGCACGAGGCAGTCGTGGCAGAAGCCAGACGACGTTTGTCACCGGAGTTCTTCAACCGTTTGGATGAGGTGCTGGTGTTCGAGGCGCTGGCTCAGCGCGACATCGAGGAGATCGCTCGGCGCTTGCTTCAAAAGCTTGCGGACTTGGTTTACGAGCAACGGGAGATCGAGCTCTGCATCGAGCCATCGGTGATCGCGCTGCTGCTCGAGCGCGGCGGTTTCGACATGAGCTTGGGTGCACGACCGATGAAACGGGCGATTGCTCGCTACGTCGAGGCTCCGCTGGCTCAGGCGCTACTGGGAGAGGATTTGACGGCGGGGCAAGTCATCAAAGTGGACGCGTGTGCCGGGCGCGTCGTCTTCTCTGCGCTGTCGTCGGTTGCCGCTGAGTGAGTCGCGCCCGAGCCTCCTGGGACGTGTCTTTCGGAACGGGCTTGCTCGTCAGGCGGGTACAGACTCGATCGCGCGGCGGTAGCGGTCACGGCGGATCTGGTCGCTCAGGATCTCGTAGGCTTCCGCCAGTACCTCCATGATGAGTTCCAAGTCTTCGCGCAAGTCCAGGGTTTGTGGGGTCAACGCAACGCTAGGCTCGAACTGTCGCTTGAGCTCCAGGAACGCGCGGCGGATGTCGTAGCCCGTGGCATGACGCGGAACCCCCAACACGGCGAAGTAGTCCCCCTCGTCGATCAGGCGCCGACGCGTGAGCACTGCCTGGCGCAGGGCTTCGTCGTCGAGGCGGTCGCGTGAGCGTTTGCTGATGCGCGCTTGTCCTGCGGCCGGTGTGGAGGCTCGTAGGACCTGAAGCAGGGTCAGCGCGTAGAGCACACAGGGAAACTCCGCGCTGGGCGCGCCGACGAGCGCCTCACCCAGGGGCACGCGCTCCAGAGTGTCGACCAACGCGCGTTCGCTTTGGGTCAGCGCACACTCATCGATCAATTCGAAGTTCGAGGAGGGGGCCAACTCCGCCTGCTGACCTCCCAAGCGTCTCAACGCTTCTGTCGGCTCCAACACCCGACGCAACATCTCGATGAATACCTCCGAGCCCGTGGCGCCTCCGAACACGGCGGGCTCGGCTCGCAAGCGCGCTGGGACGTCGTGCTCGAAGCCTGCAGTGCCCACTTCGATCAGCAGCACCCGACCGATGACGAATTCGGCATGCGCTCGCAAGATCGGCCACAGCTGATCTTGAGGCAGATGCCCAGCAGCCACGAGAGCGGCGCCCGCATGGCGACCCAAGTTCGGGATCTTGTGGCCGAGTTCGGCCTCGACGTGGGCGGGGAGGGTGCCCTGCTGAACCAGGAACGCGAGGAGGGATTCGGTGCGCGCTCCCGACGCTGCCGTGACGAAGTCACCATCTCGCAACACGATGCGGCGCACCGTTCCTTCCGCTTCGAACACCAATGCGCCGGTCAGGCGGGTTCGGATCGCGGAGGCGAGGATGCCGGCAGCGTCGCCGCGTTTCAGGGACATCTCCGCAGGAAATTCGCTTGGTGGAGGCGCGACGGGAGGAGGTTTGGCAGTCTCGTCAGCGCGGGTTTTGGGGGGGCGCGTCTGCTCCCCCCGAGCTCCGGAGGGTGGGCGTGAAGTGATCGCTTCGCGCCTGTCCTCGGAACTTGGTTGTTGCACGCCGGCAGCGTCGAGCCAGGTCCCCCGCGGCACGGCTGGCGCCGGGGGCAGCGGACTGACGCCACGCATGGGGCGCACGGTGATGCGCTCGTCGCTCAGACGTGACGGCGGTGGGGTCGTCGTTCGTTCCGGCTCTGAAGGGGCCGGCACGGAGGCAGGGCGCTCAGAGTCCGCCGCTCTTGCCGGAGGCTCGGAGTCGAAGCGTTCACTCAGGCCCCCACCCACGGCCGGGGGCGAGGTTGCGAACGGGTCGATGGCACTAGTCGTTTCCGTCTGGCGCGATGGGGGGTGCGGCGTTGGCGCTTCCGGCGCCGTTTTCGATGCCCGGGTTGCGCGCGTGATGACGCTCGGCGAGGAGCTGTCCGGTGCGGCGAGTGGTTGGCTGGGGTAGCGCGATGAATCGACGGAAATGGGGGGCCCGTCGTCGGCCCGCGTGGGTCCACCGGACTGCAGCGGCCGTCGGCTCACGTCCGGCGGATGTGGCGACAGAGGCCCAAACGATGGCGGGGGCAGCTCCGGCGCGGAGCCGCTCGCTGCTGGTTGCGATGGGGTCCCGGGCAACGCGGAGTCGATTCCAGGCTGCGAGTGGTTCATCGTACCGCCGCCGGAGTCGACGCCAGATTGCGAGGCGTCCATTGCGCCAGTGAGCTCTCCTGCCGTCTCGGAGTTGGGTTGCTCGTAGAAGCGGGCCCCGCGGCTCGACGGAGGAACGCTGGAGGGGCGCAAAGCGCGCTCGGGAGGTCGACTGGGCGGCGGGGCCTCGATCGAGTCGTAGTCGCCAATGGGATCTTCCAGAGCTGCCAACACCTCGCCGCTCAACTCGACTACGACGTCGTTGGCCGCCGCTTCGGGTGCGTTGGAGCGTGGCGCCAAACCGCGGCTGACTCGAGCTTCCGCGTCGCTCAGCAATTTGGAGAGCTCGAGGCTGATCTCCGACTTGGCGCTCGCCGCATGGTCTTCGGCGAAGGGGCCCGTCGCCAACGCGGGCGGCAACGTTGGGTGTCGACGTGCCGACGCTGGGCGGGAGCTGGGTGGGACGGAGCTCGGCAGCAACGGCGCTTGCATGGAATGCTTGGACGGTGGTGCTTCCGATACCCGCGGCAAGACGTTGAACGGCATCGACGGTTGACTCACGGGCGGGCTCACCCATTGCTCGTCGTTCGATCCGCCTCGCGCCAACTCCTGACACACGCGCACGACTTCCGTGACGCTCACGTCGATGCTCAACTCGCGCACGTTGCGTCGCTGCCCGGCCGTGTCCGAACCCGTCGGGCCGATGAAGACCAAAGCGGTCGAGGTTGCTTCGTTGAGAAGCCGTTGCGCCAATGCCTCCGTCTCCTCCCGGACTTCACACACGATCAGTGGGTAGTCGCGCTCCAAACTGAGCTTCAGGAGGTCGTGTTCGGCGTCGTCGACGGTGAACCCGGCTTCCCTCAGGGCACTTCGAAGCTCGGCTTCCTGCGGTGCGGAAACGCTGACCGCGACGCGGCGTGTGGTGCCTAGTCTGGAGGGGCTGTTCGACGCCACGCGCTCAGGGGTCCTTCGACTGGTGCGTCAAAGAGAACAACCACTGCCCGACCCGGCCGCTGTACGGGGCGAGCAAGACCGTCAAAACCACGAATGCGACGATAAACAGCTCTCCGTGGTTGAGGCCCAGCATGTTGCCCGCATACCATACCCGTGTTTCAGGTACATGGGACATGGGCACCGTGCTGGGCTCATCGTGCCGAGTTCGACCCCGTCGAGCCGAACTTCGGCTATGAAACGAGTAGCTTACCCTCGCCCCGATCGCCTTCATGTCCGAGTTTGCATACGATGTCGTCATTGGCCTCGGAGCCAACCTGGGCGAACCGCTGCAGACGTTCGCTGCCGCGGTCGAGGTGCTGAAGCACCCACTTGCCAACCTCCGCTGTTCGCGCCTCTACCGCAGCGGCCCCCTCGGGCCTGAGCAACCGGATTTTCTAAATGCCGCGCTGCGCGGGAGGTACTGCAACTCAGCGCGAGAGCTACTAGCGGCCTGCCAGCAGCTGGAGGCCAGGCTCGGGCGCGTTCGTGCCGAACGCTGGGGCCCGAGAGTGGTCGATCTAGACGTCCTGTGGATAGATGGTGTGCAACTGACGGAGCCGGACTTGATCGTGCCGCATCCGCGACTGCACGAGCGGGCGTTTGCGCTGCGCCCGCTCCTCGATCTGGCCCCCGACGCGCGTGATCCCGCGACGGGTCGTCTCTACTCGAGCTTTCTGCCAGCGGTCGCGGAGCAGCGGATCGAGGAGGTGTATCCCGCCGTCGAATGGTGCCGGATTGCGTCGAGTTTGGGGGACGAACCGCCGCTCGGAGCGGGACTCGGCCGCGGCTGATTGTCGCGATGTACCCTCCCACTGGATGGGCGGTTGAGAGCCTACACATAGCCTCTGCAAACTTCGAAGGGCAGCAGAGCCGTTGCCCAATGCTGTTGGAGCAAAGGTCACGGCGACAGGCTGCGAAATGCCTACAATCGCAGGGACACCCACCGTTGGGAACCAGCCTTTTCCAGGCTAGACAGGGTGCACCCAGGGTGGTACGAGCCGCCTGCCTGCCGCGATCCAATGTCGGTACAACTTTGGTGGCGCGGGCAGGCAAGCAGGCTTTCGGATCATGGCCTTAGTCGCATCAACCTCATTCACTCACAGTCTTCCCTTGCTGGCTTCTGCCGCATCGGGTGGTTCCGGCGCGATCAACATCGATCTCGACCTCTCCTTCACGCTGCAGATGCTCCTGTTCATGGTGCTGATCGTGGTGCTGAAGCCGTTGCTCTTCGAGCCGGTCTTGAAGATATTCGAAGAGCGTGAGCGGCGCACTGAGGGGGCTCGGGGCGAAGCGCGCGACATGCAGCGTCGCGCGGGTCAGTTGCTTCGTCGATACGAGGAAGAGCTCGTGCGTATCAACCGCACGGCCGCCGAAGAACGCGACCGGATCCGAACGGAAACAGCCAAACTCGAGGCAGAAATCCTGGATGAGGCGAGGCAGTCGACTTCGAAGATCATCGAGCAAGGGCGCTCTGAAATCGAAAAGCAGGTGCAGGAGATCCGCTTCGAGTTGGGGCGTCGCTCGGAGCGCCTCGCTCACGACATCGCCAGCCGTGCGCTGGGGCGGGAGCTATCATGAGGCTAGGAAAACAGTTGCAACGCGCCTTGTTGGCGCTTGGCTTGGCCTCGACGTTGGGCTGGTCCGTCTCGACGGTCAGCGCGGCAGATGAGCACGAAGACGACCATGGTGCTCAGAAAGTAGACGCTCACGAGGTAGCTGATGCAGAGCACGGCGGCCACGACGCTCATGGTGTGGGTGAGGTAAACTGGTACTACGGCATCTTCGGCGAGAGCGAAGATGCAGAAGAACCTTCGCTGTTCTTCCGCACGCCGGGAATGCCCGTCCCTCTGTTGGCGCAGCTGTTCAACACGCTGCTGCTCTTCGTCATCCTGTATCGCTTTGGTAAGGCCCCGATCATGAGCGCGCTCCGCGCGCGTCGCGAATCGATCATGAAGGGTATCGATGCCGCTTCCAAGATGAAAGCGGAAGCACAAGCGTCGTTGGATCAGTACGAAGCCAAGCTCGCGAAAGTCGATCAGGAGATTGAGCGTGTGCGCAGAGAGATGCGCGAGGCAGCGGTGGCCGAACGCGAGAACATTCTCGAGGAGGCCAAGCGTCGACGTGAGCGCATGGAGCGTGATGCCAAGTTGCTCGTCGAACAGGAGCTGAAGGCAGCCCGTGAGATCCTGCTTCAGGAGACCATCCGCACCGCGGTGCAGAGCGCCGAGGGCATCGTCACGAACAAGGCCAGCAGCGCCGACCATCAACGACTCAGTGAAGAGTACCTCGGTAGCCTTCAGGCCAGCATCGAGGCGAGTGGTCTGGCGGGTAGTGCTGGTGGAGCAGGAGGTGGCCGATGAGTAATTCACCCGTTGCAGACCGCTACGCACGCGCCATCTTCGAGTTGGGCGAGGAAGCTGGCAGTCTGGCGATGCTGAGCGAGCACATCAAGCGCTTCGCGGACGAGTACGAAGGTAGCCGCGAGCTTCGAGCCGTACTGTCTTACCCGGTGTTGGATGAACGACAGCGCGAGGATCTGGTTGGCGCTCTCGCAGAGCGCCTGAATTTGAGTCCGTTGGCGACCAACTCCGTCAAGTTGCTGGCACGGCGACGGCGCCTGGGCGTGGTCAAGGAGATCGCCGAGCGGCTGATGAGTCTTTCTGACGAGAAGCGCAGCGTGCTGCGCGTCCGGGTGCGCTCGGCCCAGCCGCTCTCCGACGACTACTTCAACAAGCTCAGTAGGGAGATCCAGCAGGCAACGGGCCGCACGGTGGTCCTGGACAAGAGCGTCGATCCTTCACTGATCGCTGGAGTCGTCACGCAGATCGGTGACAACACCATTGACGGCACCGTTCGCGGTCGCCTCGAAGACTACGAGCAGAAGCTCATCAGTGCTTCCTGACGCAGGTACTCTGCCGCCGGCGCAGACCCTGAGCGAAGACTCAACAACCAACCGCCCCAAATAACGGAAAAGTAAGGTTCATCATGCAGCTGAGTGCCGACGAGATATCTCAGATTATCAAGCAGCAAATCCAGAACTTCGACCGGGCCGCGCTCGTTGCTGAGACCGGCACGGTGATCACCGCCGGCGATGGTATCGCTCGTGTACATGGGCTCGAGGGCGCCATGGCGGGCGAGCTGGTGCAGTTCGACAGTGATGTTTTCGGCTTGGTGCTCAACCTCGAGCAGGACAACGTTGGTGTTGCGGTCCTCGGCGACGCCACGAACGTCAAGGAGGGCTCGTCCGTCAAGCGCACCCAGCGCATCGCAGAGGTGCCCGTCGGCGAAGCGGTCCTCGGTCGCGTCGTCAACGCTTTGGGTCAGCCAGTGGACGGCAAGGGCCCCATCGACTCCGCGCAGTCCAACCGCATTGAGGTGAAAGCGCCCGGCATCATCGCCCGCCAGCCGGTGAAGGAACCACTGCAGACGGGCCTCAAAGCCATCGACTCGATGATTCCGATCGGTCGCGGTCAGCGCGAGCTCATCATCGGTGACCGCCAGACGGGCAAGACGGCGATCGCCGTCGACACCATCATCAACCAGAAGACCACCGGCGTGAAATGCGTTTACGTCGCCATCGGACAGAAGGCGTCGACCGTTGCCCAGGTGGTCGACAAGTTGAGCAAGGCCGGCGCCATGAGCTACACCACGGTCGTGGTGGCTTCTGCGACGGAAGCTGCTCCGTTGCAGTTCTTGGCTCCGTACAGCGGTGTGGCGATTGGTGAGTACTTCCGTGACCGCGGACAGCACGTGCTCTGCATTTACGACGACCTTTCCAAGCAAGCCGTCGCTTACCGTCAGATGTCACTGCTCTTGCGTCGTCCTCCAGGGCGTGAGGCGTACCCGGGTGACGTGTTCTACGTGCACTCCCGCCTACTGGAGCGCGCAGCCAAGCTCGCGGAGCGTTGGTACATCGTCAAGAAGGGCACGGAGGTGCCGGCCGGTGACGAGAGCTTCCGCGGTGTGGATGGCAAGGTCCACCTCATGAGCGAGGGCCGCGAAGAGGCCGAGAAAGCACTCGCCGAGCGTGCCGACAAGGCGGACCTCGAGGTCAAGATGGACCCCTTCTCCGGTGGTTCGCTGACCGCGCTGCCTGTGATCGAGACTCAGGCAGGCGACGTTTCCGCGTACATCCCGACCAACGTGATTTCCATCACTGACGGCCAGATCTTCCTGGAGAGCGACCTGTTCTATTCGGGTATTCGCCCCGCCATCAACGTCGGTATTTCCGTCAGTCGCGTCGGTGGTAGTGCGCAGATCAAGGCGATGAAGAAGGTCGCCGGTACCCTACGCCTCGACCTGGCGCAGTACCGTGAGATGGCTGCGTTCGCCCAGTTCGCGAGCGACCTCGACGCTGCGACCCGTGCCCAGCTGGAGCGCGGCGAGCGCATGACGGAGCTGCTGAAGCAGGGCCAGTACCAGCCGCTACCGGTGGAAAGACAGGTGTTGATCATCTACGCTGCCGTCGCCGGTCTCATCGACAAGCTGCCCGTCGAGGCGATCAAGCAGTTCGAGCACGAGCTGTTCGCCTTCGTCGACGACAAGCACGAGGCGGTCTGGACTGAGATCCGCGAGAAGAAAGAGCTCTCGGGTGACCTCAAAGAGAAGGTCGACGCGCTGCTGAAGGACTTCAGCGACAAGTTCGTACCTGGCTCCAAGTGATCTTGCTTGCAGTCTAACGGAAGCGGTTCACAGCAAGCAGCACAGAGGACAACGTGGCCAACCTAAAAGCCATCCGCAAGCGGATCACTAGCGTCAAGTCGACCCAGAAGATCACCCGCGCCATGAAGATGGTCGCCGGTGCGCGTCTCAACCGGGCGCAGCAGCGGATCACCGCCATGCGTCCCTATGCGGTAACGACCGGCAGGATTTTGCGAGAGGTCGTACTGTCAGGTGCGGGTGCAGGTGAGCATAACCACCCCTTGCTGGCCCACCGCGAAGAGAAGAAGGCGCTGTACCTCGTCGTCACGAGTGATCGCGGCCTGTGCGGTTCGTTCAACTCGAACATCAACAAGAAGACGGAAGGTATCTGGCGCGAATCCGAGAAGAGCGCCCGTGACGTCGAACTGGCGATCATCGGTCGCAAGGGACGTGACTACTTCACGCGTCGGGGCGCGCCCATCCATCACGTGTTCGAGGGTGCTTGGGACAACCTCGGAATGGACTCGGCACGTCGCATTGCGCGCAAGTTGTTGGTGCCCTTCGTCAAGGGCGAGGTCGATGCCATCTATCTCGTCTACAACCAGTTCAAGAGTGCCATCAGCCAAGAGGTCGTTGCGGAACCGCTGTTGCCGCTTCAGAACTGGGTTCAGGGCAGCGAGGCGCAGGCGCTGGGTGACTCCCATCGCGGCGAGTTCATCTTCGAGCCCGATGGGGGCACGCTCTTGGAGCGCTTGGTCCCCATGTACGTGGAGATCAGTGTGCTGCGAGCCCTCTACGAATCGATGGCTTCCGAGCTTGGGGCCCGCATGACGGCGATGGATGCCGCGACCAAGAACGCGTCCGAAGTGATCGACTCGCTGACGTTGCAGTACAATCGGGCGCGGCAGGCGGCGATCACCACCGAGATCCTCGAGATCATCGGCGGCGCGGAAGCGCTGGAACAAGGCTGAAGCGCCACGGGCGTCGTTCCGCCGCGAGCAGCGGCGTAGATGTGCTCCGTGTTCCCATTGGTGAATCGCGGAGTCGAACGTATGGGCTCGGCCTGGGAGACCCCCTGGAGGACCTGCTCGGTCGGTGCCTGGCGTCGGTCTGCTACGCAGATCGGAGCTCACGAAGTTCTCATTTGTTGTCTCCGGCGAAGCAGAACCGCTTCCCCGGATGGCGCTGCAGCCCCGCCGGCGGGTTGCGAGACCTCTCATTTCGTGCGCTGGACGGAGAAAACCGATTCACAAACTCTGTCATCAGATTTGAGCTAGGCGGGTAACTCCTGGCTCGTGACAGAAAATGAGCGCCCTACTGCTCGCTGCAAACGCTCCAGTTGAAGTAGTGGTCCCAGGACACCCTTCGCCGTCGGGTCAAGTTTGCGTGGAGTGGCCTGCCCCTTGACTTGATTTGGCGTTGGGGCAGTGTTCGCCGCGATGCAGTGCCGCTTGTTGTGTGTCTGCGCCTTGACCTTATCCGTACTCGCGTGCGGAGGGAGTGGCTCACCTCAGAATGCCACCAAGGTGCCAACCTCGGGCTCGACAGGAATCGACGACTCCGAACCAATCGTGGGCGGTGATGCCCCCATTCCATCGCGGTGCGTCATTCGCAAGGGGGCGTGTATGCCTCCCGTCAACTGGGCTCAGCGCCTTTGCGAGAGCGGGGTCTACCAGGACGTGGCGCTGTACATGTTCCGCTCGGGCACCCCGTGGACACGTTTTTACATGCGGACCGGGCTCAACGCCGTCAACGGTTGGGGCCCCACCGTCGCCGAGGATCTGGTCGCGGGCGAAGAGGTGATCCCCATCAACTACCGCTCCCAGAGCACGTCGTTCTACGTCGAAGGCTCGGAAGGTACCTTTGACGTGCTGCGTTGGAACGGGAGCTGTGTGACGCTCGACGTCACCGAGGTCACTAGTGATCGGCCTCACAGGCCGCGCCACTCGCGGGTGGATTGGCGTTCATTGAGCAACGAGATGCAGCAAGCATTGCTCGAGAATCCGGAGATCGAAGACCTCTACGACGAGCGCCGCAAGGAGTGCAAAGGCGCGAGCATCGGGCGTGTGACCAAGCGCTGCGAAGACCTGGATCGGGAGCTGGTCAATGCCATCCCGAGCTACGTCAGGACCATCGAGCAACTGCCGGAACCCAAGGAGCACCCCTAGACGGGGCTCGGGCCTGTACCGTCGCTGGCATGGGCGTGCCCCTTTGGCCCGTTTCGCTGCGGAGCCGGTTGGGCGGACGGCTGGATCCCGCGTGGGTCGGAGCACGTCGTGAGCCGGAGGCCGGAAAATGCCGCGCCACTGTTAATGGGACTGTAGCGGTGGCGGGTCCGTGCCGTTCACTACGGTGCGCGGGGGTAGGCAACTCCGCCGCGTATGCTGCGCATGAGCAAGGCAGAAACCAACAACGTGTGCGACTTGTCGGTGCTCGTCGTCGATGACGACGCCACGACTCGGATGCTTGCCGAGCGCGCGCTCGTCAGCGCTGGTTTCGTGGTGCTCCAGGCGGGTGACGGGCGCGAGGCTCTCGACATGGTCGCTGAGAATCCAGAGCAGATCGGCGCCATCGTGCTCGACGTACTGTTGCCGGCGGTCGGGGGCTTCCAGGTACTGGAGACTCTCAAACGCCAGGAGCAATACCGGGACATTCCAGTCATGCTGCTGACTGCGAAGGCAAACGCAGAAGCCGATGTCATCCGTGGCATAGAAGTCGGCGCTGACGACCACGTGCAGAAGCCGTTTCGCGACAAGGTACTGGCCGCCAAGGTACGGGCCTTGTGCGAACGTCGGTTGGAGAGTCTGGAAATTGCTCGTCGACTGCGCGTCGCCGAAGAACTGGCGACGACGGATGCGCTGACGACGTTGGGCAATCGCCGCGCGTTCGAGGCTCAAGTTGCGGTCGAGATCGCTTTCTCGAAGCGGCACCGCCAACCTTTGTCACTGCTGGTGTTCGACGTCGACCACTTCAAAGACGTCAATGACCGCTTCGGTCATCCCGAGGGTGACCGCGCGCTCTACCACGTCTCGGAGGTGATCCGCAGTTCGCTGCGCGTCTCTGATCAGGCGTATCGCCTAGGGGGCGAAGAGTTTGCGGTTCTGCTTCGGGAGTGCGGAGCGACCGGTGCGCAGATCACGGCCAACCGCGTGTTGCGTGGGGTGGGCGGTCAGGACTTCACGTTTCACAATGGCGACGTGCAGCGCATCACGCTGAGCGGCGGCATTGCCGTCATGGATGAGCACAACGATTTCGACGCCGAGCGGCTGATCGAGCGCGCGGACGATGCGCTGTACCAGGCCAAGGAAGCCGGGCGCGGACGGGTGGTGATGGAACGCGGTGAGCAAACCACTTCGGATGAGCGCGTGTCCACTGCCGCGCCACGGGCCTGAGCTGGCTGCCCCTTCGATCGCGGCGTTCGAGAACGAGCCAGTCAAGAGTCCTGGAGCCAGAAATCGCCAGGTTGCCAGCCTTCCACGCCGTGAAGCTGTGGTGCTTTGCCCACGACGACTTTGAGTTCACCTACGACCGCCATGCTCAACATCGCCGTCGTGCGTTGAACCAACACACTTCGATTCATGCCCTGGGGAATGGCGGGCGGGCGTCGCGCGAGCTCGGGGCTGGCTTCCTGTAGCAGGCTCAGCTGCAGGTGAGAGAGTTCAGGGCCAAGCGAGCGGGTCATGTCCAGCAGGAAGCCGAAGTCGCGGCTCCGCTTCCGCTTGCGAATGACTTCGGCGGAAGCTGTGACCAACCGGATGCGATGCCCGTCGCTACCCAGAAGTTCGCTCAGACTGCGGGCGAGTTCCACGAGATAACTCGAGTCCTCTCGCGTCAGGAGTTCGCAGTCTGGACCCGCGTAGGCGTGACGGCTCGAGGCGCGCCCGACCTCTCCCAGGCCAAAGCGCTCCAAACGGCTCGCGGCGATGCTCGCCAACAGTCCAGCGGCGGCTCCCGGTGCTCCCCAGGCGCCGGCTTGGGACCCGCTGTGCAGGACCACCCAACCCACGCGGCCGGCGTCCACCAGACGACTGTCCTTTCTGGGGCCGTGTAATCCACGCCCGAGCCAACCGAGATCGACTTCTCCGGACTCGAATTGTCGGAGCGCTTCGGCCAAGTCGCGAGCGGGCTGCACTTCGATGCTCTGCAGGAACGCTGGTCCACGTGCTGCGTGCGGGTTGCGTGAGAGCTCCAACAGGCCGTCGTGCAACCGTGCTCGAAACGGTCCCGTGCCATCGGGCTCTTGTGGACCAAAGGCCCGAGGCAACAGGGCGCACAGCGGGCTCGCCAGCGGGCCTAGCACGCGCTCGGGCGTGGCACTGTCGAACGAGACGGCCAGGGCATCCCCCGGCACACGTTTGGGATTCGGTAGACCCGCAAGCAGCGCGCTGGCACCGAAGCGCCGCGCGCGAGCGACGGACCAGGTCAGATCGCGATTGTCGATCGCGCGCCCTGCCGTGCTGCGCAGACCGGGACGTAGCCGCACGACACAACCGGTTTTCGTCTTCTGCGGTAGCTCTGCGGCCAGGGTGGGGTATATCCGCCCGCGCGCATCGACGCCGAAAACGGGTTCGGCCACCGCCGGAGCGAAAAACGCCGCGGCGGGGTCGTTTTGGTCGTGAGGGTCGAGGCGCGTCAGACTCCAAGGAACGCTCAGTCGCAAACGACCACCGACCGGCGTTCTTCCCATGGCTAGCGCTCCGCTCGCCATGGCCAGGAACCACGCACGTCGAGAGAGCTCTCGGCTCACTGCACCACCCACAGTTGTTTGCCTGTGGCGATTACAGTTGGACCTTGGTCGGGGCCTTCGACGGGGCAAAGGGCGATGGCGTCGACGCCTCCCGGTACGCTCAACTCGAAGCGTGGCTTCACGTTCGGTGGTTGCCAGGTAAACACACGAAGGCTGTCGCTCTCGGGCTCCAACGTGTCCCGGCTGACGGCGATTTCCGCATAGCCGTCGAGATCCAGGTCGCCCACCGCGGCCTGGGCGCCGGCATCGGCAACTACGGCGGCTTGTCCGCGTTCGTCGAAGAGGTGCAGTTCGGGGGCGCCGATCGTTCGCGCCGCTGCGACGGTGTTGGTCGAACCATCACGTGCCGTCAGCACCTCGCCGGCCAAGGTGTCCAGCGGCGCTTGCATGGGGGGCAGTGACTCCGCCGCCTCCCCCGTTTGGCAGTCGACGATGCGCGAGTCCAAGCCCATGTCGCGACGCTGCACGCAGCCCAGTCCAGGCCACGGTAGGAGGCCCTCCCCGCCAGTGCTCGCCTCGAACTGTTCACTCAGTACGCCAAGTTTTCGGCGGTCGCTCGAACCAAAGCGCAGTCCCGCTCCGTCTTGTATCCACAGGGTCACCAACGGTTGTCGCAGGGGTGTAGGGGCCACGGGCGAGATGTCGCTCCAGCGCAGGCTGGTTCGACTTTGGAAGGCACCATCGCGGATCTTGCCGATGTGGAGGCGGTGACGTCCCGCGACGGCGAGTTCCAGGCTGCCATCGCCATCGAGATCGCCACAGGCCAGTGCGAGGGGGTGAGGGGTCGGAGAGCTCGCTTTTCGGATCCGCGTCGCGACGAGTTGAATCTTGGGAAAGTAGCTTCGGATCTCTACGTCGATGCGGGCACTTGCAAAAGCATGTTGCTGCGGACCGGGCGCGGCTTGTTTCACTTTCTCCCAGAAGCTACGTTCGGTGGCGAACACGTCGGCCGTGACCGCTAATTGATCACCGTTCAGCTTCGGTTGTAGCCACAACAAGCGCGCGGTCTTGCTGCGCAAGATGGCGTCCGGCAAGCCTCGCGCTACGCCGCCGTCTTGACCCTGAACTCGAGCCGCCGTCAATCGAGACAGCACAGCGGCCACACCGCGCACATCGCTGCCCTCGGGCGCACCGTCGAGGGGGCGGCTCACGACCGTCACGCCGTCCAGCGTGGGAACGGCGCGTTGGAGCTCGCAAGCTATGCGGCCCAGGGCCGTCGGCGCCAAGCACGGCGACGGCAATTGGGGCGCACCGCGGGACGCCGCGGGACTCGCGTGCGTTGGACTCGATGCGGCGAGCAGCGACGCCACGGCGCCAAACAGAAAAGAAGCAAGTACGCGGGCCATCCCAGCGAATTCTTACTTCCGTAAGTCACCGCGAAGCAAGGGTGATGACCCCCTCGTGTCGCCGATGCCGTGCAGCTCGACGAAAGTGGAGCGTTCGCGCGGCGTCGTGTGTAAGACCGAGCCAAGACGAAACCGATGCAGCGAAAGGCCCCCAAACAGAGTCGTTCCCGCGCACGCCGCGGTCCAGCGCGTGAGCGCCCGGCGCTTCCCCAGCGCGCCCCGTCGATGGGCACCAAGCCCGCTGCACATCGGGCCCACGATAGGGCGACACCCGAGGTGCAAGGAATGCGTGTCCTGCGCTTGCCCGACTCGCTGGAGGGTGCGCTCATGTCCGGGCACCCCTGGATCTATCGCGAGCAAGTTCCGGCAAGCTTCGATTCGGTGTCGGGTTCGTTCGTCGAGCTGCGTTCGGGGCGTTTCGTCGGCTACGGGTTGTGGGACAGCCAGTCACCCCTGGCCGTACGTGTTTATTCGCGCAGGCAAGTGCCGGATCGCGCTTGGCTCACGGCGCGTGTTGCAGAGGCGTGGCAATTGCGTCACGACGTGCGTCAGCAGCAAACCGACGCTTTCCGCTGGATACACGGCGAGGCGGACGCGCTACCCGGGATAGTCGTGGATCACTACGCCGGACACGCGGTGGTCACCTACGACAGTCCCTCGTGCCTCGAGCTGGTAAAGGCTCTGGTGCCGCTGCTGCGCGAGCAGACCCCTTTGGCGTCCGTCCTGTTGCGGCACCGCGGTGAACACACCGAAAGTCGGGTCGAGGCGCTGTACGGAGCGCTTCCTAGCGGCGACCTGGTGGTGCGGGAGCACGGGCTCCAGTTTCGAGTCGACCTCGTGCGTGGACAGAAGACGGGGCTGTTCCTCGATCATCGAGAAAATCGAGCCACTATCGAGAGGCACGCCGGGGGCCGGAGAGTTCTGAACCTGTTCGCGTACAGCGGTGCATTTTCGCTCTACGCGCTGCGCGGCGGAGCCATCTCTGCCGTCGATGTCGACGTCGCTCCCCACGCAGGTGAGGACGCACGACACAACGTGCTCCTCAATGGTTTGGACGAGAGCCGCCACGAATTCGTCGTGGCAGACGTCTTCGAGTACCTGGAAGCCGCTCGCAAACGCGGTGACACCTTCGATCTCATCGTTTGTGATCCCCCGACCTTTGCGCGCAGCAAAGCTCACGTCGACAAAGCGCTGAAGGCCTACGAGCGCGTCAACGCAGCGGCGTTGAAACTCGCCGCCGAAGGAGCGCTCTACGCAGCCGCCAGCTGCACCGCGCGGGTCAGCCCCGGCGCGTTCAAGACTTGTATTGCCCGCGCTGCGCGTCGTGCCCAACGACGTTTTCAAGTGATCGAGGAGCGTGGACAACCCTCGGACCACCCCGAGCTCCTAGCCCACCCCGAAGGGCGGTATCTCAAGTTCGTCTTGGGTCGAGTCTCTGCACGCGTGTGAACGCGCGCCTCCGTTGCGATGACGCTTTGCTCAGCGCTTCGCTCAGCGCTTCGCGCGCTTCTTGCGGCCTTTGCTGCCACGCTTGGGGGCATGGACCACCGGCGGAGGCGCCTTCTTTTGGGTCTTCTTCTTCGACGCTTTGGACTTCGTGGCGGCCGGCTGTGGGGCAGGCACGACGACTGCGGCTTGGCGCACCGGTGCCTTCACGGGCGGCGCCATCTTGGCCACTGGCCGCGTGGCAGCCAGACGCGGAGCCGGCGCAGCAGCGGGTGCACCCTCCGTTTGCACGCTACCTCGCACTTGTGCGCCCTCACTGATACCGATGCGCGGGGCGCGTAGATCACCGACCACTCGGGCCGTCGTCTCCAGCAGCACCGCTTCCGTTCCGGTCAAATCGCCTTCGACGGCGCCGGACACCGAGAGACTTGCTCCCGAGACGCTGCCCTGAATTTCTGCACCTGGTCCGATGACGACATCGCCAGTGACCTCGACGTTGCCGCGCACGCGGCCATCGACTCGAAGCGAGCCCTGCCCACGAACGCCGCCACGAATGACGGTGGTGGTGGATATGACGGACAGCTCTGCCATCTTCCTCACACGTCCATGTCGACGTTACCTTTGAACGTCGAACCGTCAGCAATGGTCAGTCGGGAGGCCTTCACGTCGCCGATCAAGCGCCCTCCGGTTTGGATGTCCACTCTGTCTTGTGCAGAGATGTTGCCAGTGACTTGCCCAGCGACGCTCAGCGAGTGTGCCGTGATGTCAGCCTCGACACTTCCGCCCCCGCCAACACTGACGCTGCCTCCGCTGGAGAGGCTGCCGCGAACGGTGCCAAAGACGACCACTTCCTCGTCGCTCGAGAGCTCGCCCTCGACCGTCAGTTCTTCACCGATGACTGTGCCTGCCATGTTAACTCAGATCCTGTCCGTGCTACGCACCTGTACGATGCGCCCTCAATTGCCAATAGTTTGCTCGGGCTAGATGTTCAAGTGCAGATCGAAGCCCGTGTCCAACTCCGCGGAGACCTCCGCACCTGGGGCGATGGTCACGTTGGCAGCGCGGACGACTCCTGAATAGCTCGAATGTGGTCCGAAAGAGACCGTTCCGGCCACCACGATGTCTCCCTTGGCGTTGCCCTGCAGCACCAGGCTCGTGCCTTCGATCGGGCCCTCGACGTTTGCGTCGCTCGAGACCTCGATGCGGCCTTCGACACGCACGCTGCCCTTGATGTTGCCCTGGATACGCAGATCCCCCCGACCGACGACGTTGCCGGTGATGGTCGTGGTGGAACCTACAGTGCTCGCTTGGTCGCTCTTGATCGCCATTGTGAGGCGCGCGACCGTAGTACAGCCGAGCCGGGCTGTCACCGCTGTGCTGTCGAGCACGTGAATCGGCCAGCCACGTGCCGGCTCCGGTCAGCCCCGATGGGCTGCGAGAATCTCTCCGGCGCGCTTGACCGAGCGGTAGAGCCCCTGCGCTAGCAGCGTCTGCTGTCGTTCGAGGGAGAGGTCCCCCGGCCGACCCTGTGTTGCGGCGCGCAGTAGGATGGCGGCGGAAACGCTGACGTTGAGACTTTCTACGAAGCCGATCATGGGGATGCGGACGCTCCGTCCGGCCGAGCTCGTCAGTTCCTCGCAGATGCCCTCGTGCTCGTTGCCGAGCACCAAGGCCACCTTCTGAAGGCCGGCCAGGTCTTCGGGTTCGAGTTCACCTTCGGGGTGGGTGGAAACCAGTTCGTAGCCGCCGGCCTGCAACGTTTGGGCGGCTTCCGTCGCGTTTGGGTGCTGGATCACGTCGACCCAACGCTCGGCTCCCTTGGAGACGATGTTGGATGCCAAGAACTCCTGCTCCCGCGGTACCACGTGCGCCTCCTGCACGCCGAACGCGTCGCAAGAGCGAAGGATGGCGGCGCCGTTGTGTGGATCGTGGGGCGAGTCGAGAAGCACGGTCACCTGGCTGACACGGCTGGCGAGCACCTCTTCGATGCGTTGCCTTCGCCGCTCGTGCACCAGGGGTGCGAGCACTTCGATAACCTCGCTGGCGGTCCATTCCGGACCCCAAGGACGCCGCGGAAAGCTCGCGGCTGGTTCGAATATTTCGTCGCCTTCTCGTCTCACGCCCGCCCTCCTACACCAGGCCTGGGCCGATGAGGGCCGGAGCTGCGCCTCTGTGGGCCGTGCGTTGCGGCTGTCGGGTTGGTCACGCCGGCCCGCTGGTAGCGGTGAAGGATCTCATCGGCTGTGCAAGTGGCTGATTTTCCTCGGCTGGGCGTGGCTGGGGGTTCCATTTTTCGCCCCGCTGCCGACACAGCCTTTTGACAACTGGCCGCCGACACTATGTAACTGGGAGTTGCGCCTCGCTCGGTGGGGCCCCCAAACGGAGTTCCTAAACAGACATCATGGCAAGCAAGCACGTCCAGGTTTTCAACGATCTCAACTTCGATCAGGAAGTCGTCAACGCGCAGGGCAAGGTCCTCGTGGACTTCACGGCTGCGTGGTGTGGGCCCTGCAAGCGGCTTTCGCCGATCGTGGACGAAGTGGCACAGCTGCTCGAAGGCAAGATCAAGGTCGGCAAGCTCGACATCGACGAGGCGCCGATGACGGCCAGCAAGTTCCAGGTTCGTGGCGTTCCAACGCTCATGGTCTTCGAAGGCGGCCAACCCGTGCAAACCAGCGTCGGCTTGGTCAGCAAGGCCAAGGTGCTTTCGCTCCTCGGCGAAGATTGAGCCATCGGCGCGCCCGAGTCTGAGGGCGCGACGCGACCAACGTGTGCGGTTCCTCGACGGTGTGCCGCTCGTGCACGAGCTGGCGCGTCGTCGTTTGCTTTTTGTGGGTCGGTCGCCCACGAGGCGGGGCGCTATGGTCGCCGGGTACCTCACCAAGGTATAGGGTGGAGCGTGACGAGCTGGCTCGGCAAGATGCTGTGGTTTGGTGCGCTGTTGTCGGCGGCGTGTACGAGCGCCAACGAACCCCGTGCGGAGCGTCCGAGCTTGCTCACCGGTACGATGGCGGCTCCGCCCTACGCTTCTCCGGCACGCTGGGAGTTTCACCCGCGTGGGGTGGGGGGCGCCATCTCCGACGTCGTCAGCGGTGGCGAGTCGACGTTGCTCGTCACGACGGAGGGTGAACGGTGGTCTGTGCAGGGGGAGGGCGGCTTGGCACGAGTGGCCCCCATGCTCGCGCCCGAAGCGCTACTGGACGCCCTCGATCTGGGGGCAGACGGTTGGGTCTTCGTCGGGGCGTCAGGTGCCACCTACGAGAGTCGGAGCGCGCTCGCGGGCTTTGCTCGTTCGACGGCGCCGCCGATGCCTTTGGCGCGCGTCGCCGCGACGTCGAAAGGGCTGGTTGGGGTTACCCGCGCAGGCACCGTCGTCCGCTCCACGGATTTGGGCTTCAATTGGGAGGCCGTCGATGTCGAAGGGCGCGCCACGGACGTTGCCATGCTCGAGTCCGGGCACGGCCTGCTGTTGCTGGCTCCTGAGGGGCTGAAGAAGACCGCTGATGGCGGAGCAAGCTGGCAGGATGTCGGGCAGGAGCGGTTCGGTGCCGTGTCCTTGCGGGCAGAAGGCGACGACGGGATCCGTGTCGAAGGCGTGCTCGGTGCCCGCCGCTGGAGCCCCGAGTCGGCTTCGGGGTGGCAGGCCGTGCAACCCGTCGCGGGCAAGGAGCGCCCCAAGTTCACGGTCGGCACTCGCGCTAGCGCCACCGCACTCGCCGCCGGTCGAGCAGCGTTCACTCGCGGGAGGTACTACGAGCTGGCGTCTCCGAGCGGGGACTGGATACTCCGCCGAGGCCCGGAGTTGGCTCCCACGACGCAGCGTGCGGTGCCGGCTCTCAGGAGCTGTACTCGGGTGAGGTTGGCTGCGAGGGCAGCCAGCTTGTATGCGATCTGCGGCGAGGAGAAAGGGCAAGGCGCGGTTCCAGTGCGGCTCTACGTGAGCCTCGATTCCGGGGCGTCGTGGAAGGCGTTGCCCCAGCGCTTGCGCGCAGATTTCGACCGCCTTCAGGCCACGTTGTTGCACGATGGAACGTTCGTTTTGGCTGGCATGTGCCCGCCCGATGCGTCGGACGCCGGCTGTGCTCCCGATGGTGTCTATGCGCGACGCCCCGACGGTGCGCAACTGGAACGCTTGGGCATCTCCCTGCTCAGCGGCGTGCCGTTGGCGCTCGGGGCATCGGCGGACGGTCAGCGGCTGTTCGTCGTCGGCAAGCGCTCGAAAGGCCCCGAACTCGTGGTGTTCAGCGCCCAAGTGGGCGACTTCGACTTCGTTGTGGAAGAGGTGCGTGACGTCTCCGTCGATGCCGACCAACGATTCTCCAATCGAGCGTCCGCGAACGTCGAAGCCATCAGCGCCGGGGCCGACGGCAACGTCGCCATCGTCCTGATGGACCGCAATCGGGGCGAACGAGCGGTGTTGGTACTCGACTCCAGGGGGCGCGCGCTGAGTCTCGGTAACCCCCCGCTCGCAGACGCGTTGGTGGGCGCCAGTGGGGGCTTCGCGGTTGCATACGCGCCGCGATCGGGAGAGGTCTGGGAGTCGTTGGACGGCGGCGTCAGCTGGGATAGCCAGGGTTTCGCCCCCAAGGCGTTGTGCTCCGGCGACAGGCAGAAGGCCTGCAATGCGGCTGTGTTCTGCTGGGCCCGCGGCTGCGTCTTCGATGACCAATTCTCTCGAGTTGGTTGGCGCGGCCAAGAGTCGACGGAACGCCGCCCGCTTTCGCCCTCGTGGGGCGAAGTGGTGCGTTCGGACTCTCTGCGGGCCCCCATCGCCTGCAAACTCGACGAAGAGGTTGGCTTCCGGTCCGTCGGCGCCGTGCGCCCACCTGACGCGTCTCAGTCTCAACTCGGTGACGTGGCATGGTTCGCTTTCAACGCGGACTGGCAGACCGCGAGCGTGACGATGCACGAGGCGCTGCGCGGTTCCGGCGCCATCGTGGAGCAAGCGGAGCTCTTCTCGAAGGCCACGAGTGCCAAAGACTACGCCTTATTCGCGTCCTTGCAGATCGAGGGGGTGGCGGCTTTGCGCCAAAGTCGGCACGGGGTCGAGGTTGCGTGGCGCAATCTCTTCGAAGGCCGGCGCACGCGTCGAGCCAAGCTGCCCACCGCAGCCCGCGTCGCGCAGCGGCCGACGCGGTTGGCGGCGGACTTGGCTCGCCCAGCGCTGCTCAGCATCACGCGCGACGGTCTCTTCTTGCGTCCTAGCGAGCCAACGGTCATGGCTTCGACGTACTTGGTCGAAGGTGCGAACGTGCGCACCCTCCCTCCGATGGCGTGGCCCTCGGACGGCGCCAAGGGGCGACCTGAAATGATCCGTGCTCCGGACGGACCGCTTGCCGTTTCTCTCATCGATGCGGGCGCGGCCATCGTGCGTCAGCGCCACGTCGACGGCCGTTGGCAGCGCGACGCGTTCACCCTCGGCTTGTTGCACCCCGAGCTGTTCGACATTCGCCAAGCGTTCGACTTGGCCTATCTCGCAGGGCGGCCGGGGTTGCACTTGATGTTCCTGGATGCGGCGCCGTCTGCAGCCTGGTGGTTTCCGTTCGAGGCCGGTCAGGCTCCATTGGGTGAGCCAATCCGAGTCGCTACCCAACGCGATCTGTCGTCTCGTCCCGCTGCTTGCACTGAAGCGCTTCGAACCCAGTCGCCGCGCGCAGTTACCCCACCGGAGTTGGGGACTCGGCATCCGGTGCTGGTGACCCATACCACCGAGCCGTTCCCGCCCTTGGTCACCGGCGATGCGGTGCTCTTTGGCGCACCGGGTGATGCGTGTGTCGCCAGCTTCCACGCGACCAGTGCTGCGCGCAAAGACGCGGATGACTACACGGCGCTGATCGTGGCTGATGGCAGCAGTGCCTCGTGGTTGTTCCGCGGCGGCGAAGGCAGTGAGGAGTTCGATGCTCGTCCGATGCGTTGCGAATACGCGCCGGGCCTGGAACTCCCGTCGGAGTTCGATTCGTTCTCGTCGATTATACCCTGAGTCCGTCGACGCTGCTACGACGCCCGTTTTCTCGTGACCCAGCGTCTTCTGTTCACCCCGGGCGCTGTCGGTGCTCGGCGGTGGTCAGAGCGACCGTTCGCCGTTGGAGCTGGTTCCAACGCCCGAGGATGCGCCACGCGATCGTAAGTACGTGACCAGCATGCAGGCCACTCTTCTCGTCAGCGTACACGGGGGCGACCGGGACTTCGACGACGCTGAGCCCCGCTTGCGCCAACAACAGTAGCAGGTCGTTGGGGTAGCCGTAGCGGGGCCACAAGTCATCCAAGGGCAAACGGGCGGCGGCATCCCTACGCAGCGCCGTGTAGCCGCACTGGCAGTCCCCCACGTCCAGGCCCGAAGTCCAGCGTGTCAGCGCCGACAGCGCTCGGCTTCCCCAGCGCCGGGTCCGAGGCATGCGCGACCACGCGGGGTGAATCAAGCGGTTTCCTTTGACGTAAGCTGCGCCACTTTCGCGCAGCGCATCGAGCAGCAGAGGCAAATCGTCGGGATGCATCTGATCATCCCCGGCCATCACGACCATCACGTCGGCCTTCAGGTCCAGGGCACGCCGGTAGCCCGTAACGATGGCGGCGCCCACGCCACGGTTGTCGTCGTGTCGCACACGAATCAACCGAGCATCGTCGATCGCATGCAGCTCCTGCCAGGTGTCATCAGTACTGCAATCGTCCACCGCGATGATGTAGTCGACCCACGACGGCAGCTTACCGATGGTGCGCCCGATGGCGCGCCCTTCGTTGAACGCCGGGACCACGACCGCGATCGCTTCGTCGTGCCACATGCGGTAGCTATACAAGGTCCGACGCGACGTGGGTAGCCTCGCAGCAGTGGGAGAGGCGTCTGAAAGTAGCGGTGGGCGACTCGACGAGAGCCGTTGACGTCGGGCCGTTTCGGTGGCCAGCCGTAGAACGGGTTGTCGTTGTCAGCGCCTCATCACTTCGGTTACATCGCTCCGATGTCGATCGTCCCGTACCTGGCCACCAGATGAGCTCCGAGACACCGGCTGCTACACCGATTCGTGTTCGGCTCTCGACGCTGCCTCACCGGCCGTGGTTTTGGGTGCTGTTGGTCGGTGTCGGTCTGCTCGTCGCCTGGCGTCTGTATCCGACCGACAAGTCGCCGCGCGGCTCGTATTACCGAGTGATGAGTGCAGTCAACAGCGGGCGGCCCGAGGCTGTCTTCCCGTACGTCGAGACGGAGGCACAGCATGCCGCTTTCACCATCGGCAAATATCACCGAGACGCGAAGGCGATCGTGGAGCGGGCGTACCCTGAGCCAGCGCGCAGTCAGGAGCTGGCGCGCTTGGAGGCCTTGGCCCAGGTCGAGCCGGGCCCTGGGGTCTTTCGTTGGTACGCGGAACGGTACGGTTGGATCGCGCGACTTCGGCGTGATCTATCAGGAGTGGAGTCCGTGGAGGTCAACGGCGACAGAGCGACGATCGTCACTGCACGTGGTACCCGCTACCCGTTTCGACGCAGGGATACCGGCATGTGGGGGTTGACGCTGTTCACCGCGCGCCTGGTGGCGGATGGCAAGAAGGCCGCTCGCGACTTCGAGCAGATCGAAGCTGCAGCTGCCGACTACGAGGCGGGTCGTTGAGCTCATCGCTGATTGCCGATGCGTGCTCGATGTTCGTCTGGCTTCACCTGGCAACGTAGCGCTGCGTAGCTGCGTCCAGCTGGAGCCCCCGTTTCGATGGCGCAGCCCGAACTCGACCAGCCCTGCGATTTGCGACCAAACGCATCCCTTGCGCCGTCCCATCCCGAGCGGTGCCAGAGCAGGTTCTCGAAGGACAGCTCGCGCAGGCGAGCAATGGCGCGCGCAGCGCGGCCCCCGCTGTGGCAGCCCACGACCAAACGTTGATGCTTGGGAAAGTTCGCCAGGACCACGCGCTCGAACTCGAGGTTGGGAGCCAGTCCGCTGGTCGAACCGTTGTCCAACGGTACGTTGTAGGCTGTTGGCACGTGACCCAGCTCGAACTCCTGCTCCGTGCGCACGTCCAAATACAGCGCACCTCGCTCGAGGAACAGCTGCACTTCACCCGTTTCGACTTCGAAGGCGGTGCTCACGAGTTGTCGCATGGCGGCAGCCGGGCTCTCAGTCAAGGGTAAACGCGAGATGGTAGATGGCGTTCGCGGCATCGTCTCGTCGTTGCGGTCTTTTACGCCCGCCCATCGTCCAGCAGCCGATTGGGCGCAACATGCCGCAAAACGGGCGGCGACGCGCTAGGTCTTTCGCGGTATTCTGTCCGGCGTCATGGGTCAGCCCGCGCAGTTGAGAGTCATCCCCTTGGGTGGATTGGGGGAGGTGGGCATGAACTGCATGGCGCTCGAGGTGGAGCACGAGCTGCTCATCATCGATTGCGGGACGAACTTTCCCGGTGATGACTACGGTGTGGACGTCGTGCATCCGGACTTCGCCTGGTTGCATGCCAATTGGGAGCGCGTGCGCGGGATCTTCCTGACGCACGGGCACGAAGATCACATCGGCGGTCTGCCCTACCTACTGCGCGAGCGCTCCGTGCCGCTGTACGGGCCCGCTCACGCGTTGCAGTTGGTTGCTCGTCGCTTTGCCGAACACGGCTTGGAGGAGCAGCCGAGCGACTTCCGAGAGGCGAGTCCGCGGCGGGTTTACCGCTTGGGGCCGTTCGAGGTCGAGCCCATCCGCGTCAGCCATTCCATCGTCGAAGCGACGGCGCTGTCCATCACGACCGAGGCGGGACGGGTCGTTCACAGCGGTGACTTCAAGTTCGATGACAACCCGTCTGACGGACAGCCGACGGACGTGGAACGTTTGCGCCTCCTGGGTGACGAAGGCGTCGACCTGCTGTTGAGTGACAGTACCAACGTCGATGCTCCGGGAACGTCGGGTTCGGAGGGCGCCGTCGCCGAGGCGCTCGACGAGGTGATCAGGTCGGCATCCCGTCGCGTATTCGTAGCGTTGTTTGCCAGCAACGTGCATCGACTGATCAGTTTGGGGCAGATCGCTCAGCGTCGCGGGCGGCGTTTGTGTCTGCTGGGTCGCAGTCTGGTCTCGCATGTCGAGGTTGCGCGCAAGCTGGGCTACCTCGACTGGCCGCCGGAGCTGCTGTTGCCTGCCGAGCGGGTGCGGAGTTATCCCAAGGACGAAGTCCTGGTGCTGGCGACGGGCACCCAGGCCGAGCCGGCTGCGGCAATGGCCAGGCTTGCCCGGGGGGAGCATCGGTTTGCGGAGGTCGAGCAGGGCGACACGGTGGTGTTCTCCAGTCGCATCATTCCGGGGTGTGATCGAGCCGTCGTCGACATGATGGGTCAGTTGATGCGGCGTGGAGCCGTCGTGCACTCGCGTTGGACAGCCCCGGTGCACGCCAGCGGACATGCCCATCGAGAAGAACAAGCTCGCATGATTGAACTCTTGCGGCCGCGTTGCTTCGTGCCGGTGCATGGTACGCTTCACCATCTACGACGTCACGCTGAGCTGGCCACGAGCCTCGGAGTGTCCCACGTTACCGTGATCGAGAACGGTCAGAGCGTGATACTGTCGGAAGCCGGTTTGCGAAGCGGTGCCGACGTCCCGTCAGGTCTGATCCATGTTGGACTGGGAGGCAAAGAAATGCCCGTGGAGGTGATCGAACGGCGGCGGGACTTGGGTCGTTCGGGCGTCGTCAGCGTTGGGATCCTGTGTGCGCGAGACGGTAAGCTTTGTCACGCTCCTCGGTTGCAGGCCATGGGCCTGCCGTTCCTGGACGATGAAGCCATCGTCGGTGAGCTGATCGACGAGCTCGTGGCGGCTTGGCGTACGCTGCACCAAGCAGCGGCTGCGCCAGGGCGGGTGCGGCACAACGGCGGCAATGGTCGCACGACGTCGTCGGCAGGCCCCCGAGCTTCCGACAGGGCCTGGGCCTACGGCGCCCGTTTCGTCAGTGTGCAATCGGGTGCGTTGGAGTTGCAGGTCGAACGTTACGTGCAACGCTGGGCTGATGCGCGCTATGGGTTGCGCCCGATTGTCGCCGTTCATATCCTGGAAATCCCGTGAGGCCTCGATGATTGTCCGATCTTCCGCCCGCAGCCTGCGGATGCTGCGAGCCATCTCGACCTTGGCGTCGCTCGCGGTGCTGGCATGGGGTGCCGCGTGTCAGTCGTCGCCACCTGAGGCCAAGCCGGCGTCGGCTTCGACTTCTGCTGCGGAGTCGGCTACGGGCACCGGAAAACGAGACGAAGCGCGAGAGGCTGCCCCCAAGTATCCGCAGCTCAAAGACGCCCGATTCGCGGCTTCTGGGCGCGTGGTTGCGATTGGAGACCTTCACGGCGACCTGGCGGCGACGCGCGACGTGTTGAAGTTGGCTGGGGCAATCGACGATGACGAGCGGTGGATCGGCAAGGAGCTCACCGTCGTTCAGACTGGTGATCAGCTCGACCGGGGCGACGATGAACGGGCCATCTTGGACTTGTTGTCCAAGCTCGCGCCCGAAGCTGAGGCGGTTGGAGGGGCGTTGGTCGTCCTCAACGGTAACCACGAGACGATGAACGCGGGAGGAGACTTTCGCTATGTCACCGAGGGCGCGCTCGGTGCCTTCCGCGACGTATCCACCAATGAGGTCTCGCCGCAGGTTCTGGAGCGGGTGCCGCAGCAGATGCGGGACCGCGCGGCAGCGTTCTTTCCTGGCGGCCAGTACGCGAAGTTATTGGCACAGCGACCGATCGTCGCTCTGGTGGGTGACTCGTTGTTCGCCCACGGAGGCGTTCATCTGTCACACGTGAAGTACGGAATCGATCGCATCAACCGTGAGGTGTCGGCGTGGCTGTCGGGGACGGGTAAGGAGCCGCCTTTCTTGCGCGACGAACGTAGCCCCGTGTGGAGTCGCGACTACTCCATGCCCCGTCCGAGTTCGAAAGCCTGCACGGAGCTCGGCAGGGTGCTCGCTGCCGTCGGTGCACGTCGACTGGTCGTCGGGCACACGGTGCAACACGACGGTGTGACGTCCGCGTGTGACGGTCGAGTGTGGCGCATCGACGTGGGGATGTCCTCGTACTACGGCGGTCAGCAGGTGATGGCGTTGGAGATCGCAAACGGAAAGACGCGAGTGCTGCGAAGCCCCAAATCGACCCAGCAGCTAGCGCCCGCGGCGGAATGAGGAGAGCACGATGGAACGACGCTTCGAGCTGTTGGAAACGAAACTGGCCTACCACGACAAGGAGCTCGCGGAACTCCACGAGGTCATCTACAAGCAGCAGCTCGTCATCGATCGACTGGAAGCGCAGCTCTCCCGAGTGACGACCCAACTCAAGGGCATGGGCATCGAGGGCGATCCCGAAAAGGACCAGAAGCCACCCCACTACTGATGGGAGGGCTTCTGCTCGGCGTTCTTTGGCTTGGTGTTCTTCTGCTCTTTCGGCTCGCGCTCGTGGCGCGGGATTTCGAAGTGGAAAGCACCAGGATGCGAGGGCGGAAACAAGAATCGTTCGAGCTTGCCTGCACTGACTGCTGCTTGGGCCGCAGCCACCAAGTCTGGATACCGTGATTCTGCGACGGCGTCCGCGGCGACGTCGACGACCACGACATCGTCGTTCTTGATGTGATTCAGACACCCGAGCTCGCGTGCACGCGGCAACTGCTCGAGTAGCTCGGCTTCCATACGCCTGAGGTTGGTCGCTTCGTCCTGTTTGGGGTCGAAGCGTTCGAGCACGGCGTCACCTGCCGGGCAGTACATGGCGAGGGCGCGCTCCAGGTCTTCTTTGGCGAGCGCGTACATGACTCGAGTTTGCCGCGTTGCGGTCCGTTCGACGACTCGCAAACGCGCATCCTCGGCGCCGGCTTTGGCCAGGATCCCCACGAGCATCGCTTTTTCGGCGTCGCTCAAGTCGCCGGGAGCCGCAGGTAACTCTTTCTTTGGGGCGTTTTTCTCGGCGTCGTCAGGGGCCGTGTCGTCCGTTCGATCGCCGTTTTCGGCTCGATTGGGGGCTTCGGTCTTGCTCGATGGAGCGGGCTCGGCACCGGGTGTCGCGTCATCTCTTCGTGGGGCTTCGTCGTCTTGTGCTGCCGACAGTGAGCCGGCGACGGCAAGACAGCCGATGAGTAGTCGGAACCGCATGCTGGTCGCGAGTGTACCGGTCGGTCTCTGGGGCCGCAACGGCAGCGGCAAGCGAGTCGGCTGCCACTGGACGGCCTCGACGTAGATGAGCGAACGCGATTCGCGAACTCTCATTCGATGCCCGACAATCGTGCTCGCCCATTTAGAGCTGCTGGAGATTGCTGACGAAGTGTGGTCCGGCATCTTCGGGCCGGTCCACTCGCTCGTTACCGTTCAGTCCCGCATCCTTCGATGCTGTCGTCTCCGTCGTGGCCTCCGTGGTGAGCGCCGGGGGCATGGCGAGTGATTCCGGATGTCCGAATGCTTCTTTCGTCGCCGCTCCGCGAGCTGCGGCGCGTTTGGCACTGACCGATTGTGCATCGTCTTGCACCTCGTTCGAGCTCGATGCGGCGTTGGCGATCTGTCGCAATGGTTCGGATTGAACGACTTCGCTGCGAAGACTGTCGACGTCGGCATGGCCGCTGCTGCATGCAACGGCCAGCAGCCAAAGTGGCGCCGCGAGGCACGTGCAATGCCCCGATATTCCCCAGACTAATCTCACCCTGATGATGCCCTTGGTCGATTGCTGCCGGGGCTAGTCGCCCCCTCGATTCACCGCAGCAATGAGTAGCAACTGAGCGGGAGATCAGAAATAGGCGCTCCAGCCGTTGTGGCGCCAAATGATCACTGATGACGGTATCGCTGGATGCTGGCCGCGATGCCCCGTGTGATATAGATGCCTCCTGGTGCGGCGGGCAGGAATCATCGGATCGCGGTTGCTCGGACTGATCTCGTCAGTCGGCGGCCTGGCGCGAGCAGAGCCGCCGCAAGTGCTCGACTACCAGGTTGCCGACGGGTGTCCCGATGGGGAGTGGTTTCGGGCTGAGCTTCGCGACCAAGGCGTGCCGCAGCGCCCGAAACGCAGCCTGAACGTTCGAGTCGAACGGCGTGTGCTGGACTCGTCCCCAGGGGATGCCGGTTCTGCTGAGGACCCGGGTTTCGAATACGATGGGCGCTTGCGCTACGGCGTGGGGGATGGGGCGTGGGAGCGGCGTCTGACGAGTGGCAGCTGCACCGATCTGCTGTCCGCGTTGGCGGTCAGCCTCGGCCTGCAACTGGAAAGCGAGGCACCGGTCGTCGCGGGTGAGCTTGGTGCAACAGCGCCGCGTTCGTCATCGTCGTCGGGTGTTGGTCCACGGAGCCCCGAGTCGGATCTCGAGTACCTGCCTGAAGCACCATCCCCTGCCGAGCCAGAAGGTCCAGACTTGTCGGGTGCTTGGATGCTCGGCTTTGGGCTCGGTGGCGCGCTGCGTCTGGGCGTTGATCCGGAGCCGAGTGCGGGCGTCAGCGTCTCTTTGCTCTTGCGCTCCGTGCGCTCCGGCTGGGGATCGGGACCTGTGGGAGCCGCGTTCACGCTCAGCCCCAGCGTCGCGAGGGAGTCTCGAGTCGATGGCGGGACCGCCAACTGGCGTTCGGGGTGGTGGGCGACCAGCGTGTTCCTCACGCCTGGAACATTCCTGCTGCCCCCGCACGGCCGCATGGGATTCGCCGCAGCGTTCCACGTTGGGCGCTACCTTCCATCTGGCGATGGCGACGGATTTGCGCCACAAACACTCATGTTCTCAGAGCTGGTACTGCGGGGCGAACAGGCTTTGGGCTCATGGCTGTTGGACGCCCAGTTGGGTCTGCAATTGCCGGTCGAAACCGTGGTCATCAGTTCGAGCAACGAGGTACTGCATCGGCAGCGCGCCGGATTGACGATAGGCCTGGGGGCCACGTGGTTGGGGGTGGTTTTGTGATCTCTAAAAGCGAGTCTGCACATTGCGGGGATGTGGAAGCAGCGTTCGACCTCACCCGTCAGGAACGCGTCGCGCTGAACGCGCGCGTGGAGGCTTGGGTGGAGGAGTACCTCGACTTCGTGTGGCGTTCGCTGCGCTCCCTCGGGATCTCGGCTGCCGATTGTGATGATGGCTGCCAAAAGGTGTGGTGGGTGGTTGCCCGCAAGGCGCCCCAAATCGAACCCGGCAAAGAACGCAGCTTCATTTTTTCAGTCGTGGTGCGAGTGGCCTCGGAGATGCGGCGTCGAGCTGCCAGGGATTCGACGCTGCCTCTCGATCCGGAGTTGCCCAGTGCCGAACCTGGTGTCGAAGAGCTGTGCGAACAGCGCAGGGCACGCGGCATCTTGGAGAATCTGCTCGGGGGCATGCCATGGGAGCAGCGTCTCGTATTCGTGATGTTCGAGCTCGAAGGGCTGAGCACTCACGACATCGCGCATACGCTGAACATCCCGCGCGGCACAGTCGCATCTCGCCTACGTCTGGCGCGGGACTGCTTCAATCGTGCACTGGCGCGATACCAGAGTTGTTACAAGAGCGGGGTGCGCTTGGCCGCATCCGCACGCGAGGCGTTGCGCTTGGCAGGAGCGTACCATGAGTGATCCTACCAACTGGCTCTCGAGAGACCATCGAGCTGCCGGACGCCAGATCTTGGAGGAGTGTCGTGCCGAGCACGCGCCGGCGACCGTTCGGCGCCGGGTGCTGGAGGTCACTCGGGCTAGTCTGGGTATGGCGTCGGTGGCTGTCGTCGGTACGGCGGAGGCCGCGGTCGCGGTGAACAACGCCTCTTCGGGTTCGGGCATTGGGGCCGGGTCGAGCGCGCTGACTGCGGGTGGTGCTGCCGCGGGTGGTGCTGGAGCCACGCCGTTGGCTCTGGGCGCAGTGAGTGCAGGCGGAGCAGTGGCCGTCGGCGGTGCGACGTCCTCCGCAACTGGCTTGGCGGGCGCTGCTGGCGGGGCGGGGTCTTCTGCGGCTGTGTTGTCAGCCGGTGCCGCGTCGGCAGGCGCCGTTGCGCCACTCGGCATGCAGGTTGGTGCAGGTGCGGCGGCAACGGTGGCCGGCGCGAAAGCGGGCACGGGTATCGTCGCAAGCACGATTGGGGGGTTGGCGTCGATCACCGGCTCCGTGACGAGCGCGGTCTCGTCTGCCGTTGCGCTCAAGATTGGCGTTGGGGCGGTGCTGCTGCTGGGCGGGACCTACCTTGGGGCCACGACGACACCGCACGAAAGCCAGATGCCGCGGTTGAGCGATGGGGTGCGCGTCGAGGCGCCAGTTGCAGCTGAGCGAGGCGCCAGGGCGACGACGGCAAATCGAGCGGGCGTGTCCGTCGGCAACAGCGATGGTCGGGACCGGCCGTCGCGGTATGGGTTGAGCAGTTCACGCGACGCGGCGGGGATCTTCGAGCCGACGGATCTGGCGCGCGAAGAACCAGATGGCGCGCGCCACGAAATGCGCCGGGTCGACTCGAGCCAGGGCAGACGAGCTCGCGGAGAGCAGAGTGAAGGGCGCGCAGTCGCGGGTCGTTCGACGACGCGCGCCGCGGCTGTGGCGCTGGATCCTGCCGCTGACCACGGGGTGTCGGTCGCCATGGGCGGCACCAGCGCCGCATCGAGAGGCGCCAGCGGGACGATCTCCACCAGGACGATCTCCACCAGCACCAACGCCCCCACTGCAGGCGCCGCCGTTCGCGCTTCTGCGGGCTCGAGCTCGGCGCTGGGAGACGAATTGACCCTGATCAAGCAAGCCCGGCTGGCCCTGCGTCGAGGACAACTCGAGCAGGCAGAGCTCGCCCTGCGCACCCATGCTGAGCGTTACCCGTCAGGAGCGCTTGGTCCAGAGGCGAAGCAGCTTCGGCGACGTCTGCGCACGGTGTTGGCCCGGCGGTGAACGTTGGAAGTGAGTCGACTGCTTCACCTCGAACGCTACCCCGAACAGAAGCTCTCAACTCGAACGTCGCGGCAACACGCCTTCTCGGATGATGAAGTCTGCGATCGTCGACAGTCCTTCTTTGGTCTTCATGTTCGTGAATACGAAGGGTTTGTCGCCGCGCATCTTGCGCGCATCGCGGTCCATCACCTCCAAGGAAGCACCCACGTGGGGCGCCAAATCGATCTTGTTGATCACGAGTAGGTCACTCTTGGTGATGCCCGGTCCCCCCTTGCGAGGGATCTTGTCGCCAGCGGCGACGTCGATCACGTAGATCGTCAGATCCGACAGCTCGGGGCTGAAGGTCGCGCTCAGGTTGTCCCCGCCGCTTTCGACGATGATGAGCTCCAAACCTGGCAGGCGTTTGCTCAGTTGGTCGATGGCTTCGAGATTGATCGACGCATCTTCACGGATGGCAGTGTGAGGGCAGCCGCCCGTTTCCACGCCCACGATGCGTTCGTCGGGTAGCGCCCCGCTGCGCATCAGAAACTGCGCGTCTTCTCGCGTGTAGATGTCATTGGTGATCACGGCGATTTCGTAGTTGTCGCGCAGATGTTTGCACAGCGCATCCACCAACGCCGTTTTGCCGGACCCAACGGGGCCGCCGACTCCTACTCGCAATGCTTGCTTCGAACTCACTGATCTTCTCCTGGTTGGTGCTTGGGCTCTTGCCGTTCGGTCAGGATCTGAAGAGCCGGCTGTACTGCTCTTCGTGCCAGCTGCTGGCCATGGCCAGGGCCGGCAAGGTCTGGCCGATGTCGACGTCCTTCATCGTGCACGCGCGCCGTACCAGCAAGGGGAGCTCGGCCATCAAAGTGGAGAGCATGCTCTGCGCGTCGAGCTGCCCCAGCTTGATGAGCCGACTGGCCGCGGCCAGCTGGTTCTCCAGCCACGAAAATGCGAAACCCGAGAGCGCTTGCTCGGTCGGAACCTGCCAGTGCTCAGCGGCAAGGCCGTACATCACGAGGTAGCTCGCTCGTTCGTGACCGATGAAACGGGTCGCTTCGCTCAGCCCCAAGCGGCTCAGGACACGCGCCAAAGCGCTGCCGAGATGACGCTCCTCTTCGCGCAGCTCTTTGGTTTCTCGGAGCGCCATCACGAGAGCACCGAGGGCATCAACATCCGAGTCCGTTCGAGAGGCCGCCTGCCACATGCACATCGCGCGAGCTACGAGGGGGAGATCCGTCCTGCCGAACGTATTGTCGAGGGCGCCCCGAAGCCAGTCCTCCAGGCTTTCGGGATCCTCAACCCAGCCCTGTTCGACGGCCTGCTCCAATCCCTGCGAATAGGCGAAGGCGCCAATTGGCAAGGCTTGGCTGTTCAGCTGCAGGAGACGGAGCGTCGCCGTGGGCGACGCTCCGTCAGCGGCTGCGTCAATCGTGTCCATGAGCACCGTCGCCATGCGGCGCGCTTTCGTCCTGCCCGCCGTGAGGGCCGCTCTGGCCGTGGTGGTGGTGGATGTGCCCCTTGCCATGGCCGTGTCCGCCACCGACGTGCGCGTGTCCGCTGCCGTAGGCTCCCGGCTCCGGTTCGAATGGACGCTGCTCGGTCGTTACTTGTAAACCCAGATGGCGCACCATTTCGTCGAGAACGTGGTCGTGTTGGTAGCACAGCTCCGTGGGGGTGATCTGCAGGGGCATGTGACGATTGCCCAGGTGGTATGCTGCGCGGCACAGCGTCAACGCGTCCGTCGAGCGCGCAACGGACAGTGACTCCTCCGCAGCGACTACACGAACGACGCACCCCTCCGTGGTTTGCAACAAGTCCCCTTCGAGCAGCGAGCTGCCGCGCTCGAGTGTCACCGTGACCTCGCTGCCGTCGTCCAAACGATCCCGGAAACGGCTCTTCTGGCGCTTGTCGAAAGGCAGCGTCAACGTCAGTGTTGGCGCGGCGTCCCCCGAGTAGCGTTGGTCGATGTGGTGCATGGCAAAGGGCTCAGAAGTCAGAACAGGAAGAAGCGTTGTGCCATCGGTAGCTCGGTGGCTGGTTCGCAAGTGAGCAGCTGACCATCAGCTCGTACCTCGTAGGTTTGCGGGTCGACGCTGATGTCCGGCTGCAGGCTGTTGTGAACCATGTCGGCCTTCTTGATCTGGCGTACGCCCTCTACGGCGCAGGCGCGTTTGGAAAGCCCGTAGCGCTCGGTGATGCCAGCCGCGAGAGCTGCCCTCGACACGAAGCTGACACTGGTATCCGTCAGAGCTCCACCCAATGCGCCGAACATCGGTCGGTAGTGCACTGGCTGCGGAGTGGGAATGGACGCATTGGGGTCGCCCATCGGCGCAGCCGCGATCGCGCCTCCTTTGATGATCATCGAGGGTTTGCTGCCGAAGAACGCAGGTTTCCACAACACGATGTCCGCCAGCTTGCCGACCTCCAAGGAGCCGACCTCCTTCGCGATCCCGTGGGTGAGCGCAGGATTGATGGTGTACTTGGCGATGTAGCGCTTGACGCGGAAATTGTCGTGCTCGGCGGGGTCACTCTCCAGGGACCCGCGCTGCACCTTCATCTTGTGCGCCGTCTGCCAGGTGCGACACACGACTTCGCCGACGCGCCCCATCGCTTGCGAATCCGAGGCGATCATGCTGAACGCGCCCATGTCGTGCAGGATGTCTTCGGCGGCGATCGTCTCTTTGCGGATACGAGACTCGGCGAATGCGACGTCTTCGGCGATGGCGGGGTCGAGATGATGACAGACCATCAACATGTCGAGGTGTTCATCCACGGTGTTGACCGTATAGGGGCGCGTTGGGTTCGTGGAGGAGGGCAGGACTTCCGACGTGCCGCAGGCGCGAATGATGTCCGGCGCGTGCCCGCCGCCAGCCCCCTCGGTGTGGTACGCGTGGATCGAACGACCCTTGAAGGCCGCAAGCGTGTGCTCGACGAAGCCGCTTTCGTTCAGGGTGTCGGTGTGGATGGCGACCTGGATGTCGTGCTTCTCGGCAACGTTCAGGCAGTTGTCGATGGCCGCGGGCGTCGTGCCCCAGTCCTCGTGGAGCTTGAGGCCGAGTACGCCGGCCGCTACTTGCTCTTCGAGTGCCTCAGGCAAGCTCGAGTTGCCTTTGCCGAGATAGCCGAGGTTCATCGGCAGCGCGTCAGCAGCTCGTAGCATCTGCATGATGTGCCACGGCCCCGGCGTGCACGTGGTCGCGTTGGTGCCCGCCGCCGGACCGGTACCTCCGCCAATCATCGTCGTGACGCCACTCATCAGGGCATCGTCGATCTGTTGTGGGCAGATGAAGTGAATGTGGGCGTCGATGGCGCCAGCGGTGGCGATTTGCCCTTCACCCGCGATGATCTCCGTCCCAGGGCCGATCACGATGTCGACGCCAGGTTGCACGTCGGGGTTACCAGCTTTGCCAATGGCCGCAATGCGTCCCTGCTTGATTCCGATGTCCGCTTTGACGACGCCCCAATGATCGACGATGAGGGCGTTGGTGATGACGGTGTCCATCGCTTCGGCGTTCGTGCGTTGGCTTTGACCCATGCCGTCACGGATCACCTTGCCACCGCCGAACTTGACCTCTTCGCCGTAGATGGTCTTGTCGTCTTCGACGCTGATCCACAACGCGCTGTCGCCCAGCCGCACTCTGTCGCCCACGGTGGGGCCGTACATCTCTGCGTACGCTTTTCGACTGATCGTGCTCATGCTCTTCAACCTTTCCCGTCCAGGGGGCCCATTACTTTGGCGTTGAAGCCGTAAACCGTGCGGCCGCCGCCGTACTGCACCAGCTGCACCTCGCGCTCTTGTCCGGGCTCGAAGCGAACTGCGGTTCCAGCTGGAATGTCGAGGCGGAAGCCCTTCGTCGCTTCACGGTCGAAGTGTAGTGCTTCGTTGGTCTCGTAGAAGTGGTAGTGGGAGCCGACCTGGATCGGTCGATCCCCCGTATTGCTGACTTCGACCGTGATCGTCTGACGTCCGACATTGAGCTCGATGTCGCCGCTCTGAGTCTCGACCGCGCCAGGAACCTCCGCCGAGGCTGGCCCGCGGATGGGGTCGTGCACGGTCACCAGCTTGGTGCCATCAGGGAAGGTCGCTTCCACCTGAACCTCGGGGAGCAACTCGCGGATGCCGGGCATCACGTCTTCCACCGTCAATAGCTCTGCGCCGGCGCTCATCAGTTCGGCGACACTCCTGCCGTCGCGGGCGCCCTCCAGCACTTCTGCCGTGATGTAGGCCACGGCTTCCGGGTAATTCAGCTTCAGTCCTCGTGCCTTGCGTTGCTGGGCGAGCTGGGCCGCCACGAAGATCATCAGCTTGTCTTTCTCACGCGGAGATAATTCCATGTCAGTT